>CACLZM010000004.1 GCA_902611415.1 uncultured Alphaproteobacteria bacterium | reverse complement strand
GGCTTATGTTGGTGCGTTCGTTAAAGGTATTAAAGCTACAGCAGAGCAATATGGCTATGATATTACTGTTTTTGAAAACAACTATAACCAAGCAGAGCAAAACCAACAAGTAGAACAATACTTGTCAAGTGGCGCACTACCTGATGTATTTATTTGGTGGCCACCTGATGCTGTTGCAGGTTTAGGTTCGTTGAGAAAGCTTGCTAAAACTGGAGTACCAGTTTTAAAAATCAATCAGTTACCTAATGAGCAAGATAAAGCATTCATCTTTGGATATGCCGGACCAGATGATAGTCTTCGCGCTTATAACGCAGGTGAGATGATGGTTAAAGCTATGAAGATGAAACAAGCTGCTGGTGGAGATGGATATAATGTAATTGCATTATCATATCCTCACTCTTACGGTGGATATGGCTTATCAATAAATGCTTTCAAACAAGCTATCGCTGGAACTGACTTAAATCTTATCGGTGACATCGGTGAGGGATTTGGACAGGCTAACGGTTATAAAGGAGCAGCTAAGCTAATAGCTAAAGTTAAAGATCAGGGAATTCATTTTGTATATGGTATGGACGACGCGATCTTAACTGGTGGTATTAAGGCTTTAGAAGAAGCTGGTTATAATGTTGACTGGTATGCAGGTACTGGCAAAAGTGGCAGTGTAGATAGTGATGCTGTCATCACAGTTGGTACTGTGTGTAACGGTGATAAGCAGATGATTACTGATGGAAAGCAATTTGGTACTACTCTACAATCACCTCTTCATGAAGGTCAATTAGCTATAGCTCTTGTTAAAGAGTACATGGAGAACGGTAAGCTAGCAAACTACATTAACTTTACGCCTAACCCTTCAGTGACTGGTGCCACTATGGACTTCACAGCACTTAGAGGCTTTGATGGTAAGTTATATGGCATCAACGAGCTTTGCTCAGGTGCTTGGGACTAAGCTTTAGTCTCTTCATAATAATTTCTACACACAGGGGAACCATCCCTGTGTGTAGTTAATAAATAAAAAAGGTGTACAATCTCTTTTAATATGTCCACAAATCCAATTCTCAAAATTTCTAAAGTTTCTAGGACTTTTGGTGCAATACAGGCTCTAAAAGAGGCAAATTTTGAGATAAATGAGGGTGAAATTATGGGACTAGTTGGAGAAAATGGAGCTGGAAAATCAACTCTTGTAAAAATTATAAGTGGATTTGACCCAGGTTTTAAAGGCAGCTATCAAATCAATGGTAAAGAAGTAAAATTTGAAACGCCTTCACAAGCAGAGGAGTCTGGCATAGCTATTGCTCAACAAGAATTAAGCTTGATTCCTAATATGTCAGTTGCAGAAAATATTTTTCTTACTGGAGCTAAAGTAAAAAAATTTGCCACTCTTAATACATTGGCAAAGATGGCACGCCCATATCTTGATGAAGTTGGATTAACTGAAGTAGACCCAACTACTAGAATAAATTTATTATCTGTTGGTGAACAACATTTGGTAGAAGTAGCTAGATTAATTTCGAGAGAAGCAAAAATTTTAATTTTAGATGAGCCTACAGCTGCGTTGGGTGAAGCAGAGAGTCGAAGAATTTTAGAAATGGTTGAGCGTCTTGCAGCAAATGGTAAATCAATAATATATGTAAGTCATAGACTGGACGAAATTTTTAAGATTACAAAAAGAATAACAATATTAAGAGATGGAGTAAGTCAAGGTATTCAAGAAACTAAAGATATTGATGTAAATAAACTAGTTGAAATTATGCTTGGAAGAGAATTGGCAAATATGTTCCCATCAAAAGCTGACCATATAAGTGATGATCCAAAATTAGAAGTAAAAGAACTTTGGCCTGATGGCGTTTTAGAGCCGGTTAGTTTTTCAGCCTTCAAGGGAGAGATACTTGGACTCTCTGGGCAACTTGGTAGTGGAGCAGGTGAAGTATTAGCCTCCATAGCAGGCGCACTTCAATCTAGATCAGGTTCACTCACTTTGAACGGTGAAACCTTTTTACCAAAATCACCAAGTCATGCTATAAAGAAAAAAATTGCATATTGCTCCTCCGATAGAAAAAAAGATGGTCTTTTTCTTGGACGTCCAATATTTGAGAATTTAACCTCCCCAGCACTTGGTGCTATATCAAAATATGGTTTTAACTTTGGCAGTTCTGAGGATAATTATTCCAAAAATTTAGCAAAAGAGTTCTTAATTGATGTCAAAAGAATGCACGATGAGTCAGGTCTTTTAAGTGGCGGAAATCAACAAA
Source organism: uncultured Alphaproteobacteria bacterium (assembly GCA_902611415.1). Taxonomy (GTDB): domain Bacteria; phylum Pseudomonadota; class Alphaproteobacteria; order HIMB59; family HIMB59; genus HIMB59. Next base: position 122,932 of record CACLZM010000004.1, on the reverse strand, counting down.
AAGTAGCATTAGGAAAATGGCTTTCAATTAAGCCCGATGTATTGCTTGTGAATGAGCCGACAAGAGGTGTTGATGTTGGTGCTAAATCAGAGATATATCAAAGAATGAGAGAATTAGCAGCAAGGGGAATTACAATTATTTTTGCCTCTACTGATATCCAAGAAATCACATATCTTCCTGACAGGGTGATTACATTTTATAGAGGAATGATGATTGATGAACACCGATTAGAAAAAATTAAAACACCTCTTATTCTTAAAGAGATTACTGACCCATTTAACGAGACAAACCTATGAGTGCTATTATCGAAAATAATCAATTACCTTTTTCTACAAAATTTTTACAATTCTATAAAGATCGCACACTTCTTGCTATTTTGTTGTCACTTTTTGCTGTGATGTTTATATATGGAATTTTTTTCACAGAAAATTATTTAACAATAACCAATTTTAAAGCAATTATCAGAGATGCAGCACTATATGGCATTATGGCTATAGGACTCACATTTGTAACTCTGTCAGGAAATTTTTTTTTATTGTCATTAAAAGAAACAGCATCAATTTGTGGTGTTACGTTTGCTATGGGTATGGCTACTGGTTTTGGATCACCGGATCTTGCAGGAAACTTTTTAGTTTCACTATTAGCTGCTTTAGCAGTAGGTGTCGTAAGTGGAGTAATACAAGGATATTTTGTTGGAATGGGAGGCAACCCAATTGTAGTAACATTAGGTGGAGCAGGCATCCTATATGGTATTGGTGCATGGTGGAGTGATAACCTTGTAATAAACTTTACTAGACCTCATGATGCAGAATGGTTAGGGACTGGTTCTTTTCTAGGTCTTCCCAGTATTACATGGTCATTTATTTTAATAGCCATTGCTGCTGAAATAGTTTTAAGACATACAAATTTTGGAAGAAAAGTTTATTTAGTCGGAGCAAACAAAGCTGCTGGAAAAGCCACTGGTCATGAAAATTTTTCCATGGCAATAATAGTTTTTACAATTTGTTCTGTTTGCTGTGCTTTTGTTGCAGTTGCTTTTGTTGCTCAAATGGATAGTGCTCAATCTAATTATTTTTCTGCAGAATTTGGATCTTCAGGTGACATGACAATACTCGTTATAGCAACTGTCATGGTTGGTGGAAATTCAATAATGGGCGGTTATGGATCTACTTTAAGAACTAGTTTGGGAGCAATTTTTATTGCTATGGTTGATAATATGATGGTTTTACAAGGATTTAATAGTGGACCTAGAATAGTTGGTGTGGGCTTAATGATCGTCTTTAGCATCATAGTTTTTGGTTTATTTGCTAAAGGAAGTAGGGCTCAGGAATAATGGAAAATTTTTTAAAAAAGATTACAAAAGATGTGGATCTCTCTTTTGCAATCTTATTATCATTTTGTGTTTATGTATTCTTTGCAATTAATATAGAGGTTTTCTTTAGTCACAATATCAGTTTCGCTATTCTTGAAAGGTTTGCAGTCTTGGGCCTTGTAGGTTTAGCATTAACAATTTGTATAATTGCTGGAGAAATTGATTTATCAATTGGGTCAAACGCAGCCCTATGTGCTGTGATAGTTGTAAAATTAACAGACCCCTTAGGCGCCCCATTAGCGATGATTATAGGACTTTCAGTTTCAACTTTAATCGGTGCAACACAAGGTTTTGTTATAGCTTTCATAAGAATAAGAGCGATTGTGATTACAGTTGGTACGCTAATGTTGCTTAGAGGTGTGGCTTTACTAATTGCTGAAGAAAAAACGGTTATGTTAACAGATTTTAGAGTTCCTGATTTTATTACTACTAAAGTTTTAATGTATTTTTCTCCTGCTAGCCTAACGGTTATCTTCATATTCATTTGTGTAGGAATTTTTATGCGTTACACAAAATATGGAAGAGAAATATATGCGATCGGTGGTGCAAGAAAAGAAGCACTTACTGCAGGTATACCTTTAAGACGCCCAATGATTATAGCTTTTGCGCTATCAGGTTTTTGTGCCGGTTTTGCTGGAACTGTAATTGGTTTGAAATCAGGAACGGCTCAAGGCTTAGGACTGCAATACCTTCTTTTAGCAGGAACTGTAGCAGCTTTTGTTGGAGGTGTGAGTATACTAGGGGGAAAGGGTGGTGTTTTAGGAGCTGCTATCGGAGCTTTAACAGTTAATTTTTTAAATACTGGTCTCGTATTCTATGCACTTCAGGTTCATTTTGTTCAATTATTTACATCAGTGCTTTTGGTAATCGTTATAGTTTTCCAAACTATGTCTAGGGTATTTGACTCGCGGCAAGCTAGGAAAAGTCTGCTTGCCACAATTGATGAACGAAAAACATCTTTGCTGGAAAAAAAGAGATCGGCTTTAGGTAGATAATATTCATTTTGAATATATTTGAAGTCAGTAATTTAATTACTTATTATATAATAAAGATGGAGGAAATTTATGGATAAAGAGAGACTAAAAGGGAAAAATGTCCTTATTACAGGCGCTGCTCAAGGCATGGGCGCTGCGGTAGGAGAGCACTTTGCTGCCCAAGGAGCCAAAATTTGTCTAACAGATGTCAACCTTGACGGTTGTAAAGAGGTTGAAGAGAGAATTAGGTCAGCTGGAGGTGAGGCTATCTCATGTAAGGTAGACGTGCGAAATCGTGAAGATCACGTAGCTGCTGTAAAAGCAACAGTTGAAAATTTTGGTAGTCTAAATGTTTCTATAAATAATGCTGGAGTAAACAAACCACTCTTCTTCATGGATATAACTGAGGAAAATTATGATTTTATTATGGATATAAATGTTCGAGGAGCCCTTTTAGGTATGCAAGAACAAGCCCGACAAATGATTAAACAAGGCAAACAAAAAGAACCTTACAAAATTATTCATGTAGCTTCTATTTTATCCAGAGAAACTTTTGATGATGTTGTGGTTTATGGAATGAGCAAACATGCTATTGCTGCTCTAATAAAAGGTGGTGCAAAAAGTTTAGTTGAGCATGGCATTACCGTTAATGGATATGGCCCTGGCGTAGTTAGAACAGAGCTATGGGAGCAACTAGATAAAGATTTAGTTGCAATTGGAAAATTTGACAAACCCGGAGAGTCAATGGACTCAATTGCAGAGAATATGATTTTGATGAAGAGGTATTCCTATCCAGAAGACGTAGTGGGCACAGCATCATTTTTAGCATCTAGTGAGTCTGATTATATGACAGGACAAATACTTATGATTGATGGAGGGATGGTAATTCAATAAATGAGTGAACCCTCAATCATAAAACCTGAAGATATTAATCCAAATTACGATTGGCATAGAAGAGTACCTTCTCATGGAAGGACAAATGTAGATTATGAAGAGAGAATTAATTTTCCTAGACTTCACAAATATAGACTAGGAAGAGCCAGAGAGGCTCTAAAAAATTCAAAAGCCGGTTCACTCCTTTGTTTTGATAATAACAACATCCGATATCTCACAAGCACAGTTATTGGAGAGTGGTCAAGAGACAAAATATGTAGATATTCTCTATTAGCTCAAGACCATGATCCCGTGCTGTGGGATTTCGGTTCAGCGGCTAAGCATCACCAATTATTTTCGCCTTGGCTTCCAAAAGAAAATTGGAAGGCAGGAATGGTAGGCTTGAGGGGTACAGTTCATCCTGATGCAGGATTAATGAAAAATGCCGCAAAAGAAATAAAATCAATGTTAAATGAGAAGGGATTAGCAAATGAACCCGTTGGAGTGGATCTTGTTGAACCAGCAATGATGTTTGCTCTTCAAGCAGAGGGTTTAGAGATAATTGATGGACAGCAAATTCTTCTTGAAGCAAGGGAAATAAAATCAAGAGATGAGCTAATGTTATTAAACCAGGCTGCATCGATGGTTGATGCAACTTATCATCAAATTTATGAGACTATGAAGCCTGGCGTTAGTGAAGCCCAAATAGTTGCCAATGCAAATAAGCTTTTATACGAACTTGGTTCAGATGATGTTGAAGCAATAAATGCCATTTCAGGCGAAAGATGTAATCCGCATCCACATAATTTTACAGATAGAATTTTTAGACCTGGTGATCAAGCTTTCTTTGACATACTTCAATCTTATATGGGCTACAGGACCTGTTATTATAGAACCTTCAATATTGGACGGGCATCAGACTCTCAAAATGATGCCTACAAGCAATGTCGAGAGTGGCTAGACAAAGCCATTGAACTTGTAAAACCTGGAGTATCTACAGATAAAATTGCATCAGTATGGCCGAAGGCTGAGGAATTTGGTTTTGCAAATGAAATGTCAGCATTCGCATTACAGTTTGGACATGGTTTAGGTTTGGCAATTCATGAAAGACCAATAATCAGTAGATTGGTTTCAATGGACTCACCTGACGAAATTAAAGAAGGAATGGTTTTTGCTCTTGAAACTTATTGTCCCGCAAAAGATGGTTATTCTGCTGCAAGAATTGAAGAAGAATTGATTGTTACTGATAAAGGATGCCAAGTGATTTCCTTGTTTCCCGCTGAAGATCTACCTATTGCTAATAAATATTAATGGTAGATAAATTAAATGACGATATAGGAGAAGAGAAAAGACTTCAATTATGGGAAATGATGCTGAAATTAAGGTTAGTCGAAAAAAAAGCATATGATCTTTTTCTTCAAAATCTTATCAAAGGTACTAGCCATTTAGCTCTTGGTCAGGAAGCTATTGCAGGTGCCTTTGGAGTCGCCTTGAAACAGGGCGATTATACATTTTGCACATACCGTGGGCACGCACATACACTCGCAAGAGGATCCTCAATCGAGGGAGTTTTAGGAGAATTAATGGGTAGACAGTGTGGCTTGATGAAAGGTAAAGGAGGATCCATGCATCTTACAGATGTAGATAATGGAGTTATGGGTTCATATGCTATTATAGGTGCTCATTTAACTATAGCCAATGGCACTGCTTTAGCATCAAAATATAATAAAACAAATGAGGTAAGCGTTTGCTTTTTTGGAGACGGTACTACGAATATCGGAGCATTCCATGAGGCATTGAACATGGCAAAGATTTGGAATTTACCCATAGTTTTTGTTTGTGAAAATAATTTATATATGGAATATACACCAATTCATGAAGTTACTGCTGTTGAGCACCCAGCTGCTGATAGAGCAGGTGCATACGATTTAGATAAAATTATTGTGGACGGAAATGATGCTGATGAAATGCTCAGAACAGCAGAAAAAGCTATTTCAAAAGCGAGAGAGGGTAAAGGTCCAAGTTTAATTGAGGCCAAGACTTATCGACATAGTGGGCATTCAAGAGCTGACCCAGGTAAGTACAGACCTGATGAGGAAGTAAAAGATTGGATGGAAAACAAAGACCCAATAAAAAATTACAGAGCAAAGTTGTTAGATTTTAATATCAATGAAAAAATAATTTCTGAAATTGAGGAGAAAATTAAGGATCAAGTTGAAAAAGCAACTGAAATTTCCATGGCTTCTCCAATTCCAGAAATTAAAGAAATATATACTGATGTATGGGCTAATGGAGGTTCTGAGTGGCACAATTAACATACAGAGCAAGTGTTTCACTCGCTATAGCTCAATCCATGAGAAAAGATCAAAAAGTTTTTTTTATTGGCGAAGACGTAGGTGCTGCGGGTGGAGTATTTAAAGCGACCGTCGGTCTCTTAGAGGAGTTTGGTAAAGAGAGAGTCATGGATGCACCAATTTCAGAACAGGCGATTTTAGGTGCAGCTATGGGTGCAGCAATGACAGGCTTAAGACCAATAGCAGAAATAATGTTTTCAGATTTTTTAGCTGTCTGTTGGGATATTGTGGCAAATCAAATTGCTAAAACTAGATATATGTCAGATGGCCAAATCAACATTCCATTGGTCATCAGGACCGCAAACGGTGGAGGGTCAAAATTTGGTGCACAACATTCTCAAAGTTTAGAGAATTGGTCTATGATGATACCAGGTTTAAAAGTAGTCGCACCAAGCTGCCCTAGTGACGTGTTGGGTTTGATGGATAGTGCTGTAAAGGACCCTGATCCCGTTATATTTTATGAACATAAATCACTTTATGCATTTAAAGAAGAAATTGAACAAACTGATATATCCATTCCTATCGGGGAGGCTAATACGCTTCACGAGGGAAAAGATATTACTATTATTGGTTTAGCTTTAATGGCACAAAGAGCAAAAGAGGCTGCATTAATTTTGAAAGACAAACACGATATTAATGCAAAGGTAATCGATCTGAGATCTCTAGTGCCCCTAGATTTACAAACAATAAAAAAATCTGTAATCGAGACTGGTCATGTCTTGACAGTAGAAGAAAATCCAAGACTTTGTGGATGGGGAGCGGAAATATCATCTTTAATCTCAGAACATTGTTTTAAAAATTTAAAAGGCCCTGTCACTAGAGTAACTACACCACATGTACCTTTACCAAGTGCCGATATACTTGAAGATAATACAATTCCATCAGTGGAACTAATTGTAAATGAGGTTATAAAAAAACTAAAAGGAGAATAATTATGGAAATAATAATGCCATCCCTTGGAGAAACTGTTGACGAGGGAAAAGTAGTAAAGTGGCTTAAAAAAGTCGGAGATGAAATTAAAGAAGGAGATATACTCTGCGAAGTTGAGACTGATAAGACAGCTGCTGAGATACCTTCAACAGTTAATGGAAAATTAACAGAGATAATTGCACAAGAAGGAGACATGATCCCTGTAGGTGGTAAAATTGCCACTGTAGAATAAGACTTAAAACTGTTATAAATATTTATGGAAATTAAAGACTCAAAATTTTATAGAGATAAGTGCTACATTAACGGTGAATGGGTTAATGCCGTCTCAGGTGAGACAATATCTGTTAACAATCCAGCTAACTTGAAAGAGATCGGCACTGTACCTAAGTGCGGAACATCTGAAACTAGAAATGCTATAGAAGCAGCAAATAATGCCTGGCCTGAATGGAGGGCAAAATCTGCACGTCAAAGATCAGAAATACTCAGAAAATGGTTTGATTTAATGATTGAAAATAAAGAGGAATTAGCTCAAATCATGACAGTTGAACAAGGAAAACCAATAAATGAGTCACGCGGAGAAATAGGCTATGGAGCCTCTTTTGTAGAATGGTTCTCAGAAGAAGCAAAGAGGGTTTATGGAGATACAATTCCAGATCCCATGACCGATCGAAGAATTGTTGTTTTGAAGCAACCAGTTGGTGTAGTGGCATCTATTACACCATGGAATTTTCCTAATGCTATGATTACAAGAAAATGTGCACCAGCTTTAGCTGTTGGGTGCCCAGTTGTAATTAAACCAGCAAGTCAAACTCCTTATTCTGCACTCGCACTAGCTGTTTTGGCTGAGGAGGCAGGTTTCCCAAAAGGAACTTTAAATGTAATTACAGGAAAGGCCTCTGAAATCGGAGAGGAATTAGCCACAAATCCAATTGTCAGAAAATTATCTTTTACAGGTTCAACAGAAATTGGAAAAATACTTTTACAGAAATGTTCTGGAACTGTAAAAAAAGTCTCAATGGAACTTGGTGGTCACGCACCCTTCATTGTATTTAATGATGCAAATATTGATGATGCAGTTGCGGGTGCAATCCAAAGCAAATTTAGAAATACAGGACAAACTTGTGTTTGTGCAAATAGAATTTATGTCCAAGAAAAAGTTCATGATGAGTTCTGTTCAAAATTTGTTGATGCTGTCTCTAAAATAAAAGTAGGAGATGGTTTAAATGAGGAAAATGCCTCTGGACCCATGATTGATGAGCACTCTTTAAGTAAAGTAGAGGAGCATGTCCAAGATGCATTACAATATGGCGCAAAAGTTGCAATTGGTGGATCTAAACATTCTTTGGGAATGAACTTTTATCAGCCTACAATCCTCACTGAAGTCCCACCAGAAGCAAAAATTACAACTGAAGAAACATTTGGGCCAGTGGCTCCAATATACAAATTTAAAGATGAAAAAGAAGTAATTAAACTCGCAAATAACTCACCATATGGACTTGCATCCTATTTTTATTCTAGAGATATCGGAAGAATATGGAGAGTTGCTGAGGCACTTGAATACGGAATGGTTGGAGTCAATACTGGATTAACTTCAAAAGCAGAGGCACCATTTGGAGGAATAAAAGAGTCTGGTCTTGGCAGAGAAGGCTCAAAGTATGGAATTGATGATTTTATTGAAATAAAATACATCAATATGTGCGGCCTAGACAAATAATTCATATTTATGAACAAAGTCTTTAATGTTGGCTTAATAGGATGTGGTCATATTTCTGAAACATATTTTAGAGGACATGATTATTTTAATAATTTTCGCATAATTAAATGTGCTGATATTAATCATGAAAATTCTAAAAAATGTGCCGAAACTTATAATATAAACTCTTGTTCTGTTGATGAAATATTAAATGATAGTGAAGTCGATATTATTTTAAATTTAACTATTCCAAAGGCTCATTACGAGGTAGCAAAAAATTCGCTGGAGAGTGGTAAACATGTTTATAGTGAGAAACCAATGGCTGTAAATTTTTTAGATGGTGAAAATCTCTTAAAATTATCTAAAAGTAAAAACTTATACATTGGCAATGCTCCTGATACTTTTTTGGGTGGTGGAATTCAAAAATCTATTGAATTAATAAACGATAATAAAATTGGAAATGTTCGACTTGGAAATGCGATTTTTGCTTATCCAGGAGTTCAATCTTATCATCCCAATCCTGAACCATGGTTTGCAAATAATGAAGGTGGCCCAGTTATAGATATGGGACCATACTATTTAACAGCTTTAGTAAATTTACTTGGCCCTGCTAAAAGCGTTCATGGTATTTCTACGAAAGTTTTCGATAAAAGAGTTATAGGCATAGGTCCAAAAAAAGATCAGGAGTTTGATGTGGAATGTCAAACTAGCTATTTAGTTAATTTAGAATTTCATAATGGGGCTTTAATTCAAATAACTTTATCGTTTGATGTTGTAGCTCACCAACGTAATCACATAGAGCTTTACGGCGATAAAGGTTCTATGATTGTGCCTGATCCAAATATGTTTGGAGGCTCAGTATACACAAGTACTGATGATAGTGGTGTTTGGCAAGAACACAAAACTGATGATATGCCCCTTGGTAAAATTAATATTACATCTCATAGCGGTAGGGCTAATGAGTCGCCAACTAATGCGAACTACCGTGGTGTCGGATTAGCTGAAATGGCATACTGTATTGATAATGAACTTGAACACAGATGTAGCGGAGAATTATCGTTACACGTTTTGGATATTATTCAATCAACAATGAAGGCAGCAGACACCAAAACACCCCAAGAGATAAAGACTACTTTTAAGAAGACAGATTATTTTTCACAAGAGGAAATACAAAAAATTCTTAAGTAATTACAATAATTCCTCTAGACTTAATTTTCATTAAATGAAATTTGATAATACAAAAAAAATTCTTGTAATAGGGAGAGCAGGATTAGATATTTATCCAGAGCCACCCGGTACAAAAATCTCCGATGTAAATAACTTTTCTTCTCATTTAGGGGGCTCGGCGGCAAATACTTGTGTTGCTCTATCGAACTTGGGTGTCAGCACTGATTTACTTACTTGTATATCTGACGATGCAATCGGAAAATACATAATTAACAAACTTAATGAATTCAAAGTTGGTGTAGAACACTGCAGAAAAGTTAATAAATCATTTCAAACACAAATAGCTGTTGTTGAAACTATTTTAAAAAATAACCAATCTATTCTTTACAGAAGTAATCCTTGTGATCTACAACTTAATAAGGAGGATATTAATAAAATTAATTTTAATAATTACTCTGCAGTATTCATCTCTGGAACTGCGCTTTCAGGAGAACCTTCAAGGAATGCTGTTTTGGTTGCCTCAAAACTAACTTCAGATCTCAAGATACCATTAATAATCGATCTTGATTATCGGCCTTACAACTGGGAGTCTGATACAATCAAATCAGATGTTTATAAGGAAATTATGAATGAAATGGATATTATCATTGGAAACGATTTGGAATTTAATGTGGCTGATAATTCCACAAATGGACTTGAATTAGCAAAAGTGTATATTAAAAAAAAACCATCAGTGATTGTCTATAAAATGGGCGAAGAGGGATCTAAAGTATTTACTAAAGAAAATGAGAGCCAATACGGGACATTCAATGTCGAAGCTATTAAACCCACGGGTGCAGGCGACGCATTCAATGGAGGTTTTATAAGCTCCCTATACAATGGCCTTAGTTTAGAGGATGCAGTAATTCGGGGTTCCGCAAATGCTGCAATAGTTGTAACAAGAGTAGGTTGTTCCTCAGCTATGCCCAACAATCAGGAATTAGAAAAATTTATTAACCAAAATCAAAAGGAGTTATAGATGCACATCCCTTATTCAGATAATAAAAATCAAGCTTTATTTGGAGAAACAAATGAAACAGTACCCTTAGTTTATTTTAATATTATCAATTTAAAAAAAGGTGAGTCCTATGAATACCAACTATCAAAACATGAAAGTAGCGTAGTTCCAGCAACAGGTATCGTCGAGATTACCGTGGAGGATAATAAGTTAGGACAGATTGGAAAAAGAACAACTGACGTATGGGATGGTGAACCTGAGGGTAGTTATATTCCTACAAATTCAAAATGTAAAATTACTTGTTTATCTGACTCCTCTGAGTGTTTCATAGCTGGTGGAATTTATGAAAAAAAATTAGAGCCATTTCTCGTTTTAAAAGAAGAACTAGATGTTGTTCAATATGGCTCAGACGATACAAAAACTCACAGAAAAATTAAACATATCTTGGGTGCGAAACATCATGATCAAGTTGGTCGATTATTAGTAAATGAATTATATACTGTTGGCGCTGGAGGGTGGTCAGGCTTCCCTCCTCACAAACACGACACAGATGATCTCCCTCAAGAAACACGGCATGATGAAGTTTATAATTATCGATTTAAACCAGGACATGGTTTTGGTGTTCAAATTATGCAATCAGAAGATGAAAAAGAGGGTCACGGTTATCAACTTTTTAATGGCTCTACTATTGCAATAAATAAAGGATATCATCCATGTGTGGTTGCCCCAGGATATGAGATGTATTATTTTACAATCCTAGTAGGTCTTTCTCAAAGATCACTTATTCAATCTTTCCAAAAAACTCATGCTTACCAATTAGAAACAATCCCAGGTATTAAGGATATGATAGCAAAATATAAATGACGATAGCTAGCCTCTCAGAAGTTTTACAAGAAGCAAAAAAAAATAATTATGCCATTGCAGGATTAGTGGTACTAGGTTGGGAGGATGCAAGATGTTATGCAGAAACAGCCGAAGAGCTCAAGGTGCCTGTGATTCTTCAAGCAGGACCAGGTTGTAGAGCGAATACACCTCTGCCAGTTTTAGGTAAAATGTTTAGATACTTGGCTGAGCAATCATCTAGTCCAATAGTTTGTCATTTAGATCATGGTTATACTAAAGAAGAGTGTTTAGAGGCAATTGACAACGGATTTACATCTGTAATGTTTGATGGATCCAAGCTTTCACTTAATGAAAACGTTGATAAAACAAGTGAAATCGTTGAATTAGCTCATAAACAAAATATTTCCGTTGAGGGAGAAATTGGATTTGTTGGTTACAATGATGGTGCTAAGTCACAAAGCACAGATCCAGAAGAAGCGAAGACATTTGCTGAATTAACCAAATGTGATGCTATGGCCATCAGTGTAGGAAACGTACACTTGCAGACAAACAAATCCTCTTCTATTGATATGCAAGTCATAAAGAAGATAGAAACCTTAACCGAAGTACCATTGGTGCTTCACGGAAGTAGCGGTATCGACGATACACTTAAAAGAACGATAGCAAATACAACGAATGTTTGTAAGTTTAATATCGGTACTGAACTCAGAAAAACTTTTGGCGATACTTTAAGAGAGGAAATTGTAAAAGATCCAAATACTTATGACCGTATCAAATTAATCAATTCAACTATCCCAAGATTAAAAGAAGTAACAAAAAAAGTTTTAGAGAATATTTCAAAAATTTAATCATTAATGATTAAATCACACACAATTGAAAATAAGTTTTTAAGAGTTAAGACTCTTAATATTGGTGCAACATTATTTGAAGTTTTTTACAAAAAGAAAAAAATCAATTTAATTCTTAATTTAGGAAATATCTCATCATATAAAAATAATAAAAATTACTTAGGCGCAACATGTGGCAGGTATGCAAATAGAATAAAAAAAGCTCAATTTCAGATCAAAGGAGTAAAATACAAATTAATTAAAAACGAGGGAAAAAATATATTACATGGCGGTAAAAAAGGGTTTGACTCAAAAATTTGGCAAGTTAAGAGCTTCTCTAAATCTCATATTAGCTATTATTGTATATCACCAGATAAAGATCAGGGTTTCCCAGGAGAATTATATTCCATTTGTGATTACTCAATTGTAAATTCGACCTTCAAAATCAATATAAGTGCACAAACATCAAAAACTACTCACGTTAATTTAGTAAATCACGCCTATTGGAATTTAGATAAAATCAAAAAAGATATTTTTGATCACTACGTCCAAATCAATTCAAATCAGTACTTAGAAAATGATTCTGAAAATATACCAACTGGTAGGGTAATGAATGTAAAAGGAACACGTTTTGATTTTAAAAAATCAACTAGGATACGTGATAAATTTACTAATAAATTCAAGGGATTTGATGAAAATTTTATCATAAAAAAAAATTCTCGGTTTGTAGCTAAAATACAATCACCAAAAAGCAATATATCCCTAAAAATTTTTTCAAATCAACCTGGTGTTCAATTCTATACTGGTCAACATTTAAAATATTCCAGTAATCGTATTAAAATTAAAAAATATCAAGGTATGTGTTTTGAAACTCAGGGTTTTCCAAATGCACCTAATAATCGAAAATTTCCTTCAACGCAATTAAACCCATCACAAATTTATAAACACCAAATGAAGTTTGAAATTGGAGAAATTAAATAATTATTCGGTTTTTTCTCTTAATTTTATATTCAATGTATCAAAAAATATTTGAGGAACGCTAAAAGCAAAATTATTTAAAAAAGCAACAGAACTAACTTGTATTTGATTTCCATCTAGCAATGGATCTATAAACTTTGATATTTGAACTTTATCATCGACATAATTCCAATCAAAAGTAGCGTGAACACCTTTACCCTCAATATCGTAAAGATTTACAAAAATTATAGTTCCATTATTGAGTGTAAACCTAGCTTTTAAATCTGGAGAGTTAGGTAATTCTATCTTAAGTATAAAACCATTATGTTGAAGATCAGTTAATATATTTTGAGCATCGATAATTTTATCATTATCAATTTCATTAAATTGAGAGGTTAAATTTGTATGTTTCAGTTCTCCTTCTTTCATACTTAAGTTAATCATATTTTGATTATAAATTTGAATTGATTGAATTTGAGATTTACCGACATTTATTAAATCGGTGGGTACCCAATAGAAATCAGATACATCGGCGGTTAAGTTTGTTGAAACCAAATAAGATTGATTAGACTCAGGAGCTTTTATATAAGATCCTGGGATATTGTAATTATAAATACCAATATCTAGTGAATACAATACTTCACCGTCTTCAGATTTTAATATTAATTGCATTTTATTTTCATCATCTAGACCCAATTTGTATAAAAGATCTTCACGATTAGTTTTAGCATCTAAAATATTTGCTTCACGAAGTTGAATAAAAAACCTACTTAAAAGCTCAGTATTTGCCGGAAAATTATTTGAGCTTGAAATAAGCCATTGATTATCAATGATTTCAATAACAGATTTTCCATTTTGATTAGAAAATTCAATGTATGCTATTTCCGGTAAAACATCATCAAAACTAGGAAATAATACTTCAGATGATGACTTGTTAGAGATATTTTTGCCATCAAAATACATGCCAAGGGCAATCATTAAAAATCCAAAAGATAGTAAAACCAATATTTTTAAATTTTTAATGTACATTTATCTGCTTTTTCTTTTTCTTATACCGAGTTGTCTTGGAATAAAAAACATTAGTAGAATTAAAAGAACAGGTATTAAAAAAGTATTTAATATATTTATTTGATTTGCTAATCGATCTATGTCTTTACTTAAATTTCTTCTAACTTCTCTTAGTTGTTTACGAGTATTTTCTACTTGTAATTGAAAATTTGCTAATTCCATTAATTGTTTGTCAGATAAATTGACACTTTCTACATCTCTACCGCCTGATAAATTTTGAATTTGATTTAATGTATTATCAAGTTGAGCTTGTAATTGCTGTTCCTGTCCTAGATACATCTGCTCTGCTTCTGCTTGAAGTTTTTGAACTACAACAAACGGTCTAAATGGAGCCTCTTTGTTTCTCAGATCAATAAATTCATCATAACCTGTCATTGAGTCAAACACATTTGTAACTAAACTTCCATTATCAGATGTCGCCTCTATAACATTGGTATCTAAAAATTTTTGAATTCTTGCCCAAAAGGCATTTCTTATAAAATCAGCGTCACTAAAAACTACTACACTTATATTTTTTGAGGATATTTCTAAATGATTATCATTTTTAAATTCAAAATCATTAAAATTACTTTTTGCGATACCACTTAATCTTACTCCAAAGTCATAGCTAATACCTGTTGGCTGAAAATTATTAATGAGCTTAATTGGATCATGTACCTCTTTCATAGGTAGATCCATTGTTACCTCACTGGAGGACATAATAGGTGTGTATGAAATTTCACTTTCATCGTTTAATGGGGAAAGACCACCTGGAGACACAAGTCTAATTAAAGATAAACCGTCCCCAATTTCTTCAGCTTGATTGATGAACTGTCCTCTGACTTCAGGCCAATTCAATTTCAACATAGTTTGCAAAGATGTATTTTCAGTTATGTTTTGTTGTGTCTGCAGTCTTGTTGCTTGAGCGCCATCTAAAATAACATTGCTATTATAGTTAATATTGAGGGTTTTTAAGACATTTTCTAAATTTGATGATTTATTCGAATGGTCATTTTTCTCAAAAAATGGATCAACAAAAATAACTGATTTTCCCCCATTCAAGATGAATTGTTCAACTGCATATTCAGTTTTGTCACTAATATCAGAGGGGTGATAAACTATCAATAAGTCTATGCCTTCAAAACTCTCTACGTCTGTATCTAAAAACTCAAAATCATAAAAATAACTAAGCTCCTCAAGTATTGTGTATTCTCCCTGTCCAAGTTGATTATTTGGCATCATTGGGGGTGTAGTGTCCACCCATGATAAAAAACCAATCATTGGTTTTTTTGATCTATTAAGTTTGTATACAATGTCAGTTAATTGTTTTTCTAATGTGCCAGCTTTTGAGGGATCAAAAAAGGGAACAGTTTCTATGTCATCTGTAGTATTTGAAGCAATTAATCCAAAATATACTTTGGACCCCTCTTGATCTATAGGAAAACCTTGCACACCATATCTATTTACATAATCTTCATCATCTGAATAAGGCTCTGGTTCAATAAAGTTTAATTCAATTTTACCTGAAGCTAGATCTGAATATCTGTTTAATAGACCTTGAACTTGATTAGCATAATTTTGAATAATTGGAATATTTTTAGACAAGTCTCTGCTATACACAAAAGTAATTTTTAATGGCTCTTCTATTTCGTCTATAACTCTCTTAGTACCACTTGAAAGAGTAAAAGTTTTAGTAGAGGTAAAATCAACTCCTAAATTAAAATTGATTTTTTGGATTATAAAATTAAAGGACAAAAATAAAATAACAGTGCTTAATATAGATACTATAAGATAGTTTTTTTGTAAAAATTTATTCATTAGTCTCGATTTAAAAATTTTATAATTGTTAAATAATTCCAAAGAGCAATAAAGGATAAAAAGAAAAACAATCCTTTAATTGAGAAGAAACCCGTTTGGATACTTGAGAAGTGAGTCAAAAAGCTAAAACTAGAAATGAGTTCTACTATTTCAATAGGTAAAATCCCAGTTATAAAATTAATCATAAGAGGAAACCCACTTATGGTAAAAAGAAATGAGACTAAAATAGATAAAATAAAAGCAATTATTTGATTGTTAGTTAACGAAGAAAAGAAAATTCCAAGAGAGACATAAGCACCTGCCATGATAATAACACCAAGATATTGGCCAATAATTACAAGGTTATCAGGGTTTCCAAGATAATTTACTGTAATCCAAATAGGAAACGTCAAAACAACTGAGAATACAACAAAAGCCCAAGTTGCAAAAAATTTACTCAACACTATCTTCCACAAAGGAATTGGCAAAGTCATTAATAATTCAATAGTACCAAGTCTTTTTTCCTCGGACCAACTTTTCATAGTAACTGCAGAGACAAAGAAAATAAAAACCCATGGGATAAAACTAAAAAAAACTGTTAAGTCTGCAACTCCTGAGGAGAAAAACGAGCCAAAATAAAATGTCAAGGACATAGAGGTCAAAATAAATATTGCAGTAAAAATATAGGCGACAGGAGTAATAAAATATAATTTAAGTTCTCTTTTAATCAGCGCCAACATTAGCTTACTAACTTTCTAAATTTTTCATCTAGGGATTTACCAATTTTTTTCTTAAGCTGTGCTGGAGTTCCCTCAAAGACTTTTTGTCCATCATTAATAATAAGACACTTATTACAAACCTCTGGGACTTCATCAAGAATGTGTGTAGAAATTATAATTGCTTTCGTTTTAGATAATTTTTTAATTAATTTTCTTACTTCAAACTTTTGAAGGGGATCCAATCCATCAGTTGGCTCATCTAAGATCAGTAATTTGGGATTATGAATAAGAGCCTGTGCTATTCCAACACGTCTTTTAAAACCTTTTGATAAAGTTTCAATAGGAACATCTTTTACTTCATCTAATTGCAGATCATTAATTACTTTTTTTATTGCTACTTTTGAGTTTTTTATATTTCTTACTTGGCAAACGTAGTCTAGGTAAAGATATGGTGAAAAGTCCAAATAAAGTGGAACACCTTCAGGTAAGTAGCCAATCATTGACTTTGTGTGAATGGGATCTATTTCAGTGTCCTTATTGTTTATGATAACGTTTCCACTGTCAGATTTAAGATAACCTGTTATTACCCTCATGGAAGTTGTTTTGCCAGCACCATTAGGTCCAAGGAACCCCATCACATCACCAACTTTGACCTCAAAAGAGAGTTTATTAATGGCAGTAAAATCGCCAAAATTTTTAGAAATATCTATTACACTTAACATTTTTCATATTATTTAGTTTAAAATCTTAATAATTCAAGATGATAAATTTACCATCTCTTATCAGATGAAGTTTTTACCATGCAGACCTATAAATATCAAAAGCATCTTTTTCAGATATTTCTCTTGGGTTATTGATTAGTAATCGGGTTTGTTTCATAGCATCTCTAGCCATTGTTTCGCATGCAGTTTCAGGGATGTCGAGATCTCTTAATCTTTGTTCTAAACCTAATTCACTTGATAGATCTGACAACTTTTCAATGAATTTTGAAGAAATATCTTGAGTGCTGGTGCTTGTATCAATATCTGGAAAAACAATCGGGGCTATTTCACTGTATAGTTTTGATGCATTTTGATCAGATATATTAAATCTTAAAACATATGGCAGGACAAGTGCGTTGGAAAGACCGTGAGGGACATGATAAGTGCCTCCAATCGGATATGCTAAAGCATGAACGCCAGCAACTGGAGAGTTTCCAAAGGAGACACCTGCTAACATAGAGCCAACAAGCATATTTGATCTTGCTTCAATATCCTTTCCGTTAATGACAGCTTGTCTTATAGAACTACCTAAAAGCTTCAATGCTTCCTTTGCAAGTGTTTGGGAGATCAAATTATTGTTCACACTTTTTGAAGCATAAGACTCTATCGCGTGGACCATTGCATCAATACCGGTAGCAGCAGTAATGTGAGGGGGAAGACCGAGTGTTAATGATGGATCAAGAATTGCAAGGTCTGGAAGTATAATAGGAGAGGAGACTCCTTTTTTTTCTAAATCTTCTTGTGTGATAATAGAAATTGGAGTTACTTCAGAACCAGTACCAGAAGTTGTTGGGTAAAGTGCAAGAGGGAGTCTAGGCCCTTTAGCATTAGCCACTCCCCAAGCTTCATGAATATTTTCGTTTGAGCCAATCAAAAGTGCAGTTAATTTCGATACGTCCATTGATGATCCACCACCAAATCCAATTACACCTGTTGCATCAAAATCTCTTCCCTGTTGTACACAACTCATAAGTGTTTTTATAGATGGGTCAGCTTCAACATTATCAAAAATTAAAATTTCAGAGTATTTTTGAAGCTCAGTAATTGTTCTTTCGTGTAACCCAATTTTTACTAAACCCGGATCAGTTACAAATAGTATTTTGTTACCAAGTTTTTTAGAAACTTCTTCTGCTGTGCCTATTGAATAGTCACTTCCAAATCTTATTCCAGGAGTAGTGTTGAATTGAAACGCTTTCACGATAGCAATATAGATGATATGAGGTTTATTTCCTATATAATTTTACCAAACCTATTCTAAGTACCTATCAACCCACAACTTTTTTTTAATAAGGCTTTCTTAAGAGTTTTTTATTTTTATACTTGAATTGTGTCTAAGGTTATTACCATCGCTCAACAAAAAGGAGGCTCTGGAAAAACCACTATAGCTGCAAATTTAGCTGCTGTTTATTCTTTAAAAAATAATTTATCCACGACATTACTCGACACAGACCCTCAAGGCAGTTTAGGTAAGTGGTTTATTACCAGAAATGAAAAACTTAAAAATAAAAACATGATTCAGTTTAAAACAGCAAGCCTCTGGGGCGCACAGTATGAGGCAAAAACGCTTAAAGAAAAATCTGATTTAGTAATAATTGATACTCCTCCCAAAATTGACGCTGATGGAAGACCAGCAATTGAAATAGCTGACCTTGTCATTATACCGATATCTCCCTCTCAAGTGGATTTTTGGGCCACGGAGTCCATAATTGAATTAGCGAAAAGAGAAAAAAGAGAGATATTAATACTCATTAATAGAGCAAATGCAAAATCTAAACTTATTCAAGAAGCACATAAATTTGTTAACAAAATGAATGTTAAAAAAGCAAAGACGATTTTGGGTAATAGACAAATATTTGTATCAACTATGGGATTAGGGTTAACAGTAGTAGAAAAACAAAGAACTGGAAAAGGGTGTTTAGAAATGTTGGCTCTAGCAAAAGAGATACAGTCATTCTTGAAATTTTAAATTTTAATAAATTATATGAAAGAAGAAATAGATAATGAACAACTCCATGACATATGCTCAAGATTATTGAAAGGCTTTATTAATTGGATTGAAATAAATGATAGTAAAGAAAAAGCATCAATTCTCGATAATGCATTCCAATTTAAAACATCTATCCTAGAACAAGATAAATCAACACTTCAAAAAAAATACTTTACATCACCACAGAATTTATCAAAAAAAGAAGCTGATGTTCTCTTACTACAGTGGAAAGATACTTTTTCAACATTAGTCAATTCAAATGTCGATAGACTATCAAAGGACTCTTTTAAGATATGGTTTTTAAGCTTAGCATCATATTCGATCCCAGAATTAGAAAAGGATGCAAACGAACTATGGTCAAAACTTTTAGAGGGTGTTGAATATTGTCATAAATTTTCTATCAAAGATGTTCCATATCCGCTCAACACTATTTCAAAGAACTAAATCAATGTTAAAATTCCTTATGTTTAAGACATTATTCACAGTAAGCATGTTTTTTTGTTTGAATGCACAATCAATTGAGCTTTTTGGTTATAAATTGTACGAGGACATTCTTAGGTATGAAAATGATGGGAGTATAAAATTAAAGAAAGGTAATATTGAGAGCATTTCTATTAAAGAGGACAACGTCTTGATAGCAAACAAATATCTTACTGAATACACATTAAAATCAACAAAAACAGGAAATATTTACGAAATTCACGGCTCAAATAATCAATTGCAACTCAGTCCTGTTGAGTGCCTTGACATTCAAGATAGCTTTATTAACTCATTTCAAAAGAAAAACAACGAATTATTTCAAACTGTAGTTAAACAATTTCCAAATAAACTTAAAAGTAAAACAACTTGGGAAATTTATCTTAGCAATAAATCTAATAGTAGTGAGTTAATTTTCTCAGTTACTTGTGATTATAGCTTTAATAACAGGAGAATGGATATAATTTTAACTGATAGTGCTTATTTGAGTAATGAAAATTCGAACTATGAAAATTTACTTAATGAAAATAAAGAAAATATTTCAAAAGAAGAAATTGATACTAGTGGAATTTAGTAACTAGAGACAACATATTAATAATTATATAAGACTTTATTTCTGATTTCAGTTGATCATAGGTTTCAGGTAATTTATCACTAAGCTGGAAAGCAAAGTCTATAATTTCATAAGCTTCATCTTTACTCATATAAATCTCATTACATAGGTCATGGGCAAGTTTTTCTCTTATTAATATTAAAGAAGCTAATGATCTCTTTTGTTTTTTTTTCAAACTATTTTTTTGTTGGTTTCTTAAGTTTCATTCCGGTTCCTCCAAGTTGCATGCCACCAGAACCTTTACACAAACTTTTCTTTTCTTTGTCACACTTTTCTATCTTCTTCTCTTTTTTCTCTTCTATTTTGACAACCTCTTTTTCATCTTTCTTTTCTTCTGATTTCACTTCCTGATTTACAATTTTTGTATCTGAGGAAGGCTCAACATTTTGAACTGTGTTGACAGATCCAACCTGAATATTAGAGAGCATTTCTAATATTTGATCTTGTTTTGATAGTTTATCTTTCTGTTTTGCCTTCCAAGATTTTGGCAGTTTTAAATCGATACAACTCTCAGAACCACAAAAAAGGACATCCCCAGTTTCATTATCAAATAAAAAACCACCGCAATTTTCAACACCTTTTTGAGTACAATTTGGGATGTGCATCTCATACTCTGCATTCAAATTTATCGACAATAATGGCAAACTTAGAAGAAGTACAAAAATATATCTCATCAACTTATAATGTATCATTTGTAGAAAAAATTTTCTAAATCTTTTATTCATACTTAAAACTCTCTCCAGGTAAGGTTGATTTCATAAAATCATTCTTAGTAATATTTTCTAACCATTTTTTTAATTTAATATTATTTTCTCCCCAGGCATCAGTAAATCTAAAAGATGTATAGTCTAATGCACAGGCAACAGATATTTGATCAATCGTTAACTTGTCAGTCACGAACTCATCATATTTTCTTTCAATCCAATCAATGGATCTTAAAATTTTTTTCTCATAACGTTCTATTGATTTATGTCTTTGCTCTAATTCTGGTATAGCTGACATTTCTATATAACGGTTAACTGCATTTTCCATAATTCCATTTGAAACACTTATCATTGTCATACTTTCCCAATAACGATCTTTTGGATATATAGAGTCTTTTTTTGAAATACTATCAAAGTACAAACAAATATTATCACTGTCTGTGATCGTTTTATTACCAACTATTAAAGTAGGAACTTGTCTTAATGGATTAAATTCATCCAGAAATCTTGATTTATAAATATTTATCTTTTCTTCTTTATGAGCAACGTCTAATACAAGAGCAGATACTTTACATTTTCTTCCAAAAGGAGAAGTAGGCCCATTATATAAAAGTGGAGTATCTGTCATTTAATCTATGATAATAGCAACAGTACCAGGGCTTACACCCTCTTGATCGTTCCTAATGTTAACTTGAGTTATCGTTCCACTAACTGGAGCGTTATGATTGACCTCTGATTTCATAACTTCCATAATAAATAATATATCCCCCTCACTTACTTCATCACCAACTTCTACTAAAACTTTCCATATGTTACCTGGAACTGACGTTAAAACTTCTGTAGACATATTATATGACACTTCCCATTGAGCAGATGGAGGTTTGTTCAGATCTCATTTCCTGTGCCTCTTGCACACTTATTTCTTTAAACTTAAATTTTTCATTTGGTTTAGCTTGTCCTAATTTCCAAAAAGAGGCTGATGGAACAGTAAAAGGTACAATAAACCCACCCATACTAGGCCCATCATTTACAAGTATTATTGGCGTTTGACCCGCCAAATTAATACCACCAATTGGGTAGCCCTGATCTATTATATTTGAGGGTTCATAGCCATGTTCAGGAGATTTATTTGTAGCTTTTTCGGTAAAACTTAAAGTGGGTCCATCCAACCTAAATCCAGTACGATCACTTCTTGCTTGAAGTTTCCACTCTGCTTTAAGAAAAGTGTCATATCCATCGTCGTCAAGCCAATCATCATTTGGTCCCCGAACAACCTCAATTTCCCAAATACCACTATTGCTAATCTCTGGAATTGAGTCAGTTCTAATTTTTCTACCGATCTTCCCATTAGCTTGACCTAAAGGGACTCTTTGACCGTCTTTCAAAGCATGACCATCAATGCCACCAACGCCTGCTTTGTGAAAAGTTGATTGAGAGTTTAGCCATTTTTCTGACTCAATGCCTCCAGCAAAAGACACATAAGATCTTGCACCAGATACTGTAAAACCCATTTCAAGAGTTTGTCCAGATTTTATTAAAACACTCTCCCACATAGGAATAGAATTTCCATTTATTTTGGGCTGCATATCAGCACCACAGACCGCAATGACATGATCTTTTTCAAATTTTAAAGTTGGACCAGTGTACTGACACTCAAGCGCTGCAAAACTCTCCTCATTACCTACAAGTAAATTGGCAAGTCGAAAAGACCAACTATCCATTGGCCCTGATGGAGGAAACCCTTGGTTAAGATAACCAACTCTCCCGGGATAATCTTGCACTGATGTTTCTAGTCCTTGTTTAATAACTTCAAACATTTAAAACTTCTTTTTATAATCTAGTTTAGACAACCAGCTTTTATATTTTTTGATAGAAAATTTATGCTCCTCAATTAAATCATATCGATATGACTTATCCTCAACTTTTTTTTCAATCATTTCAAACTCATCATAATCACAAGGTACAAATTTAATTCTATCTCCTGGCCTAAATAGACAAATGCTATCTTTGAAAACATCAAAATTCTTGTCAGGATCCCAAATAGGTACAGGGGTTCTACCAAAAATTTGATAACCTCCAGGTAGCCTATCAGGATAAATAGCTGTGGACGATCCCCCCATACCCACAGTTCCTTTTGGTGTCCATGTTCTAGGTGGGTTATACTTTGGAGCGGTTAATTTGCACCTAGGGTCAAGCGGCATTGTAAATGGTAAACCGGGCCAAAAACCAAGCGAAGCCACCCAATACTCAGTTCCAGAGTGAACTCTGACAAAATGATTTACATCATCTAATTGGTTTAATTCTGTAATGAACTCAGGATCTGGCTTTTTCATTGTGATTTTAGCTATATAGTCTTCAATTGCCTCTTTTGTCCATTTGTCAAGATAGACAGTCGGGAAATGAAAAAGTCTGCTATTTACAACAGTATCATCATTATCTCTCATATCTTTAAGCAATGATTTCAATTCATTAATTAAATCTTGATAGCCGATATCATCTGGATTGTAGTGAACTATCATTGAGGCAAAACATGGGAGTGTTTCGTAAACTCCCTTTATATTTGCTGTCTTAATTAAGTTTGATAGCCCCTGAGCTTTAAAGTTCAATTCTAAATTCATCACATTACCAAATTCTATTAATAAATATTTATCACCACCTGGTAAAAACTTTGGCTCAGGGTAAATTCCCTGAAATATCTCTGAGGTTTTATCTTTTGTATTCTTTGAAACTAAATTGGGATAAGTGCCATCCTCGTTTATATGTTTTTTTACAGAGAGTTTACTTACATTTAATTTAGGTTGAGAAATATTATGAGGATACATATTTTTGAAACTAGCATAATCGTCAACATCAAGTTGAGAGAAAAAAATATCATCAACTTTTTTTGATTTATCTTGAGATAAATGACTCTCTAAATTTTCAAATTTTGAAATCTCGTGATTTAAATAATTAAATTTTATATTATTGTTTTCTTGTTGCGATGATCCTATCTTGTTTTTTTTTAATAACTCATCTTTAGGATTGGTTAAATCTATTTTTTGAAATAAATCTAAATCCGTATTTTTATATTCTTGAACCATTGAATTTAAAAATATTTAACTTTAATTTTTTCTTTGCTCTTAGGTTTATCTGTAAAATCTACTACTTTGACATTTGTAGGCACAGTCGCTTTAATAATTTTATTTTGAATTTCTGCATTAGTATTAGCTTTTTGATTTGAATTTTGCGTACTTGATAAATTATTATCATTAGATTTCTTTTGAGTATGACCAAACATTCCTTCAAGAATAGTATTTGGATTAATATCCTCTTTCTCAAAGGTCTCAAATATGCTCCCATCTCTAAAAACTAAAACTCGATGACATAATCCTATAAATTCCTCGAGTTCACTTGATAGAAATATCGCTGTACCACCTTCATTTACGAAAATTCTTAAGTGTTTATATAAGTCTCGTTTTGCGCCAACATCAATACCTCTCGCTGGATCATTAAGTATTAGTATTTTTGGAGTTGTTGTGAAAGCTCTGGCAATCATGACTTTTTGCTGATTTCCTCCACTCAATGAGGTAATTAGATTATTCTTCGGACCTGTCTTAATACTTAATCTTTCTACTTCCCAATCAAAAATACCGTTTAATTCCATCCATTTAATAAAACCAATAAATCCACCTGATGTTTTAGCTTGTTTTCCTTTATATAAAGGTATGACCATATTTTCATATATGCTCATGTTAGGAAAAATACCCTCTTTTTTTCTATCTCCAGATACATATCCAACTCCACTTTTCTTGGCATCTAACAAGCTATTCACAGTAGTGTAATCTTTCTTGGTTCTCTCTCTTTCCTCATCAGACTGTTTAACAATTACTTCTCCGCTAAGTGGTTGATCGATACCTGCAAGAGCCTTAACAAAATTATCTTGTCCTTGCCCATCAAGTCCTGTGACTCCAAGTATCTCACCTTTTGGAAGATCAAAGTTAATAACATCTCCATTTTCCCAAACTTTTAAATCTTTAGCAGACAAAACTATTTCATCTGAGATTGAGTCTGGAGGTGTAGCTTTTATTTCTGATGCTGTAGAAAATTTTTTATCACCTGTCATAAGTCCGAGAAGATTTTTTTCAGTAATTTCCTCTCCTGCTAAAACTCCAACATCAACCCCATCTCTCATAACTGTTGCTCTATCGCTTATTCTAACTAGCTCTGCAATTCTGTGAGTTACAATAAAGATTGCTGCACCTTGATCTCTTAATGTTCTCATTTTTGCAAAAAGTCTTTCTGTAGAGTCAAAATCGAGAGCAGCTGATGACTCATCTAAAATTAGTACTTTAGGATTTCTTAAAAATGCTCTACCGATTGTTATCCAAGCTTTCATACCAAGCGATAATTGATTTGCTATTGTATATGGATCGACAAATTCACCGGATAGCTCTAACATTATAGAGGCAGCTTTTTCGACCCTATCTCGATGTGCTAATTTTTTCCCAAAAAAAGAGTCATATCCAATAAATAAATTTTCATAAACAGTAGCCTCTTCAGCTATCATCACTTCTTGAAAAACTGTTGCGATACCAATTCTTTGAGCTTCAATTGGGGAATTGGGTGAATGCCCCATAATAGAGACCTTTCCTTTGTCCAAAGGTAAAACTCCTGAAATAACCTTTGCCAATGTGCTCTTACCACATCCATTACCACCAACAATGGCGTGTATTTCACCAAAGTTAGCTTTGAAATTTACACCGTTTAGGGCTTTTGTAACACCAAAGGACTTTGATGCATCTTGAACATAAATATCTCCTCCGACCTTAGAGGGGTTAGACTGTGCCCCATTCCCGTTTGGGGCACTGTCCAAAGTTTTTTCTTCATTCATTAATTACTTAAATTAAAGTAATGCTTCTCCACGATCGAAGAAATTATTTAAGTATTCATCACTAGCCCAGTTTTCAATTCCAACAGTTCTAAACTCACTTGAGTTTCTGTCACAATCTTCAGGGACAAAAGACTGAATAGTCTCAACATCTTCTTCATATGGAGGAACTAAGATAGACTGGATTTTAAGACCCTGACCATACATAGTTCTTAAAAGAACATTCATCGCAAACTCTGCATCATCTCCAGGAGGCCATGCATAGACCGCTCTGTCAATAAAGTCTGGATTATTTCTCCAATAGCAGAATGCACCAATTTCTCCACCCAAAGCCATAGGGACCATTGGTCTTCCAGATGATTCTAGAGCGTTAAGTGCTCCGGACTCTCCTGAAGACTGAACAGCAAATCCGTCAACTTCAATTGTATTAGCTGATAACCATTTTTGAAGTTCAGCTTGAGCAATTTGTGGTGTCCACATGTGTGCAATTTCAGCAACAACGGTAATATCTGGATATTCTGCAAATCCATCTAGCATACCTTGGTGCTGTGAGTCAGATGCTGATGTTCCAGGAATTCCTTCCATGATAACAACATTACCTTCACCACCAATAGTTTCTGCTAACCATTGTGCAATATAATATCCGGTTAATTTATAGTTAACAGATGTACTGATAGCATATTCTGAAGTTAAGTATCCTGTCATTGATGCAGTAGGAACACCTTTTCCATACGCATACTCAATAGTTGGATTTAATGCAACAGGATTTGAGCAACAGACTATTAATCCGTCAACTCCTTGATCAGTTAACTGTCTCATTTGTTGAATTTGAACCGCGTCTTTTAGATTAGATTGTGTAACAACGATATCATTAAGAATACCTGCTGCTTTCATTTTTGGTAAATAGTCACCGTACAATCTCTCCATCACACCTTTTCTCCATAGATTACCTGCGTAAGAACTTGCATAACCGATAGTCCAAGGAAGCGGTCTATCACTTTTCCAATTTCTGTAAACACTTTCACCAAGCGGTTGGTTAGGATCCATAAAGTCAGGATTATAAACGAAGTCTCTAATATCAGCTGGAATTTCGTCTAAAATGTCAGCATTTAAGTTACCTGCGACACCGACAAAACTAACAGCTAAAATAGCTATGAACTTTTTAAGCAATGTCATAGTTTTATCCTCCTTACTTATATAAGTATCTATAATAATACCTATATTCTGAAAAATATAAGCAAAATTGTTCCAACATGTGGAAAAGATTTTCACATAAAAGCCTGATTTTCTGTAAATTATAAATGAGAGGAATTTATTATTCATGGTCGATTTGAATTGCGATATGGGTGAGGGCTTTGGTATTTACTCCTTCGCAGATGACGAAGAGATAATGCCTTATATAGATGCTGCTAATGTAGCCTGTGGGTTCCACGCCTCAGACCCAAACACAATGAGGAAAACTGTCGAGCTTGCAAAAAAATATGATGTGAAAGTTGGATCGCACCCTGCCTATCCTGACTTAGTAGGATTTGGAAGAAGGCCGATGAAAATGAAGCGTGATGAAATCAAAAATCTTGTGATGTATCAAACTGGTGCCATCAAAGCCTTTCTAGATGAGTATGGAATGCCATTAAACCATATCAAACCTCATGGATCTTTATATGGTGTCTCCGCGAAAGAGGAAGATGTTGCTCATGGAATTGCTGACGCAGCTGAAATTTTTAATGTTGGTATTTTCGGAATGGTTAATACCTTTCACGAAAAAGTATACAAAGAAAGAGGAATAAAATTTTACGGAGAATTTTACTCTGACTTGGAATATGATGAAACAGGTTATTTGGTTATAGCCAAGGGTCGAAATAAATATTATCCAACTGATAGAGCTGTGGAGCGTTGTTTAAGAGCAATGAATGAAAATAAAGTTAAAACTATTCAAGGAAACGATGTAGTTGTAGGATGTGAAACAATTTGTGTCCACTCTGACACTCCTAATGCTGTAGAAATCTTAAAGGCTCTGAGAGAAAAAATTTCCTCTGATAAAAAAATTCCACAAAAAACTTCAAACGGCAATCATACCAAAATGCCTTATATCGTTGATAAGAAATGAAAAAAATTTTAATTGCTAATCGCGGTGAAATAGCAAATAGAATTATAAAAAGTTGTAAAATATTAGGTCACAAATCTGTAGCTGTTTACTCAGATGCAGATAAGAATTCAAAGCATGTAAGATTATCTGACGAGTCTTATTATATAGGACCTAGTAAAGCTCAGGAAAGTTATCTTTCTTACAATAAGATTTTAGAAATAGCTACAAAATCAAATGTGGATGCTATTCATCCTGGTTTTGGTTTTTTATCAGAAAACGACACTTTTGCTCAAGAGGTCATAAACAGAGGAATCACATGGATTGGCCCTAAACCAAAATCAATAAAATCAATGGGAAATAAGGATATTGCTCGTGAATTAGCCCTAAATTCCAATATACCTATATGTCCGGGTATAAATAATGTTCATAAATTAAGCGATGAACAACTTAAGACAAAATGTGAAGCAATAGGTTACCCTTTACTTGTAAAATCAAGTGCTGGTGGTGGGGGGATAGGCATGAGCGTCGTCCAAAATTTTAAAGACCTAGCTAATGCAATTGAAAAAACTAGTAATCTTGCTGCAAAATCTTTTGGTAACGGAGATATTTTTATTGAGAAATTTATCACCAACGCCCGACATATTGAAATACAAGTTTTTGGATTTGGTGCAAAAGGATCTGTGCATCTGTTCGAAAGAGATTGTTCTATGCAAAGAAGATATCAAAAGATAATTGAGGAGTCTCCGGCACCAGAAGTAGATAGGGAATTAATTAACAATATGGCTCAAGCCGCTGTAAAATTATCTTCTGATGTAAAATACGAAGGAGCAGGTACTGTAGAGTTTATATATGATGTCCAACAAATGAAATATTATTTTCTTGAGATGAATACTAGAATTCAAGTTGAACATCCTGTTACAGAGTTAGTTACAAATAATGATTTAATTTCCATGCAAATAAATTTTGCTTTTAACAGAAAAAATAAATTTTTAAATCAAAGTAAAATTAAAACTTATGGACATTCAATAGAGTGCAGAGTTTATGCAGAGGATCCTTCTCAAAATTTCTTACCATCTCCAGGAAAAATAAATAAATTAAAATTTCCTAAAATACCAAATGGCATAAGATTAGATTGGGGATATGATGAAAGAGATGAAGTAAGTTTCTATTATGATCCGATGATTGGAAAAATTATATCTCACGACTTAATTCGAGACGATGCTATATCCAAATTAATAAAATTTTTAGAGGGCACCCAGATTGAAGGTATTAAGACAAACATCCCCTTTTTAATTTGTCTTCTCAAAGACAAAAACTTTATAGAGGGTAAACACAACACAAAATATATCGAAAATAATTTAAACACTCTTATTAGTAAGACATCTTTTAAAAATGGTTTTACTAAAAATATTGATTTGGACTCAAAGAGAATTAAAATTGTTGAAACAGATAAGCTTAAAGTAGGTCATGGAAGATCGCAGTCTGACAGAGGGGGTATCAAAGTCGTATATTTTGACTAATAATAATGGTTAATCAACTTGTAGCAGCAATAAAACCCTCTCAAATTCCAGGTTCTGATCCTCAGTCAACAAAATACTTAATCGTCCCAATATTTATATTTTTTGCCCTAATGATTTTTGCGATGATTAGAGGACCTCAAATTATTTCAGGCTCGGGTATTGGAACCGCAATTATGGTTTCAACACCCCTTATTCTTGCTACTTATGCTCTTACTGCATTGGCTTTAGCCGGCAGAGTAACAGTAGATTTATCAATAGGACCACTTATTGGTTTTATTAATGTAACGACAATACAACTTTATGCTGCAGGTTATATCCAATCGCCAGTTGCGTATTTCATATGTGCTCTTGCAATAGGAGTAATTTACCAATTTCTTTATGCTTTAATTGTAATTTTTATTAGAGTTCAACCTATAATAGTTGCCTTAAGTATGTTTCTTGCTTTCTCTGGTATCAATCTAGTTATTTTACCAAGACCAGGAGGAAGAGCACCTGATTGGATGTTATCTTGGAGCGCTGGAACTGAGGTAGTACAGCCCACACTAATACTTTTAATTTTTTCGACACTTATTTGGTATGCACTAACTCATACTGCTTACTGGCAACATTTAAAATTAATGGGTTCAGATGAAAAGTCTGCTTATACAAGTGGAGTGAGAATTTATGTTGTAAGAATTGGCGCTCATATTATCGGTGGAGTTTACGCTGCACTCGCAGCTATTGCATTTACAGGCTTAATTGGTTCTGGAGACCCAACTCAAGGTACTACTTATACGTTGATGGCAGTTACAGCACTTGTATTGGGTGGGTCAAGTTTAATTGGTGGAAGAGGCGGTGCATTTGGAGCTATTCTAGGTTCAGTTAACATTTATTTGATAAATTTTATTCTATCAACTTTTAGGTTTGAAAGATTTCAAAGTTTCGTAACAGACTTATCATATGGTGCGGTATTGGTGGCTTCTCTTTTAATACTTATTGCACTTCCTTATATTCAAAAAGCATTCAAAAATTTATCAGTTTTTGTATTTTTTATTATTGGAACATTAAGTGCTGCTGCTGTTCAAATTCATATGAAATTTGACCAAGTGACTAGAGGGACTGTGGGAGGTTTTGGAGGTAAATCTAAAGATGCTGAGATTTTTGAAAAAGCTCTTGAGTCAGGGAGTGACTGTTTAATCACAGGTAAGGCATGCGCAGAGGGTGGAAATTCTACAGTGTGGATGTTTATTGCTATCGGAATAGCAGCCTTGATTTATCTCGTCTATTTGCTTGTTAAACATAGAGATGGCCCAACAGTGTCTTTTATTATCGCAGCAATTGTTATTTTCTTCGGTTGTGTTTGGAGTGGCACGAGAGAGGCTTATTTCGTTAACGCTGATTTGGGCACCAACTTACAATATATTTTAAATTATGCTCCTCAGTATTTCACATCTGAATATCTAAGAGTTGGTGCAGGATTACCTGATTTTTCATCTTCCTCGAGTGCTTTGGTTGGCCTCGCTTACGCTGTCGCAACTTTAGGAGGAATAGTTTTCTTTACATCTGCGATAGTAATAATTGCTATGCCAAGATTTAGAAAAGAAATCAAAACACAAACATTGGTATTATTTGCAATAGCAATTTCATTTATTGTATTTGCTGCAATATCTTATTACGGAATTGAGTCAAATAGACAGAGTTTCTTTGGGATAGATGGATACGCTGTAATATTAATTTTATTTTTACTTTTTTTACTCACGGCACCAACTCTTTTCTCGAATATCAATTTGAATAATGTTTTCATTATTTTCCTCGGTGTATTAGCAATACTCGCTGTATACTTTTTAGCCTCACCATCTGGAACAATTATTACAGATGATGGAAGTAAGTTTTACTCTCCAATTATTACAGAATTAATTGTTGGCGATACATCATCAATTAACTATACAAGACCTATGCGAGGAGAATTTATCACAAGTGATGTTACTTGGCTTAAAGAAGCAGCTCTAATTATATTTGCAATATTTGTATTTCAATTTTTTACATATTTAACAATGGGAGCAAAAATATCATTTGCTAGATTCAGACCTTACATTGCTATTTTAAGTATAGCTGCATTAACATGGTCAGCGATGTTCTTCGCAATTGGTTATCCTTATTGGAAAATGATTTTAATAACTGCAATTGGAATAGCTATTTCGCCTCTGATATGGCAAGCGTTTGGTGTTTATAAAATAAAATTAAAATCTCAAGAAGGACTTGAAAAATGGGGAGGTCTATCAGAAGATAGAAAAGTTTAGTAAATGGAGAAAAGAACTCATAATTTTTTAAAAGGACTTGGAATTCTTTTTGCTGTTGCTGCTGGGATAGGTACCGCAGTTCTTGGTTATGTAGATAGAACTGATTGGATACAGGTTGCATTTTACTCTGTAGCTGTTGTTGCCATTATTCTTTGGGGATGGCATTTTTTCTTAGTTAGATGGTCTTATCGATCTTTAGTAAAGGAAGATGGATCTCAACCTCCTGAAACTACTGAAACCGCAAGTAAAAGAAGCCTTTTTTGGGACCTTATTGCAAAGAACTGGATAGCTGTTACGGGATTTTTACTTCTTTTAGGTCTTTTTATATTACTATGTTTTTTGGTACCCGGGTTCTTCTCAGGTAGAACAGTCGTATCAGCAATCATACTATTAGGTTTCTTAATCTTAGCATTTCTTGCATACAAATTTTTAAATATTAATAAGAGTGTGATAATAGGAGTCGCCGTGCTAGTTGGTCTTTTTATAATAGGATCAGTTTCTATTGATGGCTTCTTATCATTGCAGAATATTAAATCTATGTTGGTCTTTGCCTCTTTCTTAGGGCTTGCAACTATTGGACAAACATTAGTTGTGATGTTAGGCGGCCTAGATTTATCAATACCATTTTTAATTGGCGCAACTAATTTAGGATTAATGTCACTTATTTCACTTGGAGTCCCTCCTTGGCTTGCGTTTATAGTTATTCTTGCTTTTGGTACGATTGTCGGGCTTTTCAATGGGTTGATAAGTTTTAATCTCCAAGGTCAATCACTAATAGTCACGCTTGGAGTTGGCTTCATGGTAGTAGGCGGAGTGCAGATATTGGTATCACTTCCTACTGTTACAGGTGGAACTGTTTTTGGTGTTGTTCCAGATTGGTTAAAAAATTTGGCCTCATTAAATGGAAAATTTTTTGGTCTTCCAATACCTCCAGTTATCTTAATTTGGATATTGATTTCAATTTTGTTAATTGTTGGACTAAGACACACTAAGTGGGGAAGAAACTTATATGCTGTTGGTGGAAAAAGGTTATCTGCTGACAGATTATCAATTTCTGAGAGAGCATATTGGGTTGGAGTTTATGTCATTAGTGGATTCACTTCTGCAGCAACCGGGGCAATGTTACTTGGTTGGAGTGGTGGAGGGTTCATTGGTGTAGGTGATCAATATTTATTTTTAACAGTGGCAGCTGTGGCTGTAGGAGGAACTTCCTTATTAGGTGGATATGGAGGATACGGCTTTACAGTAATCGGTGTTCTTGCACTGCAAGTAATTAGTACATTTTTGGCAGGTCTAGGCTTAAGTTTTGAGGGTCAGCAATTTATATTTGGTCTTCTTATTTTACCTCTTGTTGCTCTTTACTCCAGAGCACCCCATATTAGGGAGCAAATATAAAAAAATGTCTTTAATCAACAGATTTTGTTGTTTTTACAATGAATATTTATTTCAAAATATGAAACAAAAATTATTATTAGTTAAAGAGGACGGGTAATATGTACTTAAGAGGAATAAGTTTTAATGAATAAAATGCTTCTCCCTTACGACATTGTAGGGGGGTCTTTCTGGTTAATTTCTGTTGGCATGATTGGTGCCACATTGTTTTTCTTTTTTGAGCGTAGCAAAGTAAGCACAAGATTTCATACACCGATGACAATGATAGCTGTTGTATGCTTGATGTCCTCTATACATTATTTTTTCGTAAAAAATCTCTGGGTAGTTAGCGGCACCGCCCCGACTTTATTAAGATATATAGATTGGTTTCTTAACTTTCCAATGCTTGTGCTTATTTTTTATGCAATGCTTATGTCAGTTGTCAAAGTTAAACAAGGCATGTTCTGGAGATTATTGGTTGGAACTTTAGTTTTTGTTGTAGCAGGTTTCTTAGGTGCAGCGGGTTATATGAGCAAGACATTAGGTTTCATTGTTTGGTTAGCTGGATGGTTGTACATCCTCGGTGAGCTATATGTTGGAGAGGCCGGAAGAGCAAATGCTAGATGCGGAAACGAAAATGTACAAATGGTTTTTTTCTCAAACAGACTTATTATTACAATTGGATGGGCTATATACCCAATGGGATATTTCATAGAGCATTTGGGTGGGGGTATTGACCCCAACAGTGTTAATGTGATTTACAATTTAGCAGACTTTTTAAATAAAATAGTTTTTGGTTTAATTATTTACAAAGCAGCAATACAAGACATGAGAGTTAATGGACAATAACATCAATTTAGGAGGTGATAAATAGGTATGAACATTACTAGTGGTGCAGATATTATTGCGATAATTATCTTAATAGCGTTAGCAATAGCAATTATAGTTTACTTGCTACATTGGTTGTACAGGCGTTCCTCAAAGGAAATAGCGTTTGTTAGAACCGGTATGGGAGGTGAACAAGTTGTGATCAGTGGAGGTGCCTTCGTTTTACCTATTATTCATAACATTACCTCAGTGGGTATGAAAACTCTTTGTATAGAGGTTCAACGAAATGGCAGTAAATCTTTTATTACAAAAAATAGAATGAGGGCAGAAGTAACGGCTGAATTCTATGTGAGAGTAGCTCCTACAACTGAAGCTGTCTCAATAGCCGCGCAAACATTGGGAAATAGAACATTAGAGCCTGATCATTTAAAGGAGCTTGTTCAAGGTCGATTTGTTGATGGACTAGGTGTTGTAGCCGCAAAAATGAGCCTTGATGAAATTCAAGAGAATAGATCTGAGTACATTAAAAATGTTGCAGCTCATGTTGAAGAAGCAATTAAGCACACTGGTTTAGAGTTAGAGACTGTTTCCTTGACATCTCTTAACCAAGCACCCGTGGGTGTATTCGACCCTTCAAATACATTTGATGCTGAGGGTTTAACTCAAATAACAGAATTTACTCAGTCACGTAAAAAGAAAAGAAATGATATTGAGAAAGATACAGAGGTAAGTATCCGAAATAAAAACCTCCAGTCTATCAAGCAAACTCTTGAAATTGAAAAAGAAGAAGAATTTTCAAAGTATCAACAAAAACGTGAAATCGAACAACAAAGAGCTATTGAAAATACTGAGACAGTAAAAACAAAAGCTGAGAAAGACAAAGAGTCTGAGCTGGCTGAAATCTCTTCAGAAAAAGATATAGAGATTGCTAAGATTAGCAAGAAAGACTTTGTTGAGATGGAAAAAAGTTTACAAGAAACTAAACTTATCCAAGAAATTGAGAAAAGAAGAAAAGAACAAAATGAGTTTAAACAACAAACTTCTATCGAGATTAAACAAAAAGATATTGAGACAGAAAAAACTATTCTTGAATTAGAAAGAGATGTTGAATTCAGTCGTCTAGAAAAACAAAGATCAGTTGATATTAAACTTGCTGAGGAAAAAGCTCAAACAGCAAAAGAAGAAGCTAGAAAAAGGTATGAGTCTGAAGAGGCTTATATTATGGCTGAGGAGCAAATTAAAAATGCAAAAACTGCTCAACAGAAAAATGTTGATGCGTTCAAAATTGCTGCTGAGCAAGAGACAAGAGTCTTAGATATTGAAAAGGCAAAGAGAATAGAAATTGAAGAAAAGCAAAAACAAATGGAAGTCCTAGAAAAATCTAAATCAGTCTTAAAAACTAAAATGGAAGAAGAAAATGCTCGAGCTAAAGCAGTAGAAGCTGAGGAAAAAGTCAACACCATTCGAGATGTCGAACAGGCTGAGAAGACAAAAGCTCTAGGTGTAATAGACGCTAGTAAAAATGCTGAGAGAGAAAAATTAGCATCCATGGCTGCGAAAATTAGATATGAAATTGAAGCAGCTGGCAAAAAAGCCCTAAATGAAGCGGAAAATGCTAGAAGTGATGCAAGTAGAAGAAGTGCTCTTAGACAAAAACTCGCTGAAAAAATTGAGGGTATTATCAGAGAATGGGTTAGACCAATGCAAAATATTGACTCAATTAAAGTTGTCGATGTAAATGGATTACCTGGATTTAGTCAGGGAGGAGGAGCTGAAGGAAGCGGCAACGCTGAAAACCCCTCTGCGTCTTCAGGTGGATATTCAAAAAAAGGATCTTTAGCAGATAATGTTGTGAATTCAGCACTTAGATACAGAGCACAACAGCCCTTCTTAGATAGTCTTTTAAAAGAAATTGGTATGTCCCCTGGCGAGGCAAGTAACATCAGGAATATTCTTGGTGACTATGATGATCCTAAGAAGGACAAGCATATGAGATTTGATGAACAAGCAACAAAGACACCCAGGAAAAAGAAATAGGTATAACTCATGAGTATAGATGTAAAATCCTGGGCAAAAAAATATAAAGAGCTTACTGAAAAAGATGAAACCATAAAAGCGATGGCGAAATATTACACTTGTTCATTTCTTTTCGACATGGGTAGTGTGAAAGTGATTATAGAGATGCACGATGGAAAGGTTAAAAATATTAATACTAACCCTGGAGGTTTAGATCCATACGACTTTGCATTAAGAGCATCAGAGCAAACATGGAGAGAGTTTGCAAAGCCTGTTCCAAAACCTATGTTTCATGGTATCTATGCAGCCTCATTTAGAGAAGACCTTAAAATCGAGGGCAATCATTTAGTCTTAATGCAAAATCTTAGAAACTTTACTGTTCAATTTGAATTGCTAAGACAATCAGGAGTCCCAGTATGATCAAGAGAATTGAAAGGAAAAATTTATGGCAGTAAAACATCATGACCCAATAGGTAGATACGTTACCATCGAGGTAGATGGTCAACAGTATAAAGTCTTTTATCTTTCAAATGGAAAAGGCACTCCATTAGTATGTCAGCATACTGCTGGATGCCACAATCATCAGTGGAGAGGATTGCTGGAAGATGAAGAAATTACTCAAAATTATCAAGTTATCGCTTACGACCTTCCAAGACATGGTAAATCAGATCCACCTCATAATACAGAATGGTGGAAAGAGGAGTACAAATTAACAGCAGAGCATTACTGTAATTTTATTGTAGAACTTTGTAAGGCCTTAGACCTTGAAAACCCTATATTTATGGGCTCTTCTTTTGGAGGAAACGTGGCTCTTCAATTAGCTCTGAAGTATCCTAATAAATTTAAAGCTGTCATTCCTGTCGAGGCTGCGCATTATTCCCCTGGCTTTTATATTGATTGGTGGAGGCATCCTCATGCCAATGCAGCTCAAGTGTGTGGTAGTGGTGTTTGGGATTTAATGGCCCCACAATCTCCAGATATGGATAGATGGTTAACTTGGCATTATTACACTCAAGGATCAGAGGCTTTTAAAGGAGACCTTCATTTTTATTCAGTTGATCATGATTTAAGAGATGAGCTTCAAAATATCGATGGTCACAAGTGCCCTGTTATCATGCTGACTGGTACTTATGACTACCTAACCCCTCCCGAAGCAACAGAAGATACTGCCAGACAAATAAAAGGAGGAGTTTATATTGAAATGAGAGATATTGGTCATTTCCCGATGAGTGAAAACCATGAAGTCTTTAGAGTATATTTATTAGAGGCACTCAGAATTATTAAGGAAAAGACTGATTACAACTCTTAATTCAAGTTTGAGTTATGGTCGCTAATCTTTATTGGTTTTTTTTCTTTCTTGTCCTATACATAAGCTTTTGTCTTTTTTGGGGAGCTAGAACTCTTAGAAAAAATAAAACCCCTGAGGCTTATTATTTAGCAGATAGAAGTGTATCTCCTTGGGTATTCTTTTTCTCTGCAACAGTAACTACATTTGCAGGCATAACTATAATTTCTTTTCCATCATTAATTTATGCAGATGGATACTCTTTTCTAGCTACTGCTGCAATTGTAATAACAATTCCTCTCGGAAGTATACTATTTTTTAAAAGGCAGTGGATGCTAAGTAGAAAATTTAATTTTATCACTCCAGGAGAGATGTATTATAAATATTATCAAAGTAATACTCTTAGAATTGTAGTACTAATAATCGGATTATTTTTTGCTGTTCCATTTCTTGGTATAATTATTGGATCAACAGGTAATGTTGTAGAATTTATTAGCGGAGGTGAAATAACTAGAGACTCTGCAATGTGGGCACTAACTGCTGTTGTCTTATTTTATATAGTATCTGGTGGATTTAAACCCATGGTGAGTGTAAGCGTTGTTCAATCATGGTTATTTTTTGTTTTTTTCTTAGCACTTGGTGTTGGTGTATTTAATTACTTAGGAGGTTTAAGTTTTTTTGAAGACCTATCTATGGCGAATAGTTTTATATCTTTCGGAGCTTGGGGAACTACTGGAGGTTACGGAGGCGGTGATATTTCAGGATATTTCAACGTTCCTGGTGTAATTCAGTGGGTTGCAGGTATTGGAAAAAACAACCCATTAGGAGGACCTTGGACAGCAGTTATGATTTTATCCTTTACTCTCTCTTATATGGGTATTGTGCTTTCTCCTACATTTTCGATGTGGAGCTATTCAGTAAAATCACCGAGGTCATTTTATTTTTATCAAGTTTGGGGTTCAGGTGCTGTTGTTGGAATATTTTTATTTATATTCGCCCCTTTATTGGGTGTAGGAGCACATCTTCTTGGAGCTAATAGTATTGTTAATTCAAATGGTTTTGCCATTAACCAAATATTCCCTGAGCTAAGTCTACAAAATATATCATCTTTAATTTATGTGTTTGTTGAAAGCTTCAGTAATCTCTCACCAATCATTGTTGGTTTTTTAGCAATATCCATAATTGCTGCTCTTCAATCTACATTATCTGCTTTTTTAATGACCTCAGGCAGCATGGTGGCAAGAGATCTCTATAGACCATATATCGATAGTAACCCTACATGGAAAAGAGAGTTATTAGTTGCTAGGTTAGCGATGTTGTTATTAAGCTTAGCGGCACTGTATCTTGCAACTTTTTTTGAAACTTCTCTAATACTACTTGGTGGATTAGCAATCGCTTTTGGTTTCCAATTGTTTCCTGTTTTACTTGGAATGCTTTGGTTTAAATGGATCACAAGAGGTGGGGCAATTCTTGGACTCATCACCGGATTAGGTTTTGTAACTTTAGCTGAAACTTTTGGTCATAAGCTAACAGGAAATTCTCTTCCTTGGGGGCGATGGCCACTAACAATCTACTCTGGGTTATGGGGTTTATTCTTTAATGTGATTGTATGTTTTTTATCCTCTATATTTGCAAGTAATGATACAGATAAAGAACATCGAGCGTCATTTCATAATTTTTTAAATGAACATATGGGTATTCACCCATCAAGAAAAAAAATAAAATCTCTTGCTTATGTCTTCTTTTTAATTTGGGCATTCTTTTCTATCGGCCCAGGGTTAATTTTCGGAAACTTAATATTTGGTAGTGCGGATCAAAGTTATGATAATTGGGTGATGGGAGTCCCTTCACTTTGGGCTTACCAAATAATTTGGTGGGTAGCGGGTATATTTCTAATTTGGTTTTTAGCCAATAAGATGGACTTATCGACTTTGCCAAAAAAACCCATACTAAATGGTGATGAACATTTGGCACCTGACGATGTTGAGGAGCAAGGAAACTATATTGACAGAATGGGAGGAGGGTATGGTTGGCCACTTATATTAATAGGTATGGCTGTGGCAACTGTAATACTTTCCGTTTATGCATTATGATGATAAAGTACTTAAAACTGAGGAGGAATAAGAATTTTTCGTATTGTGTTTCATTATTTGGAACAAAAAACTGTGCGAAAGGTTAACTATATCTAAAATAGAATTATGTCTGATTACAGCTATAAGCACCCGTCAAACGTCCAATTAAATAAAGGGCATAAACACACTGATGATTTTATTACCAAAAAATACATATTAAAAATGTTGAGAGATCCTCAAAAATTAAAATCTCTAATTGAAGAGCATAGAGCAACTCCAATTGGAAGGGCTGCTACTCGAGACCACGGCGTTATTCAGCACAGTCAAGATCTCCAAACATTATTAGACAAGTTAAGAAGAGGAAGTAAAGAAAATGGTTTTGTAACTGTTTGTTTAAGAAGGCATGAAGATTATAGAGTTGGAATAACAACAGGAGTTAGAGGTGAGCCAGTTGAAATTACTGAAGACTCTTATTCATCTGAGGAAGCATGTGAACATGCAATATTTTTAAAAAGAATTAATAGACTACTTGAGGAGTATAGCGGGGAAGAGTAATGTTAAAAATAACAGGTTATAGTGATAAGTACTCAGCCCACCCTGGCGAAGAGGTTAAATTTTATATTAATGCTGAATACAATGACAGTTATGAAGTTCAATTAGTCCGCTTAATACACGGTGATACAAATCCTGAAGGCCCGGGATATAAAGAGGCCGAAATAGACGCTAGTTGCAATGGTACCTATCAAGGAAAAAACCAGAGAATACATGGTGGATCATATATCATCATGCCCCAACACGATAATTTAAATTTAGAAAGCTTCACTATGCAAGCTTACATTTTCCCAACCACCCCTGACAAAGGCAGACAAGGAATTTTCACCAAATTTAATGAAGAAGAAAAAAAAGGCTATGGCCTTTTCGTTAATGATGAAGGCTGTTTATCTGTAGAAATTGGTGATGGTTCTCAGGTTGTTACTGTCTCCTCAGAAAAAAAGCTTTTAAGAAAGGTCTGGTATCTGGTTATTGCAACATTTGATGCTCAATCGAGAAGGCTTACCCTTCATCAAGAACCTAGAGTTACATCTACAAATGGTGGCTTGGGTATGGCTATTTTGAATCCAATTGAAGAAACCTCAGCTATTATTGAGACCACTAGCTCAGTTTTACCTGCTGCTAATGACGCTCCATTGCTAATTGCTGCCACAACACTCAACAATAGATCAGGCAGACATATTTCTGGCGGACATTTTAAAGAGGTACCTCACCCTATTGAATTACCTGAGCAAACAAAGACATTTAATGGAAAGATAGACAGACCTAGATTATCTAATATTGCGCTATCGAAGGCTGAAATTGAAACACTTGCATCAAGCTATGATGAGTGTAATACCACTGTCAGGTCAACAGTCGTAGGTGCCTGGGATTTTCATGCG
The DNA here is from genome assembly GCA_902611415.1 of uncultured Alphaproteobacteria bacterium. Lineage (GTDB taxonomy): Bacteria > Pseudomonadota > Alphaproteobacteria > HIMB59 > HIMB59 > HIMB59. Next base: position 82,083 of record CACLZM010000004.1, on the reverse strand, counting down.
AATATTGGCAAAAACATTGCCTCAACAAAGATTGTTGATACTTCTCCAAATAATCACCACGGATTTATTATTAATATGCCAAACAGAGGTATGACAGGACATAACTGGACAGCGGATGAAATGGTTTTCCATCATAAACCTGAGGAATACGGTGCAATTCATTTTCATGACGATGATATAGACGATGCAAGATGGGATGTAGACTTTACTTTAAAAGTACCTGAGGGATTAAAAAGTGGTGTCTACGCTGCAAGACTAAGAGTAGACGGACGAGAGGAATCAGAAAATGAGGACTATATTCCATTTTGTGTTAAACCTCCCAAGGGGACAGCAACTGCAAAAACTTTATTCTTATTGCCTACTAATAGTTACATGGCTTACTCCAATGATAATCTTGGAACCAACTCTGTGGTAGCACAATTGCTTGCAGGTAAAGTGCCTGTGCTTGAGCCAGCAGATTTATATTTAAATGAACATAGAGAATACGGGCTATCAACTTATTCACTTCACTCAGACGGACATGGTGTATCAATATCATCAAGACTAAGACCAATCCTTAATATGAGACCCAAATACAGACATTGGCTTTCTCCTTCATTATGGCAACTCAATGCCGACTTACATCTTACTGATTGGCTAGAAGAAAAAGGTTTTGATTTTGATGTTCTGACAGACGAGGATTTGGAACATGAAGGTATAAATTTATTAAATCGTTATAAAGTTGTGATGACTGGAAGTCACCCTGAGTATTCATCTGAGAAATATATGGATGCTCTAGAGTCATATCAAATGCAGGGTGGTAGATGTTTTTATCTAGGATCAGATGGATTTTATTGGATTAGTGAGTATCATCCTGACAACCCTAATATTACCGAAGTTCGAAAAGGTGAAGCAGGCACAAGAGCATGGACATCTAACCCAGGTGAATACAATAATGCTTTTGATGGTAAATATGGAGGTATGTGGAGAGCTCGAGGAAGAATACCTTCTAAAGTTTGTGGGTTAACTTTCACATCTTATGGATTTGACGTGTCCTCATACTACAAAAGAGAAGAAGATAGTTTTAAACCTGAATGTTCATGGATCTTTGAGGGGATTGGAGCAGATGAGGTGATTGGTGATTTTGGTTTAGTTGGTGGAGGAGCTGCCGGTTTGGAGTTAGACAGATACGACTTAGAATTTGGAACCCCACATAATGCTTATTATTTGGCTCGCTCGCAGGATCACTCTAATATGATGTTGCAAGTTAACGAGGAAATACATTTTGCTGTTCGTGGTTACTATGGTGGTGGTCATGAAAATCCAATGGTCAGAGCTGATATGATTTACTATAAAACACCTAACAATGGAGCAATGTTTGCACCAGGGTCTTTGGCTTGGTGCGGTAGTCTCTCACATAATAATTACAATAATAATGTCTCTAGAATAATGGAAAATACGCTTAAAGGTTTCTTAAAGGACGGGCCTTTACCTTAAAGTATGAAAAAACAAAATATGCAGGAGATTCCATGGGGGAAAGAGACACTTGGCGCTCTGGATACTCCGTTAAATGAATTAGAAAAAAAAGCACTTCAAAATCTAGACATCGATAAATTAAACGATATGGCAGAGTGCCTTTTTGCTTTGAATAATAGACATTATGGTCCTATTCCTGGGACATATATGGTCATGTGTGTTGAACCCGGTAAAACCTGGTGTGTTGGACAGCTCAGTGCTGATAGAGCAAAACCTTTTGTTCTTTTTCCTGAACTTGTTTTCGACTCAGTTGAAAAAGCAACAAAAGCTGCCGAAGCTCTTAAGGCTGAAAAAGCTGAGAGCGTACCCTGTAGAAATATCTAACGACATGGCTAAAGCCAATGTCATGATTGATAATCAAAAAACTAGAGTTACAGAGTGGTCTTTTGAAGTTGGGGACTCAACTGGCCAGCATATTCATGAATACGATTATGTGGTAGTGCCCTTGTTAGATGGGGAGCTAAAAATTGTTAATCATGATGGTGAGGAGACAATTTCAAAACTAGCAAAAGGTGGATCCTACTTTAGAGAAAAGGGAGTTAACCACAATGTATTTAATAACAATGATTTTATTTATAAATTTATTGAGATAGAATTTAAGTAGATGGAAAAAAAATTAAGCGTTAGTTACAAAAAATCTGATTTAGATCAATTTGATAAAATTATTACAAATAAACAAACAGATCAAAAAGTAAAAGAATATTCCATAAAAGAAGCAATTGAAGAGTCAAAAAAAGAATATAGTCACTTAACGAACTCACAAGTTTCTACTGACATGAGGCTCTATATGTTCCAGACCGGAACTCTAAAAACGAAAATGAAATATATTAAAATGAATCAATCTAATGAGGACTTTGAGATACCTGTTCCATGGTTTTTGATAAGACACCCAAAAGGGGATGTGGTCATTGACGGAGGCAATGCAAAAGAGGTCAGTGAAGATAAACATGCTCATTGGGGTTCTGTTGTTGCGGCTTATGATCCAATTATGGGAAAAACTGAAAATTGTATTGATCAACTTAACTCTATTGGGGTTAATCCAGCAGGTATAAGATATGTCTTACATTCTCATCTTCACCTCGATCACTCAGGTGGTGTTGGAAGGTTTCCTAATGCAACACACCTAGTTCAACAAAAGGAATATGATTATGCTTTTAATCCTGATTGGTTCTCAAAGCCTGCATATATAAGAAAAGACTTTGATAAACCTGGAATTAATTGGAAATTTTTAAGAGATAAAAATGATGATTTTTATGACTTATATGGCGACGGATCAATAATTGTAATTTTTACTCCGGGGCATGCACCTGGCCATCAGTCTTTTTTAGTTAATTTACCAAATTCAGGTTATGTATTGCTTACTATAGATGCAGCTTACACAATGGATCATTGGAACAATTTAACACTACCAGGTCTTGTTTGCTCTGCTGTTGACGTTGTTGACTCTGTAAAAAAACTCAAAAAAATTGCAAAAGACAAAAATGCTACAGTAGTCACAGGGCACGACCCGCATGCTTGGGAAGAATTTAAAAAAGGCCCAATGTTTTATTACGACTAATTTATGTCTGATTATTTCAAAGATATACCTACAATTAAATATGAAGGTAGAGACTCTACTAATCCACTTTCTTTTAAATTTTATGATGCTAATAAAAAAATTCTAGGAAAAACATTAGAGGAACATCTGAGAATGGCAGTATGTTACTGGCACACTTTTAATTGGCCAGGGGGTGACCCTTTTGGAGGACAGACATTTTTAAGACCATGGATGGAAGCAGGAGATAAAATAGAACAAGCAAAAGATAAGCTCAATAATGCATTCGATTTTTTTGAAAAATTAGGAATACCATATTTCTGTTTTCATGACGTAGATGTTGCTCCAGAGGGTAAAAGTTTTTTGGAGACAGAAAAAATTCAAAAAACCATTATCGATGAAATTTCAAAAAAACTTGAAACAAGTAAAGTAAAACTTCTTTGGGGAACAGCAAATTTATTTAGCCACCGCAGGTACATGTCTGGTGCTGCTACTAATCCTGATCCTGATGTTTTTCAATATGCAGCTGCTCAAGTGAAGATGTGTATGGAAAATACAATGTTTTTAGGTGGACAAAATTATGTTTTATGGGGAGGCAGAGAGGGTTACGAAACAATTTTAAATACTAATATGAAACAAGAATATGATCAGCTTGGTAGATTTTTGAACATGGTAGCTGAGCATAAGCACAAAATTGGTTTTAAGGGTCTACTCCTCATTGAGCCGAAACCCCATGAGCCAACGAAACATCAATATGATTTTGACTCTGCTAATGTTTTTGCATTTCTTCAAAAATATGGTTTAGAAAGAGAATTCAAGCTAAATATCGAACAAAATCACGCTATTTTAGCAAAACATTCATTCGAGCACGAGATTGCATATGCACTTTCCAATGACATCTTTGGGAGTATTGATATTAACAGAGGAGACTATTTAGTAGGATGGGACACAGACCAATTCCCAAACAATGTAGAGGAATTAGTTTTGCCTTTTTACTACATTTTTAAAAATGGTGGTTTTTCCTCAGGAGGTCTCAACATGGATGCTAAGATTAGAAGACAATCAATAGATCCTGAGGATCTATTCTATGCGCATATTGGCTCTATGGATACTTGTGCTAGAACTCTTATTGCTGTTGAAAAAATAATTAATGATGGAAGTTATGAAAATTTTTTAAAACAAAGATATGAACAGTGGACCTCTGAAAAACAACTCATGACTTCAATGTCTCTTGAAGATATTCATAAAAATGTCATTGCTAAAAATTTAAACCCTCAACCAAAGTCCGGTCGCCAAGAATATCTTGAAAATCTAATTAATTCTTTTGTCGATTGAGTCGATGAAAATTACAAAATTTCTATTTGATTTAGGTAATGTTTTTTTTGATTGGGATCCACATTATGTATTTAAAAATATTATTCCTGATCAAACTAAAAGAGAATATTTTATGAATACAATCGCGTTCCCTCATTTAGATATGAGATGCGATGCTGGAGTAAAAATTGATGACGCAGTTAAAGATGCAATAAAAAATTTCCCTAATTATGAGAATGAAATAAAGCAATATTATCCAAATCACAGGAATATGGTTAACGGGGTTTATCAAGATACAGTTGATATTTTTCGAAAAATAAAATCAAGTGGTTATCCCTGCTATGTCTTGTCAAACTGGTCAGATGAGACTTATGAGGGTATGGAAGATCAACACCCATTCCTGAAAGAATTTGATGATAAAATTATCTCTGGTAGAGAGTTTTTAGTAAAACCAGACCCTGAAATTTATAAATTAGCGATTTTAAGATTTAATTTAACACCTGAACAAACTCTTTTCATTGATGATCGTATTGAAAATATTGAGGCGGCGCAATCACTTGGCTTTCAAACTATTCATTTAACTGACCCACTGACAATAAAAAGTCAAATAGCAAATCATATAATTGTTTAAATTAGACAATAAAATAGGCCTAGGATTGGCTTCTCTTGGGAGGCCCGGATATATAAACATTGGTCATAGTTCAGATTTAGGCAGCGACATATCAAAAAATTCTATGAGATCTCATTGTCACGAAGTACTTAGTCATGCTTACAAGAGAGGTATTCGATATTTCGATGCGGCAAGGGTATATGGGAATGCTGAGGAATTTTTATCTAGTTGGATTAGAGCTCAAAAACAATTTGATGGTTTTGTGGGGTCTAAGTGGGGCTATGAATATTTAGCAAATTGGGAAGTTCAGGCAGATCAACATGAAAGAAAAGATCACTCAGTTGAATTTTTAAAACAACAATGGGTGGAGACAAGACTTAATTTAGGAAAAAGTATTGATCTTTACCACATCCATTCTGTCAATTCAGAAAGTAAAGTCTTAGATGATATTAATGTTCTAAAGGAGCTTGAGACAATAAAAAAAAATGGAATAGAAATAGGAATCTCAACAAGTGGCCCAGATCAAGAGAAAACTATTAATGACCTTTTAATTAAGAATGAAAAACTTAATCTATTTTCTTATTTACAAACGACCATTAATATCTTTGACCAATCTTGTATTTCCATTTTAAAAGAAGTATCTGAAAAAAAGATCAATGTAATTGCAAAAGAGATTTTCTCAAATGGAAGACTAACTAATTCAAATAAAGAATTTCATCAAAACAAAATTAAAGAATTAAAGTCAGTTGCCTCATCTATGGATTTAACTTTGGAGCAATTGTCTTATCTCTGGGTTTATCGACTACCGTTTGTTAAAATTTGTCTAACAGGAGCATCAACAATCAAACAGTTGGATGAAAATTTAAGTTGTCTTGAAAAAATAGATACCGAATTGCCCTCTCTTGAGTCTTTTAGCCTGTCCACTCAAGATTATTGGGAAACACGTAAAAAACTAAGTTGGAATTAATTGAAACTTACCCAGCTTGAATTTGATGAGCTAGAGGCGATTGACCTTTCGATAAATTTAATACCTTCAAGTCCATCTTCTACACTTGGAAAATGGTGATTTTCCTCATTAAATTTGCCATTTTTCTGATCAATTAGCGCATTAGCTACATCTGTATAGATATTTGCGAAGCCCTCTAAATATCCCTCGGGGTGTCCAGCAGGAATTCTAGTAACATCTCCTGCATCGCTCATAGCACCTGATCCACCCCTTGTAATTTTTTGTTTGGGTTCTCCAAATTTTGTAAAGTAAAGGTAATTTGGATCTTCTTGACACCATTCTAGTCCGGCCTTATTACCATAAATTCTTATTTGTAAATGATTTTCATTTCCTGGGGCTACTTGAGAAGACCAAATAGTACCTTTTGCTCCTCCTTTAAATCGTATCGATATTTGAGCATTATCATCTAATTTTCTCCCAGGCACAAAAGATGTTAACTCTGCAGATATCTCCTCAGTATTGAGATCAGTTATAAACCTAATCAGATTGTAAGCATGAGTTCCAATGTCACCAATACATCCACCAGCACCTGATTGATTAGGATCAGTTCTCCAAGAGGCCTGTTTGTTTCCCCCATCATTAATTCTATTTTCTAAATCTTCGGTCAGCCAATCTTGAGCATACTCTGCTTGAATTACTCTTATTTCACCTAAGTCACCTCTCTTACAAAGAGCTCTGGCATTCCTAATCATGGGATAACCAGTGTAGTTATGAGTTAAAGCAAAAAGAACGTTATTGTCTTTTTTACATTTTATTAGTTCCTCACATTGATTAACATTCATGGCAAGGGGTTTGTCACAAATTATGTTAAAACCTTTCTCCATGAAAGCTTTAGCGATCGGATGGTGCATATGATTTGGTGTCACTATGGCTACAGCATCTATTTTATCCTCTCTGATCAATTCTTTTTCGACCATTTCAAGGTAGTCTTTATAATTCCTTTCATCTGCTATTCCAATATCTCTGCCAGAGGCTTGAGCTTTTTCAGGATTAGATGAAAAGGCACCAGCGACCAGTTCAAAGCGGTCATCAATTCTAGATGCTATACGGTGAACTTCTCCAATAAATGCTCCTGAGCCACCACCAACCATTCCTAATTTTAATTTTTTGGTCATATTATCATTCAATTCCAAGCATTTTTTTGTTTGCATCTTGATCAGTACCAGCATCGGCAAAATCATCGAAAGCATTCTCGGTAAATCTAATTAAATGATCTTTAATAAATACAGAACCCTCTTTAGCTCCGTCTTCAGGATGTTTCAAAGCACATTCCCATTCTAAAACAGCCCATCCATCAAAGCCGTAAGTAGTAAGTTTGGAGAAAATTGACTTGAAATCGACTTGCCCATCTCCTAAAGATCTAAATCGACCTGCTCTGTTCTTCCAAGATTGAAATCCACTATAGACCCCTTGTTTACCAGTGGGATTGAGTTCTGCGTCTTTCACATGAAACATTTTTATTTTCTCGTGATAAATATCAATATGCTGCAAATAATCTAAATGCTGCAAAACAAAGTGGCTAGGATCATATAACATGTTGCAGCGCTCATGATTCCCTACTTTATCTAGAAACATTTCAAAAGTTATTCCATCAAAAAGATCCTCGCCTGGATGAATTTCATAACATAAATTCACCCCACACTCATCAAATTCATTAAGAATAGGTTTCCACCTTTTAGCCAGTTCATCAAATGCAGTTTCAACTAACCCTTCTGGTCTTTGAGGCCATGGATAAACATATGGCCAAGCCAATGCTCCTGAAAAAGTGACATGTTCAGTCAATCCAAAATTTTTCGAAGCCTTAGCGGCCATCATTAATTGATCAACTGCCCATTGCTGCCTTGCAGATGGATTTCCTCTTACCTCTGAGGCTGCAAAACCATCAAATACAGAGTCATATGCAGGATGAACAGCTACAAGTTGACCTTGGAGATGTGTAGAAAGCTCAGTTATATTTAAATTAAAACTTTTAAGAGTCCCTTTTATTTCGTCACAGTAATCTTTGCTTTCAGATGCTTGTTTTAAATTAATTAACCTCTCATCCCAACTAGGTATCTGAACACCTAAGTATCCCAAATCACTAGCCCATTTTGAGATATTCTCTAAATTGTTAAACGGAGCATCATCACCTGCAAATTGAGCTAAAAATATAGCTGGACCTTTTATAGACATCGCTTAACCCCCCTCCTGCGACAAACTATAATATTACACTTAACTGCTATTTAAAATGTTTTTAAAAATATGAATAATCTGCATTTATAAATATCTAAAAAGACTGTATAATTAGCCAGTTTTGTTATTAAAGAGGAGGAATAATAACATGAAAAAAATACTATCTGTATTTCTAGTTCCTGTTTTTGCCTTACTTTTTTCTTTGAATGCTAAATCTGAGTCTTTGACTTTGGGCTGGGCCGCTTGGGATCCTGCTAACGCATTACAAGAACTAAGTAAAGAATTTACAGCTGAAACAGGTGTTGAAATGAACTTCGAATTTGTGCCATGGCCAAATTTTGCTGAGAGAATGCTTAACGAGTTAAATAACCAAGGTAAAACTTTTGACTTGTTAATTGGTGACTCACAGTGGATTGGACAAGGTGCTGAATATGGTCACTATGTTAAGCTAAATGATTTCTTTGATGCTAACGGAATTTCAATGGATGATTTTAACCCAGCAACTGTTTACGCATATTCAACATGGCCAAAAGGATCACCTAACTATTACGCTCTCCCAGCAATGGGTGATGCTTTAGCATGGGCTTATCGAAAAGACTGGTTTGATAGACCAGAGCTTCAAGCTGAATTTAAAAGTAAGCATGGATATGATCTAGGTGTTCCAAAAACTTGGGATGAGTTATATGACATGTGTACTTTCTTCCAAGGAAGAGAAATTGATGGACAAGTAAGATATGGTGCAGCCATCAACACAGAGCGTGGATCTGAAGGTATCACCATGGGTGTAACAGCAGCCATGTATGCATGGGGTATGCAGTACGAAAATCCTGATAACCCATACGAGATGGATGGTTACTTCAACTCAGATGCTTCTGTAGAGGCTGTTGAATTTTATAGAAAAATGTATGAAGACTGTGCACCTCCAGGGCATTCAGATGCTTATATGGTCGCAAATCTTGATGCATATAAATCAGGACAGGTTGCATTTCAAATGAACTGGTATGCTTTCTGGCCTGGCGTTTCTAAAGAAGACAGTGACGGAAGAGTTTCTGGTTTCTTTGCTAACCCATGTCAAAACGTATGTGCAGCTACTCTTGGTGGTCAAGGTATCTCAGTTGTGAGTTACTCTGATAAACAAGACTTGGCTCTTGAATACATGAAGTGGTTTGCAAAGCCAGATATTCAACAAAAATGGTGGGATTTAGGAGGATATTCATGTCATATGGATGTTCTTGGATCACCTGATTTCGTCGACTCAGCTGTTTACGCACAAGGCTTCCTTGACTCAATGGGCATCGTCAAAGACTTTTGGCAAGAGCCTACATTTGTTGAATTAATGCTTCCAATGCAGGAGAGAATTCATGACTACGTTGTGAATGGAAAAGGTTCTGCAAAAGACGCATTAGACAAAATCATTGATGATTGGACTGAAGTCTTCGAAGACGACGGTAAAATTTAATCACTAAATTAATATAAAGGGTGGGATTAATCCCGCCCTTCAATCTAAAACATATATGAAAAGTGCTGTTAAAAAGTTCAAAGGCTTATCTGATAAAGCAATAGCCTGGATTTTCATAGCACCAACTTTAATTCTATTACTTGCTATAAATATTTATCCTCTCATCTATGCCATAAGGATGTCATTCACCAACTTTTATGCCAATAAAATAGGTAGAGAGGTAAAATTTGTGGGTTTAAAAAACTATAAAAAGATTTTAGGAAAAGAAGAGATATGGGAAAAGATGCAGATAACTGCCCACTTCGTTTGTTGGACATTAGTCTTACAAGCATTAATTGGATTGGGTCTTGCTCTTCTTTTAAATAAAAAATTTAAAGGCAATGAACTACTCACTACTTTAATAGTTTTACCAATGATGCTTTCCCCCGCAGTCGTAGGTGTATTTTGGACTTACTTATATAATCCTCAAGTAGGTTTATTTAATTACGTAGTTAATTTTTTCTATGACTTTGGTATTTTTGATATGATTGGTTCAAGCACTTTAGCCCCTTGGTCAATTGTGATTGTCGATACATGGATGTGGACACCTTTTACCATGTTAATTTGTCTGGCAGGATTAAGATCAATCCCAAATTATTTGTACGAGGCTGCAGAAGTTGACCGAGCTAGTAAGTGGCAGCAATTTATCCATATAACATTGCCATCTGTCCTTCCTTTTCTACTTCTTGCATTATTATTTAGAGGGATCGAGAATTTCAAAATGTTTGATCTGGTCGCTGAGCTTACTTCAGGGGGTCCAGGATCGGCGACTGAACTAGCATCAATCAATTTAAAACGTGAAGCATTTGAAAAATGGAAAACAGGTTACAGTTCTGCTTTTGCTGTAATATTATTTGTCACCATATTCGGCTTTGGAAATGTGTATGTAAAAGTTATGAACAAAATTAAAGAGCGATAATGGACACTTCAAGATCACCACTAGAGGCAACAGGATTCTCAAGAAAATTAGCTGCTACTATCATCATCGTTTACATGATTGTAACACTTATACCGATCACATGGATGGTTGCTACAAGCTTTAAAAGTGTTGATAGTGCCATCTCTTATCCTCCAGAGGTCTTTTTTGAACCATCTTTAGAGGGCTATGTGAATTTATTTACAAATCGATCAAGACAACCAAAGGATTATTTGGACTCTCTTCCACCACCAGATACATGGTATGAGGAGTTAGTTCGCAGTAGAGAAATGGTCATAACAGGACCATCAAAATTTTTACCGAGGTATTCCAATTCTTTAATAATTGGATTTGGTGCAACGTTCTTTTCGGTATTTTTAGGCTCCTTAGCTGCCTACGCTCTTTCTAGATTTAAAGTCCCACTGAAAGATGATTTATTATTTTTTATTTTATCTACGAGAATGTTCCCACCAATAGCAGTGGCAGTACCTATATTTATTATGTACAGAAAACTTGGTCTCGGTGATACTCATGTTGGCATGATTATTCTGTACACTGTTGTAAATTTAAGTTTGTCAGTTTGGCTGTTAAAAGGCTTTATGGACGAGATACCGAGAGAGTATGAGGAGGCTGCGATGATAGATGGTTACTCTAGAATGCAAGCATTTTTTAAAGTAGTCCTTCCGCAAGCAACTACAGGTATTGCAGCAACAGCAATTTTCTGCATGATATTTTCGTGGAATGAATATGCATTTGCTGTTTTACTAACACAATTTAATGCCCAAACTGCACCACCATTTATCCCAACAATTATAGGAGAGGGTGGTCTTGATTGGCCTGCTATTGGAGCAGGGACAACATTATTTTTAATCCCAGTGATGATATTTACAGTTGTATTGAGAAAGCATCTTCTAAGGGGAATAACATTTGGAGCGGTGAGAAAATAATGGCTGAGAAAAAAAGTTTATTAAGAAGAATTTTTAGAAGATCCATTTGGGAAAATGCATCAACTGTTTTAATTTTATTGGGTGTATTTATGTTGATGCAGCCTTTTGCTATGTGGATGTATACATATTCCTTTATTGTTATTTTGGTGGGAACTATCGGATTTGTGATCACAAGTCATTTCCCGGATTAGCCATGGCAGAAATAGAAATTAAAAATTTACATAAATCTTTTGGAGATTTCGTAGCAGTGAAAAACTCCAACCTTATTATTGAAAATAAAGAATTCTTTGTTTTACTCGGTCCTTCAGGTTGTGGAAAAACTACCACTTTGAGAATGATTGCTGGTTTAGAGCTGCCAACTTCTGGAAATATATATTTGGATAAGGAAGATGTGGGCTATCTAAGGGCCTCTCAGCGAGATATAGCCTTTGTTTTTCAGCTTTTTGCACTCTATCCACACATGAATGTAAGAAATAATCTGGCTTTCCCACTAAAAATGCAAAAGCTCTCACGAAGCGAAATAGATGCTAAAGTTCTGGAAGCCGCAAAGCTTCTCAGAATTGATCACTTATTAAAATCAAAAGTATCCTCTTTAGCAGGAGGTGATCGTCAACGTGTTGCACTCGGAAGAGCCCTAGTTAGAAGACCTAAAGCATTTTTAATGGATGAACCTTTGGGTACACTTGATGCAGAATTTAGAGAATTGATGTGTTTGGAATTAAGAAAACTTCACGATGATATTGATGCAACTACAGTTTATGTAACACACGATCAACAAGAGGCAATGTCGATGGCTGATCGAATAGCAGTAATGAATGAGGGAGTGGTGTTGCAGGCAGACTCACCAAAAGTTATTTATAATAAACCTAAAACAAAGTTTGTTGCCAATTTTATTGGATCACCAGGAATGAACTTCATACCAATAAATGAAAAAATTTCTCCTAGTCAATCAAGTATTAAATTATTAGACTCATCATTAAATATTCCTGAACAAAAAGAAGGAACAGATTCCAATGAAAATTTTTTAGGTGTAAGACCGGAAAATTTAAAATTAGTTTCAGAAAATGGTGTAAAAGGCAATGTCTTTGGTGTTGAATATTTAGGTTCAAGAAAAATTCTTACAATTGAAACTCAACTAGGAAATATAAAAATTCGAGTTGATAGCGACACACAAGTTAATATTAATGAGCAAATTCAATTTGATACTCTTAATAATAATCAAATAATTTTTGATGGTTCAAATGATAAGGCACTTCAAAGTGAGTTTATGAATTAATGTCTAAAGTAGAACTACAAAATATTACAAAAATATATGATAAAACTATTAAGGCTTTAGAAGATATTAGTTTTACAGTAAACGATGGAGAGTTTTTTGTATTATTGGGGCCAACCGGTGCAGGTAAAACAACAACATTAAGATCAATAGCAGGTTTAGAAAAAATTGATAAAGGAAAGATTCTTTTTGATGATGAGGATTTCTCACAAGCACAACCTGCAGCAAGAGACACAGCATTTGTATTTCAACAATACTCTTTATACCCTCATTATAAGGTTTACGACAATTTAGCTTTTCCTCTTCGATCCCCTCTTAGAAAAATCCCAGAAGATAAGATTAGAGAAAAAGTCACAAAAATAGCGGAAATGTTGAAGATTTCTGCTAAATTAGACAACAAAGCCACTGAATTATCCGGGGGAGAAATGCAAAGAGTTGCGATAGGTCGTGCTCTAGTCAGAGACCCAAGTATATATTTAATGGACGAACCCCTTTCATCTCTTGATGCAAAATTAAGGGAAAGTTTGAGAGTCGAACTGAAAAAAATCCAATTAAATTTAGGCTCCACAATTCTCTATGTCACACATGATCAAGCTGAAGCCACAACTATGGCAGATCGCATCGGAGTATTAGAAAATGGTAAGATCGCCCAGATTGATAAGCCAGAAGATATATACAATAATCCAAAATCTATTTATGTAGCAAATAGATTAGGCTCACCAAAAATTAATATTCTCAACAGAACTACTTTAAATGCTTCATCACCAGATAAAGCAAGTCAACTTGGTTTAAGACCTGAGCACATTAAGATAGGAGAAGGTGAACTTTCAGGCTCAATTAAAACTGTTGAGTCTCTCGGTGCAGAAACTGTGGTAGAGTTAGATTTTAATGGAGCAGAAATTTTATCCTTATATCAAGGAGCATTCCAAGGACAAAAAGGGGACAAAGTAAATTTCGCGATAGATCAAAATAAAATTTTGTTTTTTGACGAAAAAGGAATGAGCGTGCAATGAGTGTTAATTTTTTAATCCATAGAGCAAAAGAAATTCAAGCTGTAATTGATGCAAATGCAAGTGAAATAGAAAAATTGGACCAAGAAATAGGAGATGGGGATCATATTTTTAATGTCCAAAGAGGGATCAAGCTGGTTATAGAATTAGAAGCTGTAATTAAAGATTTGCCAATATCTAAAGCTCTAAACCAAATAGCAATGAAAGTTTTATCTGGTATTGGTGGCTCATCAGGAGCCCTGTTTGGCACATTGTTTATGACTATGGCCAAAGGTAAGGATATAGATAATGGTGTTGATTATAAAAAGGCAATCGAAATTTTTGCAGATGGCGTGGAAGCTGTAAAACAAAGAGGTAAAGCAGATGTAGGTGAAAAAACAATGATGGATGTTCTCATACCTGTATCTAACTGCCTTAAAAAAGGTGTCGAGGATAACAAAGATGTTAAAGAGATACTTCAAGAAGCTATAGAAGTGGCGGAAAAAGGGATGTTTTCAACAAAAGATCTTTTAGCTACAAAAGGGAGAGCTTCTTTTTTAGGAGAGCGAGCGAAAGGTCATATCGATCCTGGAGCCAGGTCTTCACAATTAATGATAAAAACTGTCTGTGAGTCAGTGTTAAATAGTTAGGAGGATACTATGAAAAAATTTATGAATTCAGCGGATGATTTTCTAAAGGAGAGTCTGCAAGGTTTTGGTGCTGCGCATCAAGATATTGTTAACTGCCACTACGACCCCAACTTCATCACCAGAGCCACTCCCACAAAAGAGGGGAAAGTAGCTCTGATCAGTGGAGGGGGGAGTGGACACGAACCCATGCATGGTGGCTTAGTCGGCTACGGTATGCTGGATGCAGCCTGCCCCGGATTTGTTTTTTCATCACCCACACCTGATCAAATGTTAGCTGCTGCTGAAAAAGTAGACAGCGGAGCTGGAGTTTTATTTATCGTTAAAAACTATTCTGGAGATGTAATGAATTTCCAAATGGCAGCTGAGATGATGCAAGGTCCAAATGAGTCTGTATTAACAAATGATGATGTTGCTGTGGAGGACTCTTCATTTACAACTGGTAGAAGAGGTGTTGCTGCTACTGTTGTTGTTGAAAAAATAGTTGGTTCTTTAGCTGAGCATGGAGGTAGCTTACAAGAATGTAAAGCCTTAGGGGATAAGGTAAATAAAAATTCAGGTTCTATGGGAGTTGCATTTTCAAGTTGCACTGTCCCGGCTGCAGGAAAACCAAATTTCGATATAGGTGATGATGAAATGGAATTTGGTGTTGGAATTCATGGTGAACCTGGAAGAAGAAGAGATAAAATGAAATCTGCACAAGAGATTACAAACGAGTTATTAGAGGCAATTAATGAGGATTTAAAGCCTGAGACAAACGAAGAAATTCTTTTATTCGTCAATGGTATGGGAGGTACTCCTTTAACAGAGCTATACCTAATTTATGATAATGCTAAAAACATGTTAGACAAAAAAAATATAAAGATATCAAGGTCTCTTGTTGGAAATTATTGTACTTCTCTTGAGATGCAAGGTGCCTCTATTACTCTTACAAAGCTTGACGAAGAGCTTTTAAAGCATTGGGACTCATCTGTTCACACAGCAGCTATGAGATGGGGTGTCTAAAAACATAAAGCCTTTAGATCTGTCTAAAGGCTTTTATATTTGTCTGATCACATTCATCATTAGTGATTATGATGATCTAATGTAACCTCGCCAACTACTGTCTCGACTGAGACCCTATTTTCTATATTAGTATTTAATCTTTTTTCCCGTGCAGCATCTGCTGCTTTCATAGTTTCAGCATCAGGATAAATTGTAACTGCCATTAATGTAACATCATCTATTCTAATGCCAATTAACTGACTTGCTTGTGGGAATTCTGTTGGTGCACTTTGTACGTACCCTTGTGTTTGTTCGTCAGCTGCCTCCTTTGAGTCCATTTTTACTGTTGTTACTCTTGCTATACTCATTTATTAACCTCCTTAGTTGTGAGCTAAATAATTTAGTTCTTAGTCAAGAGTACACTCTATTAACAATTAAATTAAATATTTTATAGACTAATTGACCTGACTATTTTGCATATCAAAAGATAAGATAATTTTTGTTAGATAATTAGCTATAGAAGTATATTAAGAAGCCGAAAATAAAAATAAAAATTAAAAAATAGCTAATTGCTGATTTTTTAAAGTATATCTCTGATTTAAACAGAATATTAAATATTTTATAGCTAGCAAATATTACTAGTGCTATTACGGCTAGAGTAATAAGCCATGTTCCTAAAAAATTAATTGAAAAAAGTTTATCTAAGTTTTGTTCCATTTTTTAATTTTACCTTGGTGGAGCCAAGGGGGATCGAACCCCTGACCTCTACGCTGCCAGCGTAGCGCTCTCCCAGCTGAGCTATGGCCCCAATCATGCGTAGAATAAGCATAATAGAGTATTCGGAATATATCACAAATAAAATTACCGACGTTTTTAACAAAGAAAATGTTATGATAATTGATAGAAAGGATAACTATGAAAATTATTACAAATGCAAAAATAACTAGAGGTTATGAACATTGGAAACAAATGTTTGAAGAAAATGAAAAACTGAGACAGGAATATGGTCTTAATGTATTAGCCTATGGACATCCAAAAGATAACAATGAAGAAATTTATACGGTTATAGAAGTAGAGTCGATGGATAAAATGCAAGAAATGTTAAAACTTCCTGAAATGATAAAACTTAGAACAGAAGCCGGAGTTGATCTGGATACACAAAAATTTATTTTACTTGAGGGTGGAAACTAAGATTGTGTAAGTAAGAAATACAAGCTTAAAAAAATTAAAAAAATTGATACAGATAAGCCCAATTTAAAAGCATTATCTATAATAGAATATTCCTTTTTACCAACATACCTCTTTTTAATGATGTAAATAGCTGCTGTAAAAATCGAAAAAAACCAAAATGTATTTATCACTAATTCTATGTTCATGTGCTCTTGTATGAATTTCTCTCTAAATATTTTTCACCGTTCTCAGACAAATACCAAAGATATCGCTTTTCATTATTTTGATCATCTTCCCACATAATTTTATTTGCTAGACTCATTCTTATAAGTTTTGCCCCTGTATCACTCACAATATTGAAATTTAGTCCTGTCAAAAATGAAATTTCATCCAAGTCAAAAGCATTAATCACATTTTTCGAAATTAAAGACTCATCGTTTATCTGTTTACCTGTTGTTTTTAATGTGACATGTCTTTTACATATTTTTTCCTGGAGACACTTCATAAATATGTAATCCTGAGTTTCAATATCATCACTATTCATAAACTTTGATTATTTAAACCAATCGCTATAAACACTGATTAACACTAGCGAGAAAGTCCCGTACCCTAAAACGATTATAATAAAATATTTAATATATATTCTTTTGGAACTAACATTTTTTGTTAATTTACCAAATCTTTTTTGAGTATAGATAAAAGCTGCCCATAGTAAAATTGCAAAGCCGTATGATGATAATAATACTTTAATTACTTCTGACATTTAAAAAGACAATGATTCTGACAATAAGTTTTCATTCAAGGGGCCTAAATTTTTAGGGTAGGTTAGTATACCATCAGATATATATTTATCATCAAATTGTGACACACACCAAGATAGCGAAGCTGGTTTGGGCACTAGAGTTTTATTATCTCTAATAGAGTAAAGTAAATTATCTCTAACAGCTAAGTCACCCATATATACTAAATAAGCAACTTTTGTCCGCCTTGTAATAAAGTTACTTTCGCCTTGGTTGAGACTTTTAGGAGGATTGTAGATTACTGGCTTTTTTTTGACATACTCATCTTTGAGTCTCTTTATTAACCAATTTCTCATTATTTTTCTGACCGCATGATAAGCTGCAAATTGTGGTTTAATTAAATATGTGGTTTGGTGCCCAATATTCAAAATTGTATTATTTTCAGAAAACTTGTAAGAGTAGCCGTCTTTATATCTTTGATGAAACTTTGAGAATTCTTTAGCCCAAGTTACTCCCTCAATTACCCTATCTTTAGTTTGAGAGGTGTACTTTTCTCTAGTTGAGGTGTCATGTAAAACTACGTCCCGGAAAAAAGATAAGTAATCTGACTCATTTTTAAATTTTTCCTTATGAATTTGTTTTAATTCTTCCCAAGGTTTGATTTTTATATCTTGCACTACTATTGAACTTATATTATTTTCAATTTATACACAAACTATTATGTAATTTATGTGTAAATTATGATAAAAATAGAAAAATTATCAATAAAATCAACAATTTTTCAATAAAATCGAAAAATTAGAAAAAATTTCAAATTTAAGGTAAATTTAAAAAAAATCATAATTAATTTTTTTAAATTCTTGATTTCCATTTTAAAGATTTTTATGTGATTTTTGTATATTTTATTACACACAATTTAATAATTTATGTGTGTAATTTACAAAATAAAAAAAACACGTCTAATTACTTCTAAATATTTAATTTTGTCAGAGATAACCCTTAAATTTACTAGGTTTCCAATTTTTGGGAGCAATTTCTAAATCCTCAAATTCAAAAGCTGGAGCAACTGTACAACCAATTAAACTAAATAATCCAGTCGTTTCTAGTGAGAACCATATATTACTTTCGATACTGTGAATAAATCTATTTTTAGATCCTATCTCATTTATTTCATATTCTTCACCATTTTTCGATGTATATATTCTCAAAGGACTACCAGTATAAAAGTGTATTGTTTCGTTCTTTTTAATGCGATGCCAATGCGAATATTGCCCTTTTTCTAACAAATAGTATATGTGACTAACATCCTTATTTTTGTAAACCTCGACGTAATGACCGCCTTCAGGATGAGGTATCATTTTATGACTTTTTATAAGGAATTTAATTGTATCCATTAAACTAAAAGTACATTTTTATTTCGTTCAATCAAAATAGAAACTTATAAAGCAAAAATACTGAATTTATTGATTATTAATTGTTTTTCGTAATCTATTCCATTCTTCATCTAAAAAGGTATATTAGAAGTAATACATGACAATGGAAAACGCACAAACAATATCTTGTCCGAAGTGTGACTTATCTGTATCTTCTATTTGTTCTAAGTGTAACAAAGAAGTAGAGGTATCTCAATTAGCTGATGGATGTGTAGTTCAAATCACAAAATGTGTTGAATGCACTAATACACCAGTTATTAAAGATATCTGCGCGGAAAATTAGTCCTCACTTTTAACTGACACTAAACCTTTAATCAGTCTGTTAAGATCCAAAGATTACTATTAGACTAAAAAGTAGTATCGGAGATGTAATTAATGAAAATATTAAAAATTTTGGATGATGCAGAATTAATTCTAGTAGACTTAGAGGTAAATTTGGGGAAAGAAGTAAGAAACGCCCCAACTTTATGTGTCAGGTATAAAGGTAAAATTATACCTTTAAACACTGCACATGATGGTCGACCTATTCTGATGAGAGAAGAAAACGCCATCCCAAGTGAAAATTAAAATTATATGTTCACTGGTACTCTTTGGGTAGATTTAACTATTTCGCTTATACTTTTAGCTACTTTTTTTATGTGGATAATGAGGGGGGATTAAATAAAATTAACTCCTTAATGGAAATATTAACCAACAAAGAGGAAGTAAGAGAAAAACTCAAAAACAACCCCTTACAAGCTGCCCATTTACTCAGACTCAATGGATATGGTTCTATTAATTACGAATGTGCCTGTGGTGAAACACATGATGCTAATGGTAAAGATGTAAGTTGTAAAGGATCCGCTAAACCTTTTAAAGCTCTTCTTAAATGTTCAAACAATTTTGTAACGATGATAAAAATTGAGGGCTTTTTTCGAAAAAAAGCTATCTCAGAGTATGGATTTAAAGCAAGCATAATGGATTAAATTATGAGGTTTTTTTTTATATTATTTTTTATTCCAACTTTATCTTTCGGTCAGAGTATAAAATTAGCTTGTCAAGAAACATCTCTTATTGATTACTCAAAAGTACAAATTATTGAATTTAAAAATGAGGATATAAATGAATTTGAATACTCATTTGACCAAAACCTCTTTGTATTAAAGGAGAGATTTCAAGATTTACAATATGAGTATATGGGAGAAGATGACGTAAGTTATCATTTTAGAATTGAAACTGACTTCTCCTTTAACACCCTAATTCTATATAAAAAAATCCTTAGATATGAGAGAAACATATTTTATCCTGATAGTGTAAATTTGAAAAAAACTTATTACGGCGATTGCAATAAATCAGACAGTTTTTTTGCTGCTTTGAAATAGAATATAGAAAAATCACCTTTTATTAATTTTTAGGTAATACATTTTCACGAACTAGACTTAAATAGTATTTTTTGTATAGTTTTTCTATATGTCCGATGTTTATAGTTTAATGAAATATTTAACGCCCTATGAATTAGATCATATTAAGTTCTTGGCACATAATGACGAGATACCATACCAAATAATAAATTCTCAATATAATATTAATAAAAATGATGTAAAAAACTTGATGAGATTTATGTTAAATGACCAAGACTATTTAAAATGGAAAAAAATTTATAATAAAACACATTGAGGAACTTCCTAAATTTTATTATTCACAATCTTTATTTAATTTTTAAGTCTCATTTCACTGAAATGCTGAGCTAATTTCTTACCAGATAACCAAGCATCTTGCATACTTGGACCTTCACACCAATCTCCAAAAGCATATAGACGCTGATCTATGGACTCAATGAATCTTTTAGAGTTTTGATCTCTTAGACTTTTCTTTGTATAAGAGTATCTCCATCTATGAGACTTCTTAAAAACAGCATCAGCTTTTGATTGAAAAGACTTTTTCATTTGATTTACCACATAGTCCTCTAAAACATAATTTTCTATGTTGTAATACTCTTTTGTCCAATCAGCTCTCATATTTACAACCCAGCACTCTTCATTAAAAAATTCGTGTTTAAAATTTTGATTCATTAAGAAACTAATTTCAGGTGTTAAGTGATATCCAAATTGAAACGGAGCTCCCAATCTTTTATTAAATGCAATCATGACTGTCCAAATGGAGTCAAACTCTATTTCAGGAATATCGCTATAATCTATAAATTGATCTAACAATTTTTTTGATTGTTCATAGGGCATGCTACAAAAAACATAATCATAAGGTCCAAATTTCTCATCTGCTGCGATTAAGAAATATTCATTATTATGGCTTTCAATGTTAGTTATTTGTTTTGAAAAATGCGTAGGGTAGTGCAGTGATTTATGTATCTTAACAGGAATTGATACATTTCCATCTTTACCAACAATGACCTCTTTATCTTCAATTGGAGAATTTTGTGAGATATTTGAACAAAATTGACCTTTTAAAATTTTAACAGCATCAATTTTATTTAAAAATTCATTTAAGCCAATAACACCATGATCTAATTTCAAATAGTGAGCACCATGATCAAAAGCATATTGCTCATGTTTTCTTGTGCTTATTCTTCCACCTGGTCTCCAGGATTTCTCAAAAAATGTAATATCAAGTGCAGGCAAGTGATATGCTAAAGAAAGCGCACTAAGCCCAGTTCCAATGACTGCAATTTTTTTCAATTTTATTACTTTTTCGTGCTTCTAGGTTTAATTTCATCAACATCTTCAATAGGACGAAGTATTGGGACATACCTAAGTCGAAGAATGATGACTGCAATCGCAACTAAGACTATTGCTCCTGCTTCGTAAAGAAGAAGCTCTGGGTTTGAGTCTTTACCTTGAAGTATAATAAGACGAGATAAAGCGGTAATAGCAATAAATAAGGGATATGTCATTCTAACACGATTGGAAACATAGTAGACTCGAACCATTCCAATAACCTCAACATAAATAAACAAGAGGAGTAGATCAGCTAACTCTACATACTGAACTTCTATCATTCTCATTATCTCAAACATAATGGCTGTAATAGTAGCTACTAATATTATTGCAATAACTGCTTTTTCAATAAACCCTACGAGATTTTCAACATCAGTCTTCATTACCACTCAACCATATCAATTTGTTTTGATTTTAGAAAGGTATTTGTCTTAGAAAAAGGCTTACTCCCAAAAAAACCGCGGTGAGCCGATAATGGGGAAGGGTGCGGTGCTGATAAAATAAGATGTTTATTCGAATCAATTATCTCTTTCTTTGATTGAGCAAACGAACCCCATAATATAAAAACAATATTTTCTAATTCATTACTGATAACTGAGATAACTTTGTCTGTAAAAATATCCCAACCAAACTTTTGATGTGAGAGGGGTTTTGATTTTTCTACTGTAAGAGTTGTGTTTAAAAGAAATACTCCCTGCTTAGCCCACTTATCTAAATTACCATTGTTGTAATTAACCTCTTTTTTTAAGTCATCTTGAAGTTCTTTATATATATTCAAAAGTGAGGGCGGTGGTTTTATATTTTCTGGTACAGAAAAACTTAGCCCATGAGCTTGGCCAGGTCCATGGTAGGGATCTTGACCTAATATCACTACTTTCACCTTGTCTAAAGGAGTCAAATTAAATGCATTAAAAATTTGTTTTCCTGGAGGATAAAAAATAATTTTATTTTTTTTTAATTCTAAAAGTTTGCTTTTGAGTTTAATCATATAATCTTGATTAAATTCCTCTTTTAAATGTCTAAGCCAAGTATCAGGAAGTTGAATGGTAGGTTTTTCCACTCAGATTTTATTTAATTTAAAGTTGCGTCTTTACTTCTGCCGTATTTTTCAAGCTTGTAAATAATCTTTTCCTTAAGTTCATGATTTTCTTCTAAAGCCATTACTAAGGCTTGTGTATAGAAAAAACATGCTGCTTCAATATCAGCCTTATCTTCGAAGTAATTTGCTGCTTCATAGTAAAGAGAGGATAGTTTATCCATTTGCTTTTTTTGAAAAGCATCAGCAATATCGCTATCTAATTGAAAAGTGTCTTTCATAAGTATTCTGAAACTAGCACATTTCATTAAAACACCAAGATTAAAATAATTTTCTAGAAATTATCCTTAGCTGAGCGCATTTTAGCAAACACCTCTGTTGCATTTTGTGTGTTAAAAAATTTCATAAATTGATCTGTGTCACATCTCAAAAATGGATTGCAGAGCAATTGGTCTGAGAGAGTTGTTGGAATTGTTGGTCGATGCTCTTTTTCTTGGTGTGAGGCCCATTTATAGTATTCATTAAGCTTTTCATTATCAGGGTCTATGTTTAGGGCAAATTTTAAGTTAGCCATCGTATATTCATGCCCACAATATACTTTTGTATCTTCAGGTAATTTTTTTAACTTAACCAAACTGTTCCAAAAAACTTCAGGATTTCCCTCAAACATTCTTCCACATCCAATGCTAAATAGAGTATCCCCAGAAAATAAAATATTATGTTTTAGCATAAAATAATTTATGTGTTGAAGCGTATGCCCAGGAGTATGTATGACTTTATATTCATTTCCATGTATTTCAAAAATTTCCTGATCTTCAACTTCTTTATCTGGTTTTGGTATTTTGGAGTCATTTTTGTACCCTATGACTAAGGATTTAAATCTTGATTTAATTTCATCAACAGCACCAATGTGATCATCGTGATGATGTGTAATGATTATGTGAGAAGCACTGCAATCATTTAGCTCAAGTATCTTCAAACACATATCTGGATCTGAGGGATCAACTAGCACTCCTTTTGTTTCATGAGGATTTTTAATTAAATATCCATAGTTATCATCCAATTGGGGAAACAAATACACATTAGGTTTTTGCATAAGAAATAGAATGTTATGTAAATCTCGTTAAAATACAACTATGGATATCAACGCATCCGATATTTATAGTTTTTATAATTCAAGACTAGGCACTATTGTTAAACGCAACATACGTCATCAATTAAACACCCATTTAAATTCTGTAAACGATAGTGTTATTTGTGGATATGGTTATACAAACCCTTTTCTCTCTTTTCTCAGTAAGCAAAATAAAAATTTACAAATATCCTCTATGCAGCCAGAATTTTTAGATGGTAATGTCAAAGAGAAATACGATTTCGAACACCAAATAATACATGAATATTTCTTACCTTTGGATCCAAGTTCAGTAGATGTGGTAATATCCACTCATTTACTTGAGTTCGTTGATAAGCCCCAGAGTAGTATTGAAGAAATATGGAGAATACTTAAGCCAAATGGTTTATTTTTATCAATTATTCCCAGAAGGTCAGGTATATGGACTCGGTATGATAACAATCCTTTTGGGTTTGGTAGATCTTACTCAAACAAGCAATTTAAATCACTAATACAAGACTTTTTGGTTCTTGATTATAGAAAAACATTTTTACACTTTCCTCCATGGAGTCATTATTTAAATTACAAATCACATCGAACAATTGAAAAAATTGGCAAATTATTTTTTCCTTATATGGGAGGACTAATGATTTGCGTATGTAAAAAGATTGTTTACGCAAAGAGTTCAAAAAAACAAAAAAAAATACCTATTAAAAATTTTGTACCGACTTAATATTAATTTATATTGAGATTTTAAAATATAGGATAAATTTTTGTTAGATTTTAGTTATTACTTAATAGTTTCTTTTTCTATTCTTTTATTTGCAATTTCAAAATCAGGTTTTTCAGGGGGTGGATTGGCTTTAATTTCAGTAACTCTATTATCCATAACTTATGGTCCTTTAACTGCAATAGCTATATTAATGCCAATGTTAATTGTATGTGATGTAATTGCTTTGTTTTTAAATAAAAAACATTTTGAATATAAAATTTTATGGTCAATTGCACCATATTCTTTATTGGGTGTTATTATTGGAACAATCTTGTTTAAATTTATCAATTTATCGATGATAAGTATTTTTATTGGATCAATTTCCTTACTATATGTTTTGCTTAATTACTTAATCGCAGACAACAGAAATTTAAAAAAAATACCCTTTTATGGAAGTAAATCTTTTTGGGGAGCGCTAGCAGGATTTACTAGTTTTGTGCTTCACTCTGGAGGATTACCATTAAATATATATTTTATGTCAATTTATAATAAAAAAGTCCAGTTTGTTGCAGGCGTTGTTTTTTCTATTGCGTTAATAAATTTATTTAAACTAATCCCGTATTTCTATTTGGAAATATTAAACTTTGAGAAGTTATATAATTATTTAATTTTTTCACCAATTGCAGTAATAGGAGTAATTTTGGGTCACTGGATGAATAGTAAACTTTCAGATAATTCTTTTTTTACCATTATTAATATTTTTGTAGTGATAGGCTCACTTCGATTAATTTATTTGGGTTTAGTCGGTTTATAATATCTTTTCTAAAATATTGATTAATTCAAATTCATTTTTAAATTCATTCATTTGTTTCTTATCTATCAATAATTTGTATTTACCTTCTTTTTCCTCAAGACATATAGGCAGGTCATCTTTGTAATTTAAAAGATTAAATTTTTCCAATTCTTCAGAATGTAAAAACTTAAAATTATGTTTTGAGCCCTCTATAAATTTCTTCCACGATTCGCGCATTTTCAGGTCGTGAGTAATTTTACATAAATTGCAATCATAGGTGTTAGGGGAGGCATATTTATGGACTGTATCAAGAATATAGTTCCATTTACCACCTTTGGCGTTATAGACAAAAATTATATTTTTATTGTTCATTAGTAATATGGAAGAGAACTTCTTTACAAAATAAATTTGAAGGAATTTTACCATTTTCAAATTTCTTTTGAGAAAGGACATCAAAAGTTGAAATTATTTTTAGATTTAAATCTGTTGCTAATTTTTTAAAATCTTTGATGCTACATGGGTGAATATAATCAGTATTATACCAGTGATCACTATTTGCTTTTTTTAAAAGTGAGTCAAAACTTCCTGTTAAAAGAAAATTTGAAATTTTACTCAGACGTGCCGAATTATTAAAGCTAACAATGATATTTTTACTTACTTTTTTGAGGGTGTTTAATAATTGGTCTGGTTCTTGAACTGCCTGAATTGTCTGAGTCAAAAGACAATAATCGAATTGATTAAATGGAAAATCTTCAACTATTAAATTTATATCACCGTGTATTACATCTAATCCTTTTTCCAAACATTTGATTACTTTTTCTTGACTCAATTCCACACCTTGAGCACTTATTCCTTTATTTTCTAAGTAAGTGATTAGCTCTCCATCAGAACAACCAATATCCAACACCTTTGAGTTTTCTGGAATTAAATTTAAAATGATCTCATAGTCTTTTCTCATTTTATTCCCTTTAAAAATCCCTGAGCAACTTTAAAAAATTGTGGCTCATCTAATAAAAAACTATCGTGACCTCTATCTGATACGACTTCAGCAAAACTAACATTGGACCCAATAGAATTTAATAAAGATACTATCTCTCTTGACTCTTTTGTTGGAAATAGCCAATCACTGGTAAATGATAAAACTAGAAATCGGATCGAATTATCAATTATAATTTTTTTATTTGCAATAATTTCATCTTTCACGTCAAAATAATCCATTGCTCGAGTCATATATAGATAGCTATTAGCATCAAATCGATCAACAAAAGATCTACCTTGATAACGAAGATAACTTTCGACCTGAAAGTCTATTCCAAAGCCAAAAGATAAATCATTTTTTTCTTGTAAATTTCGACCAAATTTATTTTGAAAAGCTTTCTCAGATAAATAAGTAATATGAGCTATCATTCTTGCAACAGAGAGACCATTCTCAGGTTTTTCATTACTCTCCAAATATCTTCCATTTTGCCATTTAGGATCCAACATAATGGATTGTCTTCCTGCCTCGTCAAATGCAATATTTTGGGCAGAGTGTTTCAATGAACCTGCTATACTCATAATAGACCTCACACTCTCCGGATAAGTAGCAGCCCATTGTAGAACTTGCATTGCACCCATTGAACCACCTGCTACAGAAAGCAATTTGGATATTCCAAGCTCATCAACAAGTATTTTTTGTACTCTCACCATATCTCTAATCGTTATGGTAGGAAAATCTAAACCATATAATTTTGAGGTATCAGGATTAGTATCATTAGGACCTGTCGTTCCAACACAGCCCCCAAGAACATTCGAGCAGATTACAAAGTATTTATTCGTATCAATAGGCTTATCGGGCCCAATCATTAATTCCCACCAACCATTTTTTTTAGTTATAGGATTTTCCTCAGCAGGGAATTGATCACCAGTTAAAGCATGACATACTAAAATTGCATTATTTTTTTGAGCATTAAGACTTCCATATGTTTGATAAGCAATTTGAAAATTCTTAATTTTTTTACCAGAGTCCAATTTTAGCTCTTCTTGGCATTTCAGTAAGAAACCTGGATATTCAGTATTTGCGATTATTTCTCTCATTTTTAAACCTGTTCGAAAGATAACTGCGGGAGATACGCTTTAGCTGTTTTACACCCGCAAGCTGCTATCAAATCGGTGAAACTGGAATTTAAGGCTTTTTGGATTAATTTTCAATATAAAATGATGATATTTTCTTTATATAGTTTATTTATTATCAAAAAATTATGAAAAATAGCCAACCAAAAAATACCTACAAGGGTGGAGCAGAAGTATTTAAAGGGTATGTAAGACTTTCATCAAATGAGAACAACTATGGCCCAGCTAAATCTGTAAAGTCATTAATAAAAAAAAATATTAAATTTTCAAATATCTATCCTGAGCTTGATGGAAAGAGTTTAATTAATCAAATTTCTAAAACTTATAAAATTAATAATAATCAAATTATATTAGGCGCAGGATCAGATGAAGTTCTCCAAATGATATATGCTACTTTTGCAAAACCCAATGATGAAGTCGTTTTTACTAAATATGCTTTTGCTATGTATTCAATTTATGCAAAACACTTTAGATGCAAAGTAAAAAAATATGATGATAAAGAGTTTCAATTTAAATTAGAAAATTTAAGTAAAATTATCAGCTCAAAAACAAAAATTGTTTTTTTAGCTAACCCCAATAATCCTACAGGGTCTATTTTTTACAAAAATGAATTAATTAAATTTTTAAATAAAGTAAGTAAAAATACAATTGTTGTATTAGACTCAGCATACTGTGAATACATTAGAGATAAAAAATATGATGATGGAATGCAATTAGTTAAAAAATATTCTAATTTGATTATAACAAGGTCTTTTTCAAAAATATTTGCTCTAGGCGGCTTAAGAGTAGGTTGGGGGTATGCTAATTCAAAGCTTATTTCTCAACTCTATCAATATAAAAAGCCTTTTAATGTATCTAGATTATCATGTATTGCAGCTCAAGAGTCTTTGAAAAATAAAAAATGGATTAATGATTCTATAAAAAATAATTTTTTAAACAAATCTCTTACTTGCAAAGGCTTAAATAACAAATTATTTGAAACCATTGATACTCAGGCCAATTTTATCCTTTTAAAGTTCAAAAGTTCATCAATAACTGAAAAATTTGTTGATTTTTTACACTCCAATAAAATTACAGTCAGATCATTGTCATCATATGGATTACATAATTTTGTTAGGATGACCATTGGAACAAAAAGTGACATGAAAAAGGCAGTAAAAACGGCGAATAAATTTAATGTTTAAAAATATTCTCATAATTGGTTTTGGAATGATTGGATCATCAATAGCAAGATCAGTTATTAAAAAATACAAAAATGTTAATATTTTTGCCTTTGATAAATCCAATAATCTTAAAATTAGAATTAATAAATCAAAATTAAATAATGTAAAAGTTTTGAAATCACTTCAAGAAATCAACAATTTAAATATTGATCTCATAATTATTTGTGTACCTATGCTCCAGTATCAATCTATATTCAAAAAACTTAGCAACATTTATTTAGATAAAACAATTGTTACAGATGTGGGCTCAACAAAAGTAAATATAGAAAAATTATATAATCAAAAAAAATATAAATTTAATTTTATTCCCTCACACCCCATAGCTGGTATTGAAAAAGCTGGACTGGAACATGGATTTGATGGACTATTTACAAATAGATATAATATAATTTGTCCTTTAAAAAAATCTTCCAAGACAAACATCAATAAGATTGTTAGGTTTTGGAAGTCACTAAATATGAAAATAGAAATTATGTCTGCAAAAGAGCATGATAATGTGCTTAGCTTAACTTCACATTTGCCTCATTTAATTTCCTATTCATTAGTTTTGACGGCAATGAAAAAAGAGTCTTCACTAAATTCAAAGCTTGTAAAATTTTCTGCTGGTGGATTTAGAGACTTTACTAGAGTAGCAGGAAGTGATCCAGAAATGTGGAGGGATATATTTTTAGCAAATAATTCTCAAATTCAAAAATTGACTAATAATTTCATAAGTGAATTAAAAAAATTTTCTAAAACCCTCAATCAGGGAAATTCTAAAAATTTATTAAAAAAATTAAAGAAGACCAAAAATGTAAGAGATAGAATAGTTAAGGCAAGACAGGCAGGAAAGTTTATTCCTAATGATTAAGGCTATTTATCTCCATTTTGAGCTTATTCAAAAATTCTTGCTTGCTCAACCCTGGGGGTATCGGTTGTTTAAACTCAACTTTTATGGAGCCTTTATGAATCTGATTATTTTTAGGCCAAAATTTTCCAGAATTTAAAGCAATAGGTACAACTGGCTTGTTCAAAGACTTGTACATAGAATAAATTCCAGGTTTTAACTCAGGTTGATCATTAAAGGTTGTTCTGGTTCCCTCGGGAAAAATTATTACAGGTCTATGATCTAAATATTCAGCTGTTTGCTCATTTACATAACGAAGACTATGGATTCCTTGTTTTCTATCAATAGCAATCATTCCCAATTTTTTGAGATAGGTCCCAAATAATGGAATATTCAATAATTCTTTTTTTAAAATATATGCAGGATTATAAAAGAGCTCATTAAAGTATATTGTTTCAAACATTGACTGATGTTTACTTGCATAGAGATAACCCTTTTTGTGAGCAAAATCAGAATTAATTACTTCTATATTAATTCCAAACAGTTTTAAAATTACAGTCATATTCCTTGTAAAGAAAAGTACAAAAAATCTAAATTTTGTATATTTGAAGGGAAGGCCTAACAAAGAAATAATTAATACAATAGCTGTTGTAAAATAAAATGTTACTAAAAAACTAAATTTCATATTTTTTTATAAAAACAAATTTGGAGACAATTAACTTAATGTATTCCTCTACCAATTTTTCAAAGGGAATGACTATATCACTATTGCTTACAGAATAAGGAGTTACTTTCAAACCTGATAGTTGATTAAATAAAAATTCTGCACGTTGCATATGTAAATCTGAAGTAATTAATAAAATCGATTTTATTTTTTTTTCTAAGGCCCAATATCTTGTTTCTAATGCATTTTCATATGTATTTTTTGATAAATATCCAACCTCAATACAACATTCAACAATGTTTTGATCAAAGTTAAGAATATTCACTAATACAACTTCTGAATTAAAGGTATTATCAACACCAGAAATAAATAACTTATTTTGATTGGATTTTTCAATTTGTTTATAACCCTCAATAATTCTCTCTCCTTTCCCCCCTGTTAATACAACAATCGCATCAACATTAAAGTTACTTACAGGATCATGAGATAAATTATTTTTAAATTTAATTAAACCAAGAGTTAAAAATAATAAAATTAAGGCGATTATAATATTTACACGCTTTAAAAATATTATCATTACATGATCTCATTTTTACATAGATCTTCTAAGGTATCACGAGATCGAATTACACGATACTCATCTTTGTTGAATAATATCTCTAGAGGTCGAGGTCGACTATTATAAGTTGAGGACATAGAGGATCCGTAAGCACCAACATTCATAAATACTATATTATCTCCAACTTTTATCTTGGGGAGTTCAATATCTTTTACAAAATAATCAGTAGACTCACAAATTCCACCTGCGATATCATAAATTTCAACATCTTTTGAGTTATTTGAAACTTTTATTGGAGGCTTTATGTCATACAAAGCTGGACGTATGTATTCAGAAAATGAACAGTCAATAATAGCAATTTTCTTATTGCCACTATTTTTTATATATAAAACTTTACTGATAAGTTCACAGCTATCAGCTACTATAAATCTTCCAGGTTCAAAAATAATATTATAATTTTTTGTACTAAGTATTTTGTTACAATTATTTTTCCAACTATCAAAATTGATTTCTTTATCTGAGTGATCAAGAACAGCAAATCCTCCACCGAAATCTAAAGTATCAATATTTATATTATTTTTAAGATTTTGCTCATCTGCAATTTTGATCAGATTTTCATATGAACCAAGTAACTTCTGATAATCAGTTATTTGACTTCCTATATGAACAGAAAGTGTTTTTAATTTTACCCCCTCTAAATTAGAGATTGTATCAAAGTCAATTTGATCAATTGAAATACCGAATTTACCTCCTGATAAACCAGTAGTAATCTTATCCATGGTCGACCCATCAATATCGGGGTTTATTCTTATACCAATATTTGTTTTTAGCCCTTTACTTAAAGAGTAATCATTAATGAATTCAACTTCCTCAATATTTTCAACATTTATAGAGTGAATTTTCTGCGTGATAGCGTACTTTAAATCAAATTCAGTTTTTCCTGGCCCATCAAATATAATGTCCTCTGGTTCAAACCCGGCTTTCAATGATTTAAATAGTTCACCAGCAGAGACAACTTCAGCTCCAAAACCACAACGATGAATAAGGTTTAAAATTGCAAGGTTAGGATTAGCTTTGACAGCAAAATTAAATTTTCTAGGAAATTCTAATTCCAAATTATTTAGAAAATTTATTTTATCTTTAATTTTATCCTCATCATAAAGATAAAAAGGACTAGAAAACTCTTTTAATATTTTATCCAGCATTATTCGCTCTCAGGGTAATCATAGTCATCATTTGGAGGAAATGGATATAGAGATTTGTCTACAACACCCTCTGGTAATTTATTAGGTTTTTGGTTTCCACAGCCAATGATAAATATTGGTAATAATATTATTAATAAAAACTTAATCATCTTACTCTAAGAAATTTAATATATTTTTTAATCACTCTAGAAACATCTTTTGGATTAGAGCTCATGGGTGTTTTTTTTCTTGAAAGACTGTTATTTATATCAACGTATTTATAAATATTTTTATCAATTGATTTTTGAAATTTTTGGTATTCATCAATTTTTATTTGTGAGAGATTTTTATTTTTTTTCTGAGCATAATTTACTATATCAGCAATAATTTTATAAGAGTCTCTGAAAGGTATTTTCTTTTCTATAACTAGATAGTCTGCTAAATCTGTAGCTGTAGCAAAATAATTATTGCATAAATCTCTTCCAATAGATTTTTCAAAATTAGATTTTTTTATAACTTCTTCCATAATTTTAATACAGCTTATTAACTCATCATAACATTCAAATATTATCCTTTTATCCTCCTGAAAATCTTTAAAATAAGTTAAAGGAAGGTTTGAAATGATATTTGAGAGTTCTATTGACTTAATTCTAATGCTATTCGTTTTTGATCTTACAAGTTCTAAAGAGTCAGGATTTCTTTTTTGAGGCATTATGGAACTACCTGTAGAATACTCACTACTTATATTAAATAACTTCATGAAATTACTTGACCATAAAATTAGCTCAGATGATAATTTACTTAAATGCGTCGCAGTTAAAGAACTAGCATGTAGAAAATACATGCAAAAATCACGATCACTTACACCATCCATAGAATTATTTTTAGATTTTGAAAAATGTAAACTTTTATTTAGTAAATCTATATCTAAGTTATAATTACTACCTGCTAAAGCAGCACTGCCTAATACATTTTCATCGCTGTTATTTATACAAAAATCAAAATAATTTAAGTCTCTTTTAAACATCTCTAAATATGCAATTAGGTGATGAGCCAAAGATACAGGTTGTGCCACTTGCAAATGAGTAAATCCAGGAATAATAGTTTTTTCATTTCCATGAGCTTGATTTAAAATAGACTTCATTAAATTCTTGATTTCTTCTTGTAAATTTTTGGAGGCTTTAATTGTCCATAATCTAGTATCAGTTGCTACCTGATCATTACGAGACCTTCCAGTATGTATCTTATTAGCTACATTACCTATTTTTTTATTGAGGAAAGACTCTACATTCATATGAATATCCTCATTTTTTTTTGAAAATTTTAGTTTACCTTTTTTATTATCATTCAATATTGAATTTAATCCTTTTTGAATAGTAAGAGCTTCTTTTTTTGAAATAACTTTTAGTTTTACTAAAGCTTTTACATGTGCATTTGTAACAGCAATATCCTCTTCAATTAATCTTTTATCAATATCAATTGAGCTATTAAAATCATCCATTAAACTGGAAGTGCTTTTATTAATTGTGGTTGATAGTATTTTACTTTTCTTATTCATGATTTTAGTAATTAAATTATCTTGATAAATATATTATCGCAGCGAATACTAAAACAGCAATACCTTGAAACAATACTCTCATTCGCATAAGTTTGTTACTGTGTTTTTTATTAAAACTTCCATTCTTAGCCATAGCTATTACACCAATTACAACCATGAGAAGAGCTAAAATCATGGATACAACTAAAACAAAAGGCAATACAGTAGATGAAAACATGGTAAATAGTTATCAAATTATCTATAAATGTCTAATTATTAAATTTAAGAAGAATTGATGAAGAAAATAGTATTATTTTTGCATGGTTATGGATCTAATGGAAATGACCTAATATCCTTAAAAGATTATATTTCTTTGGAAAAAGAAGAAACTGAGTTTATATCTCCTAATGCCCCGGAGCCCTGTGAATTCAATTATTTTGGGTATCAGTGGTTTCCATTAAAAGAAAGATCAATTGAAGAATTAAAAGAAGGCCTAAAATCCGCCTTCTTTCATCTTGAAAAAATAATTGAAAAATAATTCACGACCACGCTGTTGATGAAACTCAGATTTCTATCATTGGTTTCTCTCAAGGCTCTATGTTGGCGACATATTATGCTCTACAAAAAAATTTAAATTTTCACAGTATCATTTCATTATCAGGATCATTGCCAAAAGAAATTTTAAATGATTTGAAAATATCTGAAATTAAATCTAGTTTTTTAATTTTTCATGGAAAAATGGACGATGTCGTACCATTTAATAGGGCAGTTGAGACAAATTCGTTTTTGGAATCAAAAAAATTTTCTAGTAAACTAGTTTTAGATGATAACTGTGCACATTCAATTAGCCAAATTGCTTTAGATGAGATTAACAAGCTGTATGAACACTGGAATTAATAAACTATTAAACATATTCTTTTTTGGATATGTTAATATTAAATCATGATTAACTCGAATCATTGTCCATCGTTAGTATTAAATGCGGATTACCGGCCACTTAGCTATTTCCCCTTATCCATATGGAGTTGGAAAGATACGGTAAAAGCAGTTTTTCTTGATAGAGTTAATATAGTTGAAGAATATGATCAAAAAGTTTCATCCCCATCATTTGAAATAAAACTCCCTAGCATTATCGCACTCAAAGATTACATACCACACAGTCATAAACCTGCATTTACAAGATTTAATGTTTTTTTGAGAGATGATTTCACATGTCAATATTGTAATGATAAATTTTCAACAAAAGAATTAACTTTCGATCATTTGATACCTCGTTCAAAAGGTGGATTGACAAATTGGGAGAACGTTGTGACTGCATGTTCAAAATGTAATTGGACCAAAGGAAGTAGGGATTTAAGTCAAGTTGGTTTTAAATTGATCAGAAAACCTAAAGAACCCTCTCAATATTCTTTAAGATTAAAAAGTAAAAATTTCCCTTCTGATTATCTTCATTCGAGTTGGAGAGATTATTTATATTGGGATAGTGTCTTAGAGAAGGATTAATATTTTTTAGTTATTTTAATCGCAGTATAGCATAACTGCTTTATTGTCTTGGATAAAAGAACATATCCAGTTGTCATTTCTGCTTGGTGCTCAACGCCTGTATCATGGTGTTCTAATTCATCTTCTCTAAACTTTTTTACAGTCTTCAATAAATCTGGTTTTAACTTTCTTTTAGATAGTTCCTTGGCTTGTTCCTCATAGTGTTGACCAATGACCTCCTCAACAGCAACGGTGCATGCCATTGCAGCTTTTTTCCCCATTAATGCAGTGCCTAATCCAAGGGCATAACCTGCTAAATTCCAAAATGGAAATAAAGCGGTTGGTTTTACATTCTCTTTTACTATGTACTCATCAAAAGTAGATTTGTGGATTTCTTCTTGGTCAGCCATTTCCTTAATTTCTTTACCAAATTCTGTGTTTTCTTTAAAAATAGCTAATTGTCCTCGATATATTTGCGTTGCTCCATGCTCACCTGCGTGATCAACTCTGATAATTTCTTCAATTAATTTTTTATCTTCACCGCTCAGTGATTTATTTTTCTTTTTTGTAGGCATTGAAAATAATTAATAACAGAAAAGTCATTGAAAACAAGAAGTTATAAACTGATAATGGAATACCAAAGTAAGGTAAGTTTGCATCAGAGCATGTGGTAATTAATGTGTTAGACATTAATTCTTCTTTTAATTTTGTAATATCATTTGGAAGCGTGGCAGCTTCACATCCGGTGTACTCAATGATTTCAAATGTTGTCAGAGAATGATAGCCGGAAATTCCTAATTCAATAATAAGCAAGATAGTTAGTAATATATAAATTAAATTGAAATATCTCTTAATCAAAAAATATAATAAACCCAATATCAAAATTGAATAATATGGAACTCGTTGATATACACACAATTTACATGGGCTATGACCATATGCATATTGTAATATAAAAGCAAAAGAGACAGCTACAAGTGAAAACAAAAAAACGAGAAATAAAATACTAGTTTGTTTAATCATGATAAAAAAATAAATAAATAAAAAATACTATTCCAAGAGGTATGATTATAAAAATTAATAGTTTATTTTTTTGTAAAATTTCCATACCTAATTTCCCAAATTTTTTAATGATAAAAGCAATAATAAAAAACCTCAACCCCCTAGATAACAATGAAAGGAGTATAAAATAGATAAAATTAAATTGAGCATATCCACTTGTTAAAGCTATAACTTTGTAAGGTATAGGTGTAAAACCACCCAAAAAAACTGCAAAAATACCCCAATCATTATAGAAATTCATAAATTCACCCTGCTTGCTTATATCAAAATAAGTTTGGACAATATCAAAAATGAAATACCCTATGATATATCCAAAAGCGCCTCCAATGACTGAAAATATCGTACAATTCAGTGCAGTTGCAAAAAAATTTTTAGGATTAAAATAAACAACCGGTATTAAAATTAAATCTGGAGGAATTGGAAAAAAAATACTTTCTATAAAAGCAACTAAAGATAAAAAATATTGTGAATATTTTGATTTAGATTTTTTTTCAACATATATATGTAAATTCTTCCAAATCATATTGATTAATTAATATTTAGTATTTAACCTATAAGGTAATACCAGAGATAAGCAATTATAATAGCTGGGATCGCACTGTAGAGTGTAGCAACTATTGCTGCCTTTGCAGATATAGCTATCGCAGGGAAAAGTGCATCACCATCGTTAGATATAGAGTTTCCTATTTGTGCGGACATAGGAATTTGACCACTTACATACATGGATGTGATCATAATTTGAGGACCACAGCCAGGAATAAAACCAATTAGTATAGCCATAAGAGGAATAAAAGGACCAAATAGTATTAATGACTCAAATATTAAACCATTAGTTGATAGATCTATTAATTCGTAGACAACAAATGAAATAATGACCCAAACAGTAACAAAGCAAGTTGTATCTGCAACTTTTCTATAGGAGTTTTCGTGTATTGAAGCCATTTGAATATCTGTTAATGGATTTAAAACCCACAACAAGACACAGTATATCGCCAAAATAAATGCCATTGCTTCAAACACATTAATTCCAATAAAATTAAAGTTTAGTTCAATGTTAAAAGCATTTAACATTCCCAAAATAAATCCAGGAGCTAAAAATAAAAACCAAATATAATAAAACTTATTTGAAATTTTGTTTTTAGGTAAATGTGTCGTATTTATATTCTTATTAATTTTATTTTGTAGAAAATTTTTTGTAAAAGGTTGAGCAATATATCCAGATATTATGCCAACAATAAAAGTTACTGGTAGTATGATTAAAGCAGCCTGAGGTTTTGTTGCAATGAGAAGAAAAGCTGCATCGCCCATAGTACTAATAAGTGCTGCGAGCACACCTCCAAACGAAACTACTTTTCTAGTGAATAAGCTCATTACCATTATTGCTCCACCACAACCAGGTATAACTCCTAACATAGAGCAAATGGGAATTTCAAACTTCTTATTTTGTAAAATTAATTTTTGTAAATTAAAATTTCTCTTTTCAAGAATAACAAATAGAAGAAGTGTCACTCCAACAAAGCTAGTTACAGCTACGTAGGCGTCACTCGATGATGAAATTAAAATACTTCTAGTCTGTTCAGAAAATAAAAGAAGGAGAATACATATAAAGAGGAAAATTTTTGAAAATCTTAAATATTGAAATTTTCTACTTAATTCTAATACTAACTCTGTCATATTTTTAGCCTAGGCTAAACAATATAGATATAACTAAATATTAGTCAAACAATTCTTTACTTTTAATTGTTAACAAAATAGATTGAACCAGCTATGAAAAACACTAGATCTAGTGAGCCATATCAATTTTCAAATATCAGAAGCCAAAATAAGAATGAAATACTAGAGGATTATGTTGAGGCTATTCAAGAAATTTTACAAAATAAAGGTGATGTCAAAAATGCTGATTTAGCTCAACATTTTGGTGTGTCACAAGCTACTGTTAATAAAAATTTGAAGCGTTTAATAAGTTTTAACTTAGCAAAATCTGAACCTTACCGTTCGATTTTTTTGACAGAAAAGGGAGAGAAATTAGCCACACAGTCAAAACAAAAGCATGAAATTGTTTATAATTTCTTAATTAAGTTAGGTGTTTCCAGAAAGACTGCAGAGAATGACAGTGAAGGTATTGAGCATCACGTTAGTGATGAAACATTAAAGTTAATGAAAAAATTTAAATAATTATTTTTTCGTCTTTGACAACATTCTTTTTTCTAGCACGTTATCGAACAAATAAATAACGATAGAAAGAAAACAAATAATTGTTAAAGCATGCAAACTTCCATACTCAAACATTTCATTTGATGAATATTCGTAAAGGCTAGTAGCAAGTGTATCAAAATTAAAAGGTCTTAGTAGTAAAGTAATAGGTAACTCTTTTACAGTATCGACAAATACTAAAAAAAATCCTGCTATTATACTTAACTTTACCTGAGGTAAAATTATTCGAAAATATGTTGTTGACGATCTTCTTCCAATTAATCTTGAAGCATCATCAATTGATTTTCCAATTTTTTCAATCCCTGAGTCTAAAGAATTATTTGATAGAGCAATTAATCTAGTTATTAGAGCTAAAGACAAGCCCAATAAAGTAGTAGACAAAGATAATGTTGTTAATCGATCAAAATAAAATAAAAAGAAAAGCACTCCTAAAGCTATTACCACACCTGGTATTGCATACCCAATGTTTATTATTTTTTTGTAATATGAAATGTGATTTTTAGTAGTGAATCTTGAGTAAAAACTAATAAATACTGAGATGATAGCACATCCAATTCCAGCAATAACTCCAAGCAAAATTGAATTATATAGTGAGGTAAAATAGTTACTAAAATCAATAAAATTTAAATTATTAAAAAATGTATAAATTACAAAAATAAGAGGCAGAATAAAGCCAAACAAAATAGGTAAGACTCCTAAAATTAATGCAATTATTCCAATGAACTTTCCTAATTTATATTTTGACCACTGAATATTTTCATAGGTATTATTATTGAATTTCCTTTTACCTCTTAATTTTTGCTCAAAAAGATATAACAAAACCATTACTAAAATAATAATTAAGGCCAATAGGAAAGCTAAGGGTAGATCATTTAATATCGCTATATAATGAAAAACTCCCACTGAAAGTGTTTGTAAACCAAAAAAATCTGCAACACCAAAATCATTGACTGTTTCCATCAAAACTAATGCTAGTCCTGCAGCTATTCCAGGAAGGGCCATGGGTAAACCAATTTTAAAAAAACATTGATAGGGATTTTTACCAAGAGTTTTTGCAGCCTCTATATATCTTGTGGAGAAATTTATGATTGCAATCCTAGTTAGGATATAAACATATGGAAAAAAAGATAAAGAAATTATTAGCGAAGCCGCGATACTATTTCTTATTGAGAAACCATCATAAAACAAAAATTTGAGAGTTATAAAACCACCTGGCTCCAAAATTTCGGCATAAGTATATGCTGAAATATAGGCTGGAACTGCTAAAGGTAGTATTGCAAATATTTGTAGAAATTTTCGCCCCCAAAATTCGGTCATTGTATTTATCCATGCTAATGGCACACTGATGATTGTTGTAAAAATACTTACCATTACTATGAGTTTAGTAGACCCAATTAAATATCTATTAATGTAAAGCTCATTTGTTAAAAAAATTGCACTCAAACCATTTGTTATAACTAAGGCTATAGGGGTAAGTAGTAAGAAGCTAATTAATAAAAAGAAAAATAATTTAAATAAATTTATTGTCATAAAATTATATAAAAAACACAGCCTAGTAATAATAGAGCCATGACTCTATTAAAATAAATAATTTTTCTTTTATCATTAAGATATTTTCTAAATGAGTGTCCAATAGCGGCCCAAACTACAGCACTAGTTGATGTTGAAATTATAAAACAAATAAAGATTAAAATAAATTCTTCTAAATATGAGAATTTATTTTGTATAAAAATTGCAGAACTAGACATGGAAACACTTACAGCTTTAGGATTTATTAATTGAAAAAAATATATATCTCTAAATGTAAATCTTCTTTTTTTATTATTGTCTGAAAATTCAGTTGAAATAAAAATTTTATAAGCCAGATAAGTTAAAAAGATCGTGGCTACTATTTTTATAAAATTCTTAAAATTTGGATAGTTTTCATAAATCTCTCCTATTCCTAACAAGCAAAGAGTTAAAACTGATAAAAATCCAAAAAAGACACCTAACATAAGTGGAATTGTTGCTTTAAAACCATAATTAACAGCGTTTGTTGAAAGAATTATATTATTAGGTCCCGGTGTAATGGCAGCAGTCATTGCAAAAGTGAGTATGGGCGCCATAAAGTAAATGTATTCCAAAGTATCGAGATATTATTCTTAAATTTGAATAAATATACAATTAGTTATCAATTTGCCTAATTTGTCTTAATAATATAAGTAAATAGGATTATTTTAAGGCGTTGTGGCGGAATGGTAGACGCGCCGGATTCAAAATCCGGTGAGGGCAACCTCATGAGAGTTCGAGTCTCTCCAGCGCTACCAACAAAACATAAAACTATGAAAAATATTAAAAATTTAACGGCCGTTTTCTCATTATTTTCCACAGGTATTACGATTGTAACAAATGGAACAAATAGAAAACAATTTTTTGGTTGTACAGTCAATTCTTTCTCAAGCCTTTCTCTCTCTCCTCCAAAGTTTTTATTTTGTCTTGGAAATGAAAATTTAAATTTAAAAAGTTTTAAATTAAATAGTCCTTTAAATGTAAATTTTTTAGCTAAATCTCAACTTAATTTATCTAATAAATTTGCTGGATCATTAGAGAGGAGATGGGTTAAGACAAAATATAAAATTGCAAATAATAAGGTTCCTTTCTTTCCAGAGTCTTTAGGCCTATTAGAAGCAAAAGTTGAAAAAAAAGTCAAATCAGGTGATCATACAATCATAATATGTTTTATAACAAAATGCATAAAATTTAAGACCAAAAAACCCCTTATTTATTATAAGAGCAAATATCACACCGTTTAATTCTTTCTATGAAATATATCAATAGTAGTTTTGAAGAAATTAGTATCGATGAAAAGCTGTGTTTAACAATAGGTAACTTTGATGGTATTCATAAAGGCCATAGAGAGATAATTAAAAATTTAATACAAAAAACTAAAATATCAAAATCTAAATCAGCTATTCTATCATTCACGCCTCATCCAAAAATTTATTTTAAAAAACAAAATAATTTTATGATTAATTCTCAATTAAAAAAAAAAGAAATTTTAGAGAGCTTAGGTTTAGATTATTTAATTGACTTAAATTTTAATGAAAAATTTACTCAACTAAGTCATTTAGAATTCGAAGACAAAATTTTGCTGGGTAAACTTAATGCAAAAGGAATTTTAATAGGAAGAGACTTTCAATATGGAAATAAAAGAAAAGGAAATATAGAAACTTTAAGAATATTTTGTGAGAAAAATAAAATTCAACTAAACGAAGTTGATCTCATTTTCGATGAGCAAAATAAAAACAAAATATCTTCAAGTAAAATTAGAGAGAATCTTAATTTAGGAAATATTGAATTAGCAAATAAAGATTTGAAAAGAATTTTTAGTATTTCTGGTAAAGTTATTAAAGGCGATCAGAGAGGTCGTTCAATTGGTATTCCCACAGCTAATATCGAGTACCCTCTAAATACAATTATTATTCCATATGGTGTCTATGCTGTAGAGACTGTAATTGATGGAAATACTTATTTTGGTATTGTTAATTTTGGTGTAAGACCAACCTTTAATAAAGAAAAGCCAATTGTTGAGGCCTATTTGTTTGATTTTGACAATAATATTTATGATAAGAATATAGAATTATTTATTTATAAACAAATTCGACAAGAGAAAAAATTTAATGGTATAAAAGAATTATTAAATCAAATCAATTTAGATATCGCTGAGGCAAAGAAAATATTAAATTATGGAAATTAAAGACTCTATTACTCTTCCAAAGACTGAATTTTCAATGAAAGCTGACTTACCTAAAAAAGAGCCGGTAATTCTTGATGAATGGCTTAAAAATGACATATATAAAAAATTAAGGGAACAATCCAATTCTAAAGAAAAATTTATTCTTCACGACGGACCACCTTATGCAAATGGTCATCTTCATATGGGTCATGCTCTCAATAAAATTTTAAAAGATATAATTGTAAAATATCAACAACTTCTTAATAAAAACTCTATTTACGTTCCTGGATGGGATTGCCATGGACTACCTATTGAATGGAAAATTGAGGAGGAATACAGAGCTAAAAAGAAAAACAAAGATGATGTGCCTGTGATTGAATTCAGAAAACAGTGTAGAGACTTTGCTAGTGAGTGGATATCTATTCAAAAAAAAGAATTCCAAAGATTGGGAGTAATCGGAGATTGGGATAACCCATACACAACTATGCATTTTCATGCAGAGGCACAAATAGTAAGAGAATTAGGAAAGTTTTTAAAAAATGGTGGTATTTATAAAGGACACAGACCTGTTTTATGGTCTGTAATAGAAAAAACTGCACTTGCAGACGCAGAAGTTGAATATCACGATCATAAATCAACAACAATATATGCTTGTTTTCCGATTTCAAAAACTGATAACGATAAACTAAAAGAGCATTCTATTACTATTTGGACAACTACTCCTTGGACAATACCAGGTAATAGAGCTCTGGCAGTTCATAACGATATCGAATACAAATCTCTAAGTTTAAAAAATGACAATGAAAACAAAAAAGTAATTATA
The DNA here is from genome assembly GCA_902611415.1 of uncultured Alphaproteobacteria bacterium. Taxonomy (GTDB): domain Bacteria; phylum Pseudomonadota; class Alphaproteobacteria; order HIMB59; family HIMB59; genus HIMB59. The sequence continues at coordinate 39,571 of CACLZM010000004.1, read as the reverse complement.
GCTAGCGATTTGGTTGATGTATTTATTCAAGAAAATAAAATTGAAGAATATAAAGTTAATTTTTCTATTAAAGGTCATGAATTAACAAATACTTTTTGTAAACACACTTTATACGACTCTGGCTATAATTTTGAAGTTCCTATTCTTCATGGTAATTTTGTAACTACTGAACAAGGTACGGGTATAGTTCATATTTGTCCAGTACATGGAATGGATGATTTTATTTTGGGCAAACAACATAATTTAGAATTACCCATGACAATAAATGAAAGTGGAATATATTATGATCATATTCCTATATTTAACGGCCAACATATTTTTAAAGTTGATCAAAATGTTTGTGATGAAATAAAAAAAAATAATAATTTAATATCACAAGGAATTTTAGTTCATAGTTATCCTCATTCATGGAGATCTAAAGCGCCCTTGGTGTATAAAAATACATCACAATGGTTTATCTCTATGGATACAAATAATTTAAGAAAAAAAGCACTTAAAGCTATTGATGAAACTGATTTTTTTCCAAAACAAGGACAAAAAAGATTAAGAAGTATGATACAGGACCGTCCAGATTGGTGTGTGTCGAGACAAAGAGTTTGGGGTGTGCCTTTGCCAATATTTGTGAACAAAAAAACAGGTGAACCTCTACGCGATCAAAATATTATAGAAAAAATTGCAAAGATTTTCGAATTGGAGGGTGGTGATGCCTGGTTTAACTCTGAACCCTCAAGATTTTTAACTCCTGAATATGACTCAAATGACTTTGAACAAGTAAAAGATGTCGTTGAAGTTTGGTTTGATAGTGGCTCAACTCATTCTTATGTATTAGAGGCCAGAGAAGATCTTCACTGGCCAGCTTCGATGTACTTAGAGGGATCAGACCAACATAGAGGCTGGTTTCACTCCTCATTGCTTGAGTCATGTGGAACAAGAGATAGAGCACCTTTTGAAAGTATTTTATCTCATGGGTTCGTTGTAGATGGTAAGGGCAGAAAAATGTCTAAGTCAGTAGGAAACGTAATTTCCCCTGATGAGATAATCAACAAATATGGAGCAGATATATTACGTATTTGGGTTGTTGCATCAGATTATTCTGAGGATCTTAAAATTGATAATCAAATTATCAGCTACCAAATAGACTCATATAGAAAAATACGAAATACATTAAGATTTCTTTTAGGAAATCTTAACAACTTTAATAAAAAAGATTTAATTAAACCAGAACAAATGCCTGGGTTAGAAAGATATCTTTTAACGAGAATTTCAAACTTAAATGAAACTCTTAAGGATTTAGTTTTAAAACATGATTACCACACTATTTACACTTCTTTATTAAATTTCTGTACTTTAGAACTATCAGCATTTTATTTTGATATAAGAAAAGATTCTTTGTACTGTGATAACATAAAAAGTTTAAAAAGAAGATCAGTTTCGAGTTGTTTACATTTTATATTTGAATTTTTAACTAAATGGTTCTCTCCTATAATTTCATTTACTTGTGAGGAAGCATGGAATTCTAGAAGTTATGATAATAATGAAAGTATCTTACTACAGAATATCTTAGAGGAAGAATTTGCTTATAAAGATCCATCTTTAGAAAAAGTCTTCAATGAACTTAAAGTTGTTAGAAAAAGTGTAACTTCAGCACTTGAGCTAAAAAGAAATGAAAAGTTGATTGGCTCAAGTCTTCAAGCAAAAGTAATTTTATATTTATCTAAAAAAACAAAAGCAATAATCAAAGATTTAGATTTGGCAGAAATGTTTATTGTTAGTTGTGTTGAAATAAAAGATATTTCAAATAAATCAAAAGACTCAATTAATTTTGAAGATGAACAGATATATGTTGAGATAAAGTTAGCTGACGGAAAAAAATGTGAACGATGCTGGACTGTTCTGCAAGAAGTATCTCTAAATAAAAATAATTTATGTAATAGATGTGAAGATGTTTGGAAATCTTTTCAACAATAAATTAAATTTAAGGTTATCTTTTCTTTTTTTATTCCTTGTAATTTTAGATCAAATTACAAAAGCATTAGTCACATTTTTTTTTGAACTTTATGAGTCAATTAGTATTTTACCATTTTTTAATTTAACATTTGTTGTTAATTACGGGTTTGCCTTTGGGTTATTTAATAAACCCTCTTTAAATCAAATATTAGTTTCAATAGTTATTTTAATAATAATTTTATATTTTTTATATTTGTTAATGAAAACTCAAGATAAGATTTTTCAATTAACACTTGTAATAATTTTAGCTGGAGCAATAGGTAATTTTATCGATAGAATCTATAGAGGTTTTGTTGTTGATTTTATTGACATTTACATAGGTAAATTTCATTGGCCAGCATTTAATATAGCTGATAGCTGTGTTACACTGGGATTTGTGATAATGATGATAAATATTTTGTTTTTAAATAAAAAATTATGAAGAATATTTTAATAATTTTTTTGACAATTTTTGTATTATCTTGTCAACGTGAAGTAAAAAATGAGCTGGGTCTTGGTTATAATAAAACTCTAATAATTCCACCATCAAATGATTTACCTACTCCAAATACTGAGGAAACAAATAATAACTTAAATATTAATGACAATGCTGTTATTAATTCAATTTTAAATCAAACTCAGGCAATTGATGTTAATCCTGATATTATTAATAAAATAGATGATGAAAGTGGTTACAAAACTGATGAAAACCTATTTCAAAAATTATTTAAGGGTAAAAGTAAAAGATAATATTTTTATTAATTTTTAGGAGGTAATATTGCTAGTAAAAGATAATTCAAAAAATTTAAAATTTAATTTTAAATCAAAAATAAATTACTCAATCAATGAATTTTTCTCATTAAATATGTTTAATCCTATTAATCAAAAAAATTATTTTGATAATTATAATTTGAAATTATTTAAAAAAAAACAATTTAGAACCCATGTTTTTGGTATGGGCGGATCTTCATTAAGTACAAAATTATTAGCCCAATTTTTAGATCCTAGCTGTTTGGGTAAAAGACTTTTTATTTATGATAATCCATCACCTGTAAAAATTAAAAATGTATTATTTGATTTAAATATTAATAGAAATGATAAATTTATATTTATCTCTAAATCTGGAAATACAATAGAAACAAAATATTTCTTACAAATAGTCATTAAAATTTTAAATCAAAAAAAGTTTCCTAATATATTCAATAATTTTATTTTTATTACAGAGAATAAAGATAATTACATGAAAAATTTTGCAAAAAAAAATAATGTACTATGTTTTGATCATGATCCAAATATTGGAGGTAGATTCAGTATTTTTTCTATAACTGCTTTATTGCCATTAATATTAATAGGATTCTCATTAACAAAAATTTTAAATTCATTTAAAAATGCTAAATCTTTATTTTTAAAAAATCATACAAAATTATCAAAACTTATTTTTTATTCTATAAGTTATGAAAAAAAATATGATTTATGCAACATAGTTGGTTTAAGCTATCACGATAAGATGAACTCAGTTAACGAATGGTATAGGCAGATTTTTGCAGAGAGTTTGGGGAAAAATAAGAATGCCAAAAACTATATTTCTTCGTATGGGTCAATTGATCAACATAGTCAATTCCAACTTTATATAGATGGGCCTCATGATAAGCACTATATTTTTTTTAAATTATCCAGCATTTTAAATCCTATCTCATCTAACTCAAGTCTTATAAAACATTACAACTTGATCAATACTCTTGAGGCGGGAGCTATAAAAACCCTTCAGCAAAAAAAATTTTTAGTCACACAGGTTATAACAAATGATGATTTTAATGATTATTGTTATCAGTTGTTATATTTAATATTCGATATTTATTTAAGAGCAAAATTTGAAAAAATTAATTTTCTAGATCAGCCTGCAGTTGAAATATTAAAAAAAAATACAAAAACATAAATTGATAAATAATTTAATAAATCTTTTTGGGGCTAGTTCGAAATTTCATCTAATAAAAATATTTATAATTTTTGGCATTGCAGGATCTTTATCACTCATTTTATCTGATCCATTACTCGAATTAGTATCTATAGAAAAATTTATTTCAAATAAAATTTTATATTGGATAATTAGATTAATATTGATTTTCCCTATATATCAATTTGTTTTGATTGCTTTGGCTCTAGTTTTTGGAGAATTAAATTATTTTAAAAAGTTTTTTATAAAGTTTATTAATTATTTTAAAATTAGTTAAGTTTTAAAAAAGAATAAATTTTTATTTTTATATCGTTTTTGCAAGATCACATTTTTTATGTCTATAAAATTTATACTTTCATATATAATTAAAATATTAGAATTTATCTTATCTAAAATTTTTTTTTTAATTAATTCAAAACTATGATCATAAGGAGGGTCGATATAAATTAATTGGCAACTATCTAAAATTTCTACTTTTTGTTTGTAAGGGTCAAGATTGATTATTTCATAATTTTCTTCATTAATTTTTTTTAAAAACTCTTCAATTTTGCCAGTATGTTTTTTTTCGATGTCGTTAAATATTACTTTTTTAACACCTCTAGATAACGCCTCTATACCAATTGAACCTGTTCCTGCAAACAAATCACATAAAATAACCTCATTAAGGTCTATATTCAGATCATTATTATGTAATAATAAATTAAAAATATCCTCTCTAATTCTTGTTAAGGTTGGCCTGTAATCACTTCTTGACTCAACCTGTATTTTTCTCCCCTTATATTTACCGCTGATAACCTTCATTAACCTGCATTTCTTTATATTCACCATATGTTATAGATTTTAATAGAAAACGACCGTAAGAGATCCTTTTAAGCTTTTCTACTTTTAAATTAAATAATGCACAGATATTTCTTATTTCTCTATTTTTTCCCTCAGTAAGATTAAATCTAAGTACATGTTTGTTCGTGTTTGAGTAAACTAATTTTACATTAGGTTTTTTATATATTTCTTTTCCATAAATTTTTTTATTCATTGATTTAAGCTTATTTTGATCAAAGGTACCCATTACATTCACAAGATAAGATCTTTTAATATTTGATTTAGGAAGTTCCATGTATCTTTTAAAAGAGGTCTCTTTTGTAAATAGTAATAAACCTTCAGAATTATAATCTAATCTACCAATATAGTGATACTGGTGATATTTCTTAGGAAGAAAGTCATAAACAATTTTTCTATCTTTTTCATCTTTTTTGGATGTTATACAACCTCGCGGTTTATGAAATAGTATTATATTAAGTTTATTAGATTTAAGTTTTTCAATCTTAAAAATATCTTTATTAGTTACTGATATAAATGGTCTTGTTTCAATATTACCATTTAAAGTTACTTTTTTATTTTTTATTAAACTTTCTGCTTGGTTTCTCGAAATTTTAAATTGAATTGATAATTTTTTACTAAAAGTTATTTTTTGCATGATCTGTAAACAGCTTTATTATACTTTTATCAAACTCTGTTATTAAAAATTCAGGATGCCATTGAACACCCATACATAATGGATGTTGATTATGATGAAAAGCCTCAATTAGATTATCAGGAGCATAAGCATCAACTATTAAATTTTGACCAATTTTATTAATGCCCTGATGATGAGCGCTATTAACAAAAATTTTTTGACTATTTTTAAATATCTTAAGATTAGATTCATCACTTAAAAATATTTCATGACTAGTCTCATCTCTTGGATTGGGTTGTTCGTGTTCAATAAATGACTCAATATCTTGAATTAAACTACCACCAAAAAATACATTAAGAAGTTGGCACCCTCCACATATTCCCAAAATAGGTTTATTACAGGGAAAATATTTTTCTAATATTTCAAATTCAAATTTAGTCCTATCTTTAATGGTTTGAATTTTATCTGACTGAATATTTTCACCGTAATATTTTGGATCAATATCAAAGTCCCCTCCCGAGATTAGTAATCCATCTAAAAAATCTATATTTTTTATAGTTTCTGTTATAGGCAGTATTATTGGTGTACAACCAAACTGATATAAACAGTTTGAATAATGGCGTCTGAGAGCAAACCAAGGATATTTAGAATATGTGTTTTCTTTTTCCTTATAATCAGTTGTAATACCAATGACTGGGGATCTATTCACAATGAACAACCTAACAAATTTTATACGTATTGTACTTAGTCAAAGTAAATTTGCTATGGAAAAAGGTGAGATTCCTATAGCATCCATAATAGTTGACCCAATCGATGAGAGAATTATTGCTAGATCTTTCAATCAAGAAATAGCTTTAAATGATCCAACTGCACATGCAGAAATTTTATGTATAAGAAAAGCATGTAAAAAATTAAATCTGAAGAGATTAGATGGTCTTATAATGATATCTTATTTAGAACCATGTAATATGTGCAAAGAGGTTATAAAATCCTCAAGATTATCTGAGGTTTATTATTTATTTAAAAATGAAAACCCAAGTAGAAAAACTATATCGAAGGTAAAGTATAAATTAATTAAAAATAATGAGGAAAATTTAATAAAAAAATTTTTTAAAAATAAAAGAGCTAAAAATTAGCACCAATATCAGATCTATAATATTTTTCAGGCCAGTCGATAATATCTGCTATTTCATACACTTTATTTCTACATTCAAGATAATTATCTCCACATACAACGATTGATAGAACTCTACCTCCATTAGAAAAGACTTTGTTGTTTATTAATTTAGTTGCAGCATGAAAAATATAAAATTCATCATTATTTTTTAATTCATTTAAATTTCTGATTTCAGTATTTTTAGGGTAATCTCCTGGATATCCTTTCGTTGCTAAAATTAAACAAATCGATTTTTTATTTTCAAACAATTCAATATTGGCATATTTTAAATTTTTTGTTGCAGTTGAATGAAGTAAAGATAAAAAATCTGACTTTATCCTAAGAGAAATACTTTGAATTTCAGGATCACCAAATCTAGTATTGTATTCTAGCAAATATGGTTGATTGTGTTCATTGACAATTATCCCAAAAAATATAACACCTTGAAATGCTATGTTGTCATGCTTTAAACCCTCTATAGTTTTTTTTACTATTTGATCCTGAATTATCATATCTAGATTATTATCTAAAATAGGGGCAGGGCTGATAGTGCCCATTCCTCCAGTATTTGGTCCAGTATCATTATTTCCAACTCTTTTATAGTCTTGTGCGGAACCAATATTTAAGTATTCATCACCATCAGTAATTGTAAATAAACTCAATTCTTTTCCCTCAATGAATTCTTCAATAACAACTTTATTATTTTCTTGATTAAATTCCTTTTTTATAAAAATCCTTTCACAAGCCTCTATTGCTTCATTTGTATTTGTGCATACAAAAACCCCTTTACCAGCAGCTAAACCATCATATTTTACAACAATGGGACCATTAAAACTTTCGAGATAGTTTTTTGCTTCATCAAAATCAACAAAAGTTTGAGACTTTGCTGTTGGAATATTGTGAGATTGACAAAATTCTTTCATGAACTCTTTGGAAGACTCAAGTTTTGCGCCTTCAGAGTCAGGCCCAAAAACATTTAAACCCTTATTTCTAAGTTCTCCCGCAAGATTTTCTGATAAATAGTTTTCCGGACCTACAACTACTAGGTCTGGATTAATTTTAATACATTCCTCAACAATATCCTCTTTGGATGAGATGTTTTTACACTCTGCAATTTGACTAATTCCATAATTTCCAGGAAAACAAAATACTTTTTCACAAAGGTAAGACTTGTGAAGAATTCTACACAAAGCATGTTCTCGGGCACCAGATCCTACAACTATGACATTCATTTATATAACATAATAAAGTATATTTATTTTGTGAATAATATTCCTGAGTACACTGTAACACAACTGAATAAGTCAATAAAAGATTTATTGGAGGAAAACTATTCTTATTTAAAGCTAGTTGGAGAGGTAGGATCAATAACTATAGCTAGTTCTGGACACGTATATTTTTCAATTAAAGAAAACGATGAGGTCATATCTTGCATATGTTGGAAAGTAAGCTATGAAAATTTGCAAGTTCAAATTGAAGAGGGAACTGAATACAGTTTTTATGGTAGGATAACATCTTATTCTAAATTTGGGAGATCTGTTTACCAACTCATTATTGATCAGGTTGAGTATAGTGGCACAGGATCAATATTAAAGCTTATTGAAGACAGGAAAAAAGAATTATCTTTGCTGGGTTTGTTTAATGATGATAAGAAAAAAAAATTGCCTAAATATCCAAAATCTATTGGTGTCTTAACGTCATCTTCTGGTTCAGTAATTCATGATATAATTCATAGAATTTCTGAGAGATTTCCAGTTACTCAAATAAAGGTTTTCCCTATTTCTGTTCAAGGTAAAAATTCTCATATTGAAATTATAGATTTTTTAGATCTCATTGAAAATCATGACTCAAAAGACTTTTTAAAACCAGATTTAATCATATTTGCTAGAGGTGGAGGTTCTTTGGAAGAGTTAATGCCTTTTAACGAACCCGATTTAATAAAAAGAGTTTTTAAATTAAAAATTCCTAATATTTCAGCTATTGGTCATGATACTGACTTTACCTTATTAGATTATGTCTCAGATTTGCGTGCACCAACACCTACTGCAGCAGCTGAAATTGCAGTTCCCGATAAAAATTATTTATTAAATCAAATTCAGGATTTACAAGTAAAACTAAATCAATCAATCGAACAAAAATATTTATCAATAGAACAACTATTATTGAGATTCAAAAATTCTGTAAATTATTTTTCAAATTCAATCAAAGATGTTGAAATCAAATTAAGTAAAATAAACAGTGAGAATTTAAAGATAGTTAATAATTCCTTTTACGATAAATCAAATTTCTTTAATGATACATTGATTAGACTACAAAATAATAGCCCAAAACAAAAAATATCAGAAATACAAAGCAAGATTGGATACATTAATAATAATAACAAAACCTTAATTTTAAATAAATTTAAGATTTTTTCTCAAAAATTATATTTACTAAATAAGATACTTAATACCTCTTCGATAGAAAAAAACCTAAAAAAAGGTTATGCTATATTGAAATCAGAAAATCAAATTATTAAAAGTATACAAACTTTAAAAAAATTAAATAATTTTGATGTTACTTTGAAAGATGGAGTAATGAGTGTCAAAAAAAAATTATAATTTCCATCTTTTATGTACCCATAGCCATTGTGATGGAGAGTGTGTAATCCATTTTTCAAAATATTTCTTATGAATCATCTCAACTAGGCCTTTTACATCATAGTTTTTATATTCTTCATAACGTAAAGGTTTTTCAAAAATTATTTGAAATTTGTTATTTTGATTTCTGATAGAGTATACTGGACATATCATTGTTTTGTATTTAATTGCCAAATTAGCAAAACCATCTGTTGCAAGTACTTTCTTTCCAAAAAAATCTATTTCTAAACCACTACTATCTCTTTGGTCAATTAGAAGTGCTAAGTCTTCATTTTGTTTGAGTGCTTTAATCATGGATTTAGCACTCTCAGAGCCTTTTTTATAAAAAAAAGCATTATTTTCCATTCTATTTTTCTGTATGTAGTTATCGATTTTCTCATTATTTGCGTGTCTATAAACTGAATGTAATGTGAAGCCATGACGTAAAATAAAATTTCTTGTTAGCTCCCAGTTCCCAATATGTGCTGATATAAAGATTTTAGGACCTTTGTGAGTTTTTATCTCGTCCATGATATGGATGTTATAAAAATCTATATTTTTCCAATCAAATTTATTTAAGTTAAAAAATTCAAAAAAAACTTTTCCTGTCTCTTTTAAATTTTCCTTTGTTAATCTTGAACTCTTTTCATCATTGAGGTTTAATACTTTCAAATTATTTTTTATAATTTGTTCGTATTTTGTAAATTTTCCAAAAAAACCAACTAAAATTCCTCCAACATTTGAGGCAAAATTAAAACTAAATAATCCTAATATATTTTTAAGTATAATAAAAAATACAAACTCAATATAATTTCTAAAAACTTTAAATATATTTTTCAATTTCCGTTGTAAATCCTAGATTGTTATCTGATACTATTTCTCCATGTATTATTCCAATAGAGCTTTTAAATTCATTAGGTATCCTGACATGATCTTTCTCTGTTGTTATTAAAAAAGCATCATTTTTATTTGCTTGATCAAGTAATAGAAAAATATCATCGACAGTATATTGATGATGATCAGGAAACTCTTTTGTTAATACTAAATTTAAATTTTCAGATTTTAATTGGTCAAAAAATTTTTTATTAAAACCCAGACCCGCAAAAGCAATTAATTTTTTTTCTTTAAATTCTGGTTTGATTTCTATTTTATATTTCAAAATATGCTTAAAGTGATTGTCATTTAATTCATTGCATACATTTGTATTAATTAAAAAAAATATTTGTGATTTTCTAATTGCATTTTTTACTGACTCTCTTAGTGGCCCAGAGGGAACTAAAAGTCTATTACCAAATGATTGGATAGAATCATAAACATAAATCGATATATTTTTATATACATTGTAAGATTGAAGTGCATCGTCAAGTACAAGTATATTTGCACCATCTTCCTTTGCTGAAATCATTGCGTGAAATTTATTTTTACTAACCCATGTTGTAAAATAATTTGACATCATTAAAGCCTCATCACCTACAAAATTAAAGTCCATATGAGGTTTTACTTTTATAACTTCATCTATTGTAGTGGACCCACCATAACCTCTTGAAATAATATGAGGAATGTATCCCATCTTCTTTAATTCTCTACAGATGTACAATACTGAGGGTGTTTTGCCTGAACCACCAATTATAGCACTTCCAACTGCTATTACAGGTAAGTCAATTTTTTGAACTTTTGACAGTTTTCTTTTGATTAAATTTCCGACTGACCAAATTATTGATAAAGGAGAGAGAAGAAGTGCATTTAAAGAAATTGTTTTTTGATACCAAAATTTTGGAGCTTTTAACATTTATCAATCATCTCAGTAATATTTTTTAAACTATTTTTATTATTATTAATAAAATTTTCAATTTCCTTAACATGATGAAAGTCATCTTTTATTTGTTTGTTAATTTCATTACTTATATCTTCTAAATTATCACTATTCATTGTTTTACAAAGGTTAAGTTTTTCAAGATCATGATAAATTTCCTCAAAATTTTTATGAAATTCTCCTGTTAGCACAAAGCAACCTCTAGAAATAGGTTCCAGAGGATTCTGACCACCATGTTTAATTAAAGAACCACCCATAAATACTAATTTTGAGCGCTCAAAAATTGACATAATATCACCAAATTTATTATGCACTGTGATTTTTTCTAAATTTTCAGAAATAATTTTCTCACTTAAATTACTAGAGAATTGAATGTGACGCGGTATAATAATTATTTCAAATATTTCACTTAAATCTAATCTTTTTATTATTTGTATAACTTTATTATATTCATTTAAGTGAATACTTGCAAAACAAACGATCTTTTTTTTTGAGCCTGGTATATTTGGATTAATATTAAATTTTAAGTTCCCAAAAAAATAAACTTTTTTAACAAATAAATTATTTATGTTTACTTGATCCTTTTTACTTTGTGCAAAAATTAGATCGTATTGTTCTCCGATTATTTTACTTAAATTTGGATATTTTGACCACCTGACATAACTTGTATCCGATACTCTGCCATTAACTAAGATATTTTTTAAATTTTTCTTTTTTGAAATCATTAGCCAATTAGGCCAAATTTCTGAGTCAATCCATAAAATTTTTTTAAAATTTGTTTTTGATAAGAAAATGTTTACATTCCAAAAAAAATCTAAAGGAAGAAATATACTAATAAGGTTGGGGTATAATTTTTTTGACAATTCAAAAGATGACAATGTAGAACATGATAAAACAATTTTTTTATTATTGAGCCTATCCACTAAGAATTTAATAGAATTCAATTCGCCTATGCTAGCAAAATGAATTAAATAATCTCTTTGTTTGATTTGTGTGTAATTTTGGTTTGCAAATATTTTTTGTTTATATGAAAAAAAATTTTCTTTTTTATTAAACACTCTAATTAAACCAATGAATAAAATCACTGGAAAAAACACAAGTTGTAATAATCTATAGCTAAAAATGAGCATCAATTATTTTTAAATTTTTATTCAAATTGTCTATTATGTATCTATTAAATGAATTTTCGTCGAACTGACTTGGATTTATTATTTCTTTACCCCAAAAAAAAATACCTTTACTGAAAGGTAAAGGTATTTTTAACTTATCCCAATTATTAAGACGAAAAAAACGATTGGTTTTAAAAGTTAGTAGAGCGATCTTTAAGTCAAACTTTTTGGCTAATTTGTAAATATTGGTGTTAATTTCATAAGGTGGTCCGTGAGGTGCATCTGGTGTGATATAAATGCAATCACCTTTTTCTACGGCTAAAGTGATTTCTTTTATTAGAGCTGTAGGTTTATCTTTTTCACGTAAAAGAGGATCTAAACCAAATTTTCTTTGAACTAAAGTACTTATTTGACCATCTCTGTGAGAGGTTGCAACGGGTCTTAATTTTGGTTTAAATTTCCAACTAAATGTAGAACCCATAAGTTGGTTATGCCAAATAAGTACAATGATTGATTTATTATCTTGTAATTGTTTTTCTATGACTTCTTCGTTTACACCTGACCAATTACTTGTTTTTTTTATAAGTGATAATGACAGATAAATTAAATTTACAAAAATAATCTTAAATAATTTATACTTAGATAATTTTTTAAGCATTTTTTTTAATCTGTCTTTGATAAAGATTATAATAATGTTTTTTCTTTGCCATTAAGGTTTTATGAGTTCCCTTCTCAACAACTGCACCATTTTCTAAATAGTAAATTTCATCAAAATTTTTAATAGTGCTTAATCTATGTGCAACTACAATCATTGTAATTTTAGGCAAATGATACAAATTATTGAATAGCTTAGACTCAGTTTTAAGATCCAAATTTGAAGTTGGTTCATCTAATAATATAACAGGGCTTCTTTGAGCGAGAGCTCTCGCTATTGAAATTCTTTGCCTCTGCCCCCCAGACAATTTAATTCCATTTTCACCAATTTTAGTATCCAATTTTAAAGGTAGTTTATTTGCAAAATCATTTACGCATGCAATATTAGCAAAATGATTTATATTTGATTGATTGTGACCAGAGTTATATTTTATATTTTCTGAAATAGTACCATCAAACAAAACTGTATCTTGGCTAACTAGGCTAAATATATTTCTAAGACTATTTAATTTTAATTTTTTTATATCAATTTCATTTATTGTTATGTCACCTTTAGTGATATCAAATAATCTTAAAAATAAAGCCATAAGTGTTGATTTACCTCCTCCAGAGGGCCCCACAAATGCAACTTTTTTTCCTGCTTTAAGGTTAAAATTAACTCGGTTAATTATATTTTTATTTGTATTTTCGTATTTGAAAAAAACCTCTTTGAAACTCAAAGTCTTGAAACTTTTTATTATCTTAGATCCTCCAATTGTTTCATTTTTAAAATCTATAAATTCAAATATTCTGGATGCAGCACCAAGACCGCTTTGAAGTAAAACATTCACATTTATTAGGTTTTTAAGCGGTGCATAAGCTAACATTAGACTTACTAAAAAACTCATCAATTGCCCAGCTGTCATATTTTCGTTAATTACAAAAATACCACCACCAAAAATTGCTAAACCAGCTGCCATTGAGCCCAATGTTTCCGTAAAAGGTCTGGATCTAGCAGTAATTTTTTCCTGTTTAAAATTCAATTCTCTAGTTTGCTCAATTTCTTTATTTACTCTTTTGATTTCAAAATTCTCTGCATTAAAAGATTTTACATTTTTGATTCCTCTAAAGACCTCTTCTAAATTTGAAGCTAAAGTTCCGACTTGTTCTTGTAAGTTTTTTGTGACTCTTCTAATTTTTTTACCTAAAACTCTTATTGGAACAATAGCCAATGGAAAAATCACAATAGAAATGCATGCTAATTTCCAATTTTGATAAAACATATTTCCTATCAAAACAGCCAAAGTTAAAGAATCTTTTATTAATGCAGTATATGTGTTGGCCATTGCCCCACTTAAGTAATAAGTATCTGTAGTAATTCTCGTAATTAAAGATCCTATTTTATTTTTAACAAAAAACCCATAATGCACATTTATTATATTTTTAAAAACATCTCGTCTTAGTTTTTCAATAATCCTATGACTCATAAATTGTAAAGAAGTAATTTGGATATATGTTACAAACCCTTTTGTTATCCCAGTAATTAAAATAGCAATAGGTATAAAATATAAATAAAATTTATCAGCATTGATCAAAACATTGTCAAGTGCTGGTTTAACCAACCAAGCATGAAAACCTGTGCATAGAGCTGCAATAATCATACATAAAATTGCAGCAAACATTCTTAATTTAAAATTAAGAAATAATTTAGAAATTCTTATAAAATGTTCTTTAGACTCAGACATTAAAGTGACTTCCGATTATTATACTAAAAAGTATGCTGATACCGTAATAGTTATTGCGACTAAAGTATGAACTAGCCTTTTCAGGTATATTTTTCCACATAAAATTGAGATCTATAATGTTTATTAAGAAAATCGTAATTAATAAGACATAGTATAAAAAACTGAAATTCAAGCCACTTCCAAAAAAAGCCAATAAAAAATATTTAAAAAAAATCATTAAATTTAAAATGATCATTCTTCCAGCTCCAAAAAATAATGTGCTAGAGTATAATTTTAATTCTTTGTCTTCTTTTTCATCCTGAGTAGCATAAATAGTATCATAAGTAAGTGTCCAAAAAATTAGTGAGACATATAAAATGAGAACAGATGAAAAGGGTACGTTTGAGCCCATCGCCACCCAGCCAATAAAACAGCCCCAATTATAAGTCAAAGCTAAAATTAATTGGGGTAAGAAAAAAAATCTTTTTGCTAAAGGGTATAAAATTATCAAAGGAGTGATAACAAGCCCTAATACAATAGCTTCATAATTTAAATGTAATAAAATTATTAAACCTATTATTAAAAGAAAAAATAATAGTATGAGTGAATTCTTTACGCTTATTTGTGATGAGGCTAAAGCTCTATTTTGTGTTCTACTAACTTTCCTATCAATGTCTTTATCGATAAAATCATTCACTATGCATCCAGCAGATCTCATAACCAATGAACCTATAAAAAAAATTATAAACAAAATTAAAATATTATTAGACGAACCATTTGTTGAGGATGCTAAAATGAAACTAATTGGGTAAAAAAGTAGAAGAAAACCAATAGGTTTATCTAATCTAACTAAAAGAATGTATGGGTGTGTGAAAGGTGGAAATAATTTAAAAATTAAATTATTCTTATAATTGTTATTCATGAAGAGAGTTTATTGTAATTCAATTATAAAGCAGGGTAGCACTTATGAGCTAGAAAAAAAGTATTATATCCATCTTGTAAAAGTTATAAGGCTTAAAATAGGAGATGAGATCTCCTTGTTTAACAATATTTCTGGTGAATGGAAGTGCAAAATAATTGATATAAAAAAAAATTTTTTAAAAGCGAGATCGATAAGTCAAATCTCAGCACCTCGAGCAGAAACTTTGATAGACTTAATGTTTTCTCCTATAAAATACCAAAACAGCGAATTAATTATAAGACAATCAACTGAGATGGGCGTGAGATGTCTATTTCCAACATCATTTAATAGAACTATAAACACAAAGATTAATCTCGATAAGTTTAATACATATGCTGTAGGTGCTGCTCAACAAAGCGGAAGATTATCAGTACCAAACATAGACAAGTTAATTGACCTTAAAGATAGATCTAATATCATGTCCAGTAAAACAGTGCTGATGTTTGATGAGAATCTCAAAGGAATTCATTTATCACAAGCTAAAGTTAAACCAAATAGTGAAATTTTAGTTGTTATAGGACCTGAAGGAGGTTTTGAGGAGGAGGAAAGAGCATTTATATCAGGTAGCTCAAAAAATTTCTTTAATGTGAGTATGGGCCCAAACATTTTAAAAGCTGACACAGCAGTTATTGCCGCACTTAGTCTAACATTTCACTATTTTTCATAATTATAGCGGGTTTAAGCGACATCCTGTCAATATACTGTACAAAAAAGATTACTAATATGTTTTAGATGAAGTCAATATTTCCGGTAATTTTTTTTCTTGTATCTTCAAAGGCCTTTGGAAAACAAGCCACTGACTGGCAGTTAAGTTTTCAGAATCCCGCCACAGATTTGATGGGCAGTGTAGTTGGACTCCATAACATAATTTTGATTGTAATGACTTTAGTTACCTTATTTGTCTTATTCCTTCTTTTCTATGTCTCTTTTCGTTTCAGCGCAAAAAGAAACCCAATTCCATCTACAACAACTCACAATACAGTTGTTGAAGTTTTATGGACTGCAATACCTATTGTAATCCTTGTAGTTCTTGCGATACCATCTTTTAAGCTTTTATACCAACAAGAAAAAAGCGAAAATTATGATATGACTGTTAAAGTCATTGGTCATCAGTGGTATTGGGAATACGAATACCCGGATCACGGTGACTTTTATTTTGAAAGTTACATGGTTCAAGATGCAGACCTTCAAGAGGGAGACTTAAGACTCTTGACTGTTGACAATCCTCTTGTAATTCCTGCCAATAAAAATATTCAAATACTTATAACTGCTGGAGATGTTTTGCACAGCTGGGCTGTACCCTCAATGGGATTAAAAACTGATGCCGTCCCTGGAAGACTCAACGAAACGTGGGTCAATGTTAAAGAACCAGGAATATACAGAGGACAATGCTCTGAAATATGTGGTACTGGTCATGGATTTATGCCAGTTGTTGTAAAAGTATTACCTGAAAGCGAATTTATTGCATGGGCTAATGAAGCCAAAAACAATTACGCAATCAATGAAGATATTAAAACTAACGTAACAAATGAGGAAATCATTATTTCACAAAATAATTTAATACAATTAGAGGAGAATAATTTATGAGTTCAGATTCATTAGCTATGGATGATCATCACGATCATAAGCCAGGTTTTTTCACAAGATGGTTTTTTTCTACAAACCATAAAGATATTGGAACATTATACTTAATTTATGCAATCGTAGCTGGTGTAGTGGGCGGTGCCCTTTCAGTCATTATGAGAATGGAATTATCTGAACCCGGAATGCAGTTTGTTGCAGATGGACAAATGTGGAATGTAATTATCTCAGCTCATGGATTACTAATGATCTTTTTTGTCGTAATGCCTGCATTGATAGGGGGCTTTGGAAATTGGTTTATTCCACTAATGATTGGCGCACCTGATATGGCTTTTCCAAGATTGAATAATATTAGTTTTTGGTTATTAGTTCCTGCATTATTTTTAATAGCAGGTTCTATGTTTGTTGGGAGTGGTGCTGGAACTGGTTGGACTATTTACCCACCTTTAAGTTCGATTACAGGACACAGTAGTCCTGCTGTAGATATGGCCATTTTTTCACTCCATTTAGCAGGCGCTTCATCAATACTTGGTGCCGTCAACTTTATTACAACCATTTTGAATATGAGAGCACCAGGGATGACGATTCATAAAATGCCTCTTTTTGTTTGGGCAATGTTAGTTACAGCATTTCTTCTTTTACTTGCTGTTCCAGTTCTAGGTGGAGCTATTACAATGCTTTTAACAGATAGAAACTTTGGAACAACTTTTTTTGATCCTGCCGGTGGAGGGGACCCTGTTCTATTCCAGCATTTATTCTGGTTTTTTGGTCACCCAGAGGTTTACATTATGATTTTGCCAGCTTTTGGTATCGTCTCACATATTGTATCTACTTTTTCAAAAAAACCTGTATTTGGATATTTAGGTATGGCCTATGCAATGGTTGCTATTGGATTTATCGGTTTTGTTGTTTGGGCTCATCATATGTATACAGTAGGATTTAGTGCAAATGTCAGAGCTTATTTTATGCTAGCTACAATCGTCATAGCTGTACCCACAGGTGTTAAGATTTTTAGTTGGATCGCTACAATGTGGGGTGGATCTATAACATTTACAACCCCTATGTTATTTGCTCTAGGATTCATTTTTCTTTTCACTCTAGGTGGAGTAACAGGTGTAATTTTAGCAAACGCAGGTATTGATGTCGTTTTACATGATACATATTACGTTGTTGCCCATTTCCATTACGTATTAAGTATGGGAGCGGTGTTTGGTATTTTTGCGGGAATTTATTATTGGTTTGGTAAAATGAGCGGAAAAAATTACTCTGAGTTTTTTGGCAAGTTACATTTTTGGTTGTTCTTTTTAGGAGTTAACTTAACCTTCTTTCCTCAACACTTTTTAGGATTAGCAGGTATGCCTAGACGTATTCCAGATTATCCAGATGCTTATGCTGGATGGAATATTATATCCTCAATTGGGTCATATATATCTTTTGCTTCATTTATTCTATTTATTTTCATAATAGTTTATGCATTATTTAAAGGTAAAAAAGCAAAAGCAAATCCATGGGGTGAGGGTGCGAAAACACTTGAGTGGACATTACCGTCTCCTCCACCTTATCACCAGTTTGATACATTGCCCGAAGTAAAAAATTAACTTGTGTTAGAAAAAAAGCATCATCAAACTTTTGTACAGACAGAACAAAACCTGTTCTTTTTGCAAGTTGTTAATTTTTTAAAACAACTTTATGTACTAATTAAACCTGGTGTAATTTCTCTTGTAATATTTACGGCTTTATGTGCGATGTTATTAGCCCCATCTGATAAAAGTTTACTTATAAAAGGTATGTCTCTTACCCTTATAGCAATGGGAGCATCTGGTTCAGCTATTTTAAACATGTGGTTTGATCGAATAATTGACTCTAAAATGGACAGAACAAAGTTTAGACCTATTCCTTCAGGAAATATCTCAGCAAATACAGCACTTGGGATTGGATTAATTTTTTCTTTTTTTTCTGTAGTAGGTCTATTTTTCTTTGGAAATATTAAGGCCTCAATCTTATTAGCATTTACAATTCTTTATTACTCTGTTTTTTATACAATGTATCTGAAGCACAAAACTGCACAGAATATAGTAATTGGTGGTTTAGCAGGTGCCCTCCCTCCAGTGATTGCGTGGATAAGTATTTCAAGTGAACAAATTTTCTACCCGATAATATTATGCTTAATAATATTTTTATGGACACCTCCACACTCTTGGGCATTAGCTATATTTAGAAACCAAGATTACTCTGACGCTGATATACCGATGTACCCCGTTAAACACGGTATAAAAAAAACACTTTTTATGATGAATATTTATACTCTTTTAATGGTTGCATCAGTAAACTCTCTATTTTTTTTTAAATACGCTGGAGTGAGCTTTTTTTTAGGCTCCAATATTCTCAATGCATATTTTATTTACAAACTTTTTAAACTAAATAAGTCACAAAATATTAAGAAAGACTCAATCAAACTTTTTGGATATTCAATTGTTTATCTTTTTCTTATTTTTGCTTTAACAGTTATTGATAAATATTTATTCTAATGAAAAGAAAAAATAAAAATTTATTAGTCTTGGCTCTACTTTTCATGCTCGTAACAGCATTTTATTTTATTACAATATTTAGAATTAAATCTGGTATTTGAACGTATCAAATAAAAATAAAACATTAATTTTTTTAATGTTGATACTTGGATTTATGCTAAGTCTAGTAATTTTTTCAGTGCCACTATATAAGCTTTTTTGTGACCTAACTGGATTTCAAGGTTTTAATAAAGAAGTAAAAATTCAAGAACAACGCCAAAATATCAACTTGGGGGAACTCGATATAAAAGTTATATTTTCAGCTCAGGTAAATGAAGGTTTGGATTGGATGTTTGAAGCTCCTCAAAAAATGAATATTACAGAGGGTGTAAAGTATGATGTTGTTTTTAAAGCTAAAAACAATACTGATGTTAGCTCAACAGGAACGTCTATATTTAACATTTTACCACCTAAAATTGGCCCATACTTATATAAGATTGAATGCTTTTGCTTTATTGATCAAACGATAAAACCAAATCAAGTTGTTGAGTTTCCTGTCACTTTCTACTTAGATCCATTGATACTTGACGATCCTGAGGCAAGTAGGACTAAGAATGTCACTTTGTCATATACCTTTTTTGAGAAAAAAGAATGAAATATTGTTTAAATGGTTGATTTAGTATTTAAAGACTCTGAAAAGAAACATAAATTTCATCTTGTAAATCCCAGTCCCTGGCCATTAGTTGGTGCTTTTTCTGCTCTTTTTCTAGTTTCAGGAGCTATTTTGTATATGCACTATGAGATGCTATGGCCTATGTTGGCAGGTCTTGTTCTAATACTTTTTACTATGTTTATGTGGTGGCGAGACATAATAAAAGAGAGTACTTTTTTAAAAGTACATAATTCAATCACTGAGATTGGTCTTAGGTGGGGTATGGCTCTGTTCATCACATCAGAAGTAATGTTTTTTGTTGCTTTCTTTTGGGCTTTTTTTGATGCAAGTCTATTACCTAAAACATTTTTAGCTGAGTACAAAGAAGTTTTTACAGGCACTCTTGGAATAGGAGTTTGGCCCCCAAAAGGAATTGAAACTTTTGACCCACTAGACATCCCATATTTAAATACCTTGATTTTACTTTTATCAGGGACTACCTGTACATGGGCACACCATGAATTAAGAGAGGGAAATAATAAAGAGGCTCTTAAAGGTTTATATTACACAGTTTTTTTAGGTTTCATATTTTCACTTTTACAAATATATGAATACCAACATGCAACTTTTGGTTTTACTGAAGGTATATATCCTTCAACTTTTTTCATGGCAACCGGTTTTCATGGTTTTCATGTATTAATTGGTACTTTATTCTTATTAGTCTGTTTATTGAGAATAAGAAAAGGTCATTTAACCCCAAAAAGACATTTTGGTTTTGAGGCAGCTGCATGGTATTGGCATTTTGTTGATGTTGTTTGGTTGTTTTTATACATAAGTATCTATTGGTGGGGAAGATAAACCAAACATTTTTATCTTTTATATTTAAACTAAAATTTTATTTATGAATAAGTCATCATTAACATTTGTATTTATAGGAATTTCTATTTTAACCTTTATCTTAGGTTCATGGCAACTTTACCGACTAAATTGGAAAAATGATTTAATGGACAATATACGTAATTCAATTCTCAATCCCTCTTTGTTTTCTGGTGATCTAAACTACAATAATTTAGTTTCAGTAAAACTAGATGATAATTATACAATATTTAATAAACCAATTTATTTGGAGTCAAAAATATTTAAAGGAAAACCAGGTTATCACCTAATACTTCCGGTAAAGTATAAAAATACTATATATAGTGTTATTAATTTTGGATGGTTTTTAGACAAAGACGTTGATCAAGTTCAAAATATCATTAATAGATTTCAATTAATAGACAACCCTAAGGTATACATAAGAGATTTCAATTCAGATAAACCTTATTTTACGCCAGAGAATGATTTGTCCAATAATACTTGGTACTCTGTTAATAAAACTGATTTTAATCAATTCTATCAACATTCATTCCTATCCAAATATTATTTTGTTCTTCTAGATGATAGGGTATCTAAATATACCTTTAATCCCCTTATATTTTTGAGAAATAATCATTTGAATTATTCAATAACTTGGTTTTTGCTTAGCTTGTCAAGTATCGTTATGCTGTTAATTATAAGAAGAAAATATGAATAAACTCAAAGAGTATTTTAAAAGCTACTATGTGTTGAATGACGTCAGTGGTCTTTTATTTTGGGATAACGCAACTAATCTACCAAAAAAAAGTATCGAGTCTAGATTAGAGCAAATGTCTATTTTATCTAACTTTACAGATAGAATATTTAGAAGCGAAGATATTCAAGAAGAAATTCAAAAAGCTGAGAATACAAAATTAAGCGAAGCAGATATTATGTCTTTAAAATTAATGAAGAGTATTATCGTCAAAGAAAATGCTATTGACCCAGATTTGAAAACTCTACTGATAAAAAAAAAAATAACTTGTGAGCACTTATGGAGAGAGGCTAGATCAAAAAATGACTCTGCAATAATTGAAAAAGATTTCAATGATCTATTAGATTTAGTACATGAGGAAGCGTCTCAATTAGCTAAGGCTACTAATCTATCACCTTATGACTCTTTAATTTCAAAATATGATATGGATTATGACTCATCAAAGATCGACCAAGTTTTTTCAATAATTGAGGGTGAAATAATACCTAAATATTTGGATGTTAAAAAAATTAAATCACCTCATATTTACAAATCAAATATTTCAGACTCAGAAATATTAAAAATGGTAAAAGTAAAATTAGAACAACTCAACTTTGATTTTGATAGAGGTAGAATTGACCAATCTCATCATCCTTTTTGTGGAGGAGCTACAAATGATGTAAGGATAACAACTAGGTTTGAAGATAATATATTAGAGTCCTTATCAGCATTATTTCATGAGACTGGCCATGGAGTTTATGAGCAGAACCGACCTAATGAATATCTTTATGAACCATTGGGTCAATCTCGTAGTTTAAGTGTCCATGAAAGCCAATCTCTTTTTTTTGAAAATCATATCTTTAAATCAAAGGTTTATTTTAAAATTATAAACAAGATTTTTGATAACTCTAAAGATTTGGAAAAATCGTTTTTAGAGCACTATCATACCGTGAGAATTAATCCTATAAGGGTAAGTGCTGATGAATTTTCTTACCCGATACATGTTTACATCAGGTATAAAATTGAAAAAGAGATATTTAAAAACAAAATTAAATTTAAAGATATAAAAAATTTATGGAATGAAAACTATTTAAATCATTTGTCAATAAATCTTATTTCAGAGACAGAAGGGGTTCTCCAAGATATTCATTGGTATGAAGGTATATTTGGTTATTTCCCTACTTATGCACTTGGTGCAATGATATCATCACAAATTAAATTTAATTGCCCTATATTTGATATTTTTTTAGACAACCCTAATGAGGAAAATATAAATAATTTAATCGTTTGGTTAAATACTAATATCCATCAAAAAGCTTCTTTATATTCATCTGATGAAATGTTACAAAGCATTTCTGGTGAGAATTTAAACCCAAAATATTATTTAGAGCATTTGGTAGATAGATTTGTTAAATGAAATACATAAGTACACGAGATGATAAAAAAGAATACTCTGCTGAGCAGGTACTGAATTTCGGCCTAGCACCAGATGGAGGTTTATTTATTCCAAACGAAATTCCTAAATTTAGTAATAATCAAATAAATGAACTAAAAGGAAAAAATTATTTTGAAATAGCAAATTTCATCTTAACCCCTTATTTATCAGATTTATTTGAAGCTCCAATAATTAAAAAGATTATCGAAGAGGCTTATTCTAAATTTGATAAAGAAATTGTTTCAATATCAAACATAGGTGACAATGATCTATTGAATTTATTTCATGGTCCGACACTAGCTTTTAAAGATTACGCTATGTGTTTGTTAGCTAAAATATATGAATACTATTTAAAGAAACTAGATAGAAAATTAATAGTAATCGGAGCAACTTCTGGCGATACCGGTTCTGCAGCAATTCAAGCCTTTAAAGATATTGAAAATGTTAGTATTTTTATTCTGCATCCTCATAACTCCACATCTCTCTTCCAAAGAAAACAAATGACAACGAGTGGAGGCAATAATGTCTTTAATATTGCCCTGAATGGAAGTTTTGATGATTGTCAAAATTTAGTAAAAAAACTATTTAGAGACAGGGGTATAAATAATAAATATAGCTTTACTGCAGTGAATTCAATTAATTGGTTTAGGGTGTTACCACAATCAATTTATTATGCATGGTCATATCTTAATCATAATATTGATAATTTTGTTGTACCAAGTGGTAATTTTGGAAATATTTATTCTGCCCATTTGCTAAAATCAATGGGATTTCCAATAAATAAATTAATTGTTGCTACAAATGAGAATAACATTTTACATCGAATCATAAGCAATAATGATCTACATCTTTACAATGTTGTAAAAACTAATAGCCCTAGCATGGATATAACAATATCAAGTAATTTTGAAAGACTTTTAGCAGAGCTTCTTGGACCAAGAGCAACAAACGAGCTTTTTCAAAATATTCAAAGCAATGAACATAATAAAAAATTAGAAAGTACTATTCATAAGTCATTATCTGAAAAATTTTTATCTGAGAGTGCAACTTCTAAAGAGGTTGAAAATCAAATTAAAATTACATATGAAAATTACAATATCTTATTAGATCCTCATACAGCTGTTGGTATTGTATGTGCGGAAAAATTAAATTTAAAAAAAGCAATGTGTCTTGCTTGTGCCCATCCAGTAAAATTTCAAGAAACTGTCGAAAAGGTAGTAGGTAAAGATATAAAATATGATAAAAACATAGAGTTTCTTAATGATGAAAAATTTGTAATTTTAGATAACAATTACAAGGAACTAGGAGAATATATAGAAGCACATGCCTAATATTCATAAGCTTAAAAATGGAATGACCTTGATAACAGATTATGTAAACACTGTAGAAACAGTAAGTGTAGGAATGTGGAACAAAGTCGGTGCAAGAAATGAACGAAAAGAAATCAATGGTGTTGCTCACTTATTAGAGCACATGGCATTCAAAGGAACAAAAAATAGATCAGCTGCTCAAATAGCAAAAGAGGTTGAATTAGTAGGTAATTCTCACAATGCCTATACTTCAAGAGAAATAACTGCCTATTACATGAGTGGTTTAAAGGAAAATGTTGAACTGTCCATAGACGTAATTAGCGATATCTTGCAGTTTTCAACTTTTGACTCTAAGGAACTCGACAAAGAGAGAGGAGTCATATTACAAGAGATTGGAATGTATGCTGACGAGCCAGATAGTATTGTTGCTGATAAATTCGACGAGTTAGCTTACCCGGACCAACCCATGGGTAGGTCAATTTTGGGTACGGCTGAAATTATAAAGTCCATATCAAGGGATGAAGTAGAGGGTTTTATGAAAGGTTTCTATAACCCAAAAAAAATGGTGTTTTCTGTATCAGGAAATTTTGAAGAGGACAAAATAATTAAACTTGTTGAGGATAAATTCCAAAATCTCCCTCTTGGGGACGACGATTATATTCCAAAATCTTCTTATGTTGGTGGAGAATACCGTCAAGAGAAAAATTTAGAACAGGTAAAGTTATTACTAGGTTTTGAAGGTGTAGACATTCATTCAGACCTTTACTATGCAACAAGGGTTTATTCAACACTTCTCGGCTCTGGTATGTCCTCAAGATTATTTCAAGAAATTCGAGAAAAAAGAGGTTTAGTCTATAGCATATACAGCAGTGGTGATTTCTTTTCTGACTCAGGTATTTTTTATGTCTATGCTGGCACAGGCCATAAGGAAGTAAAAGAATTAATACCCGTACTTTGCGATCAATTAAATATTAATGCCAATACTTTTACGCAGGAGGAATTAACGAAGACTAAAGCTAAATTTAAAGTAGGAATTCTAAAGGGAGAGGAAAGTATCTCAACAAGATGTAGATCTAATGCTTCTAGTTATTTAATGCACAATAAGGTTAGATCTCCCGAGGAATTTATTTCAAAAATTGACTCTGTGCAATTAGAGGACCTTGAAAAAGCAAGAAAAAAAATACTAGACTCTAATTTAACTCTCTCATCAATAGGACCTATTGATAACCTTGAAACAGCTGAACTAGTTAAACGAAGACTCAGTTAGAGTTTCTGCTGCTTTTCTAGCAAGTGTATCAACTTGGTTATTGAATTCATCGATATTATGTGCCTTTACCCAACTCCAATTAATATTTTTACTTAGGTTTAATTTATCTAATCGTTCCCAAAGCTCTTTATTTTTAACTGGCTGTTTTTTTGATGTTTTCCAATTATTTTTTTTCCAATTAATTATCCATGTTGTAATACCCTGTTTAACATAATTGCTATCTGTATAAATTGAAATGTCTCTAAATTCTTTTAAAAACTCTAGTGCTTTAATAACAGCAACTAGTTCCATTTGATTATTTGTGGTGTTAAGTTCGAAACCAGCTCTATAGCAAATATTCTTATCTACAACAATCAAAAATGCCCATCCTCCGTTACCAGGATTTCCTAGACAAGAACCATCTGTATAGACACTAATCAAAAAAAGTCCTGTATATTGTTCTTTTCATGAAATTTAAAAATTTCAAAAAATTCTAGAGGATTTTTATGTTTTACATCCCCTTCAATATTAAAATGCAAGTCATAAAGTCTTGTTAAGAAAAAACGTATAGCACTTACCTTTAAATAAAAGTTTAATTTATCTTTTTCCTCAATTTTTAATTCAAAGTTTTGCATGTAAGATGATAGAAAATTTAAATAATCATTTTCTGAAAATTTATTGTTTTTAAAAAACCAAGCATTAACAAGTGTAGCAAAATCATAAATTACAGTATCAGTACAAGAAAAAAAGAAATCTATAAAACCTGAAACCTGGTTATTTAAAAAAAATATATTGTCTTTAAATAAATCAGCATGAATATTAACTTGTCTTAAATTATATGGAAACTTATCTTGAAGGTGATCAATATTTTTAAGAATATATTTATACTCTTCAGTATAAATTTTAGGGTTAACATTAGAAAACTTTTCGGTGATGTATTTCCAAGTGGGTAGTAACATCATATTTTTTCTGAAAAGTTTTGAGCTATTTCCAGCTTGATGCAAATCTGCTATCGATTTTCCTAATGATTTTAATTGTTGATTATTTATATCTTTTAAAGGTCTACCTTCAACAAAAGTATATATGCAGCATGGTTTCCCTTTAATTTTAAATAAGTTTTTATTGTCTATAGTTACACTTAACGGACATGAAATATTGTTATCGTAAAATAATTTCATAAGATTGTTAAAATATGGTAAGTCAACTTCTTTAGTTCTTTTTTCAAAAATAGTTAATATATATTTTTTAGAGTCAGTCAAATTTACTAAATAATTTGTATTTTCTACCCCCTCTTTTATACCTTCAAGAATCTCAATTTCTCCGAGGGGTCTAAATAATTCTTGGGCATCTTTATAAGTTACTGATGTGTAAACTGCCATTTTATTTTTTTATTTTTTAATTAATGTATATATGATGCATAATATCCAACAATGAAAAATTATAAATTTATAATATGTTTAATATTAACTTTTTTTTTAGTTTCTTGTTCAATATCAAATCCTTTAAAAAAAGAATTAAAAGTAAGCAATAAAGATTGTCCTCAATCTCTAATTTTATATGAAGCGAGATCTATTACCTTAGATAATGCCAATATAGAACTACAAAATAACTATAATCTTAGTTGTTATTTATTGATAGACGAGAGTAAGGTTGAGATTTCTACTAACTACAAAATAAATGTAAGTTTGTCTGAGGAAGAAAAAAAAACTTATGTAGTTGATTTTATGATTTTTGTCACAAACCTAAGTGAGGATATTACAATAGCTGAATTTCAATACCCAAAAGATCTCAAAATTGATAGGGAGGGTTATACATGGCAAAATTTTGATTTAAATGAAAAAATTCAAATTGATTTAGATACTTATGACGAAGGTATAAAAATATTTTACGCTATTAATTGACTGATTTTAAATCAGATACACTTTTAATTATTATTCTAGATCTATTGTCTTCTGAAAGATTAGAAAAATAATTTGCAATAATTTTATTTAATTCTATTGAGGCCTGACTTTTTATTGATTGAATTGCAGATAATTCAATTTGTTTAATTCGATCTAGGGAATTTTTTTCTTTTGATTTAATGGTTTGATTAGTTTTCTCTATAATATTTTTAGAAATAGACTCAGCTTGTGATCTTGCGTTAGATATAATGTCATCCACTTTATTAGATAAATCTCTAGTTTGTTTTTCTGCATCTTTGAGTTTTTCTTCTGCTTTATTATAAGTTTCTAAGGAATTATTAATATTAAGCTTAATTTCTTCAATTTTTGAGTCAATACCACCAATCATCATACTTTTGAAAGGCTTAATCATCAGAATAACAAAAGTAATAAAAGAAATTAATAACCAGAACTTAGGATCTTGAAATAAATAGCTCATTAAAGATTGATATTACCCTTTTCTATGTTAGTTACTTTTGACAAAAAATTAGTTGCTGAGTCTTTAAGTTGATCGTTTAGTTCAGATATTGCAGTATCCTTTTCTTTAGCGACTCTTTCCTCAGTTTGTTTGATTTCATGTTGGATCTTTTCTTCCGTAGCTTTGATTAAGTCTTCACTTTCTTTTAAGGCTTTATCTTTGGCATCATTAATAATTTGTGATGCTTGGTTCTTCGCCTCAGTAAGTTTTGCTTCGTAGTTTTCAATTATTGACTCAGCTTTTTTGATTAATTCATCTTGTTTTGAGATATGTGATTTTACAAAATCATCTCTTTGATTCAAAAAAGCTCTAATTTTAGGAAGTGTTATGTATGTCAATACTGTAAACAGTATTACAAAAAAAACACCCAGCCAAAAAAGCTGAGATATAAAAAACTCTACTTGCTCTAATTGAGGCATCCGTTAGTCAGTCCCTGTTAAGAAAACAGAATTACTAATGCTATAACCAATGCAAATAAAGCAATAGCTTCAACTAGGGCAAAACCTAACATTGTCATGGTAAAAACTTCGTTTCTTGCAGCTGGATTTCTTCCAACAGCAGTAATAAAAGCAGCAAAAACATTGCCAATACCAATTCCAGCACCGATCACGCCGATTACTGCTAAACCTGCACCCAAGTATTTTAGTCCTTCAACTAGTTCCATATTTACCTCCTTATGTTCATCTAGTGTAAGTGTAAAGCGTCGTTAATATACAAACATGTTAATATTGCAAAAACATATGCTTGCAAAAATGCAATTAATATTTCTAAACCTGTTAAAGCTATTATGAATACTAATGGCAAAATTCCAAAAAAACCTAGTGCAGAGACAAACCCTGCAAAAACTTTAAGTAAAGTATGACCAGCAAGCATGTTAGCAAAAAGTCTAACAGATAAGCTTATTGGTCTAGAGAGATAAGATATAATTTCAATTGGTATCAATAAAGGAAGCATATATACGGGCAAACCAGGAATAACAAAAAAGCTAAAAAATTTTACGCCATGTTTTACAAATCCTAAAACAGTAACAAAAATAAACACACCCATTGCAAGAGCTAAAGTCACTATGATATGGCTAGTAAAAGTAAAGCTGTAAGGAATCATACCAAAAAGATTTCCAAATAAAATAAACATGAACAAAGTAAAAACTAAAGGAAAATATTTTTTGCCCTCTTTACCTACAGTGTCTGCTAATAAACTATTTATAAAATTAAAACCAAGCTCAGCAGCAACTTGCATTCTGGTCGGGTAAAGGTCACTTATAGAGTTTGTTTTTTTTGCTTTTAAAAAAGGCACTGTAAAAAAAATTAAAATAAACGCTGTTGTAATAGTCATCCATAGAGCAGAATTAGTAAAAGAGATATCAAAACCTAGAAAGTTAATGTCAACAATGGGTTGTATTTCAAACTGTTTGAGAGGACTCTCACCCTTAGCCATGAGGTAATAAAACAGATTTATTTAGAGTTTTCTATGCGACGTATAAGCCTGTAAATATTCAACAAACCTGCAAAAAAACCAAGTATTATCAACGTTATTAAACCAATAGGTTTGCTGTCAAACATCTTGTCAATCAACAATCCAATAACAACAGAAACAATTAAAGCACCTAGTAATTCAGTTGAGATTCTATAAGCAAAGCTAAGACCTTGCATACTTGGCTTTTTATTATCATTTTCTTCTTCATTTGCCATTATTCAGCGTAC
This sequence comes from uncultured Alphaproteobacteria bacterium, assembly GCA_902611415.1. Classification (GTDB taxonomy): domain Bacteria; phylum Pseudomonadota; class Alphaproteobacteria; order HIMB59; family HIMB59; genus HIMB59. The sequence continues at coordinate 9,724 of CACLZM010000004.1, read as the reverse complement.
TTTACGGCTTCTTCTAATTCAACAGAGACTATTTGAGAAATTCCTTCCTCGGGCATTGTAACACCATAGAGTCTGTCTACTCTAGACATTGTCATTCGATTATGAGTAACAATAATAAATTTGGTTTGAACTTTTTCTGAAATTTCTTCGACCATACTGCAAAATCTATCCACATTATTGTCATCTAGAGGAGCATCAACCTCATCCAATATACAAAAAGGTGATGGGTTCGCTATAAATACGGCAAATAATAATGAAATTGCAGTTAAAGCCTGTTCACCTCCTGATAATAAAGTTATATTTTGCATTTTCTTACCTGGAGGACTGGCAAATATTTCTAAACCAGAGTTTAAAGGATCTTCATCATTTTGGATAAGTTTTAGATATGCTTTACCTCCACCAAATAACTTAGTGAATAGTCTCTCGAAATTTTCATTAACAATTTTAAAAGCTTCTTTAAGTCTCAATACACCCTCTTTATTAATTTTATTAATTGCCTCATGTAATTTTTCTATGGATTCTTGGATTTCATTTTTATCTTTAATTGTTTCATCAACTTTTTCTCTTAATTTTATGTATTCATCTTCAGCAAGTAAGTTTACAGCACCAATTCTTTCCCTTTCAGCGTTTAATCTTAATACTCTTTTCTCTGCGGTCTCTAAATCTTCATCTCTTTTGAATTTATCTACCTCATTTTCTAAATTTAATAAATCAACATTAATTTTTTCTCTACATGATTGTGCGAGCTGAGTTAAATTATTTGAATAATTTGAAATTTCTGACTCCTTTCGTATTAACTCCTCCTTTACAACAGAGTAATTTTGTTCTTTATTTCTCAACTCTTTTGAGAGGCTTTCTAAAAGATTTTCATGCTCTTGTAATTTATTGTCAAAAAGTTTTTTTTCGTCATCTAGTTGCTTAATTTTATTAAGTAAAAATTGTCTTTTGCTATCAATATCTCCTGGATTGTTTTCAGAAATTTCTAATTCTTCCTTAGCAGTTTTTATTCTTTGATTTAAGTCGTCAGTTTTTTGAACAGTGACCTCTAAAATTCTTTCCCACTCAAGAACTTGCTTTTTAAGATCGTTTAGTCTCTTTTCTTTTAATTCTGACAGTATTGTGGAAATATTAGCCTCATAACTACTTGAAATAAAAAGTCCATCCCAACGCCAAAAATTACCCTCTAAATCGACTATAGCTTGTCCAATATTTATTTTGGTATGATTTACTAAACCTTCTTTTTTTGAAGACACAATTGCAACATTATTAAGTTTATTCATTACTTGGTTTGGAGCTTTAATAACTTTAGAAGCTGGTTCACAATGAAAACTAAACTCTTTATTATCCTGCTCAACTGAGTGTTCTCCCCAATAATAAATATCATCAGGTTCCAATGATGCTAAAAGTTCTTTACCAAAAATAGCAGCTACTGCATTTTCGTATTTTTTATCAAATGAAATATTGTTTAATAAACTTCTATCTGATTGATTGACGTTACTGTCTCGATTTTCAGCTTCAAATTCCTTAGAGGATAAATCTTCAATATCTTTCCTAATAGTTTTGATTTTACTGGTCGTTTCTTCAAATTGTGTTTGCTCAATTTGTAAGTCTTGATTAAGTTGTTTTACACGATGCTCGAGGTTTATTTTGTGCTCTTCAAAACGTAATTCTTCCTGTTTAAGATTTTCTACAGTCATATTCAACCTATCAAGTTCACTATTCAATGAGTATGATTTCTCTCTCATTGGTGGAATTTTAACTTTTAAATCTTCATAAGCTTGATCTTGAATTGATACATCACCCTGGAAATCAGTGAGTTTTATTTTTATTTTATCTTTTTCTTCATTAAGTCTCTCAAGAATAAGTTGAAGTTCATTTCTTTTTACGAAAAATACTGACGCTTCTGCATTCTTGATTAAAGTTGATATATTTCTGAATCTTTCAGCTTCTTTAGCTTGTTTTTTAAGAATAGCTAATTGTTCTTCGTATGTTTGAATAACATCCTCTACCCTCAATAGATTATTATTGGCACCTTTCAACCTCAACTCTGCATCATGTCTTCTGGATTGTAGACCAAGTATTCCCGCAGCTTCCTCTAAAACCATTTTTCTATCTTCTGGTTTCGCTTGGGTGATTGCTCCAATACGACCTTGACTAACTATCGAAGTTGATCTAGCTGATGTAGAGGCATCAGCAAATAGCAATTGAATATCTTTCAATCTTACCTCTTTACCATTAATGAATGAATTCGTTCCTTCTCCTCTCCATATCTTTCTGGCAATTTCTAATTGTTTTGATTGAAATCTATTTTCTAAATCACTTCCATCAATATTTACAAACAAACCTACTTCAGCGATATTCCATGAGGGCCGATTATCAGTTCCGTTGAAAATTAAATCATCAATCTCTTTGCCACGAAGTTGTTTGGCAGAGACCTCCCCTAAACCAAACCTTATTGCTTCAACGATGTTTGATTTTCCGCAACCATTGGGACCAACAATACCAGTTAGACCATTTTTGATTTCAAAATCTGTCGGCTCTACAAAAGATTTAAAACCTTTAATTGAGAGTTTATCTAAAGATAACAAATTAATTATTCAATTTTTTTTTTATTATTTTTATAAATTCTGATGTAGGTCGATTACCTTGGACCTTCTCTCCATTAATTAAAAATGTTGGTGTGCTCTCAACACCAAAAATGTTTTGAGCATCAACTTGTAGGGATAAAAGCTCATTTTGAAAATTCTCATCCTTTAAGCAAGATTGTAACTCTTCATCACCAAGACCATGTTGCAATCCATAGCTATTAAGTAATTCAATAACTTCCTCTCCAGAACTTGCTTTTGTCCAAACATCATAGTTTTCATAGACAGAGTCAACATAGCTTGCACGAACGTTTTCACTACAATTTGCAATAATAGCTCCATAAAAAGCAGCTTGATTTAAAGGAAAATCAATTAAGTAAAAATTAATATTTTTATAAACGCTACTTTCTTTTAATTCTTTAAGAGTTTCATTGTGAAATGCAGCACAGTATGAGCAACTAAATGATGAAAACTCAATAATATCAACTGAATTTTCTTCAGACGATTTAACAAGAGGTTTAATATTGTTTTCCTCTAAATAGTTTTTGTATTCATAAATTTTTGATATTGCAGGATTTGTGAAGAGTGCAACCAAAAAAAATATCAGACTAATTATTTTCATATAACTTTTTATTAATATTTTCAAAAATAGATCTTACTTCTTCGTCTTTTATATCATTTAATTTTTGATTATTAAGAGTTTTTCCTTCTACTTTCATTGATAAATTTGAAATATTACTATTTTCTAAATTCCCATCAGAAAGATCTTGAAAAAATAGGATTTTATTAACTTTTACTCCAGTTACTTCCTCAATTTTTATGACTATTTTATTTATTCTTGAATGCATTTCGAAAGATTTTTCTGGGCTAACTCTTAATTCAAAAATTACAGATTCTGTTTTACTATTTATTATAGTTTTTTTTAATTGAACAAATTTATTGTTATTACCAAAAATATATTCCCAGTTTTTTAGAATAAGAGTATTTATTTTTAGCTTTTTTTTATTTACCTTATTTACTAGATGAAAAGCAATATCATTGAGCTTGGAAAATTTTTTCATAAAAACAAATTTATACCTTTAATCCTACATTGGTTTAAAAAAAATCAAAGAAACTTATATTGGAGAAGGAATAGAAATTTATACTTAACTTATTTATCAGAAATTATGCTACAACAAACAACTGTTAAGACAGTAGAAAATAAAATATTAGAAATTATAAATATTTTTCCAAGTTTTAACTCCTTTAAGAATAAAAGATTAGAACATTTATTAAAAGTTTGGTCAGGATTAGGTTATTACAATAGGGCAGAGAATTTATTCAAAGCAGTATCAATTATTAACAGTAGCTATAATGGCGAATTACCAGACGATAGAGATAGTCTTATCTCTTTACCTGGTGTTGGGAAATACACTTCAAGTGCGATATTAGCTATAGGCCATAATAAAAAATCATTCCCAGTTGATATCAATGTGAAAAGATTAATACAGAGAGTATCTGGTTTAAAACTCAATGATGATGAGATCGAAGAAATACTTAGTTTAGCTTGTAAAAAAAAGATTTCTTATAGGAGTCTAGCTGAGTCGATGATGGATTATAGTTCTATGATTTGCAAAAAAAATAGCCCCGAATGCTCCAAATGTATATTTTCTAGTTTTTGTAAATCAGCTTTCAAATCATTTAAAAATAATAAAAATATAAAAAAAAATAAAAAGGAAATAGATTTCTATTTAATAAACTCTCCTTTACATATTTGTTTCATAAAAAAACCAAAATTTCAATTTTACAAAAACTTTATTCATTTACCCTCAAATTTGGATAAAGAATTTATAGCAAATTTAAATTTAAAAAATAAAGAAAAAATCAAAAGTTTTAAATTTACAATTACAAATAATCTCTTCCAAATAAATGTTTATAAACTTAAGCTTAAAAAATTAAAAATTAACAATTCAGTATGGATAGAAAAATCAAAAACTAACCAGCTTGCATTACCAACACTCTTTAAAAGAATATTAAATTAACTCCTCATCTTCTTTCTAATTTCATCGATACATATTAAATTCTTTTTTTTATCCTCATAATGCCAATAATCCCATCCATTGAAACTCGATGTCTTATTTACTTTTGCAGCAATTTTATGAATTGATCCTCTCTCATTTTTATATGAAATACTTCCATCTGGTAAAATTGTAGCTTTATAGCTTTTCTTATTGTTATAGAGTTTAGCACCTGGCTTTAAATGCCCATTGTCAATTAAACTTGCAAAGGGTATTTTCTGTATAGGTTTATCTTTTTCATTAATCTCTAATAAATCATTTTTTAAAGATTTAATTTTTTTTAATCTTTTAATTGCTAAATTAAAATAACTATCATCTTTTTCAAAACCTATGTAATTTCTACCCAAATATTTTGCTTCAGCACAGAAACTTGCTGTGCCTGCAAAAGGTTCTAGTACTAGATCTCCTTGTATCGATGACTGAATAATAATTTTTTTCATCAAAGCTAAGGGTTTTTGAGTTGGGTGAGCTGTTTGGTTTTTATTGTTTTTCAGCCTTTCTTTACCTGAACAAATTGGGAAGTTCCAAATACTTCTCTCTTGTCTGTCTTCATTTGCAACCTTTAAAGTATGATAATTAAATTGATACTTAGATTTAGGTTTTTTTGAACACCAAATAAGAGTTTCATGCGCATTAGTAAGTCTGGTTGCCCTAAAATTTGGTAACGGGTTAGATTTGGCCCAAATCACATCATTTAAAATCCAAAAGTTTAAATCTTGGAGAATTTTTCCAATTCTAAAAATATTATGATACGAACCAATAATCCATAATCCCCCATCAGGTTTAAGAACTCTTTTACATTCAGTTAAATAAGAAAAGGTAAAATCATCATAACTTGAGTAACTATCAAATTTATCCCAATCCTGATTGACACCATTGACAATGGAATGATTTGGTCTAGTTAAAACTTTGTTTAATTGTAAATTATAAGGAGGGTCTAAGAAAACTAAATCAATTGTCTGATCTTCAATTTTAGCTAATAGATCAAGACAATCACCTAAATATAGGTTATTTGATTTCAACACGTATGAATCTTAATATTTATAAAGAAACTTGTGTAAAAAAAACATACTCTACTGTTGATAACTAAGTAGATAACTTTTTGATAAGTTTACTTATAGGTTGATAAGTGGTCCTGTGATATTTGCTGACCCCGTGTGTATAAATAGCGCTTAAGTGAGACTTTGTACCGTACCCAGCATTTTTATTCCATTGATAATTACCATCTAATGAGTGGAGTTTCAGAAGTAATTTGTCTCTGAAGACTTTTGCTATAATTGAAGCTGCTGACACCTGATTAATCTTATCATCTGCTTTAATTAAAGACTTCACCTTATAACCTTTCATTTCGCTTGGAATAAATTTTCCATCTATGATGATCGTATCTGACTTTTTTGACAACAAAATTATCGACTGTTTCATGCTTTGCAAAACTACATTGTGAATATTAAATCTTTCAATAAATTTTTTTTTTCCAAAAATAATTTGATAATTATATTCGAAACCTTTATTTAATCTGAAATATTCATATATTTCCTCTCTTTTTTTTTTATTTATTTTTTTTGAATCAGAGACACTAAATGGAAGTTTATCAAATAAGGAATTTTGTGATCTGAAAGCACAAATTATTGCACTTCCAACAAGAGAACCTCTGCCAACCTCGTCGACCCCAACAACATATTCACTCATCAAGTCTAGGTATTAGTTCGACAAAATTACATGGCTTGTGTCTTATGTCTAATTGATGAAAAAGAATATCATTCCAAGCATCTCTAACAGCAGAAGTAGATCCAGGTAAACAAAAGATGTAAGTTTGATTTAATAAAAATGCACTCGCTCGAGATTGTATAGTTGAGGTTCCAATTTTTTTATAGCTTAATTGTCTAAACAATTCTCCAAATCCTGGAATTTCAACTTGAGATATTTTTTTTAAGGCATCAATAGTATTATCTCTTCCCGTCAGACCAGTCCCACCTGAAGTGATTATTACATCGTGTTCGACAGATGCTGTTAATTTCTGAATAATAGGAATAAAGAGTTTAGGTTCATCTTCAATAATCTGATAATGGGAAACAGAATGTCCTTTTTTTTGTATAAGTTCTTTTAATGTATTACCTGATTTATCATCACTTTCTTTTCTTGTATCCGACAAAGTGATTACAGCAATATTTATTTGTTTAAATGTTATTTTTTCATCAATCATTAATCAAGATAGTATTAGTGGCTATGAGTTCATCAGCATAATTGAATGAATTATGATTTATTAATTCATAAATAACAAGATTAGTTAGAACTCTCTCAACAAACATTCTTGTTTCTCTTGATGGTATAGACTCAATTAAAAGAAAACTATCATCACTAAATGTAGTTTTTTTCATCCATTTTGAAAGATTTCCTGGCCCTGCATTATATGAGATTAAAGCCTTTAGCAAATCTCCATTGATATAATTTATAGATAATAAATTTTGAAGGTAGAGGCTACCTGTTTCAACATTAATTTCAGGATCATATAATATTCTCGGATTAGACTTAAATTTATGTTTTTTATTTACCATACGAGCAGTTGATGGAAGAATTTGCATCAATCCATATGCACTTTTACCACTTTTTGCAAAAGCACTAAACTGCGACTCTTGTCTAATCATGCTAATAATAATAGTTGGGTCAATATTATTGAAATTATAATCTTGGATCCATTTTGGTGTTGGATATAAAAAATCTATCGGGGCGTCATCTTTAAACAAGTATTTTGCTGTTTTAATTTGCAAGGAACTCAGATCATTTTTAATAGAAAAATTTAGGATTAGTCTTTTAAATCTTTCATTTGTAATGTTTTGAAGTCTATTTAATTCTATCTCTGCAATTGGAAGTTCATCGATTTCAATTAAGGCCTGAATTCTCTCACCTAATTTGGTATTTAAAAATGACTCAAGATCTGAGCTCATTAATGAGGTATTAAATTCAAAGTCTTGAATGGTTTTATCTAAAATTCTACAAGATAAAATTGAGTATATATTAAAACTTGGTTTGCAAGATTTATTTAGAGCTTCTAAAGATGCTTTGAAAGTAATTTCATCATTAGCGTCTTTTGTTGAGGATAAAAATGACCAATAAGCACCAGCATCCCTTAACCATTTGTTATCTGAAATTTTTGAGAGTATTAAAAATTGTCTCGAGGCTTTTTGGTATTTCCCTTTTCTATAATATGAGAGACCTTTAATCCATAAGCCCTCATCGTATGGTTGACTCAAGAAAGCTTCATCATTTAAAACATTTATCGCCTTATCATCTAAATCTGCAAGGTAGTAGCCATTGGCAATTTTGGAAAGTAGAAAAGATTTTTCTTTCTGATTAAAATATTTTATGTGGTGGTTTAAATACTCTAATGCTCCAGTAGGCCATCCTCTTCCAACTCTTGATCTTACAGTATTATAAATACTAATTTTTTTTGAGTAATTTTTATTTGAAAATATTTTATTTGATTTAGTGGAGACAGTTTCTTGTGACTTATCTTTTTGAAAGATCTCATCAAAAAGTGGGTATGAATTTTTTTTTGGTTTTTTTGCCCCATCCGGCATTCTTCTTACTCCCAATTTATAAATCCTTCTAGCTTCGTAATGATCACTATATTCACTCAACCAATCTCGGAGCTCTAAAAAACTAGAGCGATGTGCTGTTGGATGAAGAAGTTTTAAAGCTTGTACATGACCCAAAAGAATTAAATCATCTAGTTTTGCTATATCTTTATCACCTTTATCAAAATTTCCATTTCTGTAATCATTAAAAATACTTTTATAAAGGCCAATATCTTTAGAGCTAAGGGCAAAGATACTCTGTGAGTAAAAAAACGTTACAATTAATAAAACGATAATTCTCATTCTATCCACCAAGCTGCATTTTAATTTCCTTTAAATCTTCCCAAGCATCTTTCTTAAGTTCTGGATTGTTTATTAATAAAGATGGCTCATAAAGTACACGGCATTTTTTGGGTACTACGTCATTCGGGGTGTTGAAATCAAACCACTTTCCACGAAGAGACATGGAAGACAAGTCTGCAGCCAATAACATTTTGATGCAATAATTTGACATAATTATTAAATATTTTGGGTTAATCAATTCAATCAACCGATAATTGATAAGTTGTAAAATTGAATTCATTTTGTGGTTATTATCAAACTCACTGAGTCCCCTTGGTATATAAGACACTAAGCTTATTTGTGTCCTATCTAATTTTATGGAGGAAAGCATTTTATCGAATAACTCACCATTTGCTTTATCTATTATCTTTTCATCAGTAATATCGCATTTACCGTAAAAAAATAAAATCTTCGAATTTTTATCACCTTCTACTAAATTGATTGGTTGATTAATATTGAACTTTAATAATTCATTTTTTAAAAAATCCTCTATTTGATCAATACTGGTGGCTTTGCTTGGACTATTGATAGAATCTATATTTATTTGGTTATCGGAATCATTTTGAGATTTTTTTACTTGAAATTCCTCCAGATTCATCAATTCCAAAAGAATATTTTTTTGGTAGTCTTGGTTATTCATGATTAAAAAATTAACTTTTAGTTTATATTTTATATGTTTTTTTGGATTTATTGTATATGCATATGGGTCTCAATTAAAAAATACTTTCGAAAATCAACTTCTAAGTTCAATTTATTCTGAATACAATAATGATTATTTAGTTTGGGAAAAATTACCCAAATATAATTTTTCAAATGACCATACTTCAACCTTACTAAGTAATATTATCATAGGAAATTATACTTTTGATAATATTAGTGAAATTGAAAGTGGGTTTATTCATGAAATTGTTCTTTTTTTAAAGAATCTTAATGATGACAAATGCTTAAATATTCCTGACAAAAAACAAATTTATATTTTTGAAGAGGCTTTACTAAAAAGCATAAATTTTTGGATGACTTTTTGTAATAAACACAATGTTCAAAATAATTTAGAAAATTTGAATGAAATAGATAGTCGCTTTACAAATTTAAGATATATCAATACTATTTATTACTATCATCACCAAAAAGACCTCAACAGTTTAAAAAAAATTAATGAAGAAAT
>CACLZM010000003.1 GCA_902611415.1 uncultured Alphaproteobacteria bacterium | reverse complement strand
AATAGTAGAAAAGAAATTATTAAAAGCTTTAATAATTATAAAGTCGTAAATGAGAAGATTCATATTAGAAATAATTTGGTTAATAAGCTATATATTAATATTTATAACTTGTATTTACAATATCAGTTAAAATCATTGAAATTCAATAATAGTAAAAAAAAAAATATAAAATTAGAAATATCACTTAATGAATATTTAAATTTATTATTTAATAAAGATGAATTTATTTCTTTGACTCAATACATCGAAATTAATAAAGATAAATTTAGTAATCCCAAACATAAAATAGTTTTGGATAAAGAATTAATACTTTTAAAAAATAATTATGAACCAATAATAAACTTAAACCAAATAAGGTATTTAAACAAATTTTTAAAAATAGAATTCTTAATAAAATGAAGAGAATTTTAGGAATATGCACAACAACGCCATTTTGGGATGATGCATTTATCAAATCTGGAATTACTAATAAACAAATTATTATTTTTGATGAAACAATAAATTACAAAAGAAATAAAAAGTACCATAAAGTTTATTATTATCCTTCCATATTGAACGAAGATTTTAAGAAATTTAGTCATCAAGAATTTATAAAAATATATAAAAATGTCTTAAAAAATTTTTTAATTTATAACAATAATTTATCAAGATTTTTACCAAATTTTAATCAACTGAATCTTAACAAAAGATTTTTTTTAATTGAAAGCCTTATTAGAAAATTAATACAAATGGTTTTAACTAACAAGTTTTCAATGATCATTAGCGCAAGCGGACCGCATAGACTCTATGATCAGATTTTAAGAGATATAGCAAATGTGCAAGATATTAAATTTATATACCCAGACAATACATATTTTGAAGAAATTGGTTGTATGGTTTCTAAAGCTGATGATCTATACAAACAAAATAAAAAAAACTCTAAAAATAAATTAAAATTGATGAGACATATTGATAGTGAAATAAAATATTTTAATACTTTTACTAAAAATGAAATTTTAAAAAAAAGAAATCCAGTTGAAAATAAAGCGCTTTTCCCTCAAAATAAACAATCAATAATCAAAAAAATTTTCCGACTTTTTAAAATAAATGAAAGTGTTAATCCTATTACATTTAAGAATAATAAAATTAAAAAAACATCATTTTTAAAAATTTATTTTTTTAATAGAGTAAATAGAATTAACTTAAATAATGCAAAAAACTTTTATAGAAAAAACTGTACAGATCATAAAAAATTACTAAAGAATAAATTTGTCTACTTCGCTCCTTGCTATCAACCAGAAAGAACAACAAACCCTGATGGTGGTATATTTTATGAACATTATTATGCTATTTCTAATTTAGAAAAATTTTTACCAGAAGATATAACAATTATTTATAAAGAACATCCAAAATGTTTTGATACAAGATTTAAAAATATAAAATATAGAGACATGTATTATTATAAAAAATTATTACAAATAAAAAAATTAAAATTTATTAAGGAGAATTTTAGTCAAAAGCAATTAATTAAAAAATCATTATTTGTATCTGGAATAAACGGGACAACGGGGCATGAGTCTTATTTCTTTAAAAAATGTTATTTACTGTTTGGAGAGTCAACATTTAAGAATTATCCAAACGTGATTAAGTATTCAGGTAAAAGCTCGATTAAAAATGCAATAAATTTTAAATTTAATCAACAAAGTAAAATTAGATTTAAAAGAATAAAAGAAAAATTTAGTAATTTATATTTTATTTATGACTATTGGAGATATAATTCAAATATAAGATATAACACTAATTTCAATACTAATCAAAATGATACACTAAATATGATTTCTAGAGATATTAAAAGAATATATAAAAATTTAAAATTATAATTTGAGAATTCTTATTTTGCGTTTATGTTAACATATTAAATTTATGTCTTATAATTTAAATTTATCGTTAGGTCCTTTAAAAAATTTTGTTCTTTTGGGTTATTGCGATTTTATTAAAGATTTGGAAATTGAATGCAAAAAATTAAAAATAAATTTTTATTTTATTACCACAAAAGATCAAATTAAAAATTGTGAGTCTATTCCAAAAAATACTTTGGTAACTAATATATTTAATAAAAATAAAGTTAAGAATTTTTTAATTGATGTTGATTTTAGTGACTCAAATAGTTTTGCTTTGTCGATTGGTGCAAGATGGATATTCAGTAAACAAATTATCGATAAATTATTCTTCAATAAAATATTTAATTGTCATGGGGCAAGACTTCCCATAGATCGAGGTGGTGGTGGTTTCTCTTGGAGGATAATGAGAGGTGATAGAATTGGTATAGTTTTGATGCACCTAATGAATGAAGGTATAGATACTGGGCCCATAATTTTCCATGATGATTATGTCATTCCAAAAGATAAAATTACTCCAAAAGAAATATCTGTTGACTATAGAATTAGATTAAAAGATTTTCTTTTAAATTTTATAAATAGTGTATCAAAACAAACAAAAAAATTTGATTTGTTTAAACAAACTAATATTAGCTCAACATATCTTCCAAGATTAAGTACAAACAAAAATGGATATATAAATTGGAGCTGGAATCCTTTAGATATTCAAAATTTTATTTTAGCTTTTGAAGAACCGTATGAAGGGGCAAAAACATATTTAAATAATGAATTAGTATTTATAAAAAAAACACAATTGCATGTTGGGGAGATAGGAAACCACCCTTATCAGTCAGGTATAATTTCTAGAAAAGGTAAAGGTTGGTTAATAGTTATGCTTGATGGTAAATACAGCTTGATAATTGAATATATTGGAAATAAAAAAAACAAAAATATATTAAGTAAAATAAAAATTGGTGATAGACTCTACACACCATCAAATAAACTTGACGATACTAAGAAATTTAGATCAATTATTAAAAATAAAATTAATTGAAAAAACATTTCAAAGACAAAAATAAATTTATCGAGCTTATTAAAAGTCTTTATCCTTATGATTATGCGGTTAATGGTGATGGTAATACAGAATCTTATAAAATCTTAAAAAAAGAGTTAAATTTTAAGGTCCATCAATTTAAAGAAAAAAAAGAACTTAATGGATGGGTTGTTCCAAGAAACCAAATTGTAAAAAAAGCTATTATCAAATCTGGTGAAAAAATAATCCTTGATCATAGCAATGAACCCTTAGGATTAATATTATGTTGTAGTCCATTTAAAGGAAAGGTTAGTTTAAAGAAACTTAAAAATCATCTATTTTACCATTCTGTAGATAGTAACGCCATTCCATTTCATTGTATTAAACAATATAATCAACATAAAATTGATTGGGGTTTTTGTGTTCCAAAAAACTTTTACAAATCTCTTAATAAAAATAGTTATGATATTGATATTCAAATAAATTATAAAAAATCAAATATGAAAGTATTTGAATATTCTCTTAAAGGTAAATCAAAAAAAACAATAGTTATCCAAGCTCATAATTGTCATCCTTATCAAGCAAATGATGATTTGAGCGGTATAGCAGTTGCAATAAGATTAATGCAATATTTAAAAAATAAAAAAAATTACTACACCTACAAAATTATTATTTCACCAGAACTTACAGGTACCATTTTTTGGCTTAATAAAATCAATTCAAAAGAAATAATTGCATCAATAATATTGCCAGCTTGTGGTAATAAAAATTCTTTAAAATTACAAGAAACATTTACTTCTAATACTTTTTTAGACTCAGCTGCTCATGATATATTTAAAAAAAAATACAAAAAATACTCATATGGAAAATTTCGAACAATATATGGAAATGACGAAACTGTATTTGAGGCTCCTGGATATGAAATACCATCGATCTCAATTACAAGATATCCTTATAAAGAATATCATACAAATAAAGATACATTAGATGTAATATCCTTACCTCATATAAATGACACCTTGGACACAATTAAAAAATTAATAAAAATATTGGATAAGCAAAAAATTTATAAATTTAATAAGAGAGGGCTTTTCTGTTTATCGAATAAAAAATATAATCTTTATGTTAATGCCTGGGATCCCTCTAATAGGAATGGTCCAAAAAATAGAGATGACAATAGAAAATGGTATAGAGTAATGACAGAACTCCCAAGACTCTTAAATGGAAAGAATTCTTTATCTTACTTAGCGAGATATTTTGATGTAAATGCAATTGAATTAGATAAATATTTGCAAAAATGGCTAAAAAAAAAACTTGTGGAATTATATTAGTCTAAGCTGACAACTCTATCGCATGATTGATCTAAAATTTTCATATTATGAGTTATAATAATTAAAGTAATATCTGTATTTTTGATATAATCTAATATCTTATCTATAGATTTTAAATCTATCCCATTTAATGCTTCATCTAGTATCAATACACTAGGCTTATGTAAAATTGACCTTAAAATTGAAATTTTTTGTTTTTGACCATAAGATAAATTCCCTCTATCTACATCAATTAGATAGTCTAAATGTAAATTTTCTAAGCTCATTATATTTAGTATTTTTGTAACCTCATCAAAATCGATATTTTTGATGAACAAATTATCTTTCAAAGTAGCTGAGATAAGAAAGGGGTTTTCACTTAAGTATATAAATTTGTGTCTGAGTGAAATAAAGTGCCTTTTGTCAACTTGTAATTTATCAACATATATATTTCCATAATCAGCATCAATTAGAGCAGAAATAGCCAGTGCTATAGACGTTTTACCAACTCCAGATTTTCCATGTATGCCCAATGTCTCATTTTTATTTATAATTAAAGAAAAATTATCAATAACTTTTTTTGAATCTCTATAGATAGATAAATTTTCGTAACGGATTGAACTAAAATTATTAAAATTAAAGTTATTTTCTTCAAAAATGTTACTTTGGTTTTCAAGATAATTTCTTATTTGGTCATAAGACTCTTTATTATTATTTATTGAACTTAATGCAGAATAAATATCTTTTATTAAAGGGTAAGTTCTATAAAAGGCATAAAAGTAGACAAAAAAGTGAAGTTTAATAGGTATAATTTCAGGATAAAAATAATCAATCATATAAATAGAGAAAATCAAAAAAATTACAGATATTTCAATAATTTTAATAGGCAGTTGCTGATAAATTTCACTGAAAAAAGATAAGTTTTTAATTTCCTTGTTAGAGATTATAAACTTATTAAGAAAAAAATTTTCAAACTTAAATGTTTTAATTGAAATGATACCATTAAGAATTTCAAGGACACTTTTAGTTCTGTCATTATTCTTATTTGTCAAATTAATATTGAAGAAGTCGTACTTTTTTTTTACTAAAAAATAGATAATACTTAATAAAAATGCACAAATAGATCCTATTAATAATGTGAGGACGTAACCAAAAAAAATTAATGCAAAAATTATTATCAATAAAACTATTGAACCAGATATAATAAGATTTAAAGGCTTAACTATACCAGTTGAAAAACGTTTAGCCTCATAAGTAATCAAATTAATTATTGAACTGTTACTATTTTTTGAAGTATCAATAAAAGTATTTTCGAAAGTTTTTTTTATAATTTTACTACAAATTTCCTCCTCAGCTTGGACGATCAAATATCTATTAATGACAAGTTGAACAGTCTTTAGAAAAAATAAAAACGTAAAAATTCCCATAAAAATGAGAATATTGGTATGAGATTCATCAATATTTTTGAGTTCACTTAAATTTTTGAGAACAAAAATTGAGGCAAGATCTGTTAAACCAACTAAAACAGAAAGTCCAATAACTAAAAAAAATGTTACCTTTACCTTTTTAGAAAGATAACTAAATATGAAATAAAAAATCCTTTTAAAAAAAATTATCATTTATTATTTTCTTTATTCAAAAAAAATTCATAATTTTTCAATAATGAGTTTTTTAAAAATAATTTTTTTAAAAAATCTGATAAATATATTAATTTTAATGCTTTTAAAATTAATTTGATATCTATTAAAGTTATTAAATTAGATTTGGACTTTTTTACGAAGTCATTAATATTACAATTAATAATTATTTCATACGATTTTAAGTTCATTTTCTTTTTAAATTTATTTTTTTATTCTTATTATTTTTTTTTATATTCATAATTTTTAATTTTCCTATTTCTTCTGGCATTAATTTGTATATTTTTAATTTATAAAAATTTTTTTTAAATGAAAAATAGGCAGGCCATCTTTCATTATCGACTATTCTTAATAAATTAAATTGGTTCTTGATATTCTCATTTATATTAATTTTACTATCCCTTAAGTCTCTTTTTCTAAAAATAGATGATGTACCTGTTTGTTTTTTCATATTATATTTTGGATAGGATAATAAAAAATTTTCTATAAGGGACATTTGTAATCCAAATTGTTTTTCTCTTATTTCATCATTTAATTCATCACCATTAAGATATAAATTATCTCTCAAAATAATAGCACCACTATCAAGCTTATCTTCTGCTTTTATAAGACAGAATGTTATTTTTTTTTTATTTTTTAAAATCTGCCACTGGATTGGTGAAAATCCCTTCCCTTTTGGTAAATCACTTTCATGAACTAATAATTTTAATCCCAAGTTTGAGTATTGTTGTAGGTTTACTTTATGAGATAAATTCATAAAAAATGTGATATCGTATTTTTTTTTTTTTGGTGCAGATTTTGATAAAAAAAATATATGTTGACTCTTAAATTTATCTTTTAGATTTTTAATATGTGACTCTATAAATTTATGAGACCAACTATTATTCTTATCTAATAAAAATAAAACTTTATTTTTCATTGTAGACAGATAGTATTAACAAATTATCAATTTTTTAATAATACATATTTTTAATAATGAAATTACTTTTTATTTCCAATAAAAAATGGGGTAAGGATGTTTACCTTTTTTACAATAAAAATAAAAAATTTAAGTGTGATTTTTCAAGCAAAACAAGTGATATAATAAAAAAAATCACAAAAACAAAATATAATTTTATATTTGTGCTACATTGGGGTTTTAAAATAAACAGTGCTTTAATAAAAAATAATAATTTTATAGGATTTCATGCATCGGATTTGCCTAAATTTAATGGTGGGAGTCCAATACAAAACCAAATAATTAGGGGAATAAAAAAAACTAAATTAACTACCTTTTTTATGGATAATGAGTATGACTCAGGTCCCATAATATTGAAAAAAAAATTAGATCTATCTGGCTCCATAGATGATATTTTTGAAAGGTGTAAATTAATTTCAATAAAATTAATTGAAAGAATTATTAAATTAAAAAAAATTAAATCTACAAAACAAAAAAATGTTGGAAAAAAATATGAAAGACTTAATTACAATGATAATAATTTAAAAAAATACAAAAAAGTCAATGACATTTATAATTGTATAAGAATGGTAGATAGTAACGAATATTCAAAAGCTTATTTAGAAATTAATAAATATTTAAAATTAGAATTCTCAAGAGCAAAAAAGTATAAAAATAAAATATTTTGTGAGGCAAAAATTTTATATACAAGATGAAGTTACCTTATCTTATAGCTGAACTATCGTGTAATCATGAAGGGGATATAAACGAGCTAAAAGAATTAATTGATATTGCTAAAAATTTAAAAGTAAATTGTGTTAAAATTCAAAGCTATACTCCTGACACCATCTCATCTAATTATAAGTTTAAAAATCATACCATGTGGGGGAACATAGGAATAAAAAATCTATATAAAATGGCTCATACTCCAAGGGATTGGCATTATGATATTATTGAATATTGTAAAAAGATAGATATTGATATTTTTACTACTGTTTATTCCGAGAGTGATTTAACTTTTACTAAAAAATTTAATTTTAATAAATATAAAATTGCAAGCTTTGAGCTATCTGATTTAAATTTAATCAATGAAGTTTCAAAAAATTGCAAAAATATAATTTTATCAAATGGAATGTCATACTTTAATGAACTTGAGAGAGCATTTAATAAAGTTAAACAAAATAAATCAAACGCTACTATTTTGCATTGCAATAGTGGTTATCCTGCCAAATTCTCAGAACTTGACTTAGTAACAATACCATTTTTAAAGAATTACTTTAAATGTAAGATTGGTTTTTCTGATCACACATTATTTGAAGATGTCAAAAATTTAAGGGGTTTAGAACCATGGATTGCTCCGTTTACTGCTGTTGTTTATGGAGCAGAAATAATTGAATTTCATTTGATCTTGGATCGTAAAAAATCTCGTACTTTATTTGAAAAAAAAAAAGGAGGTTTTGATTGGTCTTTTTCAAAAGAGCCGCATGAGGTCAAAAATTTAATAGATAAAATAAAAGCAAATAAATCAAAAGATATTTCGAGTTTCCTTAATAAAAAACAAACTTTGCTCTATAAGAAAATGAGAGGTAAGGTTAAGCTCACACCTTCCTCAAGAGAATTAGAAACACTCAAATTTAAACCCTCTCTTTGGACTACTGGTGCTCTGAAAAAAGGTGATAAATTTATTTTTGGAAATGATAAAAAAAGTAATTTCGACTCACTAAGACCAAACAATGGACTTCCTCTAAAATTTTCTAATTTTATTCAAGGAAAAAGGGCTAAGAAAAATCTTAAAATTGGTCATCCAATAGATTTTAGTGATATTGATTTCTAATTAAAGAATTTTAGTTAATAGGATATTATCTTGATATTTACCATTAATATTCCAATGATTTTTTAATTTTCCTTGTTTTTTAAAACCATTATTTAAAAGAACTCTATAAGAACCAATGTTATCTTCGTAAACACTTGCATCTACTTTATATAAATTTAAAACTTTTTTAGCAAATCCAAGAATAAGTTTTACAGCCTCAGAAGCATAACCCTTTCCCCATAATTCTTTTCTCCCAATTAAATAACTTAAATCGCCTCTTCCGTGAATAAATTCAATAGGACCAAGTTTTATATTTCCGATATGTAGATCGTTATCTTTAAGACATATAGCGAATAAATGACTGTTTTTGTTACCAGATTGATTTGATATGAATTCTTTTATCATTTCTCTTGTTTGAATTGAGTATCTTGTCTCAAGATATTGACTTACCTCAGGATCATTTAACCATTCAAAGTAACCTTTATCAATGTCTGAGTCTTGTAAATTTCGAAAATAAATTCTTTCTGACTCTAAATATCTTTTAAATTTCATTTAAGTTTTTCCTCCAGAATTATACTCTGGTTGTTCAAACATTGAGCTCTCCATCTCTTTTATAGGAGTATAAAGTCTTTTTCCAATTAATTGTTGATTATAATCAATAATCCCAAGATTATTTCCTAAATATTTAATCATTAACCCACAACCTTTTGAGGCAATACAAATTGAATCATTAGATATTCTGTATATTAAACCTGATTGAAATGGATGAAAATTTAAATCTTTATCTATAATACTTGAATTTTTTAGAAATACTCTTTCACCATTTAAAAGAGTAGAACAACCCAAATAAGGATCACTAAAACTATTAATAAAAGAATTTATTTCGTCACCACTCCAATTCCAATTAATCCAACCATTAGTTAATGTATGTAGTCTTGGCATAAACATTGAATTTTCCTCATTTATATTTTTAAGTTTAAAAACTTGATTAGAGTCGACTTCATCAACAAATTCTTCAAGAAAGGTAATGACTTCAGTAATAGCCTCTTTAAAATAATCGTTTGGTGTAATAGCAGATTGTGAAAAATTATAGTTTTTTGATTTTAGTAGCATTCCATCGTCAAATTCGCCTTGTACAGTATTAGTGGTTACTTGTTGTAAATGAACTGCTGTAGATTTATTTTTCATCATTATCATCCAAGTATAATGAGCACCACCACGATATTTGGGAAGAGGAACTCCCATTACATCTAATAGTCTAAATTTATAATCATTGATTACTTGTTGAGAAAACTTATATGTCTCACCAAATCCTAGGACAATAGTATTTGAATTACATTTTGATAAGAAAGTCTTATCATTATTTATATCCTCAGGTGAAATTAATTTTATATCAAGTCTTAATAAATATTCTTTTAACGATAATTTTAGTATAGGCAAGACTTCTTCCGCATGTCTTTTTGCTGCAAACACAGTAACCTCTTTATTTTTTGTCTTTAATAACTTGCTGAATTCTGCTAATTGAATTCCTCCTCCAACTAAAAAATAACTATTAGTTGGTTGCAGACGGACTTCCATTAGATGAAAATAATTAATATTCTTATGAAAGTACAGATTTATTTCTTAATATCTATATAAGTACTATCAACTATTAATTTCGAATTTTTGATAGAATTCGTATGCTGTAAAATATGCCTTGGCATACAATTCAATTTTTTCTTTAAAACTTTTATTATTTATTTCTATTTCACCAAAATTTTTTTTTCTTCTAAAGTTTAAATCATAAGAATTATTGATAATTTTACTGTGAAAATAAAGATTATTTTTTTTTATACTTTCATCACTCTTATATTTAAAAGATTTAAAAAATTTTATTAGGTCTTTACTATTTTTTATAACAGTGACTGAATTTAAACATTCATACCATGTAGATCCAAATATGAGTGATTGTTTTCCTCTCAAAGAAGCCTCATAGCAAGGGGTGCCAGTAATTGATGAGACAAGATAAGAATTATCAATCAAAGATATTGATGGATAATTATGGTCTATAAAAACAATATTCCCTAGTTTTGCAAGTTTTTCATAAAATAAATAGTCTCTTCTATGGTCCTCATAAGGATCATAGAAATTTGAAGGATGCTCTTTGTAAATTATAACTGTTTCTTTATCAATATTACTAGATAATTTTTTTAAGACTCTCATAGAGTCAAAAAATAGGCCTGCATCTGGACATGAGCTTCTTTCAGGTGTTTTACTTGCTGCAAAATACAAAAATTTTTTTTTAGGAAGTTCTTTGATACTATTTTGAGTATAAAAATCTAATGCTTTAATATTTTTTTTATGAATATGAAGTTTGTATTTAAAATTATTAAAATAATTATTTTTTTTTGAAAAATTTTTTGACTTTGTATCTAGACGATATCCGCTACTGTAATTAAATTTAATAAGATTTTTAAGTATACTAAATGTTAATCTAATATTTTTTGGTGTATTTTTTTTTAATTTATATACAAGACTTCTTGATATTTTTTCTTTTTTTTGAACATAATCATACTTAAGATTATTGTTCTCTTGATCTACAAACTCTAAATACTCTTTAGTTTTATTATTTATTAATAAATTATCAATCTTCGTATTAAATATATGTTTAGTTCTATTTTCGATGGAAAACATTCCAAAATAAAGACATTTCAACTTTCCTCTATCGTGTAATATACCAGTAGTAACCTCTATCATTAGAAAAGCTTTTTTTTTAATCTTACACAAAATATATAAAATATAATCGAATACTCTATGGGGAATTGTAGGAGATATTATGATGTCAATTTTATTTTGATTTATAAAAATATTCATATCTTTAATAATTTTATTAATATATTTTTTTTTTAGATCTTTTGTGTTTGTGTAAGAAAAATCAAACCATCTATCAATAAGTTCATAAATTATTGGATAGTAAAATTTTGATTTAGAATAAATATCTTTTAACTCTTCATCGTAATTAATATTTGAAGAGCTTTCTAAATAAAAGTCAATATTATTAAGAAAAAATTTATCTTGATTAAAAAATTTTTCATAATTATTTGTTCTATATTTATTAAAATTTTTTTTATAACGAACGTGTGAAATCCATCCAATACATTTCCAATTATAAGAATTTTCAAAATATTTAGATAACTCAAACCAACTAGAGTCTGGTGATTTAATAAATAATAAATTCTTCATTATTTAAATATATTTATTCTCTGACATTTTTATTGTTTGTAATTAAATGTTTTTTAATTTTAATTAAGTTATTATCAGCAAAAACTAACAACGAACCCAGAGCTACACCATCTATTCCACAATCAAAAGCTTTTGAAATATCGTTTAAACTTCCGCATCCACCCTCAAGAATGATTGGCACATTGACTAAGCTTCTTACTTTAAAATATAGCTCATAGTCATAACCATTAAGTGTCCCTTCATTAGCAACAGACATGACTCTTATTTCACCTGCCCCCATTCTTACTGCTTTTTTTATCCAATCAAAAGGGTTGAGATTATTAAAAATAGATGAATTTCTGTGATCAAAAACATAATAACTGTTATTTTTTTTTAAAATATCTACTCCTATCACAACCGCTTGAGATCCAAATTGTCTTGAAATATCTCGAATAAGTTTTGGATTTTCTATTGCTTGGGTATTCAAACCAATTTTGTCAGTGCCTATATCCATGCATTTTCTAGCTAAGGATATTGATGATATGCCTCCAAAAAAAGTTAAAGGCATAAAAATCTCTTTGGAAATTTTAGATAAAATATCAAAATTAGGTAGTTTGTTTTTTTTTGATGCATTAATATCACTGACAATTAATTCATCAGCACCTTGATGATTATGAGCTCTTGCGGTTGAAGCGGGAGATCCTGCATCTTTGAAATTTTTAAATTTTATACCTTTACATAATCTTTCATCATTAATCAAAATTGATGGGATCAATCTTTGTAACAACTTAGGGCCTCCATTCAGCGAACCAATTTAAAAAATACTCTCCTGAGATTTGACTTTTTTCTGGATGAAATTGAGTAGCAATAATATTTTTAAAACTTATACCTGCTACTAATTCTCTCTCATAAGAAAATGTACTATTTACAATATCATTAGATTTTGGGATAAGTGTATAAGAATGGGCGAAATAGAAAGTATTAAATTTATCGGTATTCCAGTTTACTCTAAGTTTATCATTTTTAAATTTTATTTTATTCCAACCCATATGAGGTATAACTTTCTCTTTAGATAATATTTCATTTAAAGAAATAACATCACCATCTATCCATCCTAATCCATCATGCTCTCCAAACTCTGTCAAATTTTTTGCTAAAATTTGCATTCCAACACAAATACCTAAAAAAGGTTTACCTCCTTTAATGACAAATTCTGTAAGGGCTGAGTCAAAAAATTTTTTTTTAATATTTTTCATAACATGTTTAGATGCCCCTACACCTGGCAATATTATTTTGTCAACTTTCTTGATATCTTCAGGGTATTTTATTAATTTGGTTGAATAACCTAGGTAATATAAATAATTTAAAACAGAATTTAAATTTCCAGATCCAGTATTTTCGTCACCATAATCAATAATTCCAAAATTCAATTTTTGTTATCAAAAAAATTTTTTTCAAAATTTTCAAAATCTTTAGGAACTTTATTATTTTTAATTATATTTTCAGGGTTTGGCATTTTATGTGGGGCAACGATATGATTTGATATAATTTCATAAAATTTTTCCTCTGTTATATCCAATAAATTTAAATAAAAATCAAGAGCTTTTGGTCTTTTTCCATCATACTCTCGCACTAATTGTAAAGCTCGATCTCGAGTCATTTCTCCATTTCTTATATCAATTGAGGTTAAATGAGAAGTTCTACCAAAGCCTCTTTTTAAAAATTTAATGTAATCTCTAAGACCTTGCATAAAACACTCTATTTTTTCATAATTATACTCCTCAGGAATACCCTCGACTTTGTCACCTTTCCATCCCAGTTCTTTATTTATCAAGTTTGCTTGTTTTTTTGGGTTCCATGGAATGTATGTCCCTAAAAATACAGATTTTGTTTTGTTCTCATTGAGGAGATTTCTTGCCGGATAAGTAAATGGTTTTAAGTCTCTTAACTCAACCTTGTCTTCACTAATTGTATTGTCTAACATACCAATCATGTCTTCAGCATTTATACCTAGATTAATTTTTAAATTAAATCTTCTTTCATCAGCCTCTTCACTTTCATCATACGAATAATAAGAAGAATACTCAGCCCCAGGCTCACCCCAAAAAATTAAGGGAACTTTTGTCATTAATGACACATGCATTGGATAGGAAAAAATACCAGTATGACAATGCCAGCAGAAATCTCCACGTCTAACTAAAGATTCAAACATTAATTTTTTTACAACTTTCCAATTTGGAGAAAATTTAATTACATCTACTCCTAAGGTCTTGAAAGTTCTATTACAATTTTCCTCAACTACTGGTCTCATAAAAAGGTGATCAAACCTCACAACTAGACACTTCAATTTCAATTCTTTAACTAAATAAAATAATGTAAATGTTGAGTCTTTTCCTCCTGAAAAGGGCACTATGCAATCATAATCATGTTTATTTCTATATTTTTCTACAAGTTCATGTAGTTCTTGCTTTCTATCATCCCAATTAATATTCTCGTGCTTAAACTCAATTTGCTTACATACCGAACAACAATTTTGATCATCAAAGGACAGCGACTCTGCTGTCTCGGGCATAACACACTTACTACATAATTTCATTACGAGTCAATTTAACCTCCCTATAAATTCCTTTTGTTTTGAAAATTTTTTCAAATATTTATCTAATCTTTTCGAGTCTATGGCTTCTTTTAAATCAAAAATTGTGTTATTAAAAGCTTTAGTATATTTTTCGACACTTTTATTATCATGTGCAGTGCTCGAGTAAAATACATTATTTGATATAAAACCCTTTTCTAACATTTCTTTGCATATGTACTGTATATATTTTTTGTTATCTTTGTGTTTAAAAAAAAAATTAGAAAGAGCTGGAATTCCTTGAATATTAACATCAAGTTCATATTTGGAGAAAATAGTAGACCAAAAATTTCTGATATTTTTGCCGATATCAGTGATTTTTTTCCAAGATTTTTCCTTTTTCATTGTCTTTAAAGTGGCCAAAGCTGCAACGTAACCTATTCTTTCGGTCCAAAATGTACTACTAATAAATGTTTGATTAATAGAGTTCATGATATCTCCTTTGCCTAAAATAGCATTAATTGCATATCCATTTCCCAATGCTTTACCATAAATAATCATATCCGGTGTTACATTATATTTTGAATATATTCCTCCAAACTTTTCCCTGAAACCAGAAGTACATTCATCAAATATCAAAATGATTTTTTCTTTGATAGTTATTTCTCTTATTTTTTTTAAAAAATCATCTGAGGGCTCAATATTTCTCACTACTTCCATTTTGACAGCAGCAATTTGACCTTTATTATTTTTTATAATTTTTTTAAATGTATCAATGTCATTATATTTAAAAGGTATTGTTGTGCGCATCAATTCTTTTGGAACTCCGCCAGGATTTAAACCCTTTATAAGACTTTCATCTAAGTTATTTTTTGAGTCAATATTTGCAGCAATGTACCAATCATGCCAGCCGTGATAGCCACAAATCATTATTTTATCTTTTTTTTGATAGGTTCTTGCAAGCCTTACAGCCACAGCATTTGCCTCACCACCTGATCTTGTATACCTTACCTTATCAGCCCATGGATTTAGCTTTAGTAATTGTTCTGATAGTAGTACCTCTTCTGGCGCATTGAGTGAAGACATGTTTCCTAATTTTATATGATTTATAACTTCCTCATCAACTTCATGCCTACTATATCCCAAGGAATTTGTACCTACGCCCATATAACTAAAATCTAAAAAAGTATTTGAGTCAAGATCCCATATTTTACATCCTTTTGTTTTTGAAAAGTAAGTTGGCCAATATTCTGATAAATATCTATCTGGGTTTTTGGTCAACAGCATATTGCCACCGGCGATTGTTTTTTTTGCTCTTAACCAAAGTTTAGGGCCAGTTATTTTATTTGAAATTTTATACGAATATTTTTTTTTCATTTTTAATAAATTTTAAATTTAACCTCAACCTTGCTAGGTCCATAGGAGTATTTAAATCACAAACTCTATCAACAGGAATTTTATGTACACCCATTTTGTTTGTATAAAAAGAATTATATTTAAATAAATTCTTTTTAGAGATCCAATATATCATACCTGCATCACATAAAATTTCTGGATAAAAATTAGATTGTTTTTTTTCATATTTTTTAAAAAAAAGATGCCAATATTTTTTATTTTGATAAAGAGCTTGAAATGGGGGCAAGTTGTACTCAGATACTGAAATTAGAGATTGGAATTCTGACTTTTTAAATTCATTATAACTTTTTTTCAAATCACTTACTTCTAGCAATAGTGCTGTTGGATAAATACAACATATCAAATAATTATGAGCATGATCAAAATAATTTGAATTTAGAACGTCTTTGCAAACTTCAATTACAGTAGACTTATTTCGAGAAAGTTTATTTTTTCTTTCAAAAAATTCTACGCCTTCCTTTTTGCAGATTTTTTTTAAATGTAAAGACTCAGAACTTACAATAATTTTTCTAAATAAATTTGATTTAATAGCTTTTCTAATTGCCCAAGAAATTAATGGTTTATTTTTGAAATTAAGGATATTTTTTTTCGGGAGTCTTTTAGAATTTAGCCGAGCTGGTATAATAGCTATTGGTTTATCAATCAAAGTCATTTAAGGATAATAATTGATCTTTTTCAACATCTTTGATTAATTTTTTATTTATAATTTTATCTAGATGATCTGGGGGTATTCCATAACCAGGTCTTTTAAATCTTAGATGCATATTTTTTACCAAAGTGTTTTTTTTATAACTCTCAGCTGAATAAATACTTCTTCTTACTTTTAATCTTGAATATTTTTCTTTTTCAGTAAAAATTCTTCTAGAAGAGCCCATTGCAATTTCTATATCCCTAATTTTATTTACGAAAAACTTCATTTCATCAGGTTCAAGAGACATAATGTGCTCAACTCTCGGAGTTGTTTTGTCCAAAGTAATTGTTTTTTCCAATAGATTTGCGCCAATGGCTACTGCTGCTATATCCATATCAAATCCTTGAGAGTGATCTGAATAAGCTACAGGGCAATTAAACATTTTTTTTAAAGAATTAATCATATTCAAGTTAATCGACGATAATTTAGCTGGATATCCTGAGGGGCAATTATGAATGATTATATCATTATTTCCCTCAGACTTTATTAGATCTATGGCATCAGCAATTTCCCCTATAGTTGAGTTTCCAGTATCTAGTTGTATTGAAATTTTTGTTTTTGCAACTTCTTTTAAGAATGGAAAATAGTTTACGTCTGCAGATGCAATTTTAATAGAGTCGCAGCCAACTCTTCTAACAAAGTCAAGACCTAGCTCATCGCCAATTGTTGCAAAAAAAGTAAGTCCTAAACTATCTGAATAGTTCTTCAAATCAGTCCATTCTTCAAATGTTAAACTTCTTCTTACAAATATGTCGTATAGATTTTCTGATACTGTTTTTGTTTTATTGGTAGATCTATCAATCAATATATCAAATTCGAACTCCATATTTTTGTCAGCTATTAACTCATCTGGATCAAAAATTTGAAATTTAACTGCGTCAGCACCTGATTTTGCTGCGTGTTTGATGAGTTTTTTTGATGAAATTAAGCCATCATGTGTAGCGCCAGCTTCAAAAGTTATAAAGCAAGGGTGACCATCTCCAATAAATTTATTTCCAATTTTCATTTAAAAATACTTCCAGTTTTTTGGATTGATTAATTTATCATCAATAATTTTCATTTTATTTATCTCTTTCAATAAGTCACTATCTAATTTAGTTATTTCACACAACTGAATAATTTGTTTAAGTTGTGATAAATCATCTATTCCTAAAATAATACTATCAACTAACATTTCATTTGATACAAAAGAAAGTGATGATTGGATAGGATCTGCATTATATTTTTTATGCAAATCAAACCATTTATTCCAAGTATCTTTCCATAAATAAAACTTATCTGGTATTTGTTTAATAGATTTTTGAGATAATAACCCCTGTAAAAAAATAGATCTTGCATGAAATTCTTTTTTATCATCATTAATTTTTTTTAACCAACCGGAATCTTTGACTCTTCTATCAAATAAGTTAAATGGGCCTTGAATAATATCGAAATTATAAGAATAATATTTATCTAATTCACTTGTATCATAAATTGAAATACCTATTTTTTTTATTTTTTTTTGTTTTTTTAAACCATATAATTTATCAATTATAAAATTACTGTTTTTATGATTTAGTACTGATGGTTCATGTAACATTATACAGTAAATATGTTTTAAGCCTAAAGTATTGAAAATATTCTCAAATTCAGAGTCGAGTATTTTCTTTGATAAACTATAAAAATTGAATTTTTTAAAAGATATTTTTGCAATAATATTGAATTTATTTTTATGTTTATAACTTTTAATTAAATTGTGTGCATTTGCGTAATTATTTGACGTATCAATAAAATTTATACCTTTTGAAGAAGAATAGTTAAGAATTTCAACTAAATCAAAGTTGGAAACTTTTCGAACAATACCATAATTTTGAGATATTTGTGCTGTACCAATTATAATCTTATTAAATTCCAAAATATTTATTAATTTTATTTGATATAAACCTTATATCTTTTAAGCGCATATGAAAATTGAGAGGAATTGATAGAGCTTTTCGCGAGTACTTCTCAGCATTTAAGAAATCACCTTTTCTAAAACCTAATTTTTTGTAATATGGCTGTAGGTGTATTGGAAGGTAATGAAGCTGAGTTCCAATTTTAAATTTAGATAAATATTCCATTAGTTGATAATTATTTACTTCAGAGTTTTCATTAATCATCAATATATATAAATGATAAGAGCTGAGATTATTTTTTTCAATTTTTTGATAATTTACATACTTATTTAAATCAAATAGTTTATTGTACTCATTTGCTAATAAATTTCTTTTTCTTAAAAATTTATCAAGCTTTTTTAGTTGGCTAATACCAAGAGATGC
Organism: uncultured Alphaproteobacteria bacterium; assembly: GCA_902611415.1. Classification (GTDB taxonomy): domain Bacteria; phylum Pseudomonadota; class Alphaproteobacteria; order HIMB59; family HIMB59; genus HIMB59. The sequence continues at coordinate 111,234 of CACLZM010000003.1, read as the reverse complement.
ATTTATATCTGACATTCTATAATTAAACCCTAAATAAATTTGCTCATAATACCAATTTTCAAATTTTTTAGTTGTTGGTGATCTAACATTTTTTGTAATACCATGTGATCTTAACATTGAGGCTTTTTTGAAAATATTTTTATTATTGGTGTGTAATGAGCCGCCCTCTCCAGTTGTAATCATTTTGACTGGATAATAACTAAATATTGAAATATCAGAATATTCGCATGACCCAATTAGACTATTTTTGTAAGACGCCCCTAAGGCATGAGAAGCATCTTCAATAACCTTAAAATTGTATTTTTTTGATAAATTTTTAATCTCTTTCATATCACAGGGGTTGCCTCCGATGTGAACAACAATAACAATCTTAGGTAATGTTTTATTTTTTTTTGCTTTCTTTAGTTTTTGCTTAAAAAACTCAATTGAGATATTGAAAGTATTTATGTCAATATCAATAAAATCAACCTTTGCTCCGCAGTATAAGGCACAATTAGAGGATGCAACAAACGAATTGACACTTGTCCAAACTATGTCATTTTTTTTTAGATTTAGCGATAAACAAGCTACATGTAAAGCTGATGTTGCTGAATTTAGGACAAGAGAGTATTTAGATTTGGTATGTTTTGATAAGTTTTGTTCAAAAATTTTATTGTAAGTTCCTTGCGTTATATATTCTGATGTTAAAGATTTTTTAACAGCACTAATATCTATATTATCAATAAATTGTGTACTGTATTTATTAATTGTCATTTAGATTTTTTAACATCTTTTCAAAATCTTTTTTGGACAATTTTTTTGTATTATCTGAACGATATTCAAAACCCATCTTAACTTTTATACCTTTTTCATTTAGAGCTGTTTTTGAAAAATCATATATGTGACTAAATTGTAAGGAGGGTCTAATAAGATAAAAATCTTTGAATTCATATGTATTTGAACTATCGTCTGAAGGACACATTATTTCATGCATTTTTTCACCTGGCCTAATACCAATAATTTTCTTTTTAAGATTGGGTGACATGATTTCAGCTATTTCACTAACAGTTATTGAAGGAAGTTTTGGAATAAAAATTTCTCCACCCTTCATTCTTTTAAAAGATTTTAATACAAAAGCTACTCCTTGATCTAAAGTAATTATAAAACGAGACATATCTGGGTTAGTAATTGTTAAAAATTTATTTTTATTTGCGATTTGAGATTTAAAAACAGGGACAACTGATCCTCTAGATCCAAAAACATTACCATATCTTACAACTGAAAATCTTATATTTTTGCCACCAACAAAATTATTGGCAGCTATAAATAACTTGTCACTAGCTAATTTTGTAGCTCCATATAAATTTATAGGATTTGCCGCTTTATCAGTAGACAAAGCAATAACTTTTTTAATTTTTTGTTCAATTGAGGCTTTTATAACATTTTCTGCACCATTAATATTTGTTCTGATACACTCTGATGGATTATATTCAGCAACATCAACCTGTTTTAGTGCAGCAGCATGAATCACATAATCACAACCCCACATTGCCTCATTAAGCCTACCTAGATCTCTTACATCTCCAATAAAAAATCTAAGCGTGTCTGATTTGATTTTATTTCGCATGACGCTCTGTTTTAATTCATCTCTGGAAAAAACAATAATTTTTTTTAATTTATATTCTTTGAGAATTTTTTTTACAAATGCTTGGCCAAATGAACCTGTGCCACCAGTAATTAATATCGTTTTATTATTAAACATTTTAGTTTAACTTAATGAAGTTGATTATATATACATAAGTTTTTGATTGATTGTAAGTGAAAAAGGTTTGTTTTATACCCGATTATGACAATGACAGTGGAAGGGGTCACTTAGGAAGATGTATTAATTTATCACATACTTTCAGAAATAATAATTGGAAATGTTATTTTTTTTTAAAAAAATTATCTCTAAACGTAAAGATTGATAGATATATAAATATCGTTAGAAATTTAGAAAAATGTCACTTTAATTTAATTTTTTTAGATAGCTATAAAATTACAAAAAAAAAATTTGAATTACTTAAGAGTCTTTCAGATAAAATATGTATTATTGATGATTATGGGATAATTAAATTTAAAAGTGATTTTTATTTAAACTATTCAAGTATAAGTCCAAAAAATCCTAAAAAATTTAAAGGTATAAAGAAATTATTGGGGTTAAAATATTTAATTCTAAAAAATTCTTATAATAAAAATATTTCAATCAAAAAATTTAATTATAATAAGACTATACCGATAACAATTTTTTATTCTTCATTAAGTCATTATAAAATTATCAAAAATACAATTAATGAATTAAAAGGTAGTATGTTTTATAAAAAAATGAAAATAAATATTATTTTAACTTCCGAAATGAAAATAACAAATCAAGAAATAAGAACTCTTAAAACAAATAATAAAATCAGAGTAATTTTTAATAGTAACAAGATGCAAAGCTTTTACGAAAAAAGTTATTTCTTTATTGGTAGCTATGGGTATTCTTTCATAGAGAGGCTTACTTCGCAAACAATAAGCATAAATACATTATATGCGGAAAATCAATTACAAAATTCTAAGTTTACACAAATTAAAGATTTACACATAAGCGTAAAAAATATTAATGATCTATCTAAGACATTAGATAAATTAATTTGTAACCCCTCAATAATAAGAGATATTCAAAAGAAAAAGAATTTAATAAAAAATTCAAAAACAAATTCTAATATTTTTAAAGAGCTATCTAATTAAATAAATTAATTACTGAAAATGCTTCTGCATAATCAGTTCCAATTTGCGCTCCTCTAAATTGAGCATTTATTTCTATAAACTTTTTTGATCTCATATGTGGGAATTTATTTTTTTCAAACCTAAATTTATCTAAAGCATCTTTCTTAGCAATTAAATTTTCTTTCGATAAAACGCTAAAATAACTTGGATCAAAGTTGTATGGTCTATTAAAAGTCGTGCTACTTATAGTTTCACAAGAATAAAGGTCTATCATTGTCCCGTTTACTGGTCTTGTACATATTAATGCAGCTTCAAAACAATATTTGTGATCAATATTTGTGCAATACTTATGATGAGTGAAAACTGCATCAGGCTTAAAATCAAATAATAATTTATTAAAATACTTCGTTAATTTTAGCAAAGGTTCATTATCAAAAGAGTTGTCCTTAAAATTCCCAATGATTAAATTTTTTTTTTTTACACCTAATACTTCGCAAGCCTCTCTGAGGTCGCTAATATGCATATCAATATTTTTAATATTTTGACTATCTCTACTTAATAATCCTTGAGATGCTATAACAATTTTTACTTCAATATTATTAAGGCACATCTTATTAATTGTGCCTCCTGCAGATAGTGTTTCGTCATCAGGATGAGCAAAAAAAAATAAAACCTTTTTATAATTTAGCTTATTTTTCAATCTATCTTTCATTAAAAGTCATTATTTAATTTATCTTAAGATAATATATTATGTTTAATTAAAAGATTTTAAAGTAGAAAAATACTCTACAAGTTTTTCCTTAATTAAATTAACTGTTATCTTAGAGAAGTTTTATAATTGTAATAAAATTATCAAATTATCCTTAATTTCTAAATAATGGTTATTTTGATAATTAATTCAATATGTTATCATCATTTAAGATATATTAATTTTTAAAAATGATCGATATTTTAAAGAATTTTTTAAAAGTAAAATTGAATAATTTTGGTTACAGTATTATTAAAAATAATAATTCTAATGACTACAACTATGTAGAATTAAGTAGTGATGAAATTGAAATTATTAGAAATGTTTTTGAATCAAAATATTCAATGACTTCTATTCCAAGACTGGTTGCTACACTAAAAGCATGTAAATACGTAGTTGAAGAGGGAATAGAAGGAGATTTTGTTGAATGTGGAGTATGGAGAGGTGGTAATGCTATTATTGCAAAAAAAATATTTGAAAAATTAGGCTCTGATAAACAATTATATTTGTTTGATACCTTCCTTGGTATGACAGAGCCAACTGAAGTTGATAAAGATTTTACTAATAATATGTCAGCAAATGAGAGGTATATTTCAAATCAAGAAAAAGATTATAATAAGTGGTGCTATGCTTCACTCGAAGATGTAAAAAATAATTTTAAAGATATGAATTTAAGTATTGATGGAGTTAATTTTATAAAAGGTGATGTAAAGGAAACATTAAGTCATAAACATAATTTACCAACTAAGATATCTGTTCTAAGACTTGATACAGACTGGTATGAATCTACCTTATTAGAACTAAATATTTTGTATCCTATTTTATCTCAAAGAGGCAATATACTTATAGATGACTACGGTCATTGGCAAGGGTCTAAGAAAGCAGTAGATGAATATTTTGAAAAAATTAAAAAAAAACCCCTTTTTAATGTGACAGATTACACAGGTAGATCAGGTATTAAGATCTAAATAATCTTTATATGATTATCGATAAAAAACAATTTAAAACATCCTCAAATTATTGGGGTTTTGTTAACAAAAAAGATTTTGTAAATAAAAGCTTTTTTAATTTCATAAATAGAATATTACTTTTTTTTCTAAAAATTAAAATAATAAGAAAACCATCCAATCTTCGACCAGAACAAGAGAGTTATTTATCTAAAAATTTGATTAAGTTGAGGAACAAAGAACTAGCAATATATTTATTAAATTTTTTTAAATCTGCTAATTTTAAAACTAATCAAAGTCAAATATTAAAACACATTAAAGAATTTGAAAAAACTTTCAAAATTCAACCAATTTCAAATTTAAATAAAGGTATGGGATATAACAACTCACTAATTACGTTTATTATTATAAAACTAATTTCTCCTAAAAATATTATTGAAAGTGGTGTACTTAGAGGTTACTCGACATACTTAATTGAGAAAAGCATTAATAAAAAAGCGAAGATATATGCATACGACATTAATTTTTCTTTGAGAGAATATAAATCAAAAAAAGCAATTTATTTTGAAAGTGACGTAACACACGATGAGCGTATTAATAATAGAAATTTTGATTTAGCTATTTTTGACGATCACGTATCACACTTGGATAGAATTCTTTTTTCAAAAGAAAATAACATAAAGTATATCATACTAGATGATGACGTTTCGGTGTTTACATTACATTCTGATGGATGGCCTCCTATACCAACTGCCAACATGATCTATAATTATGGTAAAATTCCTAAAATTTTTGATTGGACATATAAAAATAACTTAGCAAAAGCAAGAATTAAAAATATAAATAAAATAAATCTTAGAAAAGAATATAGATATCTTCAGTATCCTAATTTATTTAATTACACTGGATATAAAAACACATCAGAAACATCAATCTTAATAAAACTATAATTTTTTAATTATTTTTTTTTAATAAAATACTTATTTCACTTGAAAAAAATTTATAGAAAAAAAATTTATTAATTTTTTTTATTAAAAATAAATATTTAATTGCAAAATTACTTTGCTTTATAAAATTAGTTTTTATAATTTTAAATTTGCCTTCAGTGTACGATTTTATTTCTCCTACTGAGATAAAATGATGAGTTGATAGATTATTAATATTTGACCATGAGTTTTTTTTAAAATACTTAGTAATACCCTTAATTATGACTTTAGCAATTCTTGGAAAGTAATTACTTGGTTCTATCATTAGAATTTGGACGTTTTCACTAGAGATATCATACAGAATTTCAAAAACATGTTTTCTGTGAAAAATATGATGAAAAGAAGATATGAAAATAATTAAATCAAATCTTTTATTGTCTTTATTAATTTTGGATATATCTCCTTGAATTAAATTATAATTAATTTTCTGATTGATTTTTTCATTTAGAAAAATATTTTTCATAAATTTCACAAAATTATGATTAATATCAATACCACAATAATATTCTGTTGAGTTATTATAAATTAAGTTCTTTGTATAATATCCAGAGCCAAAGCCTACCTCTAAAATATTTTTTGGATTGGACTTTAAAACGTCATCAATTATATTTTGATATCCTCTATAGTCACTTTTTTTTTCATTAGTATTTGAATACCACGATTTCCCACCCTGGTATTTTTTTGGATCAAAATAGTCATCACGATAATTATTATGATTGAAATTTGCTTTATCAATAATTGATTTATCATCTTCATTTAAAAGATTATATGAGAGATGGCTTGGAAGCAGATAATATAAGATTACGCCAAAATAGTTTTTTAACATAATCAGATACTAATTCTTTTCAATATATATAGACTGGCTTGGGAAAGCAAAATCTAAGCCAATTTTTTCGACACTATCCTTAATCTTTATCGCTAAATCCTCTTTAATTTCAAGATATTTTTCCCAGTCTTTTGTTGAAGTAAAACAAATCACTATTATATCTATAGAACTATCATTAAACTTTTCTATTCTTACAAATGATTTGTATTCATTATTGACTATAAAGTTTTCATTATCTTTTAAATAAGATGATATGTATTCTGTGAGTTTTTTAATTTGATCTAATGTTGAGTTATATTGGAGACCAATTGTCCAATTAATTCTTCTATAATTTCTATTTGTATAATTTAAAATAGGTGCTTCCGCAAAAATATAATTAGGAATAGTTATTGGAGTGCTATTAAATTTTCTGATTAAAGTTGATCTAAATCCTATGTGTTCAACAGTACCCTCAGTATGACCAGGTACACTTATAACGTCACCAATTTGAAATCTTTTTTCTAATAGTATCATAATACCAGATATTAAGTTTTTAAATAAATCTTGTGCTCCTAACGCTACTGCTACTCCAAATAAACCTAATCCTGCAATTACAGGTCCTATTTTAATACCCCAAACCTCAAGAACTGCAACAATACCTAGAAATATTATTAAGTATTTTAAAGATTTGGAAATCCATAGTACCAAACCCTTTGATAAAATATTTTCTAATTTATTAAATAAGTTTGAAAAAGGTATTAGCGCTTGATGAATTAACCAGAAAACAAATATTGTTGCAAGTGTGTTATTTATTTTTTGAAAATATAAACCAAGTGTTGACTCTATATCAAAATATAATGTTATGGCTAGAAAGGCTATTACAATCGGTAAAAGTCTAAAAGGAGGAACTAGTGCTTCAAATAACTTGTCGTCAATTATATTACCAGTTTTAGATACAATTTTTTTTACTTTATTTACTAAAACTTTTGCAACTATACTTCTTATGAGTAAAGCTATGAGAAGGGATACAAAAATAATTGTTAGATCACCTAAGCTTATACCGAATACTCCATCTATGAAAACTCTGGTGATTTGAGAGTAAAAATTTTCAATAAAATCCATAAGCAAATATTATACTAGATTAAAAAAAAAGCCGCATAAAGCGGCTTTTTATCAATTAATGAAATATTGGTTACATCATACCTGGCATTCCGCCACCCATTCCACCCATTCCACCCATATCAGGCATTGCAGGGGCAGATGACTTTTCTTCAGGTTTATCTGTTATCATCGCTTCTGTGGTAGTCAATAATGCAGCAACAGAAACAGCATCAATTAAAGCAGTTCTGACTACTTTAGTAGGATCAACGATACCGGCTTTTACAAGGTCGCAGAATTTACCAGTTTGTGCATCAAAACCATGTGAATTGTCTTTGCTTTCTAAAATTTTTCCAGCAATTACTGCACCATCAAATCCAGAGTTCTGTGCAATTTGCTTTAAAGGAGCTGAAAGAGCTTTTCTTACAATATCAACACCGTATCTTTGATCATCATTATCCACTTTAAGGTTTTTTAAAACACTCGTAGCATAAAGAAGGGCTGTTCCACCGCCAGGAAGGATGCCTTCCTCAACAGCAGCTCTAGTGGCATGCATTGCATCTTCTACTCGGTCCTTTTTTTCCTTAACTTCTACCTCAGATGCGCCTCCCACTTTAATGACCGCTACTCCACCTGCAAGCTTTGCTAGTCTTTCCTGAAGCTTTTCTTTGTCGTAATCAGAAGTTGTTTCATCTATTTGTTTTCTGATTTGATCACATCTAGCTTCAATATCTTTTTTCTTACCTGCTCCACCAACTATTGTTGAATTTTCTTTATCCACAACAACTCTTTTTGCTTTACCAAGCATATCCATAGTAACTGACTCTAATTTTATACCAAGGTCCTCACTTATGACTTGGCCACCAGTTAATATAGCTATGTCCTCAAGCATTGCTTTTCTTCTATCACCAAAACCAGGAGCCTTTACAGCAGCAATCTTTAGACCACCTCTGAGTTTGTTAACTACTAAAGTTGCAAGAGCCTCTCCTTCTACGTCCTCGGATATAATAAGCAATGGCTTAGTGGACTGAACAACTGACTCAAGTAAAGGCAGCATAGGTTGAAGACTGGCTAATTTTTTTTCATGTAAAAGAATTAAGCAATCTTCCATTTCTGCCTTCATTTTATCTGCATTGGTAACAAAATATGGACTTAGATAACCTCTATCAAACATCATACCTTCAACGACGTCTAACTCAGTATCTAAGCTTTTTGCTTCTTCTACTGTGATGACACCTTCTTTTCCAACTTTTTGCATTGCCTCAGAAATCATCCCACCAACTTCACCATCACCATTTGAGGCAATTGTGCCAACCTGCTGAACCTCTTTATCTGATTTTACAATTTTAGAATTTTTTTGAAGCTCTGTAATTATGGCATCGGTTGCAGCATCCATCCCTCTCTTTAAATCCATTGGGTTTAAACCTGCAGCTACTGCTTTCATACCTTCAGTAGCTAACGCTTGACACAACACTGTTGAAGTTGTTGTACCATCACCAGCAGAGTCGTTTGTTTTGTTTGCTACTTCTTTAATCATTTGTGCGCCCATATTTTCAAATTTATCGGCTAGTTCGATTTCCTTTGCAACTGTAACACCGTCTTTTGTTGTTCTAGGTGAACCAAAAGATTTATCAATTACAACGTTTCTACCTTTAGGCCCTAATGTTACTTTGACTGCATCTGCAAGAATATTTATGCCTTTAAGCATTTTAGCTCTAGCATCTGTACCAAATTGAATTAATTTTGCTGACATTTATATTTTACCTTTCAATTACTTCTCAATGATTCCCATGATGTCTGACTCCTTCATAATAAGAAGCTCTTTACCATCAATTTTAACTTCAGTACCAGACCATTTACCGAACAAAATTCTATCACCTTTTTTTACATCCAAAGCAACCACCTGTCCGTTTTCGTTTCTAGCACCACCTCCTACAGATATAACTTTTCCTTCCATAGGCTTTTCTTGAGCAGTATCAGGAATAATGATACCACCTTTTGTACGATCTTCTTGTTCAACTCTTTCTACCAAGACTCTATCGTGTAAGGGTTTTAAATTCATTTTTTTACCTCTGTATCTAGATTTAAGTTTTTAGCACTCACTTTTATAGAGTGCTAACACATAATAGTAAATGGTAAATTTAATTCTAATTTCAAGCCTAAAAACTTAAAACTAATGAAAAATATTGAAATTTCTTAGTATTATAATAATTATCCCTATATGCAAAATCATCAGAATATTAGTGTTTTAGTTGCATTATTGTTTATGAACAATTTTTTTAGAAGTTGGTCGTTCTAATTGATTGAAAACAATTTTATTAAGCAATTGGTATTAATAGGTGGAGGACACGCAAATGTTCAAGTCCTAAAAAAGCTATGTATGAATAATATTAAGGGGCTTCATACAATTTTAATTAGCGAGTATTTTGAGGCTACTTATTCAGGTATGACTCCTGGATACATTCATGAAGATTTTAGTAAAGAAGAAATAAGCATTGATCTTCAGAGGTTATGCTTTAATGCAGGTGCGACATTTATCAAAGATAAAGTGATTAAATTAGACACTAATCATCAAGAGTTGCAACTACAAAACTCCCCGCCAGTTAATTATGATTTACTTTCAATTAATACTGGTTCAATTTCTGATGCAAAAAAAATACACATAAAAAATTCATCTAAATGTTTCTTTGTAAAACCTATTAGTTCATTAATAAAAAATCTAAATCAAATTGATCAAATTATAAGAAATAAAGAAAAAAAAATTACTATAATTGGAGGTGGGGTTGCCTCTTATGAATTAGCTTTTAGTCTAAAAAGGAGATATGAGAGTCACTTAGAGATTACAATTTTAGGAAAGAAAATATTAAAAGAAAAAAATTTAAATAAAAAAACAAAAAATGATCTAAAAAAAATAGCTAAAAATTTAAATATTAAAGAACATACAGGAGAAGTTATTTCAATATCAGAAAAATATTTAACTTTAAATAGTGGTGACAAGATAGATTGTGATTTAACTTTAGTTTCTACAGGTGCTAGTATTGAGTCTTGGTTGTTAGAAAGTAATCTTAGTAAGAACGAAAAGGGATTTATTAGGGTAAATAACAATCTTTTATCAATTAATAATAAAAATATTTTTGTTACAGGGGATGCATGCAGCTTAGAGAATAAACCTAAACCAAAATCAGGAGTAATGGCAGTTCGTCAAGGAGAAATATTAAAAGAAAATATTTTTTTAAAATTAATTGGCAAAAATCTTATTAAATTTAAACCACAGAAAAACTGGCTTTATTTAATTGGAACATATAAAAATTATGCTCTTTTGAACTATTTTTTCTTATCTTTCCATAACCGATGGTGCTGGAAACTCAAAGTTTGGATTGATAAGAATTTCATTAATAATTTTAGATTTACTAATAATCTACAAATGAATAAAAGAAGTTTTGAATTAGAAAATTTCAAAAATACTAAGATGTATTGTCAAGGTTGTGGCTCTAAAGTTTCAAAAAATACATTAATTAATTACTTAAAAAAAACCTCAGACAACATTTATTTAAAAGACTCCTCAATAGTTAACAACAAATCACTTCAAATATTACAAACCATAGATCACATAAAACTTTTTTCATCTCTTAATCCTTTCGATTTTGGTAAGATTAGTTATTTACACTCTCAAAATGATATTTTGGCGGCTGGTGGAGAGGTGAAGTCACTTAGTGTTTCATTAGGTATGCCCTTCTCTGAAAATTCTGTTGAAAAGTTTTACTTAGAATATTTTATGGAAGGAATTAAATTTGAAGCAGATAAGAATCATTGTGTAATTTCATCTGGTCATAGCTATCAGTCTCAAGAGCCAGGTATAACACTTACTTTAAATGGTGAAATAGAGAGTAATGTTTCAAAAAATTCTGCTAAAGTAGGTGATCTAATCTATTTATCTAAACCGCTTGGAACCGGTTATTTGCTGGCCGCTTATTATAATAATTCTAAATTGCTCTCTGGTAGTGATTTTGAAAAAATATTAAATAATCTTAAAAAGGGGAGTCATTTTACTGTTAAATCTGCAAGAAATTCTGGCTCTCAAACTATGACTGACATAAGTGGCTTTGGATTATCATCTCACCTAATTGACATATGTTTATCATCTAATTTGTCTTCAGAGTTAATATTAAGTTCTGATATTCTTATAAATTTAAACATCGAATTATTAAAAAAATTTCAAAGTACTGGTTTTAAAAATAACCAAAGGTCCTCCAGAGAATACATTCAGATATCAGAGAACCACCCTCTTAAAAATATTCTCTTTGATCCACAAACTAATGGGCCAATGTTGATTACAATTAACGAACAAAATCAAAAAAAATTTGAAAATTATTTTTCAAATAAAACTGATATTAAACCTATTTTAATTGGTAGATTTATAGATAAATTAGAAAAGGCTATATATGTAAATGAATAAACATTATTTATTCAAATTTAAAATTTTAAAATGATAGATTATAATGAAATAGTATTTGCTTTTCTTATTTCTTCTGTTGTTCAAATAACAACATATCTTTTTGTAAAATTTTTAAGCAGCAAAGGCGTTAAATCAAATTATTTAGCAAAACAAAAAATTCATGAAGGAGAAATACCAAGAGTCGGAGGGCTTTTGTTCCTATCATCCTTTTTAGTTACTCTGATAATAATTAAAATAAATTATTTATCATTAATTTTACCATTAGTATTCGGTAGCATAATAGTATTTGTATTTTCTTTTTATGAAGATCTAAAACAATCATTAAGCCCTTATTTTAGATTAATAATTTTATTTATAGGATCTTTTGTGTTTATATTTTTTTCTGATCTTCCTGATATAAATATTTCATTACTTCAATCAATAAAAGATAATGAAGTAATTACAATTTTATTATTTATTTTAAGCTTAATGCTTTTAATGAATGGTTTTAATTTTATAGATGGACTAAATGGTTTATGTTCATTTAATTTTATATCTATAATTTCGAGTGTGCTGTACGTAGCATACTTTTATAACGATATTTTTATTGTAAATTTATCTGCGTTAATAATTGTTTTCGCTATTGTTGTTTTTCTTTTAAATTTTCCTTTTGGAAAGATTTTTTTGGGAGATAGTGGATCTTATATTTATGCACTTTTCTCTGGGGCATTGATTATCTATCTTTTTCAAAGACATAGCCAATTACCTACATTATTAGCCTTGGTAATATTATCTTATCCAATTACTGAGATGTTATTTTCAATATTAAGAAAAATTCTTATAAAATACTCACCCTTTAGACCTGATGTAAATCATTTACATCACCTGATGTTTAAAAAACTTCGTGGAAATCTTAGAACTAGAAATAATATGGCAAGTTTAATGATGTTACCATTTTGCATTATTCCTTTTTTGTTAACATATTTTTCAATTAATTATAATTTAAACGATAATTTCTTTAAATTTGTTATGTACGTAATTATTTATTTAATTTGTTACTTATTTTTATTTCAATCAATAAGAAATGTTAAGTCAGACCTTTAATTTTTTTTTAAACAAAATAATAGCAAGTATTAATAAAGCAATAATTCCAATTGGAATTAAGTATTCTGGTTGAGCTACAATGGAGATACTTAAGTCTGTTTTGTTTATAAATATTTCTTCTAACCCTTGACCAATACTGCCAAAGATAAATGACCATGGGGCTAGCCCAAACAAAGTAGTATAAAAAAACTTTTTATTTTTTGCGCCAAGACCTGCTAAAATGAGGTTTTGTATGAAAAAAGGGGTTCCAGGAACAATACGAATTAATATCATTAACTCTAAATCATTTTTTTTGAAATAATTTTCTATATAAGAGTATTTATTTAAAAATTTTTTTTTAATAAAGTCTGAGAAAAAAATTTTTGCTATTATAAAAATTCCAAAAGCACCAAGTGTGCCACCAATTAAAGATATAGCTCCACCAATCCATGTTCCAAATAAAAAACCATTTATCATTGATAATAAGGAAGCAAATGGAAAATTACATAAAACTAAAAAGCTATATAAAGTTAAAAATGTAAATATTGATAATAAGTAGTTCTGATATATGAAGTTTTGAATAAAGTCCAAATTAGAGAAAAAAGTTTCAAGTTGAAAAAAGTCTTTATTTAAAAAATATGTAATCCATAAAACTGCGAAAAATATTACTAAAAATAAAATTGATATTTTTTTTGATAATTTCACTAGATAAGTAACATTTCTAGCGATGGTAAAATTGAATTTAATTGAAATCCTAAAGATTGAATAGATCCATTAAAGATTAAAATGCCTGTTACAAGTAAAATAATGCCAGTTATAAATTGAAAATAACGAATATATTTATTTAAAAAACTAGTCATGATCAATATTTTACTCATCATTAATCCAACGAATATAAAAGGAACTGCTAAACCAATTGAATAAAAAGACAACAATATAATTCCGTTAACACTATCCTTTATGGCAACAGCTAATACTGATCCTAAAATTGGTCCAATGCATGGACTCCAACCAAAAGCAAAAGCAACTCCGATTATAAAAGGAAAAAAATGATTATTTTGAAAACCTTGTAAATGGAACTTACGCTCAAAATCTAAAAAAGGAATTTTAATTATTCCAATAAAATATAGTCCCAAAATAACTATTAATATTCCAGATATAAAATTTAGTTGCCTTTTAAAATCAAAAAATATGTCACTCAAAAAATCAATAGAAGCACCCATTATTATAAAGACAAAAGAAAAACCTAGAGTAAACAATAGAATATGAGGTAATAACTTTAATGTGTTCACTGATGATGAGCTTTGTAAATCTGCAAAAGATTTGCCAACAATATATGATATAAATCCTGGAACTATGGGCAGAACACAAGGCGAGAGAAAACTGAGAATACCAGCTAAAAAAGCTATTGTTAGAGGAATATCTTGAACCATGAAATTATTGTAACATTATACTAAACAGACAATAACACAGATGTTTGATCGCCAAATTCAAAATTTTACCCAAAAGCCATTAATAATAATAGCTAAACTTTTTTTAAAATTTTTAAAACCTAATCAAATGACAATATTAGGTTTCATATTAGGTTTTTTTATGTGTATTTTAATTTTTTTTCAGTTCTATTTTGCTGCACTAGCGCTCTTACTTTTAAATAGGTTTTGTGATGGCTTAGATGGGACAATGGCAAGACTTACAACCCCCACTCCTTTAGGTGGGTATTTAGATATTGTCAGTGACTTCACAATTTATTCCGGATTTGTTTTAGCATTTGGTTTCAGTGATAGTAGTTATACAAGTTTATCAATGATTTTACTTTTTTTGTACATAGGTACGGGTACAACATTTCTTGCAAAAGCTGCAGTTCAAACTCAATTAGATAAAATATCAAAGACAAATGATGCTGTTGAAGGATTACCAAAAAGCTTTCATTACACTTCAGGATTAGTTGAAGGTACAGAAACAATAATTTTCATGGTTTTGTGTCTCTTATTTCCAAATTTTTTTATTTTAATATCTATTATTTTTGGGATTTTATGTTTAATAACTTTTATATCTAGAGTTATTGTTTGTTACGTTGAATTTAATTTATAAAAGTTAAATAAGCTTCCATAAAAATTTTTGAAATAATCATGGTAATTATAAAAAAAGATAATTTTAAGAAAATTCTTGTTATTCTTCCAAGTTCAAAACCTGCATAATAAGCTTCAAATATGTCAAAGTTATTGAAAAACTTCTTATTTACAATTTTTTTAAGTAAGAAGAATAATTTCGCTAATGGTCTTACTACTACGTAATTTCCAATTATAGAAAATACGATAACAATTACTAAACTTACATTCATTACAAAGGACCAAATAATTAGTGACCCAATCCAGTATCCTAAAAATAGTAACCTCTCCTTTTGTTGAGGGTGAATATAAGCTTGAAAGAAATTCATTTTATTTTAATCCATCTAAAGCCATTTCACTTGCAATATTGGACGCTAAAATCATATCTTTTTGGGATTTTTCTAAGATAAATTTTGTACGTGATTTTATTTTTTTTAGAAGGTCATCTACAATTTTATCATCTGGTTCGAGATCATCTTTAATACTAATTCTTGAACCTAATATAATTACGCCACCAGCGTTGGCACAATAATCAGGACAATATAATATACCTTTGTTATATAATTCTTTTTCTATATCAAAATTATCAAGTTGATTATTTGCAGATCCAGTAATCATTAATATTTTATTATTTGCAAAATTTAAAAACTCCGTATTCAAATCACCTCCTCCTGCACAAGGAGAGTAAATATCAATTTTTTCAAAGGATGTATCTTGGAGTTGACTACAAAATTTATAACCATCTCTCTCAATCAAATCTTTTTTATGATCTAAGTCTGAAATTTCAATATTTGCACCGTTTTTTTTACACAAAGAAGCAATTCTAGATCCAGTCTTACCATATCCTTTGATAAATATATTTTTATTTAATAATGAGTCTTGTCCGAATTTAAATTCGACACATCCTAACATTGAGTAATAAACACCTAATGCGGTACCTAATCCGGAGTCAGAACCTATAGGGTTACAAACATGATCTGAGTATTCTCTAAATCCTCTTAAGTCATCATCGACCGTTCCCATATCTCCAGCTGTTATATAAGTACCATTTAGTTTGTTTAAAACTTCTCCAAATAAACTATATGCATCTTTTTTATTTATTTTAGAATGAATAGTAGCTTTCCCACCACCAAAGGGAAGTTCAGCCAAAGAATTCTTATATGTCATTGCTTCAGCTAATTTTAAAACATCTTCCTCTTGCTTATGCAAATCCTGATAATTGAAATATCTACATCCACCCAAGGCAGGGCCTCTTTTAGTATTATGTATAGCAATTACTGAGTAAAAATTTAATTTATCCTCCTCAGCATAAATAACTCTTTCAAATCCATCTTTTGGTTTATCTTTAATATTTAAAGTCATTACTACTTATATGGTCAATTATTTTAAGGTCTCCTTCTAAAAAATCATATTCGCGAATATCCTTTATTTCAATCCATTTTAGTTCTTTATGAAAATTATTTAAAACCTTACCACTAAAATTATTGACTATATAAAAATATATAAATACCTTTTTATTCAAGTCTTTATAATTGAAATTATAACTGATAAGTTCCTCATAATTTATTATGTTAATCGATAACTCTTCATTTATTTCTCTAATTAAGGCCTCCTCATTAGTCTCATCATTTTTGATTTTACCTCCAGGAAATTCCCATTTTAACGGATGATCCTTAAAATTTGGTCTTTGACATATTAAAAGTTTATTATTTTGAAGTATTAAGCCTGCTACAACTTTTATTTGTTCAATTTTCATATTTTGTTTTAGCAATATAAATCCCAATCAGGATTAATGTACTTCCAAAAAACTGGATCAATGTTAATTTTTCTTGGAAAAAAAGGTAGGCCAATAAGGTTGCAGCAATAGGTTGTATTAAAAGACTCAAAGATGATAAGGAAGCAGATAAAAATGCTAGAGAGTAAGCTATAAAAGATTGTCCAATAAATTGGCATACAAAACCTAATAAAAATAGTATTGCTATTGCATAAAAAGACTTTGGCACTAAACTTTGTTCAAAAAATATAGCGACTAAAAGTAAAATAATTGCACTTACACATCCTGAAGAAAACATAATCGTACTTGAATTTAAATTTTTTCTTAATTGGCTGATAGTAAGAATATAACAACCATACCAAATTGCAGTTAGAACACCTAAAAGATCTCCCAAAAATTGGGATTTATAAAATTGAAAACTCTCACCTAATAACAAGGTCATGCCACTCATCGAAATAAATATGGCAATAAAAAAAAACTTAGAAAATTTTTCTTTAAGAAATATTAAAGAAAATAAAATTACAACAATTGGAGCTAAATTAGATAAAAATGTTGCCTTAGAAACTGTGGTAAGTTTGATAGACAAATGCCAACAAATTAAATCTAATGAAAAAAATACACCTGAAATAAAAATAATTAAAAATTTATTTTTTAAAACAGGAAAGTTTACTTTTTCAATAATTTTCAATGACCCAAACATTAAAAAAAAGGGAAGGCTCACAAATATTCTAAAAAAAGCTGTCATTATTGGATCAACCTCTGAAAGTCGAACAAATATAGGAGAAAAAGAAATACTTACTGCGCCTATAATCAGTATAAGAAAAGGATTAATTTTTAAATTAGGCAAAAACTTCTTCGGATTTTTCTTTTTCTATAATTGGAAAATGGATGATTGCAGAAAAAAGAGAAATTACTATCGCCATAATCCAGGCTATATCGAGTGAACCATAAATATCTATAACTAAACCACCAATAAAAGAGCCAAGAAATGCTCCTGCTTGATGGGAAACCATTACAATCCCAAATAAGGTCGAAAGGTATCTTGTGCCAAATCTATTTGAAACAATTCCTGAAGTCGGTGGGACAGTTGATAACCATAAAAGACCAATACAACAACTGAAGGCTATAATTGTGAAATTGTTAGTAGGCAAAATTAATAATAAAAAAATTACTATGCTCCTTACAAAATAAATAAACGATAATATATATTTTTTTTTAATAATACCTGAAACCTTTCCTGAAATTAAAGTACCAATCATATTAAATAATCCAATTAAAGTAAGTCCTGTTGCAGCTATTGTAGTTTCTAAACCTTTAATTTTTGCAAAAACTGGAAGATAGTTTGAAATTAAAGCAACATGTAAGCCACAAACAAAAAATCCTAAAATAAGATAGTTATAACTTTTATCTTTAAAGGCTTTTTTTATGACATCTGATATTTTTCTTTTTGTAAATTCTTTCTTATCTTTTTTTTGAGGCTTAGGTAAAAGAAATATAAGTGAAAGAGGAATTATGAACAAAAAAAACATAGATGTAATTTGAAAAGAAAAGCTCCATTTAAAGGTTGTGACTAAAAATTGGTTAATAGGTGTGAATATAAACATCCCTGTTGCAGCAAGAGACATAAGTATTCCTGTAACTGTGCTTTGTGTTTTATCATCCTCAAAATATTTTGAGACTCCTCCAATTATAACTGGTACAGAAATAACACCAGCTGAAATACCTCCAATTATGCCAATACCAAATAAAAAATGTAATGGGTGTATTGCTGAAGAAGCAACATAGAAACTAAGAGAGACACCAAAGAAACCAAAACAAAGAGTTTTTACATAACCCTTTTGTTCAGCAAATGCACCTGCAATGGGTGACATAGCACCCCAAAGTAAATTAAAAAGACCATATGTTAGACCTATAATTGAAGCACTAAAAACTGTGGAGCTTAAAAGATCTGGGACATATATCCCTAGAGACATTCTAAATCCATTTCCAACTGAAAGTATTAATCCAGCAACTAAAACTAATAGAATTGTTCTCATTTGCTTAAAATATATGAATCATAACAAAAAAATATGTTTATTTTTCAGGTTAAATATCTATTATACGCCGTCATGGGTTATCCTAAAAAACACAGAGGTAGAAGAAAAATCGGTTCACGAAAAAGAAGAGCTAAAAGAAGAGCTAAAAAGAAGTAGTATTTTCAATTATTATAATTTATCCCTGATATTTTATGGTTGTTTTAAACAGAAGAAGATTTATATCAGTATTTATTGGGGGACTCTTTGTTGGATATAAACCTTTAGTTGCGATGGAAAAATTAATTCTTTCAGATGAGGAATGGAAAATGAGATTATCAGAAGAGGAGTATTACATTTTGAGACAGCACGGAACTGAACGACCCGGGTTTAGCGTGCTTAACAATGAAAAAAGGAGAGGTACCTACCATTGTGCAGGATGTAAATTACCACTATTTTCTTCAGATATGAAATATGATAGTGGAACTGGCTGGCCTTCATTTTTTGATTATCTTCCTAATGCTTTGGGTTTTAAAACAGATTTTAAATTGGTGTTTCCACGAAAAGAATATCACTGTGCTAAATGTGGCGGACATCACGGACACGTCTTCAAAGATGGTCCAGAACCCACAGGTTTAAGATACTGTAATAACGGTATAGCTTTAAACTTTATACCAGATTAATTTTTTTTAATTAGCAAATGCGTTAAAGAAATAGCAAGTGCTATCTTTAAAAGTTCACTGTAAATAAATGGGTATAAGCCTGCGTTAATAGATTTCTCTAGTCCTATGAAGCTTGATAAATGGGTGATACCACAAACAAAAATAATTAACGCTCCTATAAAAATAGATAAAATAATTTTTATTAAATTTTTATTGAAAAGGTTTTTTGAAAAATATGCAATTACAAATGAAGCTAAAATCATTCCATAAAGAAATCCAAATGTTGGAGACATGACATAACCAAAACCCCCACCAGCAGCAAAGATGGGAAGGCCAATAAGTCCAAGAATAACGTATGAAACAGTTGCATAAAACCCAACCATACCCATTGAGGCAGCAATAAAATATACAACAAAGGTTTGTAATGTCATCGGCACAGGATAGAAAGGAATACTAATTTTACTAGAAACTGATAAGAGAATAATTCCCAAAAGAGAAAATACTATCTTAGATAAATTACCTTGGGCGTACTGACTTAAAATTGATATATTTTTATTTTCCATATTAACTATTTATAATTTTGAAGTGATTTGTGCAATAATTATAATTGCTCTCTAATCAATTCTTTTAACTTCAATAAATCCTTATTGAATAATCTAATACCCTCAGCTAGTTTAAAAGATGCCATCTGATTTTCATTTAAATGCCAACGAAATGAGCTCTCATTCACATTAATTCTCTCAATATCTAATGAAGATGAGTTTTCTTTTGATAATTTAAGTTTAATTTCATCATTGTTTTGGATTAACTCCTCTAAAAGAGTTGGGCTGATAGTTAATTTATCACATCCAGCTAAATTAATTATTTCATCCTTATTTCTAAACGATGCTGCCATAACAATAGTATTATAATTAAATTTTTTAAAATAATTAAAAATCTTCTCAACACTCTCAACACCTGGATCATTTGATGAGTCATAATCTTTTTGTGTATTTGATTTAAACCAGTCAAGTATCCTTCCCACAAATGGTGAAATTAAAAATGCTCCTGCTTCAGCACAAGCTATTGCTTGTGTTAAAGAAAAAATGAGTGTGCAATTACAAGATATTCCCTCTGCCTCTAATTTTTTTACTGCTTGTATTCCTTCCCATGTGCCTGCAATTTTAATTAATATTCTATTCTTGGGGACGCCTGATTGCTCATAACTATTGATTATTTGCTTTGCCTTTTCAACAGTAGCTTCAGTATTAAATGATAAATCAGAGTCGACCTCGGTAGAAACATATCCTGGCACGATTTTTGTTAATTCTATCCCAAAAGCAATAGTTAGTTGATCAGCTATATAATTAACTTGATCATCAATTTGAGAAAATTTTCTACTTTTTGAATTACTTATTACTTCATCAACTAGTTTTTTGTATTTGTTTGATTGAACAGCTTTAAATATTAACGATGGATTGGTAGTACAGTCATCTGGGTTAAATTTTTGAATACTGTCAATATCTCCCGTGTCTGCAACAACTGATGAAAATTTTTTAAGACTATCTAATTGAGATACCATAAAAATAAATATTCTTTCTTAACGATTATTTAAGCTATATATTAATTGAGGTTCTTATGCAAAAAAAAATAATTATTTGTGGATTAGCAGATATCCAAGAGTGTGTTGATAAATTCAGTCCAGATAAAATGCTTACCATCATTAATAAAAATTTTGAGCCTGAAACCCCATCAGGTATGGATAAAAATAGACATTTGAAAATGTTAATTGATGATATTTCTGAGCCAAGAGAGGGATTTATATTACCTGAGAAACATCATACTCAAGAATTATTAGATTTCACAGATGATTGGGATAAAACTAAACCTATTTTAGTCCATTGTCATATGGGTATAAGTCGATCTACTGCAACAAGTTTAGGCATAGCGGCAAAATACTCTCCTGAAAATATTGAGCTTATAATTGAAAACTTAAAAGAAATTGCACCACACGCTAGCCCTAATAAGATTATGATGAGATATTATGATGAAATATTGGGTTTAGATAACAGACTTTATGGATCAGTTCCATACTTTGACCCTGAGCCGATAGAAGAAAGTAGAATAGTAGAGTTAAATTTTTAGGATAATTCAATGAATCATAGTTGTGAAGTATGTAGAAAAAAGATTGTGGAGCCTTTATATTGGGCTGATCCTAAGTTTTATGATATCCCAAAAAAAGTATTTTTTTGTGATGCCAAATGTTCACTAATTTATTACAAGAAAATTAAAAAATTATTTAAAAATCAATAAATTCAATACATTTAGCTGTGCAAAATTTGCACAGCTAAGTTCTATTATCTGCAATTTGACTTTAGAAAAAAAATTAGTATAAATCACCAATCAAAACTAGCTCCATCCTTATTCCTATCCTTACTTATTCCTCCGGGGCTAGTTTTATATATAGTCTCTAAAAATAACAAATTAAACTTAAACTTTATTATAATATTTAATTGATATAATTTTTTAATATGAGTGATCATTATATTTTCTGGGATCTCGAAACAACAGGTCGTAATGATAAATTTAATCAAATAACACAAGTTGGTGCTGTTTTAACTAATAATAAATTTGAAGTTAAAGACAAATTAGAAATACATAGTAAGTTAAGAGAGGGAAAATGGTTCGAGCCAGGTGCTTTAATAACAACCGGGGTAGATCCAACTAGTTTAATACAAAATAATTACCCTAATTATTATGAAGCTAGTGCTCAATTGTATGAAACATTTCAACAATGGTCATCCTCATCAGCCATTTTTGTAGGTTTCAATAATATAAATTTTGATGAACCCTTTTTACGACAGGCACTTTATCAAAACTTATTACCTGAAATTTATATGACTGTGACTAACAATAATGTGCGTATGGATATTTTTGATATATTAAGATTAGTTTCAGTTTATAGCCCTGAACATATTAAATTTAATACTGACGATCAAGGGTATCCAATACTTAAATTAGATGAAATTTCAAAACTAAATAATATTTCAATAAACTATGATGCAGGTCCTCATGATGCTGTTTTTGATAGCTTAATCACATTGGAGCTTAATAAGATATTAAATATAAGGTGTCCAAAGATTTGGAACTCTGCATATGAATTTCGACATAGAGACACTCCCAAGAGATTCATGCTAGATAATTTAGTTTTTACAAACACGACCTTTTGGGGAAGAAGACCCACAATCAAAGCTCAAACTTTAATTGGAGGCATTCCATCAAGAAATCATCACTATTTAGTTTATAATTTGCTTTTTGATCCTGTTAAAATTATAGAATTAGGAGATAAAGATTTAATTAAGAAAATGAATGATGGGGCTAAAAGAATTTGTGAAGTTTTTGATGGGTCAAAGTCGAAAACACTTTTAAATGAAAGTTATTCATTCAAAGATAATAAATATGCAGAAATAGGAGTAGATGAACTAAGAAAAAGAGCAAATTTTATTAAAAAAAATGAGGAGTTTTGCTCTCGTCTTATTAAACTTCATCTTTCAAATCAAAAAGAATGGCCTGAGCCATTTAATGTTGAAGATAGAATATTTGAGAGTTTCCCATCACATCAAGATAAGAAATTAATGATTGATTTTCATATCGCGCCTAACGATAAGAAATATGAAATTGCAAAACAATTCAAAGATGACCGATATAAAGAGATAGCTGTGCGAATTTTATATGAAATAGCCCCCCACACTCTGCCTGAAAATGACAAAAGAAATTATGAATTTGAAATAAAAGAGCGTTTTAATGATGATGACAAATCTAAATGGAATTCTAAAAATAAAATTCTTTCTAGTTTAGAGACCGACCTAGATAAAATGATTATAGACGAAGATGAAAAAATTCAGTTTAAACAAAAAGTTATAACATTTTTAAATAATGAATCTGCTAAATGGAATTAAGATTAATTTCGAGTTAGATATTCTTTGATATATTGTCCATAATCAGACTTGATTAATTTTTCTGCTATATCATTCAAATTACTTTTGTTTATAAAGCCTTGTTCGTACGAAGCTATTTCATAAGAGCCAATTTTAACATCGTTATTTTGTTCATATAATTTTACTTTTTGTGCTGCTTCTAGAAGAGCCTTTGCATTACCAGTATCATGCCAAACAATTGAGTCATCTAAAATTTCTAAAGCAAGTTTTTTTTCAGATAAATATATTTTTATTAAATCAGTTATTTCTAATTCGCCTCTGTTTGATGGTTTGAGTTTTTTTGCAAATTTTGAAGCATCGGAGTCAAAAAAATATAAACCAGGAATAATCAAATTACTTTTAGGTTTTGATGGTTTTTCTTCAATGCCAACAATATTTTTATTGTTATCTAATTCAATAACACCAAATTTTTCTGGATCTGGAACTGGCAATCCAAATACACTTCCGCCGTTCTCTTGCATCTTAAGAAGAGCAGAATTTGCATAGTCAAAATAATTTTTTCCAAGAAAAACATTATCACTTAATGCTAATACTGATGAGCTGCCGTCTAAAAATTTTTCAGCAATAAAGTAAGCATCTGCTATACCCCTTTGAATTTTTTGGACTTCATATGAAAAATTAAGACCAACAACTGATCCTGTTCCAAATGTTTTTTTGAATATTGAAAGGTCGTCCTCTTGAACAATAAATAATATATCTTTAATTCCTAATCTTACTAAAGTCTCTAGTGGGTAATAAATCATAGGTTTATCATAAAGAGGTAACAAAGGTTTTGAGGCAGGTATTGTTGCAGGCATTAATCTTGTACCCTTACCAGCAGCAAGAATAATACCTTTAGTTTTCATATCCAGCCAAATGACTTAACTAAAAAAACTATCGGAATAATCATACATATAAATGTAATTAAAATTATATTTAGTTTTGTGCTATCTCTAACAGAGCTTATAAGGTCTCTATGAGAAATAAAATTTATTAATTTATTTTGATCATCTACTACCGGTAGGTGCCTTATATTATTTTCCCCCATAATTTTTATTGCGATTTCTGAGGAGGTTTTTAAGTCCACAGTTATAATTTCAGATGTCATAATATCTGATGCTGTGACCAAATCTGGATCTCTACCGTCTTTGACACATTTTCTGACTATGTCTCTTTCTGAAACAACACCAAGTAATATTTTTTGTTCATTCAGTATAGGAACAGCCCCTATATTTTTTATATCCATACTATCTGCTATTTCACTTACTATGGACTCAGGACCAAAATATATATATTCATCATTAAGCTTAATCTTTTTAATATCCTTAATACTTGGCATGAGATCATTATATAGGTATAGGAGGATTTAAATAAATTAAGCGTATTGAAGCACTTTTAGGTCTTCAAAAACTTTAATTTTTCAATTATTGTTGCAAAATAAAATGTTTAGATTTTTTAACTCAAAAAAATGGTTTCTATGGGCATGGGCAGGGTCAGCTGCTATATTAGGTAGTCTTTGGGTGCAAGTAGAAATTGATGTCAGGATTAATGAGTGGTTTGGTACTTTCTATGACATGATTCAAAAAGCTCTTGCTGAGCCAAATTCAATTACAATTGAAGAATATTGGGCGGGCTTACTATCCTTTATAACACTTGCAGGCATATATGTGGCTATTGCAGTTTTGGTAAGTTTTTTCACTGCACATTTCTTATTTAGATGGAGAACCGCTATGGTCGAGTGGTATCACAGTGTTTATAACTATGCTCGAACAATTGAAGGTGCTGCTCAAAGAGTTCAAGAGGACACTATTAAGTTTGGTAGAATTATGGAAGGTCTTGGGACAAGCTTAATTGAGTCTGTGATGATAATTGTTCAATTTCTTCCAATCTTGTTAGGGCTTAGTGCTGGTATTCCAATATTCTTTTTTGGCGATTGGGAGTATGGTTTAGTTGTTGGTGCATTAATTTGGTCAGTTGGTGGAACAATTTTTTTAATACTCCTTGGAATAATTCTAAGACTTGTTGGTGTAGAGTATGATTTACAAAAACAGGAAGCAGCTTATAGAAAAGTTTTAGTTATCGCTGAAGATGATGAAACTGTTCGTCCAAAAACAATAGAAGAATTATTTGATGATGTTAGAAAAATTCATTTTCTATCATATATTAGATATCTTTACTTCAATATAGGAAGAATTGCTTATTTGCAGGCAAATGTTTTAAGTGCTTATGTATTTTTAGCTCCTGCAATCGTTGCAGGTGTTATTACTTTGGGTGTTATGCAACAAATTATTCGTGCTTTTGGTAGAGTTGAGGGTTCAATGCAGTACTTGTTAAAGTCATGGCCAACAATCATTGAACTTGCAAGTGTTTACAAAAGATTAAGAGAATTTGAAAGGAAACTGAAAGCTACTACAGATACTGCCAAGGTGTCTGAATAAATATTTTAGACATTACATAGATAGAACTCAGAGTAATTAAAACAATTATAATCCAAACCCATCTATTGTTCTTATCGTAGTTTTCGCCATTTTTATTCGGATCTACCATAATATTTAAATATAATAATTATTTATTAAAATCAATTATGCTTTTTTAAGTACCTTGTTCTGTTGATAACAGTATAATTTTTAAAAAGTTTCTGAGCAAGTAAGTTACTTTTTTCCACACCTTTGATTATGAGATCAAGATTTTTTTCTTTTGCTATTTCTTCAATTTTGTTCATCAATGCTCTCGCAACACCAATTTTTCTGAAGTCTTGCAAAACATACAAAACGTCTAATACTATATTCTTCTCGTAATAAGTTTCGTTGATTTTAGCTACAACAATTCCCATAAATTTATCTTCATTTTTTGCAGCAAACGCAAAATAATTATCTTGAAATATGCATGACCAAAATAAACTAAAGTTTACTTCTTGAAATTGAAAAGAATTTGATGATGCACTTTCATTAATCATTTCTTTCCAACTGTTTAAGTGAATTTCTTTAGGTCTTTCAATTATAAACATCCAAGTTTAATTTAACAATTAATTTCAATGATTTACATAATTATTCAATAAATGCTTGATCTTAAGAAGATAAGTCTTATCTGTATATAGATGTTTGAAAATTTAATGAAATATTTTGAGTCAGTAAAGGCTAGAGATCCTGCTGCAACTTCATTGTTACTAGTGATATTAACCTACCCTGGTGTAAAAGCCGTTTTCTTCCATCGTATAGCAAATTTTATCTGGTCACTAAATTTGAAATTATTAGGAAGAATGATCTCTCAATTATCAAGATTTTTAACTGGTATTGAAATTCATCCTGCTGCTAAAATAGGAAAAAATTTTTTTATTGATCATGGAATGGGGGTTGTTATCGGAGAAACTGCTGAAATTGGAGATAATGTAACTATTTATCATGGTGTCACATTAGGAGGTATCATGCCTGCAGTTAAATCATCAGAACAAGTTGGTGTGAAGCGTCATCCTACTCTTGAGGACGATGTGATTGTTGGGTCTGGGGCACAGATATTAGGACCAATAATTATAAAAAGTTGTGCACGAATTGGATCTAATGCTGTTGTTACTAAAGATGTCCCAAAAGGGGGAATAATGGTTGGTATTCCTGCAAAAAATATTCGATCTAAATCCAAAAAAACAGATAATACTTTTGCGCCATACGCTGTAACAAAAAAGTAATTCTTTTTATATTCAAAATTAATTTGCATGATTATACTTCAAATGTTTTAATGAAAAATGATGAGGGGTTAAATATCAATATAATTTATAAAATTTCTTGAAAATCTTTTTTAAAATATGTCTGAAATAAAAATTCAAATTAAAAATTTATACAAAATTTTTGGTAAGAACTCTAAATCTGCTTTAGAGAAAGTAAAAGACGGTGTCAATAAAGATGAGCTTTTAGAAAAATATAATCATGTTCTGGGTTTAAAAGATATCAATTTAGATATTAAGGAAAAGTCAATTCAAGTTGTGATGGGCCTTTCAGGCTCAGGCAAATCAACCTTAATAAGACACATAAACAGATTAATAGAACCTACAGATGGCAGTGTAGTCGTTGACGGTGATGATGTATTAAAAATGAATGATGAAAGTTTAAGAAATTTTAGAAGAAAAAAAACTGCTATGGTGTTTCAACGCTTTGCTTTGTTACCACATAAGACAGTTTTACAAAATACTCTGTTTGGTCTTCACATCCAAAATATTGATGAAAATGAGGCAAATACCAGAGCACGAAAATGGATTGATCGTGTAGGATTATCAGGATATGAGGAAAAATACCCTCAACATTTATCTGGGGGAATGCAACAACGTGTTGGTCTCGCTAGAGCTCTTACTAACGATGGTGAAATTTTATTAATGGATGAGGCTTTTAGCGCCTTGGATCCGTTAATAAGAAAAGATATGCAAGATATTCTTCTTGAGCTTCAAGATGAACTTCATAAAACTGTTGTATTTATTACACACGATTTAGATGAGGCTCTAAAAATAGGAGACCGTATCGCAATTTTAAAGGACGGCATCATGGATCAAGAGGGTATCCCGGCTGATATCTTACTCAAACCGAAAACGAAGTATGTAAAAGATTTTGTTGAGGATGTTAACCGAGCTAGAGTTATTAAGGCAAAACATATTATGTCTACAATTAACGGGCAGGATATCAGTAACGCTATGGTAGTTAATCAAGATGATTTTATTGACAGATTTATTGATAAAGTAATATCTGAAAAACCAAATTGTATTATAGTAAAAGATAAGCAAGATAAGAATGTTGGATATTTATCTTCAACTCGGCTAGCTGAGATACTTAAAAGATAATTAAGAAAAACATCTGTTTCATTTAATTTATTATAAGTGGTACATTTGTCACGCAACAAAAGATTGTTTTATGCTTATTGGTCTCAATAATCTTAAATTACACTATAATTTTGGCTTATTTGTAGGATTTATTAACTTTTTCCCACTTTTAGCTCGAATATCATCGAAATATCAAAAAATTAAAACTGTAAATGCTTACTAACAATGTTAAATTGATATCTTATATAAAATGTAATCGGAGGAAGTATATGAACTTCATAAAAAAAATACTTCTGAGTTCTGTTCTTTTATTTGGACTTAATTCAGTTGCAAAAGCGGATTGTGGTACAATCACAATTGCTGAAATGAACTGGGCATCAGCAGAAATGTTTGCTCATGTTGATAAATTAATTTTAGAAAATGCCTATGGATGTGATGTTGAGCTTGTTCCTGGTGACACAATGCCTACTGCTACATCAATGATGGAAAAAGGCGAGCCAGATATTGCTCCTGAATTATGGATCAATTCTGTTCGCATAGCATTAGATGCGGCCACTGCTGAAGGAAGACTTCATTACGCTGCTGAAGTTTTATCTGATACAGGTGAAGAAGGATGGTGGATTCCTCAATATTTAGCTGATGCAAATCCAGACATCGTCACAGTTGAGGATGCTTTAGCGAGACCTGATTTATTTCCTCATCCAGAAGGTGATGGTGCTGCTCTTTATACTTGTCCATCAGGTTGGAACTGTCAAATTAGTACTGGTAATCTCTTTCAAGCATATGACGGTGAAGGAAAAGGTTTTAACCTTGTAGATCCTGGTTCAGGTGGAGCTCTTGCTGGTTCTATCGCTGAGGCTTATGAAAAAGGTGAAGGTTGGCTTGGTTATTACTGGGCGCCAACAGCTATTTTAGGTAAATATCCAATGAAAAAGTTAGATTTTGGAGTAGCACATGATAATGAAGAGTGGAATACTTGTACATCTCAAGAGGGTTGTGCTGATCCTCAGAAGAATTCATGGGTTGTTTCTTCTGTGTTTACAGTCGTTACAGATAACTTCAAAAATTCAACTGGACCAGGAATGGATTATATCTCAAAGAGAGCATTACCTAACTCAGTTGTAAACGAACTATTAGCTTGGAAGGATGATAATCAGGCATCTGGTGAGGATACTGCAATCTATTTTCTACAAAACTACGGTGAGTGGAAAAGCTGGATACCTTTTGATGCTCAATTAGACGTTCTAAACGCACTGTAATAATTATTTTTATTTAAAGAAGTGGGCTTTTGCCCACTTCTTAATTTTACTGCTAAAATTTTATGGAAAAGTTATTTTTATCAGAATTTCCTGAATTAAGTCGAGAAACTCTTCGTTTTATAAAAAAGGGTTTTGACACATCTTACAGGGCTTTTTCAAGAGAATATGGTGATACTATTGAGGCAGTTTTTGATCCAGTGCTATATTTTTTAGTCTGGTTTGAAAAATTATTACAAAATTCACCTTGGCCTTTAGTTCTAATTTGTTTTTTAGCTATAATTTATTTTGGTAGCAGAAAAATATCAGTAACTGTAGGTTCTTTATTTGCTTTTCTTTTAATTGGAATTTTTGGAATGTGGGAAGACACCATGTCAACTGTGAGTATTATTGGTGTTTGCACCCTACTATCTATTGGGATTGGTATTCCGGTTGGCGTGCTGATGGCAAAATCAGAGCGTGCTCAAAGGATCTGTACTCCAATATTAGACGTTATGCAGACGATGCCAAGCTTTGTGTACTTAATTCCTGTCGTTATGTTATTGGGTATTGGTAAAATACCTGGTTTATTAGCAGTGGTTATTTATGCAATACCTCCTATTATCAGACTTACTAATTTAGGAATAAGAGAAGTTGATAGCGAGGTGTTAGAAGCGGCAGATGCTTTTGGTGCTAATCCTAGACAAAAATTATTTCAAATTCAGCTACCTTTGGCCCTTCCAACAATTTTTGCTGGAATAAACCAAACTATTATGATGGCACTAGCGATGGTTGTTATTGCATCTATGATTGGTGTCAAAGGTCTAGGTCAACCAGTTTTAAAAGCTATTACAAATCAATATTTTGCAATGGGTCTATTTAATGGTTTAGCGATAGTTGCTTTGGCAATTATTTTTGATAGAGTTTCTCAATCTTTTGGACACCGAATTCAACAACATAGAAGTGGTGCAAGAGAGTAAATTAGAAATTAAGTTATTACATAATAAAATCTTTAACTCACTTTTTATTAATTAATCAATATGTTAAATAAAAATCTTATAGGTGTATTTTTCATAACTTTTATTTATCTACTAGCAATATTTTTAAAGCAACCCCTAGAATATGTCTTTAATTTACAGTTATTACCATTAAGTCTTTTATCACTTATTTTGGGAATATTTTTTTTTAATATATTCTCTTTATCTTCAAATATTGTTGAAGGTCGAGAGTTTATTAAGAAAAATATTCTTCAATTAGCAATTGTCTTATTAGGTATTAAGATAAGTTTGACTCAGTTATGGAGAGTCAGTATAGAGTCGATATTTGTAATAATAATGACAATATTATTGATTTTTATGACCTATATTTTGATAAAAAAAATTTGGCCAACTCAAAAAGGCTTGTCAAAATTATTGGCAATTGGCACATCCATTTGTGGTGTTACAGCTATTTTAGCCTCCTCATCAATTTTAAAATCAAAAGATCAAGATGTTGCTGTGGCTGTGCTAGTAGTAGTTTTATGGGGAAGTATAGCTGTATTTACGTATCCTTTTTTTGTCGAGTTATTTTTTTTAACAGACATAGCTAAAGGTATTTTTTTAGGTGTAGGTATTCATGACATAAGTCAAGTGTTAGCAGCTGCTATGGTTCATAATGATTTATATCCAAATCAAAAAACTTTAGAAATCGCTACGATAACAAAAATAATAAGAAATTTATTTCTTTTAGCTTTGATACCGATATTAATAATATTTAATAAAAGTTCAAAAAATATAAGCCAATCAGTCTTTGTTAAAATATTTAATTCAATCCCACTTTTTGTAATAGGTTTTATTTTATTTGTAACCTTTCGCTCAATTATGGACTTATACTTTTTTGATAATGAGCAATGGATGCAATTTTTAGTAATGCTTGAAGAAATAATTTCAATTCTATTTGGCCTAGCTCTTACTGCACTTGGAGCCTCTATTGATTTAAGAAAAATCTTTAATCAAGGGTATGCTGCTCTATTGATTGGTATGACTTTTAGCTTTGTATCCCTTTTATCTGTGACCTTCTTTATTTTTATCTTAGGGCTAAATGTCTTATAGAAATAATATCATTGCTTTGTAGCAATAATACATATTAACTACACTAAATTTTATGACCCACTTAATTGCTAAAAGTGCGAGACTCCGCTCTACACCTTACACCAAAAGAATTGAGGAATATGGTGTACAATCATACACAGTTTATAATCACATGCTATTACCTGCGTCTTTTAAAGGTATAGAGGAAGATAGTAGACACCTTAAAAATAATGTTCAACTTTGGGATGTATCTGGCGAGAGACAAGTTCAAATTCAAGGACCTGATGCAGCTAAACTTACACAATTAATTACGTGTAGAGATTTATCTGAGGCAAAAGATTATCTTTGCTATTACGCTCCAATTATTGATAACAAAGGTAAAATTATTAACGATCCACTGATAATGAAAGTTGGTGAAAAAACATGGTGGCTATCAATAGCAGATACAGATGTGCTTCTTTATGCAAAAGGAATTGCAATTGGTATGAACCTTGATGTCGAGATTACTGAACCCAATGTTAACATTCTTGCGGTTCAGGGACCAAAATCATTTGAGCTTATGTCAAGAGTGTTTAAAGACATAGATAAATTAAAATTTTTCAATTTCAAAAGATTTGATTTTCAAAATCATAAATTTTTAATTGCAAGATCAGGTTGGTCCAAACAAGGTGGATTTGAAATCTATGTAGATCATGATGAAATCGGCCTGAGTCTTTATGATGCCCTTATGTCTAAAGGTAAAGATTTGGATGTGAGACCAGGTTGTCCAAATTTAATTGAAAGGATAGAGGGTGGTCTATTATCATTTGGAAATGATATGAATATGAATGATACCCCACTAGAATGTGGTTTAGGTTCTTTTGTCTCTTTCAACCCAAAAATAGATTATTTAGGAAAAGCTGATTTAGAAAAACAGCACAAAGAAGGAGTCAAGAGATCTTTAGTTGGTTTAAAACTTAAACTCGATAAAATTGAAATCACAAAAGTGTTACCTTTAAAAATTGGTACTGATATAATAGGTGAACTAAGAGCCGCATGCTTTAGTCCAGATTTTGGCTGTTGTCTTGGAATAGCGATGGTGCAAACCAAATATCAAAGCTTAGAAGAAAAACAGACACTTCTTGTTGATGGCGAAGAGGTTGAGTCTGTAATGACAAACCTACCATTTAAAAAATAATAATTGCTTTTTTAAACTAAAAGTTTAAGTAATCTCGAGTGTTAAATATCGTTTATAGTTCTTGGGCTCTATTTACAGGTTTTGGATTCATTATGCTTGCACACTCTTTGCAAGGAACCTTGTTAAATATTAATGCAGTATTATTTAATTTTTCCGATTTTGAAATTGGATATGTTTTTACAGGTTATTTTATAGGCTATTTAGCTAGCTCATATATTTGTCCGAAAATTATCAAAAATGTAGGACATATAAGAGTATTTGCAGCATTCGCATCCATTGCTTCCATTACAATTTTATTTCATTGGATTTATGTTTACCCGTTTTTTTGGTTTTTTTTAAGATTACTTACAGGGTTTTCATTGGCAGCAATATATATCGTTTGTGAAAGTTGGCTAAATGATCGTGCTGATAATCAAACTAGAGGGAAGCTTATTGGGTTTTACATGGTGATATTATACTTCTCAACTAGTGGGGGTGGTTTGTTGATTAATATAAAAGAAACTACTGAGGCACACTTGTATATTCTAACATCTTTATTAATTTCTATTGCTTTGGTTCCAATTTTACTTACTAAAAAATCGGCACCAGAATTTTCTACACCCAAGTTCATATCTTTAAAAGATCTATATAAAAATTCTCCCATGTCTTTTATCGGCTCTTTTGGCATTGGTATGATTTATGGAGCGTCATTTGGATTAATTGCAGTCTTTGGAGCTAAATTAGGCTTAAGTATTTTTCAAATATCTATACTTGTCTTTGTAAATACATTCATTGGCGCTTTATTTCAATATCCGGTTGGTAAATTATCGGATACATTTGATAGAAGAATAATTTTACTGATATTAAATATCATTGCCTTGGTTTCTTCTATTTGTGTAATTATTTTTGGATCTATTTCATTTAATATTCTTTTATTATTTGTTGGAATTCATTCAGCAGTATCTCTTCCTTATTATGCAGTTGTTATTTCTCATCTAAATGATTTTTTAGAAAAGGACGAGGTTGTTTCTGCTAGCTCAACTCTGACATTAGTTAATGCATTAGGTTTAGTTTTAGGGCCAATTATCGTCTCTGGATTTATGTCTTATTTTGATGCTTATGGATTATTTTATTATTGTGCAATAGTTTATGTTTTTATCGCACTATTTACCTATCAAAGAATTAGGATTGGAAGAACTAGTGAAATTTATGATGAAAATACACCATCAATGATTGTGCCTCGCACCACTTCCGCAATAGGAATGCAAACTGCTACTGAACAAATGATTAGTAAAATTGATGAAAAAGAGTAATTTTTTAATTGATGGATTTCGAAGCCAAGATAGCTGAACTAGGTCTTTTAATACCAAAACCTGCCAAACCTGCAGGGAGCTATAAACCCTGCGTTATTGTTGATAATTTTGCATATATATCTGGTCAAGGCCCATTACTTGAGGATGGATCTTTTGCAAAAGGAAAAGTTGGGGGTGATGTTGATTTAGAGACAGCTCAAAATCACGCTAAGCTATGTGGATTAGCTATCTTATCTGCTTTAAAAAATGAAATAGGATCAATTAATAAAGTAGATCAATTGATAAAACTGACAGGTTTTGTAAATTGTATTGAGAGCTTCACACAGCAACCCTTAGTACTCAATGGTTGCTCAAATATGATGAAAGATATTTTTGGCGAGACTGGTGTTCATGTTCGAGCCGCAGTAGGAGTTAATTCTTTACCTCTAGGTTTTACGGTAGAAATTGAGGCAATGTTTAAAATCAAGAGTTAATTTCTTAATTGACAATTAATTAAATTTAGCAAAATATTTAATTATTAATACTTGGGGTTTGAATTATGGATTTTCATTTTGAAAATAATACTATTAAGGTAATTCATCAAAATAAGACATTTCATTTGCATCCCATTTGGTTAAGAGAAAGACTACCTGGTGAAAAGTATTTTGATTTAGATACTAATCAAAGATTATATGAACCATCCTCTATTGACCTAAAATTGAAAATTATAAGTTGCAAATTATCAGATCATAAACTTGATGTTGAATTTAATGATGGGGCAAAAGGTCAATATCGTTTAAACGATCTTTTGCTTGAAATGGATGAAGAAAAAAATAAAAGAGGGCCCTTGCCAAAAAGAATTTTATGGAATTCTCAACTAGAGGATTTACCTGAAGCTATTTTTGAAGTAGATATGGTTGAACAAGAATCTATGTATAATCTTCTTATAGATTTTTATAAATATGGATTTGTTATTATTAAAAATGTACCAACTGAAAGTAAGTATATTTTAAAATTTGTAAATTCAATCGGCCCAGTTAAGGTCACAAATTTTGGAGAATTTTTTGATGTAATGTCTAAACCAAATCCAAATGATTTAGCCTATAAACCTATTGCATTACCGCCTCATACTGATAACCCTTACAGAAAACCAGAGGCACCCGGGATACAGTTTTTGCATTGTTTAAAAAATGAAGTAAGTGGTGGTTTTTCTACTCTTGTTGATGGTTTTTCAGTTGCAGAATATATCAAATTAAATGAGCCAGAAGCATTTGAGTCTTTAACCAAAACAAATTTACGTTACCGATTTCATGATAAAGATATAATTTTAGAAAATTGGGGAGAATTAATTGAATTAGACAAAGATGGTGACTATAAGCAAGTCAGGTATAGTACTAGAGTTGATTACGTGCCGCCTTTAGAAAATGAAAAATTAGAAAGTTTTTACAAAGCAAGAAAATTATTAGGAGATTTATACACTTCATCTGACTTTGAGATTAAATTTAAACTATCACCAGGAGATGTAATGATGTTTGATAATCACAGACTTCTTCATGGAAGAACCTCCTATGACTCGAGTGAAGGGGCTAGACATTTACAAGGTTGTTATCTAGAGTTTGACTCGACCGATGGAAAATTGAGACATTTACATGAAAAATATCATCTAAGTGAGACAAATTTATGACAGAGAAAAATGTAAAATTTAAACATATGAAAGATGGAGATAAAGAAGATTATCTATTGCTCCAAAAATATGAGGAAAAGTATGTTTCTTTGACATATGAAAGAATAATCGAAGAACTTACAAGACAAGGAAAAAATACTATGGAGGGTTACAAGATAACAAGATTAGATCATGGTCTACAATCAGCTACTAGAGCTTATAAAGATGGAGCTGACATTGATTGGATTGTTGGTGCCTTACTTCATGATATTGGAGATGGCCTTGCCCCTCAAAATCACGATAGGTTTTCTGCTGAAGTTATAAGACCTTATGTAAGAGATGAAATAACATGGGTGATTGAGCATCATGGAATTTTTCAAATGATCTACTATGCCCATCATTATGGATGGGATAAAAATGCTAGAGATAAATTTAAAGATAATATTTATTTCCAAACTTGTGCAGATTTCTGTGAAAGATGGGATCAAAAATCTTTTGATCCCGAATATGAAAATAAAGATCTAGATTTTTTTAAACCTTTGATTAAAGAGGTATTTAGCAGACCTCCCTACAAAGATGAATACATCAAAAAAAATGAAGTTTTAGGTTTACCAAAAGTTTAAATCTATAAATCCAGATAATAAAAAGTCAGTATATATTGTCATGAGAATTTTCTTGATAACTTTGAGTATTTTACTCACAAGCATAGGGAGTGTTATGGCAAAAAACTTATATAACTTTAGTATTCAAGATATTGATGGAAATACAGTTAACCTTGATAAATTTAAAGGTAAACCAATTCTTCTTGTAAATACAGCTAGTAGATGCGGTTTTACAAAACAATATGCTAATCTAGCTAATCTTCATCGCGAGTATTTTGAAAAGAATTTGATAATTATTGGAACTCCTTCTAATAGTTTTCATCAAGAACTGAGCAATAATGAAGATGTAAAAGAATTTTGCTTAGTTAATTATCAAACTAAATTTATTATTTCTGAGATCATTGAAGTAAAAGGAGAAAATGCACATCCTCTTTACAGTTGGATTTTTTCTGAATATAACAAAACTCCCAAATGGAATTTCTATAAATACCTATTTAACGGCGAAGGTAAATTAGTTGAAAGCTGGTCTTCTATGGTTAAACCTGATAGTAAAAAAATTACTAGGCTAATAGATAAACTAATATAGTTTATCTATTGAACATAATTAGATTAAGGTAATTTTCTTAAAATGAATAAATTTAGAGAAATTTTTTTTCTTTTTAAGATTCATCACTGTATAAAAAATATTAGTATTTTTTTGCCACTAGTAGCTGGGCATTCAATAATGAGTATTACCTTTTATGAGGGAATATTTCACTTTATAAATTTTACTGTTATTGCCTCAATTGTTTATCTTTTTAATAATATCAAAGATTATAGATCAGACACTAATAATAAGAAACTAAGGTATTCAATAAATATAGAGCACTTAAGAGGGTATTATATATTTGGTGTAGCCATCTTATCTTTTCAACTAATTATATTGTTATTATTTGCCCAGGAAGTTATCAAAGTATGTTTATTATACTTTTTACTATCAATGGCTTATAATTTTTATTTTAAACAAAAAAAATATTTAGATATCATCATTATATCAATATTTCATCTTCTTAGGATATATTATGGCTCACTAGCTTTTGAAATAGGATTAAGTATTTATTTTATTCTATTTTGTATAGGAATATTTTTAATGATCAGTGCGAATAAAAGAATCTCGGAAATTTTTAAAGGATATGAGAATAGACCTTATAAAATTATCGACAAAAGAAATTTGGAAATTGTTCAGTTATTTTTTGGTGTTTTCGCGATGCTAATTTTTCTGATATATTCATTTGACTCATCAAAAAATCAATTTTTCATAAATCATTATTATCTTTATATTAATTTTCTAATAATATTATTATTGATAGGAAATTTCATATATTCTCAGAAAAAAAAACACCAAGATATTATTGAGTTTATCTACAAAAACAAAATTAATGGTGTTTTAGTTTTGTTATTTTTTTTTAGCTTTTTTAAGAATTCAGCACTTCTTTAAAATTAAAAAATAGTGATCGTATAAAAAGATTCTTTTATAGTAATTTGCAACTATACAAATATCTTGATTTAGACTCTTTTTAAAATTATTAAATTCAAAATAACTTATTATTTGTCTAGAAATTATAAAATCATGAAATGAATTCCAAAATTTAAATAAAAATCCCATTGGAGAAATATCTTTTATAACAATTATATCTCCTAACTTTATATTTTTAATCAATTTATTAAGAAAACGTGTTTGTTCATCTCTTGGTATATGGTGCAAAAGATCAACTAGCAAGAATACATTGAATTTTTTTAAATCGTTATTAATAAATTGGGAACAATCATCCTTTATAAATTTAATATTTTTAGATACCTCTCGTTGCTTCAAATTTAAATCAACTCCTGTATAGCTTTTGAAATTTTGTAAATGGTTTACTAATAGTCCCTTACCGCAGCCCAGATCGAGAATAGATGAATATGAAGGTATGAATTTTAAAATATCATTAATTGGTAAAATTAAAGGTCTTATTTTGAAATATAAATTTTTAGGGATTTCCATTTGTTATAATAAATTTTTTCACACAATTTATAAATTAAATTGATAGATGCAAGCCAGTATATCCAATAATATCTTGAATTTTCATCAAACCAAAAAATAGTTATATATTGAGTTACTATGATAATTTTTAAATAATTGTTTAAATTAGGAACAAATATAAGAAAAAGTAAAAGAAAATTTATGGAAAATAATTTATTGATATAAAAATCATTAGTTTTGGAAAGAATGTTTTCTAAACTTAGTATATTTGAACCATATCTAGTAAACAATGTGAATTCATTCGCGAAATATAAATTATGCATCAAAGGAAATAAATAAATTAATAAAATAGGCAATAGTATAACAAAATAATTTGGAGAAAAGATATTAACCTTACTTTTAATTGTCTTTAATAGAACAATTATAAAAATAGTAAGAACTAAATTTGGTCTTAAAAATACAGATAATGCAAATAAAAAATTCATAGATAAATATTTATTTTTAAAATCAGTAAAAAAAATTGTCAGTGCCATTATAAAAAACATATAACCCAATGCTTCAGGATACAATCTATAGGCATGACGTATAAATTGATAATAACTGAAACCTATATGGTGCAAAAAAGGTAGAAGTAAAAAAGATAATGTTAAAATATAGCCATTCCTTTGACCAAATTGAGAAGTAGTAAAATTATTCATAATTTTGGGAAGGAAGAATAATACAAAAAAGTAAAGGTAATAAAAGTCTCCAGATATAATTTGATTTATAAACAATAAGTACCTAAAACCTGGTGTGTAGTAAAATTCACTTTCACCTCCTTTAAGAAATCCTTTAATGTTTCCATTTATAAAATTTTCGTATAGGTCGTTTACAAAATTTATATAAGTTAAGCCATCACCTCCTTCGAAACCAAAAAAATAAAAATTAAATAAATTAAAAACTCCAAACCATAAATCAAATTTTGAGATATAGAAAATAACAAATACACTTATAAATGTAGGTATAAAAAGTTTTAAGTTATTTTTTATGTTTGAGTAATTTATATTCAAAATTATAAGAATAATAAAAAATAATAAAAATATCTCATCAATATATTCTAAAAAAAGACTCCTTTTTGAATATATTTCTAAATTATTAGTCCTAGTGTTTAAACCAACTATTTCTTTTATTTTAGAGTCATTTGATATACATGATAGTTTAGCTTTGTCATAGACTATATTTTTAGTTTTTAGATAATCAACAATTACATAACCTTTAAAACAAATTTCTTTGAGTGAGTCTAGATTAGTAAATTTAATTATGTATGGGGAATCAAATTTATGGATATAATCTGGATTTATTCTACCATTAATAGTATTTATGAATGGTGCTCTTAAATTTCCTAAATTGTTAAAGTTGATTTTAGATATTTTTCTTGTGAAATTTTTATTAATATTAAAAAAAAGTTGATCGGGTGAGATAATTATTTTATTTTTAAAATCCTGATTTTCAAAGCAATCAGTTATATTTTCAATACATATATTATTAGTTTTTAAAAATTTATTTTTAATTAATGAATATTTTTCTTCTCCTATTATTTCTTCGTAAAATATCTCTGACTTTTCAGTGATTTTAAGAATGGAAGAGATTTCTACAATATTTTTTTTTTCATTTAAAATATAAAAAGTAGATAAAAATATTATTATTAAAATAGAAATATTTTTTGAAATTTTTTTTTGATCTATATAAATTAATAATAAGCTAGTAAAAATAAATAAAATTCCTTTTATTGGTAAATCAATATCCAGAAACCTTAGTAAGAAAAAAAAGATAATAATAAAAAAAATATTTGGATTTAAAAGTTTAGCCATTAAATATTTATCCTACATAAATAAGTTTTAATACTAAACTTTAAAAAAAAAGGGCGCTAATGCGCCCTTTTAGGAGTAAAAAATACTAAAAATAAATATTATTTAAATTCTGGATATGCAACAGTTGTTAACTCAGCACTGTCTAGTCCAGAAGCTTCTGTCTCTTCAGATACTCTCAGACCGACGGTTCCTTTAAGTATGTAAAAGAAAATGCCACTTAAAGGCACAACTAAGACCGCAGCAGCTACAATACCAATTAATTGTACTAAGAAGTCACCGCTTCCAAAAATACCTACAGCCAATGTTCCCCAAATACCTGCAACTAAGTGTGCTGATATGGCACCGACAACATCATCAATTTTCATTTTGTCGAGCATTGGGATAGCAATAGTACAAAGAATACCACCTATTGCACCAACTATCATTGATAAGAAGTGGTTGCTCAAATCTGGACCTGCAGTAATAGCGACAAGACCTGCTATAGCACCATTCAATGCAATAGATAGATCAATTTTTTTATACAATAACTGTGATAAGATAATTGCAGCTACGACACCACCACATGCAGCGATATTTGTATTTACAACGACAATTGACATTGCAGAAGCATCGGCAGCACTACCAAGTGCTAATTGAGATCCACCGTTAAATCCAAACCATCCAAACCAAAGGATGAAGGTACCAAGACACGCTAAAGGCATATTTGCACCAGCGATTGGAGAGATCTTTCCATCTGCACCATATTTTCCAGCTCTAGGACCAAGAATTAAACAGCCAGTCAAAGCTGCCCATCCACCGACTGAGTGAACAATTGTAGATCCAGCAAAATCAGAAAAGCCCATTTCTGTAAGCCATCCACCCCCCCAGGTCCAAGAACCATAGATTGGGTAAATAATTCCTGTCATAAATGCTGCAAATATCATAAATGGCCATACTTTAATTCTTTCAGCACAAGCTCCAGATACAATTGAAATTGCAGTAGCACAGAACACCATTTGGAAAAACCAATCTGATGCTAAAGAGTAGCCACCCTCTTCAGTTGCAACTGTTAAATCATCAGCGGTATCATAAAAAGCACCACCTAACGAACCTATCCAACCTGATACATCTACATACATTAAACTGTAACCGATTAGATAAAACATTATTCCTGCAATTGAGTATAAAGCTATATTTTTTAATAAAATTGCTGATGTGTTTTTTTTACGAACAAATCCAGCTTC
Organism: uncultured Alphaproteobacteria bacterium; assembly: GCA_902611415.1. Classification (GTDB taxonomy): domain Bacteria; phylum Pseudomonadota; class Alphaproteobacteria; order HIMB59; family HIMB59; genus HIMB59. The sequence continues at coordinate 70,000 of CACLZM010000003.1, read as the reverse complement.
TAACATGGCAAAACCTAATGCCATGAACATCACTAAGACTCCACTAAAAACAAATAAAAATGTATTAAATACAAAGGCTGTTTCAGCAGATACTTCCGCACTTGCAACTCCAGAGAAAAGCAAAGTAGGGATTAAGAAAGTTAATATTTTTTTCATTGGATCTCCTTATTTAATCGCCTCAGCGCCTCGTTCTCCTGTACGTATTCGGACAACTTCTTGCACTTCAGTTACAAAAATTTTGCCATCTCCAATTTTTCCTGATTTAACTGCTTCAGAAATCGTTGTTATGACTTTTTCGACGTCTGCAGAATCTACTAAAACCTCTGCTCGAGATTTAGGAAGAAAATGTACCTCATATTCTGCGCCTCGGTACAGTTCGGTATGACCCTTTTGGCGCCCATATCCTTTAGCCTCAACAATAGTTAAACCTTGGATGTCCACACCTGTAAGTGATTGTCTCAAAGCTTCAACTTTATCGGGCTTGATAATTGCTGTTACTAGTTTCATAAATACCTCTCTAATTTTTGAGTTGTGAAACTTATAAATACTGAATCAAAAAAAAAATAATGCTAAGAAGTTAATGAAACTATGCATCTAGTGAATATCTAAGATTGTCCAATAAAATCAGTGATATTGGCAGAAAAAACATTAAAAAATATTAATAAAATATTTAAAAAAACTAGACCATATCTTAAATTAAATTGTTGGCGTTTGTGACTTAAAGAGGATTCTTCCAATCAACTTGATAAATTGCTTCATTTCTTCGAAAATTAGGTAATGTAAAAGGGCCATCATAGGTAGCTTTAATAGCAGGTCCAATAACTTCAATATCATCAGTATTCAACTCACTTTTTAAAACCTCTCGATATTTATAAAAATTTTTATCGGAAGAGAAGCCAGAATATCTAATTACTGCAAAATAACCTGGCTCAATTGATGAAATTTTTACTGAATTATCTGATGGCATAGGTATTTCATTCGGTTTGTATTTATTTGGTAAATAAAATTGCATGACGTACACATTTTTAATTTGAGTAACATTAACTGGTGAGGTCATTGCAATTTTTTCACTTTGTTTATTATTGCCAGAAATATAATTAAAGAGCTTTCGAAATCCATTATTTTGATTAGTGTATTGAGTTTGGACTACTAAGCGCTCCTCATAAAATCTAATTTCATACGTATCTGTCTGATAAACAACTTTAAAAGGGGGCTCATTATAGGCCATCAAGTCTTGTACCACGAGTAATATAAATAGTAAGTATTTAATCATTTAAAATTTGCGTTTTTTTATCAGGGACTCCCCATAATCTGTCATCTACGGGTATCCATCCTTTGACAGAGAATTTATTGCCCTCAGGTATACTTATTTTTACCATTGTTTCTTTTACTTCTAACAAGTTTACAATTTTTGGCGCAAGTATAATTCCTTTTTGAATAGTCATCCAAGACTCAGGATCATAAGATTTCAATGCATACAGCTCAATATCCTCTAGTATTAGCAAAGTTCTTTTTTTAGATAACTGATTGTGAGCGATCCAACCTTGTATTCCATTAAATAATTCAATGCGGTACCAATCTGTATAAGAACTCCAACTATTTCTAAACTCTTCAATAATCTTTACAGGCATATTTTCCTCTGTAAGGAGAAACTTCTCTGTTTGTTTATTCAAATCTTGATTTTCTGGATAGTGACGTAGCCAAGACTCATCATGAGCAAGGGATTTATAATATGGAATATGTTTATCAGAATATGCAGTTAATGGGAGTATCAGAAACAAAAGAACTAACCTGATCATTAATTTTATCTTTGTGAATTTTGCCAATTTGGATGGGTATAAGGTTGTAAATTTGATGGTGCTAAAAGAGGTTTTCCCAAGATATGATCTGAGGCTTTCTCACCAGTCATTATAGATGGTGCATTAAGATTGCCATTACATATCTGAGGAAAAATTGATGAGTCTGCAAGAAATAAATTTGAAAAACCCTTTACTTTGCAATCGTTTAGAACGACAGAAGAAGGGTCATCTTCTTTTCCAATCTTGCAGGTACCACATGGATGATAAGCACTTTCACAATTATTTTTTATAAATTCGTCGAGGCCTTCATCCGAAGCAACGTCATCACCAGGTTGAATTTCATCTCCTTTAAAAGGAACTAGGGCCTCTTGACTCAATATCTCTCTGCTAAGTCTAAGTGATTTTCTAAAGTTTGGAAAATCATCTTCATGAGACATGTAATTGAATTTTATAGTTGGTGAATCAAATGGGTTACTAGATTTTAATTTTACAAAACCTCTAGATTTTGAGCGCATTGGCCCTACGTGCAATTGAAAACCGTGACCTTCGCTAGGCGCCTTTCCGTCATATCTAATTGCGACTGGAAGAAAATGAAATTGTATATCAGGATATGGTATGTTTTTATCAGAGCGAATGAAACCAAGAGTTTCAAATTGGTTTGTTGCACCTGGCCCACTTTTTAGAAACATCCATTGCATGCCGATAAGTAATTTAGAAAAAGGATTTAAATATTTATTAAGTGTTACTGGTTGTAAACATTTAACTTGAAAATAAACTTCTAAATGATCTTGTAAGTTTTTACCAACACCTGGTAAGTTTTTAATAACCTTGATCCCCAAACTATTTAAATCATTGCCCTCTCCAATGCCCGATCTCTGAAGAATTGTTGGACTATTGATAGCGCCAGCTGATAACACAACACCAATATTTGCACTAAAGGTTTTTTTTTGGCCCCGATGGTATACTTCAACTCCCTTAGCTTTATCTTCATGAAAAATTATTTTATCGACTAAGACCTTTGTTATGAGTTGTACATTTTTTTTTGCTAATGCTGGTTTTAAGTAAGCTTTTGCGGTTGAAAAACGTGAGCCTTTCCAAACGGTCATATCAGCTGGTCCAAAACCCTCCTGTCGAAAGCCATTGTAGTCATCAGTGTAGGTGTATCCCGCCTGCTCGGTAGCTTTTACAAAAGCATTGTGTAATGGGTTATCTCTTTTGCCATGAATTATGTTTAGAGGACCTGATTTTCCTCTAAACTCTGAATTGCCTCCGTGGCTTGCTTCCATTCTTTGAAAATATGGAAGGACATCTGGATAATCCCAACCTTTTGCACCACTTTCTGCCCACTGATTATAATCACCAGCATTACCCCTTACATAAATCATTCCATTAATTGACGAAGACCCTCCTATAACTTTACCTCTAGGGCACACGAGAGACCTACCATTTAAAGTAGGCTCGGGTTCTGCTTTATAGCCCCAATCGAATTTATTCATATTCATTGGGTATGAGAGTGCTGCAGGCATTTGTATAAAAGGACTATTGTCATTGCCGCCAAATTCTAATACTAGAATTTTTAATTGAGGGTTTTCCCCAAGTCTGTAAGCGATTGTAGATCCTGCTGATCCAGAACCAATTACGATATAATCAGGTTTTTCAAACATAGATTAGTTCAATTTCTTCCTCTACTACCATGTTTTAAATAAACATTTTTTGCAAGTATTTTATGTTCTTGTGATTTGCGAATATCAAAAATTTTTTTTCTAGCATACTGAGCAGTTTCTTTAACATTTATTATTTCTTTTTGAAACTCATTATCGAACAAATTTACGTTCAAACTTTTTTTTGGGGGATTATGAAAAAAAGCAGGTGGGAAATTTTTTACTTCAGGAATTTGTGACTTAATAAATTTACCGAGAGGATCTTGATCCATAGCTTGTTTATAAGGATTATACATTCTAATCGTATTGATACCGGTTGTACCTGATTGCATTTGTATTTGACTGTAATGAATTCCGGGTTCAAAGTCTGTAAACAACGCTGCCAAGCGTGGAGCAAAGTATCTCCAATCAAGCCATAAATTATAAGAAGCAAATGATGCTAACATTGCTCTCATTCTAAAATTGATCCATCCATAATTTCTTAAATAAATCATACATGCATCGATAAAATGAACTCCAGTCTTACCTTCAATCCAAGCCTCTAATTTCTCTTCATCTTTATCACGTATTTGATCATACACAGGAATAAAGCTTACATGTTCAATTGATGGCTGATCCTCTAATTTTTGAATAAAATGCGATCTCCAATGTAACCTAGATAAAAATGAATTTATAGATTTAGCAAAATTTTTATTGGTGTGCTTTATTAGATCTCTTTTTTTTTCGGCCTCTTGAAAAACTGTGCGGTGTGATATTGTACCATATGTCAAATGAGTTGATAATCTTGAGCAGCTTTTTTCAGCAGTTATCGGGCTAGACATCTCAAATTGATAATTTTCACCTCTTTTATTTAAAAAAGACTGAAGCAATTTTTCTGCTTCGACAGATCCACCCTTTTGCCTATATGGACATGGTGTTGAATCATAAAAAAATTTTGGTAATTCATGGTTTGTTAATTCTAAATTAACTGATTGTTTTATAATGGGCAAATTAGACTTTTTAATAATCTCGTTTCTAAAATTTTTTGCCCATAGGTTTCTATCATGATGTCCTCTTTTAACACCTGGGTAAGAGCATTCAATCCAATCAATTTTATTTTGAAAAAAAAATTTTTTTAATTTTTTATCTCTTTGGTAAGTCCATTCAATGCCTGTTTCTTGTTCGCTAATTACGCTTGAAAAGCTATGTTTATCTTTTAAAAACTTGAATATTTCAATCGTGTCACCAAAAAAGATATTTAAATATAAATTATTTTTTAATAATTGTCGTTTAAGGTCATTTACACTCTCTAATGTAAATTGCCATTGCCTTAAAGACATATCTTTTTGCTTCCACAGCTCGGGTTCTATAATGTAAATTAATATAGATCTTTTATTTTCATCAATAAGAATTTCATTGTCTTTAAATCTTAAATTCTTCTTAAACCAGACGATCCTATTTGACATCTGTTACTAGTCTTTAATTTTGAAGCCTTTTGAAAAAATATAAATAATTGCAGAAATATTTAGAATTAAAAAAGTAAATATCATAATCAAACTTGTTGTAATACTTACATCAGCCATTTCATAAAAGCTCCATCGAAAACCACTTACTAAGTAAAGAACTGGATTTACCAAAGAAACGTTCTGCCAGAACTCTGGTAACCAGTTGATTGAATATAGCGAGCCGCCAAGAAATACAAGTGGAGATAAAATTAGTGTAGGAAATATTGATAGCTCCTCCCAATTTGATGACAACATCCCTATGAGAAAACCTAGTAAGCTAAAAGTTAAAGATGTTAAGACGAGCATTAAGATCATTGTAAAAGGATGCATAATATATATTTCAACAAAAAATAACCCTGTTGCTAATATTAAGCTTCCTAAAATTATTGATTTTGTAGTGGCCGCGCCAACAAAACCAATAACAATCTCTGTTGTTGATAGTGGGGCAGCATAAATTTCATTTATAGTTCCAAGAAATTTTGGAAAAAAGATACCTGAGGAAGCGTTTGAGACACTTTGTGTAAGTAAAGCTAACATTATCATACCAGGCACTATGAAAGAACCATATGATATATCTTCAATCACAGGGATGCGACTGCCGATTGCAGCACCGAAGACTACAAAATAAAGAGAGGATGATATCACAGGAGAAAATATACTTTGAACAGTTGTTCTTCTCATTCGATCCATTTCATGCAAGTAAATCGCCATTATGCCTGTCCAGTTCATACACTCTCCTCCAAAAGTTTTTCGAATATCGTCTCCAGCGATGTCTGGGAGGAATTTAAATCTTTTAATTTTAGACCAGCTGTCTTTATGTCTTGAAGAAGTGCGGTAATACCAGTCGAAGACCCGTGAGAGTCATATGAATATGTTAAAGAGTTATTACTATTCATTTTTAAGTTATACGACTCTAAAGTAGATGGGATTTGACTGAAAGGCTCCTGAAATTCTATAGTTAAATTCTTTTGGCCCATTTTTTGCATTAAATCATTCTTATTATCAGTAATTATGATCTCGCCATTATTGATTACAGATACTCGATCAGAAATAGCCTCAGCTTCTTCGATATAATGAGTAGTAAGAATAATTGTTACACCATTTTCTTTAAGCTCCCTTACCGCTCTCCACATATCTCTTCGCAAATTAATATCGACACCTGCAGTAGGCTCATCTAGAAAAAGTATTTTTGGTTCATGACTCAATGCCTTTGCAATTAATGCTCTTTTTTTCATACCTCCAGAAAGCTCACGAAGCTTACTATCTTTTTTATCCCAAAGGCTGAGATCTTTTAGAATTTTTTCTATGTATGCAGGATCTTTTTTCTTACCATATAAGCCTCTAGTGTAAGAGACATTTTGAAAAACTTTTTCAAAGGCTTCTAAATGGAGTTCTTGAGGCACAAGGCCAATCATCGATCGAGTTTTTCTGAAATCTTTAACAACATCATATCCATCAACTGAAATGGTTCCTGATGTAGGTAAGACTATCCCACATATGGCATTAATGAGTGTTGTTTTTCCAGCACCATTTGGACCAAGAAGTGCAAGAATTTCACCTCTTTGAATTTCTAAGTTGACTCCTTTGAGGGCTTCTAAACCTCCTTGAAAAGTTTTTTTTAAATTATCAATTTTAATTAAGATATCTGCTGACATAATTAGATTGCGTACAGTATATTATAAGCAAATAACATCAAGATAGTTTATCAGTAATCTTATTTTTTTTACTTTTTTCAATTAAGTAAGTGCTAATTAAAACAGCAATAAGGGCAACAATAATTTTATAAGTTATTTTTTCATTTAAAAAAAGATATCCAAATATCAATCCAAAAATTGGAATGATGTAGGCAACTTGTGATTGAAAAACTAAGCCATTATTTTTAAGAATATAAAATCTCATTAACCAAGCTATCGCAGTCGCAACGATACCAAGATACAAAAGAGAAATTGTAGCATTAAGAGACGGTCTCAATTCTGTTGGATTTTCAAAAATGAACATAATTGGTAATAAAAGAATAACTGCCCAAATTAAAATACTTGATGTAAGTATTTCATTTTTAATATGTTTTAGCTTGAGTGAAAATAGTCCACCTATGGTGTAACAAACTGGACCCAAGATTACCATAAATGCGTAAAAGATATTTGACTGATTGATTAGAATATTATCTGAAAATAAATAAATGATACCAAGAAAGCCTATTAATATTCCAACAAATTTTAAAAGATTGATTTTTTCATTTTGAATAAATAAATGTCCTAAGATTGTTGCTGCAATAGGTGCCGTGGACATCAAGATTGCTGCTAGATTACTTTGAACTTTTAATATACCGAATGAAATAAAAAAAAAGGGGAGAACTAAATTCACAAATCCTATAGTTGCGTACCATAACCAATTTTCTCCAAATGCTTCAATTGAAATTTTTCTTATCCAACAGTAAATAAGCATTACTATTGCAGCAAAAAAAATTCTACCAAAGGCAAGTGCCATGGGTGTATAACTTTCTGAAGCAATTTTGATGTTAAAGAACGCACTTCCCCATATACCAGCTAATAAAAATAAAAGTAAAAAATCTTTAAAGGATGCTTTGTGCATTATATGAGAGTAAACTGAACACGTTTATTCATTTTTCCTTTACTCTCATACTTAATAAATTTAAATTCGCCAATTTCATTTGTATTAGCTACGTGAGTTCCGCCACACGGTTGTAAATCAATATCTCCTATTTTAACAAGTCGAATTTTATCATTTGTTCTTGGCGGTTTAACTGACAAGGTTCGTACTAACTCAGGTTTTTGATCTAGCTCTTCATTTGTTATCCACTGATAGGAAATAGAGTGAGATTGTTGAATAAATTCATTAATGATTTTATTTAAAGTTTCAAATTCAAATGTTTCTTCACCTAAATCAAAATCAATCCTACTTTTTTCTAAACCAATTGATCCTCCTGTAACATAATAAGGTAATGCTGCACACATTAAGTGCATCGAGGTGTGCATTTTCATTAGGCGATATCGATGATCCCAATCAATATGGCCTTTTATTTGTCCAGAAAGATTTATATTTTCTGAGTCAACAACATGGGCAATACCTAACTCATGTTTAACTGTATTGATAACATTGAATTTTTTATCATTAATTTCTAGTACTCCCTTGTCTCCAGGTTGCCCACCACTTTGAGCATAAAAAGAGCTATCTTGAGTAATGATTTTGTCACCCTCGACTAATAAAATTTTTTCTTCGAAACTCTTTGTATAACTGTCTTTGAGATAAATCATTTTTTTGCTTCCTCAATCATAAAGTCTACACAGGACTCTATACCTCCTTGAGTGTTGCTTTGTTTTTCACATTCCTCATAGTATTCGTGGTATTCAAATGTCGAAGTAATATATAGGCCCAAACCTATAATGCTAAAGACTGCAATACTATATAATATTTTTTTAGCCATCTTAAATTAATCTGTCTTGGAAACCTATCAATTGATTGTTAACAATGATATCTGATTTTTTAATAGGTCTAAGCAGTTCTATGCCTTCTAAACTTATACATCTACTTAGTGCAACATAAAGTTGTCCTGGGGCAAAAGAGCCTTGACTCATATCTATGATTACTCTTTCAAATGTTTGTCCTTGACTTTTATGAATTGTGATTGCCCAAGCCAATCTCATTGGATACTGTTTGAAAGATCCTGTTATTTCCTCTTGAACTTCTTGTTGATCATCATCATAGGTATATTGAATACGATCCCATTTTTCTTTTTTAACCTCATATATTTTATTATTAATTTTTACTTTTATTTTTTTTTGAGCGATATCATGAATTATACCAATAGATCCATTAACCCACCTTTTTTCAGGATCATTTTTAATCATAATTACTTGAGCTCCTTTTTTTAATTTTAAGATTTCATCAGTGGGAAATAATTCTTTATAAAATTGACCAGTAGCTTGTCCCCTGTAAGAAAACTCCTCCTGATTTAACTGGCTTAAATATTTTTGATTAATGCTGCTCGCTCGAGCATTAGTTGTAGTAAGTATGATTTTACCTTCATCCATCTCAATGTGATCAGTTAAAGAGTCGTTTATATTCTCGATCTGCGTGTGAGTAATTGAGCCATCTCTAACAGAGTTAAGCAAATGAATAAAATGGTCATCTTTTTGACGATAAATATTATGTAATTCAAGCGTTTTAAATTGGGCATCCTGGAAAATATTTGAATGAAAGAAGAAATGACCTTTAGGATAAATGCGCTGCAGAAGTCCTGACTCATCCATATTCACAACTGGTGGTAGTTGAAATAAATCCCCAAAAACGATTAACTGAACTCCGCCAAATGGTTGTGTAAGTTTTTTTCTGTGAACACGAAGGCTATAATCAATCGCATCAAAAACATCAGCACGAACCATAGATATCTCATCAATAATTAATGTTTCCAAATTTTGAAGAATTTCGATTTGTCTTACTTTTTTTATATGTCGTGTTTGAATAACCTTTGGTGGAAAACCAAAAAATGAATGAATAGTTTGTCCTTTAACTCGAATTGCAGCAACTCCTGTTGGAGCAAGAACAACTGTATTCTTCTTTGTTATAGATCGAAAGTAGGCCAATAGTGTAGACTTACCACTACCTGCTTTACCAGTAATATAAAAATGATCTTTTGTACTTTCAAGTTGCTCAATAATATTTTCAAATTCTTCACTGAGCTCGAAATCGTCAGGTAGTAAACTATTATAATTTCGCTTATAGCTCATCTATAATATTATTTAACATGTGAAAACATTCTTTCACTGTACCTTTTTGAATTTGAATTCTAGAAAGTTTTGGATTGAAATTTAATTGTTCGATATAAATATTTTTTTTAAAATATAATCCGATAAAAACTAAACCTACAGGTTTTAATTTAGTACCACCGTTTGGACCGGCTACACCTGTTGTTGAAAATGTTAGCTGACTTTTGGAAATCTTGTGTAAATGTAAACACATTTGAGCACATACTTGACGGCTGACCGCACCGTACCTTTTAATAGTACTAGATTTGACTTTGAGATTTTTAATTTTTGAGTCATTTGAATATGTAATCAACCCAGTTTTATAAATTTTAGATATACCAGACACAGCTGTAAATTCTGCTGCAAGCAAACCACCAGTACAAGATTCTGCTGTTGAAACTGATATGTTTTTATCGAGTAAATATTTGATTGTTTTCGAAACGACGCTCATAAGCTAGTTATACTTATTATAAGGACGAAGAAATAACAATGGTGCTTATTGGTATAAAAAAAATGCATAATTAATCCCCGTAATTCAGAATAAATGTGGATAAATTAACAAAATTTGTCTATACATATGCAAATATTGCATATTACTATGAAATCCTATAACTTAATTAAAGGAATCATGGAGGTTTATATGGCAGATATGTTTACAGGACACTACCCCTTTATAGTTATGATTATTTGGTTCATAGCAGGTTTCATCGGATCAAAAATGTGATTGTGATGAGGGCAGTCCACGCTGCCCTCTCCCTACTCTAAAAGATGACATTATTACCCTTGCTGAAGCATTTGTGAGGGAATAATGTATCTTTATTAAAATCAGGAAAGAAAATGAATAAGCCAAATAATCTAGAACCGCTGTGGATGCCTTTCACTCCTAACAAAGTATTTAAGAAAGACCCAAGAATTATTGTCGGTGCTAAAGATATGCATTTTATTAGTGACGATAATCGTGAAATTTTAGATGGTACTGCAGGGCTATGGTGTGTAAACGCCGGTCACGGTAGAAAAAAAATTCAAGAAGCTGTAAATAAACAAATTGAAAATCTTGATTACTCTCCACCTTTTCAATTTGGACATCCAAAACAATTTGAACTAGCTAATCGTTTAGCTGAGATTTTTCCTGAAGGAATGAATCATGTTTTCTTTTCTAATTCAGGATCTGAAGCAGTTGATAGTGCATTAAAAATTGCACTAGCTTATCAACGTGCACGTGGACATTCATCTAAAACTAGATTAATAGGTCGCGAAAGAGGTTATCATGGTGTGGGTTTTGGAGGAATAAGCGTAGGTGGTATGGTAAAAAATAGAATGTACTTCGGATCAATGTTAAATGGTGTTGACCATTTACGCCATACCCACAATTTAAAATTAAATGCTTTTTCAAAAGGTGAACCTGAACATGGAGCAGAACTTGCCGATGATTTAGAGCGTCTTGTTCAATTGCATGATGCATCAACTATTGCAGCTGTAATTGTTGAGCCAATTGCTGGATCAACTGGTGCACTGCCTCCGCCTAAAGGATACTTAAAAAGATTAAGAGAGCTCTGCACAAAACACGACATTTTATTAATTTTTGATGAAGTCGTAACTGCTTTTGGCCGTATGGGAAAAGCAACTGGCTCTGAGTTTTTTAGTGTAACACCAGATATTATTTCATGTGCAAAAGGTATTACAAATGCCACCATCCCTATGGGTGCAACCATAGTTCAAGACTTTATTTATGAATCAATGATGGAACATGCGGATGCTCCAATAGAATTATTTCATGGATATACTTACTCTGGTCATCCTGTTGCTTGCGCTGCAGCCTTAGCAACACTAGATATTTATCAAGAAGAGGGATTATTTGATAATGCTGCTCATATGGCTCCTATTATTGAGGAAGCCGCTCATAGCCTGAAGGGCACAAAACATATAATCGATATTAGAAATTTAGGAGTGATTGCTGCACTAGAATTAGAGCCTAAAGGTAGTGCTGTTGGTGCAAGAGGGTTTGAAACTATGAAAAAAGCTTGGGATCTTGGCTTAATGGTAAGAGCTAACGGAGATACGCTTGCTTTTTCTCCACCTTTAATAATTAAAGAAAATCAGGTCGATGAAATGTTTACGAAAGTAAAAAAAGCCCTGGAACAAGTAGACTAAAAACGTCCCCACTACAACCATACCCTGTTTCAAAAACGCCGCTTGGTTGGTAAAAACCACATAACATAACCCATCTATATAAAAAGACAATTCCAGGAACTAAAATAATCGCATTAATAAGAAAAAGAGCTATAGAAATAACTACCCTCATTGGAAGCTTTGTATTCATATACTGTTTATAAAAAATACGAATTATCAAACCAGTGGTTACAGCAGATAGCAATAGAAATGGTGCATCAAGGTATGTAACTAAAAATTCATAATACATTTCTTTAAAACTTAGCAATGATACATTAAGACTTTAAAAATGCAAAAATACATATCTGAATTTATAGGCACATTTATTTTACTAGTATCAATTGTTGGATCTGGCATAGCAGGACAGCAATATACGAATGATCAAATGGTAATTTTGTTTAGTCATGCTGTTGTAATAGGTTTCACACTAATTTTTATAATAAGAATATTTGCAAATTATTCTGGAGCTCATTTTAATCCTATTGTTTCAATTATATTTTTTTTACAAAAAGATTTGAGTTCTAGGGATTTATTTCTTTATGTACTAATACAAATTATTGCTGCTGTACTAGGCACACTTTTTGCAAATTATATTTTTGGATTAAATGTAATTGAAATTTCTTCAAATATAAGAAGTGGAGCTAATATATATATTTCCGAAATTTTTGCTGCAACTGGATTGTTATTGATCATACTTTTATCGAGAGCAGATGGTAAAAATGTAGTTTCATTTAATGTTGGAATTTATATCACAGCGGCTCTTATATTTACATCATCTACAAGTTTTGCAAATCCGGCTGTAACAATTGCTAGAATGTTTACTGAGTCATTTACGGGCATTAATCCCTCCACCGTAATATTTTTTATTAGTTGTCAAGTTATTGGAATGTTTGCTGCCTACATTTTGTATAATCAGTTCTTTAAAAGCAAATAATTTCAAGGATTTTTTAAATTATTAACAGAGACAATTCGTATTGTTGACTTACTTACAGGTTAAATTTTAATTACTTCAATATTAATTAAGTAGGAGAGAAAAATGAGCGAAGCCAAATGTCCCGTTGCTCACGGAGCTAATTCAAATATGGAGAAGTCATCAACTGATTGGTGGCCTAAAAATTTAAATTTAGATATTCTCCATCAACACGATCAGAAAACAAAACCGTTTAATGGCAAGTATAATTATAGAGAAGAAGTAAAAAAATTAGATTTTAAAGCATTAGAAGCCGATATGCATAAATTGATGAAAGAAAGTCAGGATTGGTGGCCAGCTGATTGGGGGACATACGCAGGATTAATGGTTAGGCTTGCTTGGCACTCTGCTGGTACTTATAGAACTGCTGATGGAAGAGGTGGCGGTGGAACCGGTGATCATCGATTTGCTCCTTTAAATTCTTGGCCTGATAATACTAACTTAGATAAAGCGAGAAGACTTTTATGGCCGATTAAGAAAAAATATGGCAACAAGATTAGCTGGGCTGATCTTATGATCTTAGCTGGAAACATTGGCTATGAATCAACAGGATTTAAAACATTTGGTTTTTCATATGGGCGTGAGGATATTTGGCACCCAAACAAAGATATATACTGGGGACCAGAAACAGAAGCATTAGCATCTGATAGACACTCAGATAAAGAAGATGCCTCTTCCTTAGAAAGTCCACTTGCTGCAAATCACATGGCCTTAATCTATGTGAACCCAGAGGGATTTGAAGGTAACCCTGACCCTTTAAAAACAGCTCAGCATATTAGAGAGACATTTGCAAGAATGGCTATGAACGATGAAGAGACTGTTGCTCTTACTGCAGGAGGTCATACTATTGGTAAAACGCATGGTAATGGTAATGCTGATAATCTTGAGGCAGAACCTGAAGGGGCAGCAATTAACGAACAAGGCCTTGGTTGGATGAATAATACTTCCAGAGGAGTTGGAAGAGATACGGTGACATCTGGAATTGAAGGTGCATGGACTACTGAGCCAACAAAATTTGATAATGGATATTTTGACATGCTCTTTAAATATGAGTGGGAACTTAAAAAAAGTCCTGCAGGAGCTTGGCAATATGAACCTATAAATATTAAAGAAGAAGATAAGCCTGTAGACGTAGAAGATCCATCAATTAGATATAACCCAATCATGACAGATGCTGATATGGCAATGATCAAAGATCCAATTTATTTAGAAATATCCAAAAAGTTTCATAATGATCATGAGTATTTTTGTGATGCTTTTGCTAGAGCTTGGTTCAAACTCACCCATAGAGATATGGGCCCAAGATCTAGATACATAGGACACGACCTTCCAAATGAGGATTTGATCTGGCAAGATCCAGTTCCTGCTGGAACACCTAGTTTTGATGTGGAACAACTCAAAGAAAAAATCAGAAACTCTGGATTAACTGTTCAAGAACTAGTCTCAACTGCATGGGATAGTGCGAGGACATTTAGAGGGTCGGATTTAAGAGGGGGAGCTAATGGAGCGAGAATTAGATTTTCACCACAAAAAAATTGGAAAGGTAATGAGCCTCAAAGATTATCAAAAGTGCTAGATATATTAGAGCCTCTTGCAAAAGAAGCAGGCGCTAGCATTGCAGACACAATTGTCTTAGCTGGAAATGTTGGTCTAGAAAAAGCTATTGAAGCTGCGGGCTTTAACGTTCCTGTTCCTTTCAACCCAGGAAGAGGAGATGCCTCTGAGGATATGACTGACTCTGAGTCATTTTCTCAATTAGAACCAATACATGACGGATTCAGAAATTGGCAAAAAGACAATTATGAAGTAAGAGGAGAAGAGTTGTTGCTTGATAGAGCTCATTTACTTGGTCTTACTGCAGTTGAAATGACTGTACTTGTTGGAGGTATGAGGGCTCTGGGTGCTAACTATGGTGAGAATAAACATGGTGTTTTTACTGACCAGGTAGGTGCTCTTACAACTGACTTTTTTGTTAACTTGCTTGATATGAGTAATAAATGGAAAACGTCTAATGGGCATTATGAGATTATTGATCGAAAAACAAATAATGTTAAATGGACGGCAACCTCAACGGACCTTGTATTTGGATCGAACTCTATACTTAGATCTTATGCTGAAGTATATGCACAAGATGATAACAAGGAAAAGTTTGTAATTGATTTTGTTAAAGCTTGGAACAAAGTAATGAATGCCGATAGATTTGAATTGAACAATAATTAATTAATGTTCAATTATGGTAATATCCAACTTAAAGTTTGTGGTATTACAGATCAAAAATCTTTAGAAGTAATTCAAAAGTACTCTGTAAGTAGGGTGGGCCTTGTAAGTGATTACTTATATGGCCCAAATACACTTAGTACTAAAGAAATTCAAGAACTGACTATTGCATCCTATAATTTAAAATTAAATCCAATTTTATTGATTGGAAATATACAGATGCAAGAAGTAATTAGTATCGTAAATGATGTAGCAATAAAAGAGGTTTGTATATCTAATCAATATAAAAATGAAGAAATTGAATTGCTTAATAATAAAACAGATGCAAAAATTTCAATTTCGGTAAATTATGAGAATTTTGACTATAATTTCTTTGAAGAGATTTTAAATAATATAAGTAGTTTTTATTTTGATTTAAATATTTACAGAAAAGATACTATTGAAAAAAAATCTCTTGTGGAATGTGAAAAACAAATCAATCAATTAAAGATCTTTGCGAAACCTCTCTACCTTGGTGGGGGAATAAATATAGATAACATAAAAGAGGCAATTAAAACAATAACTCCTCATGGAATTGATATTTCAACAGGTTTAAAACAATCTAATAGTGTGGATGAGGAAAAGCTTAAAAAAATCCTTGATAATCTTGGGTTTGACGAGATTTCTTAATAATAAATCGTTCATCTAAATTATTTATGAGTCTTTTGTAAGTATATTGGGTTTTTAAATCAATAAAATTAGGATTGAGGTCTAATACTGGCTGTATAACAAAATCTCTTAAATGTGAGGAAGAATGAGGGATTGATATTAAATGATTTTTAACTTTCAAGTTTTCGAATTGAATAAGATCTAAATCAATTCTTCTTGGCCCATTCTCTAAAATTTTATTTTTTTTAATCTGCTTTTCTACAGAGCTCATTTTTATAAATAGCTCATTAAAAAATAAATTTGTAAGGAATAAAAAGGCAGCATTATGAAAATATTTTTGGGTGGTTAAACCAAAGGGCTTAGTAAAATAAACCCTACTGACCTTTTTAACATGACCGAATTTATTCATTAAGTTTAATGCATTGTTAAAATTACTTCTCCAATTGCCTACATTTGATCCGATAGCAATATATGATTTATATCGATACGCTAACTTTTTTTGCATTATATTTTTTAGCAATCTCAATTTTATTTATTTCTAATTTTTCTATTTGAATTGGAAACTTATCATCTAGTTGTTTTTTAAGATCTGTAATTAATTTTTCCAATGTTTTATATTGAGAGGCTGAAACAAATTTAATTATTTCATTTTTGATATCTGAATAACTTGTAACATTTTCAATATTGTCAAGATCTTGATTATGATCAATATCTAACTGACATTTTATACTTATTAATATAGTTTGGGGTTTTAACCTTTCTTCTTCGAACACTCCAATAATTGTGTCGACTTTTAGCTCTTCTATTTCAATAAAAAATTTCATTTATTTAATGCTTTCAAAACTTTTATCATTTGATTTGTCTCTTTGACATCATGAATTCTATATGTATGAATATTTTGTTCGAGAGCATGCGCTACAGAAGCTAAAGAGCCTCCAATCCTTTCATCAGCATTTGATGGGTCAATATAGTTTATCCAACTTTTTCGTGAGGATCCCAATAATACTTGGATATTTGCACTACTGAATTTCTTCAAAGATTTCATTAATTGTAAATTTTGATTTAGTGTTTTGCCAAATCCTATACCAGGATCAAACCATACCTTTTTGAGATTAATCTTCATTTTATTAAGTATTTTCAATCTTTTTTTAATAAAATAATCAAATTCTCTTACCATATTTACTCTAGAATTAAGTTTTTTTTGCATTTCCTTTGGTGTTCCTCTTTTATGCATTAAGAAAAGTCCTGCGTTATATTTCTTTATAAGTTTAAATAGCTCTTCTGATCCTCCATTAATATCATTAATGATATGGGCACCTTTTTTCAGTGCATACTCTTGGGATTCAATTTTATACGAGTCCACAGAGACAAGGTATTTCTTATAGTTTAAATATGGTAAGATTTTGGATAAACGATTTATTTCTTCAGTATATGTAATTGGCTCGCTATTTGGTCTAGTGCTTTCAGCACCAATATCAATAATTTGTGCACCATCTTTAACCATTGCATTTATATGTTTCAATGCAGTAGATCGTAAAAATGTTTTTCCTCCATCACTAAATGAGTCAGGTGTAAAATTACATATACCCACTAATAAAGGCTTTTTCAAAGCAAAGGAATGTTGATTAAATTTCATAATAATTCCTTTTTATCATAGTTTCATAATCTTTTTTTAATTTTTGAAAATATTTTGTAGACGCTCTCCTCCATAAAACACTTTGAATTTTTTTTATTGAGGTAATACCTCTACCAGAGCCAATCGATAATATCTCACTGTACTCTTTTAGATCCTCTAATAAAATTTTTCTTTTAATAAATTTCGATTTTGATATTTCTTCAATAAGCTTCAAAGTATTTCCATGATAATACCCAGTTTTGGGAATATAAATTTTATCTCTCTTTACAAAAACTAAATTTGTGACTGCTCCTTCTGTAATTTCATCGTCTCTTAGTAATATAATTTCATTTTCAGAGTAATTTATTTCACTCATGAATTTTAATAATTTTTTATAAAATAAGTTTTTATTTTTAAAGTCTCTTCTTTTGTATTTTTTTATAAATCCAATGACACTGTCTTTAGTTGTTGTTCTCTTTCTAAACGAAATTGATAATGTTGTTCCATTAGTTGCTATTCTCAATAAGTGATTGAAATTTTTGATTTTCTTTAAATCCGCTCCTACTAAACTTCTGATAATGTTTAAATCTATTTTGGTAGCAAATTTATAATCCCGACATGTTGTGTTAAAAGTTCTCAAATATTTATTTAAACCTATTAACCTTGGTGTTTTTCCAATTACAGGTATGGAAGTAAAAACACCTTTTTGACCCCACAGTGGCTTAAATTGTGAGGAGGAGTATGAATTATTTTTTATATTGAATGATTTTTCGAATAAATTGTTTGCCATTTGGAGTCAAAAACGAGTCTGGGTGAAATTGTAAACCACAAATATCATATTTATGACTTTCCAAACACATTGCAACATTAGTTTCTTCACATCTCATTGTAATATGCATTGAAGAGGAATTAAATGGCTCTTTTAGTTTTAAAGAATGGTATCTACCTACTTGATATAAAGCATTATTAGGAAATCTTAAACTTTTTGAATTAGTTCTAATATAAGTCTGATAACCATGAAATATTTTTTCTTGCTTAGAAATAATTCCACCCTCTCCATTAGCAATAAGTTGAAAACCAAGACAAATACCAATTATTTTTTTCTTTGATTTATAATTATTATAAATATCAAGTGATACTGGGTAATCTGAGGGCTTCCCTGGTCCTGGAGAAAAAATAATGATGTCAGATTTTTTTATAGATTTTTCTTTAATGTCATAAAAATTTTTTACTTCTAAATTACCAAATCCTGACAACAAATGTGCGAGGTTATAAGTAAAGGAGTCTTCGTGGTCAATTAAAAGTAAGTTCATTTTAATAAATCCAATAACGATTTAGCTTTTAAGTAATTTTCATGGTATTCATTTTTTGCAGTACTATCTAAAATCACACCACTAGCAGCAAATACCTCATTATTTTTTTGAAAATTTAAAATAGATCTAATTATTATGTTAAAACTCATATCCTGTTTAGAGCGATAGTAACCAAAAGAACCAGTATAAATTCTTCTTGGTTCTTTCTCCTCTTTATTGAGTAATTTTAAAGTATTAATTTTTGGACAACCTATAACTGAGCCACCGGGCATCATCGCCTTAATCACTGCAGATAACCTTACATTATCAAGAAGTGTTCCTGAAATTTCAGAGACATTGTGGAAAATATATTGGTATTTTTGAACAAATTTTAAATTTTGAATTTTGACAGTGTTTGCCTTAGTTATACGACTTAAATCATTTCTTTCTAAGTCAACAATCATATTATGTTCTTTGTCCTCTTTTTGATTATTTTCAAAAAACTTTCTAGCCTCTTTTGTTGATTTTACCTTATCTCTACTTACTGTTCCTGCTATTGGGGAGGTGATTATTTTTTTTCCTTTTACCTTAAAAAGGTTTTCAGGAGAGCAACTAATTATATTAAAATTATTTGTTCTAATACAAAAAGACTCTGGACTAAGATTTTTCTTCATCAAATTGAAAAATAAATTCACTACATCTAAATCTTTTTTGTTCGAATATTTTTGAGCAATTTTTATTTGATAGGTTTCACCAGCCCTTATATTTTTTTTAAATTTATTAAAGATTTTTTCATATACTTGGACGTTTGGACTTACAGATATTTTATTGCTATTTGAAAAAGTAGTTTTATTTAAAGCTTTAAGGTCTTTTAGTAATTTTGATTTAGATTTGGTTACAATTTTAACTTGTTTATCTAAGATTATTTTAGTTTGTGGTCGAAAAAAAACTCCCTCAGGAAAAGATGAATTATCTTTGTTTACTTTTAAATTAATATTCTTACAAAGTAATTCATAACCGAAGAAGCCAATATAACAATCATAGGGTTTATTTGATTTAAATCGCTCTAATTTATTTAAAAACTTATCTAAATTACCTATATTTAAATTAACTTTTTCAGCAAAATCCGTATATATTTCGAAATTATTTTTATCTGAGTTTCTATAAATTATTAATTCTTTATCAGAATTTAATAAAACACTGAGTATTTCAGAATTATTCATAAGCAAATTTTAGTTATAAAGATTATTTATTCAACTGAAGCGATTGCTACAATTTCACATTCATTTATGAAAAATGCACCCTAACCAATGGGGTGCATCGGGCCTATTTGAAGCGACCAACCTTTGAAATATAAAAAATCTACTACTCGTCGTAATTTATTTTATTTAAAATATTAATAACAGCTTTTCGATTTTCAGCTATTTTTAATAAATCAATATTGTCAAACTTAGCACCTCCTGCTAATTCATTCACACCATCAGATAAAGGTACATCGGGTGAAACAGGAAATTCATTATTGTCATTTGCGTATATGGCCTGAGCTTTTTGACTAACTAAGAAATCCAAAAGTTTTTCAGATTTTTCTCTAGAACTTTCTTTAAGTAAAGCTATACCAGAAATATTAACATGAGTTCCTCTATCCTTTTGGTTAGGAAAAACAATTGTTGCTCTCTCTAGCCATATTTTTTGTTCTTCATTATTGAGCATCTTGAAATAATAATAATGGTTGCCGATACTTAGATCACAAACCCCTGCATATATTGCTTTGACTTGGTCTCTGTCGTTACCCTGAGGTTTTCTAGCTAAATTTGCTTTTAAATTAATCAAATAATTCTCTAACCACTCCTCACCATGATGAGCCATCAAAGATGCAAACAATGAAACATTATATGGGTGAAAACCAGATCTTGTACATATTCTTCCTTTATATTTTTCAGATACTAAATCATGATAAGTAATATCATTAAGACCTAAATCTTTATTCACGTATATAATCCTTGCTCTTTGAGTAAGGCCTATCCAATTATCACTTTGGAGATGAGAGGGCACAGCAGAAGAATTATTAATTTTAATTGAGGCTCCTGCTTCAGCTACATCAATTAATCTTGATATATCTGATGCTAAGAATACGTCAGCTACAGGCTTATCTTTTTCTAAAATAATTTTTTGAACTAGGCCTTTCTTGGAATATATCCATTCAACATCAATATCAGTTTGACTCTCAAATTCATTTAAAAGAGGTTCAATTAACATTGGTTGTCTTTCTGAGTAAATTTTTAATAAATCATCCGCATGTGCACCACTAAAACCAATAAAGAAATTAATTACTAAAATCTTTATTAAAAAAGAAATTAAATTTTTCATATCATATTACTAATCTCAAATTGAAAAAATCTAAATACAAAAAAAAATGAATGTTACAAATGAATAAAAAAAAACTATTTCTGAAATGAACTACAGATTAAAAATTTACTTTTTTTTTAAATTTATAACTAGTGAATATTCTTCAAGAAGTGATAAGCAAGCTGGTATAGGAAGATCTTTGTGAAGCTCTTTGCAATCGTCATAATCATAGATACGGTTTTCTTCTTGATTATAAACATGTATATGATCAGTAGTATTAGTGTCGTAAAATGATTGTTTATCAACAACGATTTGTTTTAAATATCCTTTATCAACAAGGGTATTTAGATTTTCATAAAGAGTAGTCAGAGAAAAATAACTTCTATTGTCTTTTAGAATTTCATTAATTTGATTAATAGAAAAATGTTTATGATTGCCATCAAAAATTGACTTTAAAAGCACCACTCTCTGTTTGGTCTGTCTCCAGCCACAATTTTCTAAGACCACATCAATGTCTTTTTTACAAGCGTTTGATAAGTTCATCAGAGTTAAAATATGTTAAATTTCATTATTTATCAATACTTTCAGGATAAAAATTAAAGACATAATAGCACTATTAGATTGAAATGGGTTTTAAATAACTTTGTTTAGTTAGCTGTATCAAGGCTTACTCATGTTAGTGACATTCACTTTATTTTTTTTTTGAGAGTTCAATTGATACATAACATTTACCCTATCAATAAATGATATTGGATAATATTTTTCCTCGACGATTCTTTTTATTTTAAGACTACAAACTTTATTTTTAATTTTTCTCATAGGCATATAAAATGCCTATAAGAAAGATATGTAAATTAGTTTTTTTTTTGCCTTTAAGTTTCTATGACTATTTCAATTTTCTGAAATTTATTTCAAATTTTATTAGTGACAATCTTTAATTGAATTTGCAATTCCATTAATTAAATCACTATACATTGAAGGTCCAGCATCTATATAAGCTCCCAAAGGATCCATTACACCAGTAGAAATTTTCATATCATTCCCGATAGTTTCAATTATTTTTGGATTATATTGAGGTTCAGAAAAAATACATTTAATACCTTTGTCATTTATAACATCTTGTATATCTGCTATTTGTTTAGCTCCTGGTAAAACATCTGGATTTAAAGTCAATGCTCCAGCAGGAATTACTCCAAATCTATTCTCAAAATATTGGTAAGCATCGTGAAATACAATATAGCTAATATCTTTTGATAATTCTTTTTCTACACTATTGATTAAATTATCTAGTTCCAATGTTGCCCCTGCAGTATTAACTGAATATTGTCTTTGACCATCTGGATCTATTTTAATTAATTCGTCTCGGATAATTTTAACCATTTCTTTAGCATTTTCTGGGTCTAGCCAAATGTGTGGATCAAACTCACCGTGTGCATGCGCATGTGCGTCCTTGTGATCGTCATCGTGACCATCATGTTCATCTTCATGGCCATCATGATCATCATCGTGATCGTCGTCCTTGTGACCATGATCATCCTCATCCTTATGGCCTTCATGTTCATCTTCATGGCCATCATGATCATCATCGTGATCGTCGTCCTTGTGACCATGATCATCCTCATCCTTATGGCCTTCATGTTCATCTTCATGGCCATCATGATCATCATCGTGATCGTCGTCCTTGTGACCATGATCATCCTCATCCTTATGGCCTTCATGTTCATCTTCATGGCCATCATGATCATCATCGTGATCGTCGTCCTTGTGACCATGATCATCCTCATCCTTATGGCCTTCATGTTCATCTTCATGGCCATCATGATCATCAAAAATATTTTTTTCTCTAAATTTTAATTTTTCTATAGATGATAGCTCCATAAATGAAATAACTTGTGCTTTCTCAGCAAGTGAGTCTAAAGGTTTTTCCATAAAAGCCTCTAAATCCTCGCCAATCCAAAAAATAATATCAGCTTCTTCAATCATTTTTGCATGAGATGGTTTAAAAACAAATGTGTGAGGATTATTTGTACCTTCAATAATTAATTGAGGTTCTCCTCTTGTTTCCATAATTCTTGATATCAATGAATGCAAAGGCTTTATTGTAGTGACTACTTTAATGTCCGTTTTCACATCTGCATAAGAATTAAAACTTAAAAATAAAAAAGAAAGTCCGAAAAATATTGATCTTTTGAAAAAATTCATATTAATTACCACCTCTAATGTTATACTATTACATATGTAATAATATAACACTATTAATAAGTCAAATTAAAAAATGAATAAGAGTCTGGTTGAATTAAATAATTGTGGAGTTTTTAGAAATGAAAAATGGTTAGTGCGGGGTGTTTCCTTAAAAGTCTCACAAGGAGAAATTGTAACACTAATCGGCCCCAATGGATCAGGTAAATCAACTACTGCTAAAATGTCTTTAGATATTTTAAAACCTGATGAAGGTACAAACACAATTAAAAAAGATATTAGAATTTCATATGTACCACAAAAAATTTCAATTGATTGGTCTTTACCCTTGAGGTCAATAGATTTTGTTAATTTAGTAACAAAGCATAAAACTAGTGAAATAAATGATGCACTTGGAATTACAGGTATCCAACATCTGATTAATGAAGATGTAAGAAATTTATCAGGAGGTGAATTTCAACGATTACTCATGGCCCGTGCCATAGCTAAAGAACCCCATTTTCTGGTATTAGATGAACCTGTTCAAGGGGTAGACTATTCTGGAGAGATTGCTTTATACAAAACAATTCAAGAAATTGTAAAAAAAATTAATTGTGGCATTCTTTTGATATCGCATAACTTACATGTAGTTATGTCTCAAACTGATTATGTTATTTGTCTCAATGGGCATGTTTGCTGTTCTGGTATTCCCAGTTCAGTTATAAAAGATCAAGAATACATTAAGCTATTTGGTAGTAATATTGATCCTACTTTATCGCTGTATAAGCATAATCATGATCATCATCATTTGCCTGATGGGAGCATAGATAAGGTGGATAAAAATAAATAATGTTTGATGATTTTATTATCAGAGCGTTTGCAGCAGGTATTGGTTTGGCATTAATTACAGGCCCACTTGGATGTTTTATTATTTGGAGGAGACTATCTTATTTTGGTGACACAATCGCCCACTCTGCATTGTTAGGTGTTGTTATCGCTTATGCGATGAATTTTAATCTGATCATTGCAGTTTTTGCTGTTTCTTGCTTTGTTGCTTTATCACTACTTTTTTTACAAAAAAGAACCAATCTACCTGATGATGCATTACTAGGTCTTTTAGCACATTCAGTTTTAGCAATTGGTTTAGTTCTATTAGGCATACTTTCGTTTATAAGAGTTGATCTTATGGGTCTTCTTTTTGGTGATATTTTATCAGTAAACATCACTGATGTTTTGTTCGTTTGGGTTGGTGGAAGCATTGTTTTGATAGTGTTAATACTAATTTGGAGGCCTCTATTTGCTGCAACTGTAAATTTAGAATTAGCTAAAGCAGAGGGTTTAAATGCTGATCTAGCTAATGCTATTTTTACAATTCTAATTGCTAGCGTAATAGCAATTTCAATTAAAATTGTTGGAATATTATTAATTACAGGTCTTCTGATAATACCTGCTGCTGCCTCTAGAAATTTATCATCAACCCCTATACAAATGGCAATAATTTCTTCAGTGATAGGACTTGTTTCAGTTGTGCTCGGATTACAAACTTCAATGATTTGGAATTCTCCGACAGGTCCAACTATACTAGCAATAGCCTTAGGTGTCTTTATTTTAACTCTAATACCTCTGAAAAAATTGCTAATTTCAAAAAAAAAAATAGAATTGTTAAATTGAGATGAGTTCAACATATACACATTCTAAAAAAAATCAAAGTTTAACCAAAAATCAAAGAATTGTTCTTGATCTCTTACAAAACAGTGGCGAGCCTTTAAAGGCATACTTTATATTAGACAGTCTGAAGAAAGAGGGTTTAAACTCACCTCTTCAAGTTTACAGAGCTTTAGATAAATTGGTTGAATTAGGAAAAATTCACAAAATTGAGAGTATTAACTCGTTTATAATTTGTAATAACTCAAACTGTGCAAGCAACACAGCTTTTACTATTTGCGAGAGATGTGGAAAGGTAAAAGAGATTAAAAATAAATATTTAAAGGATAGTGTCAGCGATCTGGTTAAGGATAATCAATTAGAAATTACAAGGTATAACCTTGAATTTTATGTTTTGTGTAAGTCTTGCAAAATAAATTAATCAAAAACTAATCTCCAAATAAATCCCTATTTTATTGCATTTTTGACTATTGACATAAATAAAGACCTATATATATTGACCGACTTATTATGTACGCAGTTCTTAAATCGGTTGGTAAGCAATTTAAAGTGTCTCCAGGAGATGTTTTAAAGATTGATAAAATAGAGGGTAACGTTGGTGATACCATATCTTTTAAAGATATCGTTGCAGTTGGAAATGGCGACAAGTTTGAACTTGGTTCTCCAGCTGTAAAAGGTGCGGAAGTATCTGCAAAATTACTATACCAGACAAGGGACGATAAGATTAGAGTTTTTAGAAAAAATAGAAGAAAACATTTTCAAAGAACTAAAGGTCATCGTCAATATATCTCTATATTAAAGGTCATGGCAATCAAGTCCGCTATTGGAGAAGAAAGCTTTAAAGAGCCGGCTAAGAAAACTGCACCAAAAGCTGAAACTCCAAAAAAAGTTGAAAAAAAGGCTGAAACTCCAAAAAAAACTGAAGTAAAAGCTACAGAAACAAAAAAAGTTGAAGCTAAAGCTGAAAAACCTAAAAAGGTTGAAGCTAAAGAAAAAAAGACTGTGAAAAAACAAACAACTGAGGTAAAAAAGTAGAAATATGGCAACAAAAAAAGCAGGTGGAAGTTCCAAAAACGGAAGAGACTCAGCTGGTAGAAGGCTTGGAGTTAAAAAGTTTGGTGGTGAACACGTAATTCCTGGAAATATTATTGTTCGTCAGCGTGGTACAAAATTTTACCCGGGCGAAAATGTTGGGATTGGAAAAGATCATACTCTTTTCTCCTTAGTTGAAGGCAAAGTTCTGTTTAAAAAATCTCGAAATAGACAGTTTGTTTGCGTTAACTAAACCCACTTAAAAAAACTTCAACTTAAACTGTTATGGCATTTATAGATAAAGCAAAAATATATATTAAATCAGGAAATGGTGGACACGGCGCTCTTAGTTTTCGAAGAGAAAAATTTGTAGAGTACGGAGGCCCTAATGGTGGAAATGGTGGAAAAGGTGGTGATGTTATTTTTCGAGGGAATAAAGGAATCAACACTCTTCAACGATATCGTTTTAACCAACATCATAATGCGCAAAATGGTATGGGTGGTGCTGGTCAATTAAAAACTGGCGCAAGCGGCAAAGATCTTATTTTAGACGTCCCTTGTGGAACTGAGATATACACCGAAGACATGAGTATTAAAATTCATGAGATATTAAAAGATGATGAAACTTATCATTTTTTAAGAGGAGGTCAGGGAGGCAAAGGTAATGCTCACTTTAAAAGTTCTACTAATAGGGCGCCTCGTAAGTTCCAACAAGGAGAAAAAGGACAAGAATCAACTGTCAGGTTAAAGCTAAAAATATTAGCTGATGTTGGTTTGGTGGGAATGCCAAATGCAGGTAAATCTTCAATTTTAAATTTTGTAACAAATGCAAAGTCAAAAGTTGCTGATTATGCATTTACAACACTTCATCCACACATCGGAATGGTTCAAAAAGAAGATCTTGAATTTGTATTAGCAGATATACCTGGACTCATAGAGCACGCGAGTGATGGGAAAGGACTGGGTCATGATTTCTTATCCCATGTTGAAAGGTGTAAAATTTTAATTCACGTCGTAGATATCACTGAAGAAAAACCATTTGAAAATTATAAAGTTATTCGAAAAGAACTTTTAAATTATGGAGGCAAAATAGAACAAAAAAAAGAAATTATTGCACTAAATAAGATTGAAATTGCTGATCAGAAAAGGGTTGAGGAAATTAAAAAAGAATTTGAGTCTTCTTTAAATCAAGAGGTTAAATTGATTTCAGCTGCAACAGGTCATCAATTAGATCAATTAACAAATTTATGTTTAGAATACTTACAAGATGAATAAAAAATTTTTAGAATTAGCTAAAAAATCAAAAGTTATTGTCATTAAAGTTGGTTCAAATATTTTAGTTAACGAAAAGCATGTGCTGAGGAAAAAATGGCTAAACTCCCTAATTGAAGATGTTAAAGAACTCCAAAAGAGAGGTTCTAAGATAATCATTGTCTCATCTGGTGCAATCGCTTTAGGTAGGAATATACTCTCGAAAAAAAAGTTGACTAATTTGCATGAAAAGCAGGCTGCTGCATCAATAGGTCAAATACAACTCTCACAACAATGGCAAAAAGCTTTTGCAAAATTAAATATTCAAAGTTCTCAAATTTTAATTACTGCTGAAGATTTAAACGAAAGAAGAAAATATTTGAACATCAGAAATACAATTTACTCTCTTATGGATCTAGATGTTGTTCCAATAATTAATGAAAATGATACTACCTCGACAGAGGAAATTCGTTTTGGAGATAATGATAAACTTTCTGCTATGATTGCCAATGCCCTATCAGCTGAGTTATTAATTTTATTATCTGATGTAAATGGTCTGTATACTGCAAATCCAAAGAAATCATTGCAAGCTAAACTGATTACATCTGTTGAAGAGGTCGATCAACAAATAGAAAAATATATTGATAAAGATTTAAGTGAGTTTGGCTCTGGTGGGATGTTGGCAAAAATAAATGCTGCAAAACTTTGTATTCAATCTGGATCCACCATGATCATATCAAATGGTTTGGTAAATAATCCTTTAAATAAGATTGATCCTCAAACTTCAACATGGTTTCATCCTTCCAAAAATATTCTTACAAGTCGCCAACAATGGATTTGGAATAGACCAATACAAAAAGCAATTGTTCATATTGATGAAGGGGCCTCAAAAGCACTCAAGAAAAATTCAAGTCTGTTGGCAATTGGTGTAAAGTCAATCGATGGAAAGTTTTATCGTGGTGATACTGTTTCGATCCATTACAATAAAAAAGAGTTAGCTAGAGGCATGATTAATTATGATTTTCAAGAAATGGATAAAATAAAAGGTAAAAAATCATCAGAATTTAGTGAAATTCTAGGCTTTGTCCGAGAGGATGAGATTGTTCATAAAGATAACTTGGTGAGATCGAGATGAGTGACTATTTTCAAGAAATTTTAAACCATTCGAAGAGGGCATCGAGTGCCATGTCCAAACTATCTGCAGAGGATAGAAGTAGAATCTTAATGAATATTAGTGGTTTTCTATTGTCTAATAAAAATGAAATTCTAAAAGCTAATCAAGCAGATGTAGAGAGAGCAAAATCTAATAATGTTTCTGCACCTATGATTAATAGATTAGTTTTGACTTCAGAGAAAATAGATCAACTTTCTCGTGATGTTGAGAAAATAGCCCAAATGCAAGATCCCCTTGATCAAACTTTAGAAAGTTGGACCAATGCCACTAATGGGTTACAATTTACAAAAGTCTCAGTGCCTATTGGTGTGATTGGTATTATTTATGAGTCTCGACCTAATGTCACAATAGATGCTGCATGTCTTTGCCTTAGATCTGGAAATATTTCTATTCTTAGAGGAGGCTCTGAGTGTATCGAAACTAATAAAAAACTTTATGAGTGCATTCAAGATGCTTTAAAAGATTTAAATTTTGATACTCATCTTGTCTGTTTTATTCAAAGTACTGATCGTAGTTTTGTTGAAGAGTTGTTAAAAGCTGAAGGAGATGTAGATGTGATTATTCCTCGTGGGGGAAAATCGTTAATTGAAACAATATCTAAAAATTCAAAAGTTCCTACAATTAAACATTTGGAAGGTTTGTGTCATACTTTTTGGGATGAAGGATATGATAAAGATAAAGCCACTGAGGTCATCGCAAATGCCAAGCTGAGAAGACCAGAGATTTGTGGGGCAACAGAGACTTTACTTATACACTCTAATAATTCAGCAGAAGATATTTCATCAGTTTTAGATAATTTAAAATCACAAGGATGTGAAATTATTGGATGTAGTCGCATTAAAGATATTTATTCAATCGATCGAGATGCAACAGAAGAAGATTGGTCAACTGAATATCTAGATAAGAAAATTACAGTAAAACTAGTTGATAATGTTGAAGAATGTGTAGAGCATATAAACAAATATTCTAGTGGACATACCGAGAGTTGTTTAAGTAACAATCAACAATCTATAGAGTATTTCTTTCAAAACTGTAAAAGTGCCATTTTAATGAATAATGCTTCCACTCAATTTGCTGATGGTGGAGAATTCGGATTTGGAGCAGAAATAGGTATTTCTACTGACAAGCTTCATGTGAGAGGGCCAGTAGGAGCAAAACACCTAACAACATTTAAATATCAAGTAATAGGCAATCACACCACTAGGCCTTAATGGAATTCCGTAATAATTTTCAAGAATTAAAATCTCAGATCGAATATCTTAGCTCTTTGAACAAAGAGGATGTTACTCATATAATCAAATCTTCAATATATGAGTTAGAAAGTTTAAATTATTTAAATGAAGAAGAATTAAATGAAATTAATAAAGTGACTCTTATAAGTGAACCCTTTAATAACCTTTTCTTTAAATATAACAAAGAGCGTTTGATAAACAAAGGTGTAGTTTACATAGAGGAAGAAAACGATTTGCAATTTATTATATCTTTACTTTATTTTTTTAAACAAAGAGTGCCGATTTTATTTCATACAAGTTCAAAATTACAATTACAATTTATAGATATTCTAAACAAATTCCTCGAGGAAAATGGTGTCTCTAAAAAATTTTTGAGGAAAATAGATGAATAGAAAGATTGGACTGTATGGTGGATTTTTTAATCCCTTACATGAGGGACACGTTCATGTAATAGAAAGTTCAATAAAAAGTTTAAATCTGAAAAAACTATTTATCCTTCCCACTTATCAAAATCCTCTTAAGGCTAATCAAAATTTAAACTCAATAAATTCTCAATTATCAAATATCCGATCAAAAATTAAAGAGCCGTTAGTAAAAGTTTCTGACTTTGAACATCGTTATAAAATGAAATGTACCTATGATGTGTTGCAAAAAATTAAGACCAAATGTGACCTTAGCTCTTTTTATTTAATTATAGGGCTTGATCAGCTTGGTCATTTTCACAAATGGAAAGAATATGAGTGGATTTTAAAAAATATTAGTATTTGCGTTATTTATAGACCGAGATATGATGAATTTATTGAAAATTCAACAGTCCAAAAGCAATTCTCCCATTTATTTATGCCTAATTTAAATAGTTTTATTAACTGCTCTACTCCTTGTTTCTATATTCTTGATAATATAGGTGTAGAGATGTCATCTAGTGAGTTACGAAATTCTTAATCACGATAAAGACCCTTCTGTTAAGGCTATAGTCGACAGTCTTGAAGACAACAAGGCTGAGAATATCTCAGTTATTTCTCTCAAAGGAAAGGCAGAATTCGCTGAGTTCATGATCGTTGCATCCGGGCGATCAAATAAGCATGTAGACTCAGTTTCAGATAAGGTTTACCGATACCTTAAGAAAAATAAACTTTATTGCAATAAACCAGAAGGAAAGCCCCTTTGCGACTGGACGGTCATTGATGCTGGACATGTTTTAGTGCATATTTTTAGAAATGAAGTTAGAGAAATATACGATTTGGAAAAACTATGGTCTGAAGACTTCAACACAATCAATACTGCCTCTTAAAAAATCAAATATGCTCAAAATATTTTTTATTTTAATTTTAATCTTTAATGTGAATGTCAGTTTTTCTGATACTAAAGAAACCTATAAACAATTAAGTATTTTCAACGAAGTTTATAACCGAGTAAAAAATCAATATGTTGAAGAGGTAACAGATAAAGAGTTAATAGAAAAAGCTTTGAATGGGATGCTACAGGCTCTGGATCCTCATTCAAGTTTTATGAGTGAAGAAATTTATAAAGAAATGCAGATGGACACATCAGGTTCTTTTGGTGGATTAGGCATCGAAATCACGACAGATAAAGGTTTCATAAAAGTAGTCTCTCCAATTGACGATACCCCAGCCTATAAGGCTGGAATTTTAGCTGGAGATTATATAACGCATTTAGATGGCACATCAGTAGTCGATATGACTTTAAAGGAAGCAATTGATATTATGAAAGGTGAACCAGGGACCACTATAACTTTAACAATTTTTAGATCTTCCGAAGATCCATTCGATGTCGATATTAAAAGAGATATAATTAAAGTTGCATCTGTTAAACATCGTTTGATTAACGATGTAGGATACATAAGAATAATTCAATTTAATGAGCAAACAACAACAGGATTAAAAAAAAGTATAAAAGAACTTGAAGATGGTACTGATGCTCCAATTGGTTATGTTCTGGATTTAAGAAATAATCCAGGGGGATTATTAAATGAGTCTGTATCAGTTACAGATATGTTCCTTGATAAAGGAGAAATAGTTTCAATCAGAGGAAGAGAAAAGAAAGATGTTCAAGTTTACTCTGCTAAAAAAGGGGATCTAATTAATGGAAAACCATTGATTATATTAATCAATGAGGGTTCTGCTTCGGCATCTGAAATTGTTGCTGGTGCATTACAAGATCATGATAGGGCAGTAATTATGGGTATAAAGTCATTTGGAAAAGGTTCTGTGCAAACCATTATACCTATTGACAGCGGTGCAATCAGACTCACCATCGCAAAGTATTACACACCAAGTGGGGATTCAATACAAGCAGTTGGTATTGAGCCGGATGTTGTAGTGCCTAGAGCTGAACTAAATGTGATTGATAATAACTTTACGTTTAGAGAGTCAGATTATCGAGAAGCTTTAGATAATGAGACAAATGAAGAAAGTGAGGAGGAAGAGTCAACTGATGATATTCTTGAAAGAGATTATCAGCTATCTCGTGCCATTGATGCAGTCAAAACCATAGCTGTATTAAATTAATGAAAATAAACCCCAAAGATTATCGACCAAATGTTGGTATGATGATTATTAATCAAAATAAAGAAATATTTGTTGGAAAAAGAATAGACCACCCTTCAGAATTTTGGCAAATGCCACAAGGTGGGATTGATCCCAAAGAAAAATCTGAAGTGGCAGCTCTTAGAGAAATGGAGGAAGAGATTGGTATAAAAAAAAATAAAGTTAAGTTAATCTCACAGAGCAAAGACTGGTATTACTATTCTTTACCTAAAGACTTATCAAAAACTCTTTGGAAAGGTAAATACAAAGGTCAGCGTCAAAAATGGTTCTTGTATGAATTTAAAGGCAGTGAGAAAGATATAAATATTGAAACATCTCACCCTGAATTTTCTGATTATAAATGGGTTAAGCCAGATTTTTTGGTTCCCAACATAGTGCCTTTTAAAAAAGCAATTTACGAAAAATTATTAAAAGAATTTAAAGACTATTTATAAGGCGGATTATTTACTACTTGTTCAAACGTACCAAGAGCAGTTTCATTACCCTCTAGTTCTTGATAGGTTTTAGATTGTTGGTAGTTAGAGCTATTAACATCAGACAATGGCTCTATTTGATCTACTAAGACCTCACAAACCTTTTCTTTAAGCATAACCAAACCACCTGACACAAAGAAACTCTCATCAACTTTGTTTGAAGACATAATTGCCATTTGACCAGGTCGCAAAGAACTGATGAACGGAGAATGATTAGGCATTGCAGCAAAATCACCCTCTGCTCCTGGCAAAACTGCCATCTCAACTTCTTTTTCAAAAATCACTTTTTGAGGGGATACGACCTTCAAATTAATCATAACTACTTCGTTGCTTCCTCAGCCATTTTTTTAGCTTTTTCTAATGCTTCTTCAATTGTTCCAACCAAATAGAAAGCTGCTTCAGGAATATGATCGTAGTCACCTTTGACCAATCCATCAAAACCTTTGATAGTATCCTCTAATGAAACAAACTTACCTGGTGAGCCAGTGAACACCTCTGCAACATGGAAAGGTTGACTTAAGAAACGTTGAATTTTTCTAGCTCTTGATACAACCAGCTTATCTTCTTCAGATAATTCATCCATACCTAGGATTGCAATAATGTCTTGTAAACTTTTGTAGGTTTGAAGAGTTTTTTGAACATCTCTTGCAACTTGATAATGCTTCTCACCCAGAGTTCTTGGCTCTAAGATTCTAGAAGTGGAGTCTAAAGGATCCACTGCAGGATAAATACCAAGTTCTGCAATTGATCTATTTAACACTGTGGTAGCATCTAAGTGAGAAAATGACGTTGCAGGTGCAGGATCAGTTAAATCGTCAGCAGGAACATAAATTGCTTGCACAGAAGTAATTGATCCTTTGTTGGTAGTCGTAATTCTTTCCTGAAGTGCGCCCATATCTGTAGCCAAGGTAGGTTGATATCCCACAGCTGATGGAATACGTCCTAGTAAAGCCGAAACCTCTGATCCAGCTTGTGTAAACCGGAATATGTTGTCAACAAAGAATAAGACGTCTTGATTTTCTTCATCTCTAAAATATTCTGCTTGTGTTAAACCTGATAAAGCAACTCTTGCTCTAGCTCCTGGGGGTTCATTCATTTGACCATAAACTAGAGACACTTTTGAAGTATCACCCTCAAGATTGATAACACCTGACTCAATCATTTCATGGTAAAGATCGTTCCCTTCACGAGTTCTTTCTCCCACTCCAGCAAAAACAGAGTATCCACCATGGGCTTTAGCTACGTTGTTAATTAATTCCATGATTAAAACAGTTTTTCCAACACCAGCACCGCCAAAAAGACCAATTTTTCCACCCTTAGAGTAAGGTGCTAAAAGATCGATAACTTTAATACCTGTAACAAGAACTTCGGTTTCGGTTGATTGATCAACAAAATCAGGAGCTGCTCTGTGAATAGGAAGAGATTTTTTTGATTCAATTGGACCTCGCTCGTCAATAGGTTCACCGATGATGTTCATAATTCGACCTAACGTTTCTGGTCCGACTGGCACAGAAATAGGATCACCATTGTCTTGAACTTCTTGGCCTCTTTGAAGACCCTCCGTTGCGTCCATAGCAATAGTTCGAACAGTATTTTCACCGAGGTGCTGCGCTACTTCTAAAATTAAATCTTGATCACCCACTTTCGTAGATAATGCATTTAAAATTGGGGGTAATTCTCCTTCAAAGGCGACGTCAACTACAGCCCCTAATACCTGTGTGACTTTTCCTGCCTTATTACTTGCCATTTGTTGCTCCTTTCCTAAACAGCTTCTGCTCCAGAAATAATTTCGATAAGTTCTTTTGTGATGAATGCTTGTCTTGTTCGGTTATATGTTAGTGTCAGCCGATCAATCATGTCTCCCGCATTTCTTGTTGCGTTGTCCATGGAAGTCATTCTTGCTGCATGCTCAGATGCAGAGCTTTCAAGAACACTTCTATAAATTTGTGTTAAAAAATTTCTTGGAACCAGATACTCTAAAAGTTCATTTTTATCAGGTTCAAATTCAAAAATAGCATTATTGGCTTCACTTTGATCTTCACTAGTTTCCTCATTACTTAAAGGTATCAACGATTGATATGTAGGCTCTTGTGAAATCGCAGAAACAAACTTATTAAATAGAATAGAAACTTCATCTATTTCATTATTTTCGAATAGTTCCATAATTTTATTTTTTATTTCCTCTGAAACCTGAAGTTGTCTATCATTAGAATTTAAATCTTCAAAACTAGCCACAATATCTAAGTCTGTTTTTTTATAAAAACTGGATGCTTTTTTGCCAACAGTCATTATTTTGACAGACTTACCTTGTCCTTGTTGATCACTAATCCATTTTTTTGCGTTTCTAAAAAGATTTGAATTGAAACCTCCACATAGACCACGGTCAGAAGAGTTAATTATTAAAAGACTAATTTTTGAATTTTCTCTACCAGTTAAAATTTCTGGTAAGTCAGTGCTATTTTTAGTATTTCCAGCCAAAGATGAAAGAATAAAACTTAAGCTATCTGCGTAGACCCTCGATGACTCAGCTAATTCCTGAGCTCGGCGTAACTTACTCGCAGCTACCATCTTCATAGCAGATGTAATTTTTCGAGTGGATTTAACACTGGAAATTCTATTCTTTAATTCTTTTAAATTTGGCATTAACTATAATTAGCTGTGAATTTTTCTAAATAATCCTCGATTTTTTTATCAGACTCATCGCTGAAATTACCTGTATTATTAATTTCGTCAAAAATATCTGAATGATCGGCACGAAGTCCCTCAAGAAACTTAACTTGAAAATCTGTGATTTTGGATATTTCAATTTTATCCAAGAAACCCCTAACACCTGAGTATAAGCTTAAAACTTGATCAGCCACAGACATCGGAACGTATTGATCTTGTTTTAATAGTTCTGTTAACCTCTCACCCCTTGCAAGTAATTGTTTGGTAGAAGCATCAAGGTCTGATGCAAATTGAGAGAAAGCGGCCATTTCACGATATTGGGCTAACTCTAATTTGATTTTACCAGCAACCTTTTTCATAGCTTTAGTTTGTGCTGCGGAACCCACACGACTCACTGATAAACCAACATTAATTGCTGGTCTAATACCTGAGAAAAACAATTCTGTTTCTAAGAAAATTTGACCATCAGTAATTGAAATCACATTAGTTGGAATAAAAGCAGATACATCACCAGCTTGAGTTTCAATAACGGGAAGTGCTGTTAAACTACCTCCACCATTTTCATCGTTCATTTTAGCTGCTCTTTCTAGAAGACGAGAGTGAAGATAAAAAACATCACCAGGAAACGCTTCACGCCCTGGCGGTCTTCTAAGCAATAAAGACATTTGTCTATACGCAACAGCTTGTTTTGATAAGTCATCATAAACGATTAGACCGTGCATTCCATTATCACGGAAAAACTCACCCATAGAGCAACCTGCATAAGGAGCTAAAAATTGAAGTGGTGCTGGATCAGAAGCTGAAGCTGCAACCACGATGGTGTATTCCATAGCTCCATTTTCCTCTAAGGTTTTAACAACCTGAGCAACTGTTGATCTCTTTTGCCCAATAGCTACATAGATACAATATAATTTTTTTGATTCATCATCGGACTGATTAATTTCCTTTTGGTTAATTATTGTGTCAATAGCAACAGCTGTTTTGCCAGTTTGTCTATCACCAATAATCAATTCACGCTGTCCTCGACCAACAGGGACTAATGAGTCAAGGGCTTTGAGCCCCGTCTGCATTGGTTCGCTTACACTTTGTCTAGGAATAATACCAGGTGCTTTAACTTCTATTCTACTAGACTCACTACTTTGGATAGGACCTTTACCATCAATAGGATTTCCGAGAGCATCGACAACTCTT
Source organism: uncultured Alphaproteobacteria bacterium (assembly GCA_902611415.1). Taxonomy (GTDB): domain Bacteria; phylum Pseudomonadota; class Alphaproteobacteria; order HIMB59; family HIMB59; genus HIMB59. Next base: position 33,603 of record CACLZM010000003.1, on the reverse strand, counting down.
CCTAACAAGCCTTTACCAACAGGTACCTCAACAATCTTTTGTGTTCTTTTAACTGTATCGCCTTCTTTAATACCTCTATCATCACCAAAAATAACAATACCAACATTGTCCTCTTCAAGGTTAAGTGCCATTCCTTGGACACCACCAGTAAATTCTACCATTTCACCTGCTTGGACATTGTCCAAACCATAAACTTGAGCAACTCCGTCACCAACTTTTAGGACAGTTCCTACTTCTGAAATATCTGCTTGGCTTTCAAAGTTATTAATCTGATCTCTGATGATAGAAGAGATCTCCGATGCTTTTATTGACATTAAATGTCTCCTTTCACATTGTTGGTAAATTTAGAAACTTGATTAAGAATACTTAGGTCGATCATCTTTGATCCAATCACTACAGTCATTCCTCCTAGTAAAGAATTGTTTACATGGAACTCTAAATTAATTTTGGAACCATATTGGTTGTGTAACAAATCCTGGATACTATTTTTTATTTCATCATTAATAGTATGAGATGTTGTTACTTTAGCTTTTTGATATCCCCTTTTTTCAAAAAGAACATCCTGAAAATCAGACAAAACATTTTCAAATAGATTAAGTCTTTTATTTTTTTTTAGTGTGTTGACAAGGCCAGATAAAATTTTTTCAGATGGCAATCCTTGGATTATTTTTAATAGAATACTTGATTTTAATTCATTTTTGGTCAGGGGTGATTTTAAAAGTGAGGATAGCTCTTGGCTGTCGGCCATAGTCTCAGATAAACTTTGTGCATCTTTTAGCAAGGCATCTAATTCTTCGTTTTTGACTGAGTCAAACAAGGCAGTAGAATACCTTTTAGATGCGATTTTATTGGTCATTTTGTATAGTTAACCTCAATTTTTTATCACATCACTAGGCCAACCGGCATCATACAAATGACGCATCAAGCGATTGATAGTGGATCAATGTCAATATTTAGAAAACGCCTGTATTTTGGGGCTATTTTTGACATTAAGATATCTATTTTTTTTCTCAAAGCCTTATATGTCCTCTCTTTAAAATAAAAATTCTCATGAAAGTGCTTCATTTTATATGGAATCAATGAGGGGACAGGCCCTAAAATATCAAGTCTACTCTTTTTCGATATATCAAGAATTTCTTGGCAAGCCTCTCTTATAGCTGAGACATTAGGGTGGATTAATTGGATTTGAACAATTTTGTAAAATGGAGGTAAATTGTTCTCTTCTCTTCTTTGAAGTTCTAATTTTATAAATTGATCTCTACTTTGGTTCTTAAGTGAATTGTATATCGAATGCTTAGGATTGTAAGTTTGAATTAAGACCTTACCCCTGTTACCCTCTCTACCAGATCTCCCTGCTACTTGTTGCAAAAGCTGGTATGTTTTTTCCATAGCTCTGAAATCAGGACTATACAGACTTGAGTCTGCATCAATAATATTTACTAATTTTAAATTTGGAAAATGAAAAGACTTCCCTATTATTTGTGAGCCAATCAGTAGACTAGTATTTAAATTAAATATATTTTCAATGATTTCTTTTTTATTTTTTTTTGATTTTAATGTGTCACTCGAAAATAATTGATTTGGGTATCCTGGAAAAAGGCGTGTAACTTCCTCTTGAAGTCTTTCTAACCCTATACCAATCGATATAAATTTTTCAGATGAACACATCTTACATATTTGGTTAGGCTCAAAATAATTTGAACAATGATGACAAATGAGTCTATCAATTTTTTTGTGATAAACTAAATTTGCTGCACAATTTTGACACTGTATTGGTGTATGACAACTTGCACATATTTTGGATGGAGCATAGCCACGTCTATTGAGAAAAAATAAAACTTGTCCTTTTTGTTTTAGGACCCTATTTGTTTCATCAAATACTTGTTTTGATATCCAGGCCCTAGAGCTAGGTTTTGATTGATTCATGTCAATAATTTCAACTGATGGTAATTGAGTTTTATGAAATTGATTTGAAAGATGATGAATATTAAATTTTCGCTGATTAGAATTATGAAGACTCTCTAATGATGGAGATGCACTTATTAAAAGACATAAAGCCTTTGAGCATTTTGCTTTATATATGGCCATATCTCTTGCTTGATATTTTGGGCCGTCTTCTTGTTTATAAGATGAGTCGTGCTCTTCATCGCATATTATTAATTTTAAATTCTTGAAAGGAAGTAAAACCGATGACCTTGCTCCAACTAAAACGCATGGTTCACCCGATAGAAGAGATCTGATTATTCTAGCTTTTTGAATTTTTGATTGTTTAGAGTGCCAAATAAAGGGCCTACAACCAAAATATTTAAAAAATCTTTTAGACCATTCTTCAGTTAAAGCTATCTCTGGTAAAAGTATTAAAGATTGATTTCCCCTAACTAAATTTGACTCAACAGCTTTTAAATACAACTCTGTTTTACCCGAACCTGTAACACCATCTATAAGGTGAACTTGAAAATCATTATTTTTATTTGTTTGAAATGATTTAAAAATATTTTCTTGATCAGGGTTTAAAGAAATATTTTGCGCCATGCCATCAAAAATAAAACTATCTGTAGTTTGAGATATTTTTTTTTCTTCTAATAATTTCTGCCAATCTTTTTTTGATAGGTTGTATTTATCAATGAGATTTTTTTGAGTTTCATAAATTTTATTTTTAAAAAGATAATAATTTTTTAATTGTGTATTAGGAAATTGTTGTATTGCCATCTTCAAAACCATACCTAAATCTATGAAGCAATGTATTGACACATACTTGTAAAAATCAATGTTTTCTGTGCAAACAGTAAATTGATAATAATTACTAATTGAAAGTACTTTTTTGAGATCGAATTTTAAATCTTTAATGTTTGTTTGAGATATAATAACTCCTGCTGATTTTCTTTTTCTTAAAGGTATTTCAACAATGGAGCCTACCTTGATAGAATGTGAGTATTTATAAGTCAGGCTCTCATTTATTTGCCCTATTGGCATAACTTGGTAGTAATAATCCATTTTAAATTTTGATTCTAATTTATAATATAATGTAATGAATTTTATTGAACTGTTAGAACAGTTAAAAATAGATAAATCCTCAATACAAGACTTTGATAAATGGGCTACTTACTTAAAAGACATAAAAGGCCACTCGGAAAACACATATAGATCTTACTGCTTTGATGTATGTGATTTTTTAATTTTCTTTCAGTTCTATAATGGAAATTCCGTATCTTTATCAAATTTAAAAGATTTAAATTTGCAGACATTTAGGGCTTGGTTGGCAGATCTCAGTGAGAATAGAAAATATAAAAATATTTATAAAAAACCATTGTCAGCAAGATCAAGGAGAAGAGCTATAAGTTCTCTTAAAAATTTTTTTAAGTATTCATCTCTAAATAATGATTTATATAAAGTTGCTTATAGCGAGGTTCAATTATTAAAAAATCCAAAAATTCCAAGATCCATTCCTAAACCTATAGCAGAGGGAGATATTGAGCTATTAATTGAAGAGTTAAAAAAAATATCAAAAAAAAGCTGGGTTCAAAAAAGAAATATAGCTTTGCTTTATCTTTTGTACGGATGTGGGCTACGAATAAATGAGGCGCTATCTATTACTAAAAGCCATTTAATTGATAAAAGTTCTCTTACAATCTTGGGCAAAGGTAATAAAGAAAGATTAGTGCCAGTTCTTGATATTGTAGCTAACTCATTAGAAAATTATCTAAAAGAAATACCATATGATTTGCCAAGCGATGTTTCGGTATTTGTTGGAGATAGAGGTAATCCGCTTAAAGCCTCAGCTTTCCAAAGAGATTTGAAGAATGCCAGAGTTAATTTGGGGCTACCAAAAACAGCAACACCTCACTCATTAAGACATAGTTTTGCAACTCACCTATTAAAAAATGGCGGGGATTTAAGAATAATTCAAGAATTATTAGGACATAGTTCGTTATCTACAACTCAAATATATACTGAAGTTGATGACATAAGTTTAGAGAAAACTTATAAAGAAAAAAACCCTAGTAAGTAAATTTAGATTTTACCTCTAACTATAAAATGAGGATTGATTAAATCCCTCTTTGAATATTTCAACCTATTACCTTTTAGGTCTTTTACAGTACCACCTGCTCCCTCTACTACTGCTTGTGCTGCTGCAGTGTCCCATTCAGAAGTAGGTCCTAACCTAGGATATAAATCTGCTAAACCCTCTGCTATCATACAAAACTTTATAGAACTACCGGCTTGTAGAGTATCAAAATTATTAAACTGAGATAAATAAGTTTTTGTCTCATTATTGAGATGACTTCTGCTAATAACAATCTTCAGTTTATCGGAGGGTGATTGCACAGTAATAGATTTGATATTGTCATTTAATAACTTGTATGAACCTTTCTTGAGGCCACCAAAAAATAATGTCTTGTCTTTTGGAATGTAAACAAACCCTTGGTTTGGATAATTGTTATTGATCAAAGCAATATTAATTGTAAATTCACCATTCTTATTAATAAATTCTTTAGTTCCATCCAAAGGATCAACTAACCAGTATTTTGGCTCATCAGTGTACTTTAACTCACCCTCCTCTGAAATTATGGGGTAAGCTGAAATAGATGATAATAAATCAGAAATGTACCCATGTGATGCTAAATCTGCTTCTGTTAATGGGCTTTTATCGTCTTTATATTCAATACTTTGATCAAAGTTCTCATAAATATTAAGAATTTTTTGAGAACATAACTCAAGATTTTCACTGATTTCATTGAAAAACTCAAATTGTCGTATTATGTGATTATTGGTCATTTTTTTAAGTTTTTGCTTTTTTTATATACATTAAGATTATTATTTGTATTTTTCCAATAATACGACAAATGGTCAATTATAGTGAATCATACTTTATTTTTTAAAATTAACCCATCAATAAAATTTCCCGCTTGGGATAGCGATGGTCATTATAAATTCCTTTTTAGTAAAAAATTATTTAAAACAAAAAGATCTTATGAAAGATGGTTGGAAAAAATATCAATTTTTCCAGAGAATTTAAATATAGAAAGCCTTTTAAGTATACATGCAGGAAATATAAACAAATTAATTTATGAGGACTCCATAAAAAAATTTGAAAAAAAAAGATCGCTTATTTTGTTTATCCAATACGTTGAGGTAAATAATAATAAATTTTTATTTGCAAATGATAGACGTAATGGAAGACTGTGGGTCAAAGTAAGATCAAATAAAATAAAAGATATTTCTGAGAGTTTAAAATATTTCTCAAAATTAAGAAAAAAAAATATTATTATTTTTCCAGACACTTATCTTCTTAAAATTTTTCTCGATCAAAAAATTGATGAAAATCAAATTAATGATAAATTAAAACTCTCAGTTCATTTTCCTGATTATTTATTTTACATAAATAACCTTAAAATTAATGATACGAAACTACTTAATAAATTTAATTTATCTTCACACAGTTATCTGTCAGATCTAGAAGCGGAAAGTATTCATATTATCAGAGAAGTAGTAAGTGAAACAAAAAATCCTGTAATGCTTTACTCAATAGGAAAAGATAGTTCAGTGATGTTAAGGCTTGCTCAAAAAGCTTTTTACCCTAGTCTTCCCCCATTCCCACTACTACATGTTGATACTCGATGGAAGTTCCGAGAAATGTATTTATTTAGAAATTGGGTAGAAAAAAATAGTGGTATGAAGCTAATAACACATATTAATCCTGATGGCATTAAATCAAATATTAATCCATTTGATCATGGCTCTGCTCTCCACACTGATATAATGAAAACTCAGAGTCTAAAACAAGCCTTAGAAAAGTATAAATACGATGCTGCTTTTGGTGGAGCAAGAAGAGATGAGGAGAAATCAAGAGCCAAAGAAAGGGTTATTTCATTCCGTAACCCCTATCATCAATGGGATCCCAAAAATCAGCGTCCAGAGCTTTGGTCTTTATATAACTCTAAAGTCAATAAGGGAGAAAGCACAAGGGTTTTCCCCTTATCTAATTGGACAGAATTAGATATTTGGCAATATATATACCAAGAACAAATACCAATAGTTCCCTTATATTATGCAAAAGTTAGACCTGTGGTAGTGAGAGATGGAATGATTATTATGGTCGATGATGATCGATTTAATATTCAATCTAACGAAAAAATTGAATTAAAAAGAATTAGGTTCAGAACACTTGGTTGTTATCCCTTAACTGGTGCTATAGAATCAAATGCAAATTCACTTGAAGACATTGTTCTTGAGCTTCTTCAATCCAAAACATCCGAAAGACAAGGAAGAGCTATCGATACAGACTCAAGTAGCTCTATGGAAATCAAAAAAATTGATGGTTATTTTTAAATGTATAAAACCGGTACAATTAGCAGATACTTAAAAAGTCAAGCTTCCCTTAATCTATTAAGGTTTATCACTTGTGGATCTGTTGATGATGGTAAAAGTACATTAATTGGGAGGATGCTTTATGAATCTCAAATGATATTTGATGATCAAGTTGCTTCCTTAAAAAATGACTCAAAAAAATATGGAACACAAGGTGAAAATATAGATTTTGCATTACTGGTCGATGGTTTATCAGCTGAGAGAGAACAAGGTATTACTATAGACGTTGCATATCGATTTTTTTCAAGTAGCAAAAGAAAGTTTATTGTAGCAGATACACCAGGTCACGAGCAATATACTAGAAACATGGCGACTGGGGCCTCAACAGCTGAGTTAGCTATCTTGCTTGTTGATGCCCGTAATGGCATACTTACACAAACTAAGAGACATTCTTTCATTGTATCTCTTCTTGGAATTAAAAATATTATCTTGGCAATTAATAAGATGGATTTAGTTAACTATGATAAAAATATTTACGAAAAAATAAGCTCTGAATACAAATTATTCTCAAAAAAATTAAATTTTAAAAATATTCAAAGTATTCCTATATCAGCACTTAAGGGAGATAATATTCACAAAAAATCTAAATACATGAAATGGTACAATGATAAAACCCTATTTGACTATTTAGAAACTACTAAAACTAAAATACAAAGCTCGGACAGTTTTGTACTTCCTATTCAAAGTGTCAATAGACCTAATTTAAATTTCAGAGGATATTCAGGAACCATCGCTGAGGGAAAAATTAGAAAGGGTGAGGAGTTAATTTCTCTTCCGTCAAATCAAAAAGTAAAAGTAAAAGAAATTTTTGTAGGCGAAAGATCTCTTAAAACAGCAAGTTTTAAACAAAGTATTACACTTACCATAGACAAAGAGATAGATACCTCCAGGGGCGATATACTTTGCTCAAAAAACTCCTCGGTTGATATGGCTGACCAATTTAACATGAATGTTATTTGGATGTCAGAGGATAAGGGTTTTACTGGAAGAACTTATTTAGCAAAAATTCATAATATCTCAACCAGTATTAAAATTATGAACATAAAAAAAATATATGATGTAAATACGCTAGAGTTCGCTGCTGGAAATGAACTTAAACTCAATGATGTTGCAGAAATTTCTATCTCATTTAATAAAGCTGTTCCCTTTTCGACTTTTAAAGAAAATAAAATTTTGGGATCTTTAATAATTATTCATCCAATTAATAATCAAACTATTGGAATGGGAATGATAAACTTCTCACTACGTAGATCACAAAATATTCAACTTCAAAACTTAACTATTAATAAAAGTTTAAGAGAAAAAATTAATGGTCATAAAGGTCAAGTGCTTTGGATGACTGGCCTTTCAGGATCTGGAAAATCCACTATCGCTAATGAACTAGAAAAAATATTATATTCTCAAGGTAAAAAAACATACATTCTTGATGGAGACAATATCAGACACGGTTTAAATAAAGATTTAGGTTTTACAGACAAAGATAGAGTTGAAAATATAAGGCGAGTTGCAGAGGTGGCAAAACTTATGTGTGACGCTGGACTAATTGTGATCACTGCTTTTATATCACCATTTAGATTAGAAAGAGAAATGGCTCGATCACTTTTTGAAAAGAATGATTTTAAAGAAATTTATATTTCAACTCCTTTAAAAGTAGCTGAAAAAAGAGATCCAAAAGGTTTATATAAAAAAGCAAGACAGGGTAAGATACCAAACTTCACAGGCATAGACAGTATCTATGAAAAACCTACAAATCCTGAACTGGAAATTGATACCTCTAAAGTTTCTTTAAGTAAGGCTGTAAAAAAAATATTGAATATTATTACTTAAGTAGAATTTCCAATTGTTGAAATTTATTCATATCAAAAACTATGTTTTCAAAAACAACATCTTCAAAATTTAAATTAGGGTTTAATGAAAACCCGAATGGTTCTAGAGGTTGACCTTTAAAATCTCTTGAAAATTCTCCATTTCCATCAGTATCTTGAAAAGCAAATAAGCCAATATTGATATGTGGGAATGCTTTTAAATTAATCTTATTAAATTTGTTAATATCCTTTTCTACAACGATAAATAGGGGTGCGGAATTTTCCTCAAAATAATATTTTCTATCATACCCCAGAATATGAATTGGGCTTGAAGCATCAACAAAACCTGTGATTTTTGCTGTGAGATGATCTGAATATGAAGTTTTTATTACAAAAAAAGCCTGAAAAATCAGGAAATAAATGATCAATTTAGTATTAGCCAGATAGCTGTGCATAACTTTTGAAAGATTAATGTATTTTCAAAAAAGTTGTACAAACAATTTGATTGGATTTAAAACAAAAGAACAAACTACAAAAAAAACTTGAAAAACATGGTTTTTTTTTGAATTAATTTGAAATGTTTTATCATCATTCAACCAATAAACTACTTGCATAATGAATAACTGTGGATAACTCTGTTTAAAAGTATTAATTTATCCTTGGTTATGAAAAAAGGGTACATAATTGTGAGAGTTTCAATTCACAACAGTGAATTATTTCAAAAATATCCTCCTTTATCAACTGAAGTGATGAAAAAATATGGGGGTAAATACATAATTAGAGGTGGAAAAACTGATGTTTTAGAGGGGGAGTGGCCTGTAGACAGAACTACTGTTGTAGAATTTGAAAGCTTTGAAAGTGCTAAAAAATGTTATGAGTCTGTTGAATACTCAGAGGCTATGAAAATAAGGCAAAATAGTACAAAAAGTGACCTCATATTAATAGAGGGATATTAATTCTTTTTAAAAAATTGATCGGCTAATTTAAGTTTGTCTTTTTTATTTTTCAATAAAGTCTCTAAGTTTTTGATTTCTAATTTATGATTGCTAATCAACTCCTCAATTTCTTCAACACTCAAATCATCTAAATCAATTGGTTTTATTTTTTTTGGCTCTTCTTCATCAAACATTTGTTCTATATCCTTCCTTTGTCCAAATAATTGGAAAAAAACTTTCATCTAACTCATCTGTTTCTAATTTTTTATATTTTTTGTAAATTCTCGCTGTACCTCCTGTGTTTGTAGGATGAAACTTTGAGTCAGAAGGAACGCAATGAGCAACTATTGCTCTTCTATTACTATTTGTATTATTAATACCTGATCCATGCCAAGTGTATCCATGATGAAATGCTACTCCACCTGCTGGAACTTCAACATATTGAATTTGAATTTCTTTATTTAATTTTAAAGCATATTCATTTAACTCTTTTTTATAATCTCTAGGAGAATGAAACTGTCCTTTAGGAGGACTTAATCCCCAAAGGTGTGATCCCTTTACATATTCTAGTGTCCCTTTTTCTTTATCGACATTATCGATGGGCATCCAACATGTCATCATAGTTTGTGGTATAATCCAATCATCATATGCAGCATCTTGGTGGTAAGCTAGAGTTTTACCTCCAGGTGGTTTCCATAAAACATTGTCTTGTAAAAGTCTTGACCCACTCCAACTCATTAGTTCAGCACAAGCTTTTCCTAAAAATTCATTGCAAACTATTTCCTTTATAGAATTATCTGATTTCCAAGCATTACAAATTTGTCTAGTAACATCTTTAGGTCCACTTTCAAACTTCCAATTCCACTCGTCAGGCTCAATACCTGTTTCAAAGTTTCCATTAAATAAATTCTGAAACGTCTCATACAATCGTTCAAAATGAGTGGTATCGAGAAAACTCTCAATAATCAAAAAACCATTTTTTTGAAAATCTTTTTTTTGATCCTCATTTAAAGAAATTTCTATCATTACAAAATTTTTATCATCCTTTATGAAATATATTTTAGATTATCATTTAAATAAATTGACATTTTTGTTAGATTTCTGATAATCCAATAATGTCAAAAAAACTAATATTAATTATACTTTCCTCATTTTTTTTAATCACTAGTTGCGCAACTGTGAGCGAAAAAGCTAATGACGCTTACGATACTGTAGCGGGTGCCGTATCTAAAGGTTACAACAAAGTTAAAGATACAGTAACCGGCGACGACGACGATTAAATTATGCGCTTTACAAGGCGTGCCCTTTAGTTAGTTCAAATTAATTTAACTTAATGAAATTTATATCTCTGCAACATATTTCAATTGAGGATCCGGGGACGTTTAAAGATTTTCTTATAGAAGATGGTCATAGTATTACAACTATCCAATTGGATGAGGGCGATAGTATTCCAAATAATTTAAATGAATTTGACGCTATGCTTTGTATGGGTGGCCCAATGGATACATTTATGGAAGATCAATATCCATGGTTAGTAGCTGAAAAAAAAGCAATAGGTGAATATGTTTTAAACCTTAAGAAACCTTTTTTAGGTTTTTGCTTGGGATGTCAACTTTTAGGTGAGGTATTGGGAGGAAAGGTAGTAGAGTCAACACCGCCTGAAATTGGTGTACTGGATATTAACATTGAAGAAGGTGCAAAAGAAGATCATCTTTTTGATTTTCTTCCAAATAAAATAAAAGCTTTGCAGTGGCATTCTTATGAAGTAGTTGGTTTGGAGACTAACTCTAAAGTTAATGTTATAGGCACCTCACCCTCAACAAAATATCAAATATTTGGTTATGATAAGTACGCCTATGGAATTCAATTTCATTTAGAAATTCGAAAAACTACTGTTGATGATTGGGCTCAAGTTCCTGAATATAAAAATGCTCTCGAAAAATCTCTTGGAGCCGATGCTTTACCTCAAATGAAGGATATGGTAGCTAAAGAAATTGATACTATGATGATGCAGTGCAACCAAATGTATAAAAACTTCGTTAAAATAATTAATAATTAGTTTTTTATTACTTAATTTAGATGCACAGAAGAGATTTTATAAAAAAGGTTATACTATTCTCTTTATCCTTTGTAATTTTAAAAACAAAAATTATGGCAAACACTCTCTTTAAACCTTTCAATCTAGTAGATGGTGTCTTTGTCAATAACTACGTTTCACATAAAAGTAGTTTCAAAGATTTTTGGAAATGGAGGAGGGAGTCAAGTAAGCCGGAACCGATTTCATTTCCTATTGTTGAAAATGACCCTGAATATTTAGAGTCAAATAAATCTGAAAAAACAATTACTTGGATTGGTCATTCAACTTTCTTACTACAAATTGATGGTATAAATATATTAACTGACCCACATTTCACTAAAAGAGCTTCTCCTCTAAGTTTCATGGGGCCTTCAAGAACGACACCTCCTGGATTAAAAATAGATGAATTGCCTTTTATTGACTTTGTTTTAATTTCTCATAATCACTATGATCATCTTGACTCGAAGACTATCCAGCTTTTATTAAAAAAACAAAATGTAAATCAACCTACATTTTTTGTACCACTAAAATTAAGAGATATTTTATCAAAATTAGGTGCAAGAAATGTTATTGAACATGAATGGTGGCAAATGACTCAGTTCAAAAACTTAGAAATTCATTCTGTCCCAGTGCAACATTGGAGTAAAAGAACATTTAACGATACTAATAAAACACTTTGGTGTGGTTGGGTTGTTAAATCAAATAATTTTAAGTATTTTTTTGTAGGCGACACTGGATATTCAAAAGATTTTAAGGATATTCAAAAAAAATTTGGATCGTTTGACTTATCAACAATACCCATAGGGGCATATGCTCCAAGGTGGTTTATGAAAGACTCACATTGTAATGTTGAAGAAGCAATTCAAATTCACAAAGATGTTAAATCTAAAAAATCTATAGCTATGCATTGGGGAACATTTCAATTAACAGATGAACCGATGGATGAACCTATAAAATTACTTAAAGATTTAACTAAACAGTTTAAGTTAAATAAAGATGAATTTTCTTATATGGCTCACGGTCAAACAAGAAAAATTTAAGTAAAATAATTATAGGCCTGATATGACAGAGTAATTAAAATTACTATTAATGCCCATATACTTAAATTACTCAAAAACTGCTTAAGGGAAGAGTTTGTATCCAAAAAACGAGGTCCAACTAAAATCAGTAGACATACAAAATAAATAATAGGCATAATGATTTCTGCTGACATTATTGATCTTTTTTTAGTTTATCTAAACTGATCTCCTCAGAAAATTGTTCATTTAGTTTTTCAGCATTATTTCTGGTTTTTATCATATCATCTTTTTTTTCGTTCTGATTTACAACTACATCAACCAAAATTGCTATTAGAAGATTTAACATTGTAATGGCACAGACAATTATAAAACTAAAAAAATAAATCCATGCCCACCAATAAATATCTTGAAGTGGCAACATTACCTGCTCCCAAGATGATAATGTTAAAACTTGAAATAAAGTAATCATTGAAACCCCCACATCAGACCATCTCTCGGGTATGCTATTTGAAAAGACTATTGCTCCAATAGTTGCATAAATATAGAGAATTATGAAAAGCAGCAAACTTACATAAAACACTCTTTTTAACGATCCAATCAATGACTCAATGATTAATTTTAACTCAGGAATAATAGATATAACTCTTAAAACTCTGAACACTCTCAATAATCTTAACAGAAGAAAACTGGAGTTGTTAGGTATTGGTATCAATGATACCAAAACAATAAAAGTGTCAAAAATATTCCAACCACTTTTAAAAAAATTTAATTTTTTAGGTTCACCAATAAAACGAATTGAAATTTCTATTACAAAAAAAATAGTTATCAAATAATCGAGATATTTAATGAGCTCTCTTGAGAACTCTCCTAATTTGTAAGTATTTAAACCGATAGTAAATGCATTAAATATAATGATAAATAAAACTGAGTATTGAAATAACTTGCTTTCTCGTATTTTAAAAAAGGTTTGTTTCATTTATTTCAAAAAGTTTATAGGTAATTTAACAACAGAATGATTGTGAAATTTTATATCATTTTTATCATACATAAATAATTCGTATTTTTCGATTGTTTGAGAAGTTAAATTATTACATTTAGGTTTATCTAGTAACTTTTCACATTTTGACTCTGCATTTACACCATCAAAATAAACGATACGCTGTGGAATTATTTCAGTATTAAATGCTTTTTTATAACGTGATATGGCAGAGGCGTACAGTCCATATCTAAGATTTAGTTCCTCACCCTTAGATGTATTGCTAGTTCCTTTAAAATCTATTTTTAAAATCCCATCAATCCATATCTTCATGAAACCTTTATCCTCATCTGGATGCCAATTTGTGTTAAAAATTATTTCTGTCCATTGGCCTAAAAGTACATCATTGCTTTTTAAAATTATGTGGGAGTCTTCAAAAGAGTCTTTATTCCTGTTAAAAGTTAATCCTGCATGAGTGTGTTGAAACATGACTAAAACTTTAGATGGGTTATGTCTTTTCCATTGGATTAACGACATTTTTGCAGGGGCAATAGAATTGTAATCTTTTGGAAGAAAAATATTAAACTTATACCACTTCTCTTTTTTCCACTTTTCGTGGCTGTAATATATTTCAGACCTCTCTCTATCTGTATCACAGTCACTTGATTTAGGTTCTTCTCCGCACTCTCCATTATTAACTTCAAACTTTATAGATTTATCTCCAATAATTGAATTGCCGCTAACTGATATAGGATTTTTTGCATTTGGAGAGATTAATGGATGAAGTTCTTCAGGGATTATTTCTCCAAAACCATCTTGTTTTAAAGCTTTTTTAATTTCACTAAAACTTGAGGCAAGCACTAAACTTGGCAAAAATATAAATAAAGTTAAGAATGTCTTCATAGTTTTGCCCGTATTGAGTCCCTAACGAACATTTTATTAAATTTTATTATTAATAAAAAGAGTATATAAATCAAGCTATTGGTTCTGTGGTGAAACGGATATCACACTTGACTACGGATATCCTACGTCTCTTTAATTCATTTATTATCAATACTATTCTTTGAGCTTTAACAACATTTTATCTATGTTGCCCGTAATAAGCCCGTAATGAAAATTTAGCTAAAAATTTAGTTTTAAGGAGAGGTTGTAAATTTTATACCCTCTGCACCAATGCCCACTATCAGCGCTTTGAGTGTTATGTCACCTAAATTTTTTCCGTAATGAGCACTTTTACTATCCTCTATATATGCTTTACCAGGTTTGTAAATAGTAACTGTTCCGTCTTCCCAAGTATATGTCATCTCTCCTTCCATAATGTAAATATAAACAGGGTAAGAATGAACATGGTTTGGAGTTACACCACCAGGAGGCACCTCAACTATAAATGACACTATTTCAGCTTTTCCATCAGGATAATATATTTCATTTCCTAATATTGTAGTTGCAGATTTTAGAACAGGGGAAATTTTAGTTTTGAGATGATCCTCAGAATGTAAAAATCCAAAACTAAATAGAAAAATTGAAAAAAGAAATATAAACCTAAATTTTTTAGTATAAATATACATATAAACTCTTATAACATCTAAAAAAATATTATTTATTGCAAATGAGTAATATATATATTTAAAAAAAGAAATAATACTCTTAACAAGTAATTATTATAATCATTTATTTTATAAATTTTAGAAAAGGAGACTAACAATGCTTGGTGATAAAATTGGAACAATGACATTACAGGAAACTAATAAGCCAATGGACTCTGGTAAATATGGTTTACCTGCTATGGACATTACTGCTGAAGGGAGCGGAACGATGCTAGGTCATGATGTTCAGTCTATGGGCGCATTTACAGCCGAAATGAGACCAGATGGTTCATGGGCAGGAAATGCCTATGCTGGGGTTGTAATGTGTGCAGAAGGTGTCGCCACATATAAAGCTACGGGTGTCGGAAACCAGAGGAAAGATGGAGGCACTTCTTTTAGAGGCGGCGCTATATTCGAAACCACATCTGAAGCGTTATCTGAACTGAATGGTAAATTTTACGCATTTACTTACGAAGCCGATGCAGATGGCAAAGCAGTTTGGGAACTTTACCCCTTTAACTAGAGGTTTGAAGATTTCACACCTCTGCACTACTAAGGGGGGAGGAAACACAACGTAGTTCCTCCCCCCGACAAACAACCTCTACTGATTAATCCCTTTTGTTCGCTAATGTAAGCCCTTGCTTCCCGCATATATTGAAAAGCTCGGGAATATCTTTGTCCCTTCATGTTCACCTATGCTTGAAATAAGACATAGCGATTGCCCTTTACATCTTTCATCTTTCGTTTAGTTATACTTCCCATATTCACCTTTCTGAAACATTTGGCCGTATAGAGGCCGTATGAGTTTCGTAGGATTAAGTACAATGATTGATTAATGGTGATATACTTTGATTAAGGTTCTGTGGTGAAACGGATATCACACTTGACTACGGATCAAGAATTCAGGGTTCGAATCCTTGCAGAACCGCCAATTTAAACTTTTAAATTATCAATAAGTCTAACATTGCCTTTATAGATTGCATAAAAAAGTCTCGACTCGGAAACTTTACCATTGAAACTTAGGTCCTCATTATTTCTAAATTCAAAGTAGTCTAATTTTTCAATATCTTGTTTAGCAATGAAATCTTTTGCTTTTTGGTTTGCGGTTTCAATATCTAATGATTTTTCTAAAGATTTTAGAAAATTTTCAGTTCGTTGATGAAGACCAATAAAATCTTGAATTTGTTTTTTACTTAATTTTTCATTTCTCGATGAATAGGCGATACCCTCTTTACTTCTCATTGTCGGAACACATACTAGATCCAAAGATTTATATTTTTCTTGAATAAATTTTTCGATTATCTTGAGTTGCTGAAAATCTTTTTCACCAAAATAAACCTTGTTACTTTTAACAATTGAAAAAAATTTATTTAGTACAGTGATTACACCATCAAAGTGTCCTTTTCTAAATTTATCACAAAGGATATTATTATAGTTAGTATTTTTTAAAATAGTTTCATCTTTGTTATAAATTTCTTCTGCTGATGGTTCAAATAATAGATCTACGTCGTTTTCAGAGCAAAAATCATAATCAAGGCCCTTATTCCTTGGATATGAATTAAAATCTTCTTTACTGTTAAATTGTTTTTCATTTACAAAAATACTTACAATAGTTTTGTGATTATCATTTTTTGATCTTTTGATTAGTTCTCCATGTCCCTTATGAAGGGCGCCCATAGTAGGAACAAAACCAATTGAGTATTTTCGATTTTGATAAGCAGTCAAATATGACTGTAAATTAGAAATGTCTTTAATTATCAACATAATTTGTTTTTATTTATTGACTTCATATCAATAATTGTTAAATGTAGGAACCAATTTTTTAGGTGTATTAGCAATGAAAAGAACATATCAACCAAGTCAATTAGTCAGAAAAAGAAGGCATGGATTTCGTTCTAGAATGTCAACTGTTGGCGGTCGTAAAGTCATTAATGCTAGAAGAGCTAAAGGTCGATCTAGACTATCTGCTTAATTTTTGAGACTTCCTACACTAAAAAAATCTTCCCAATTTTCTCAAATCAGAAACAAAGGGAACTACTTTAAAAGTTCAAGTTTTAATGGCTATATTCTTCATGATGCAGATTTAGAAACTTTTCTAGTTGGTATTATAGCTAGTAAAAAGCTTGGTAATGCAGTTGAAAGAAATAGGGCTAAAAGAAGGGCTAGAGAGGCAATTCGAACATGCAGTCTTATCAATACATTAAATCAAGTCAAATTTGTAATAATACTCAAAAAAACAGTTTTGAAAGTACCTTTTATTGATTTAAAACAAGATATAGAAAAGTTCTTATCTCATGAAAAATAATATTAAAAATTTTTGGAAAATAACTTTTATTGTACCGATTAAATTCTATCAATTATTCATATCACCTATGTTACCAAAAACTTGCAGACATCTTCCAACATGCTCTGACTATACAATTGAAGCTATTCAAGAATTTGGTGTTTTAAAAGGAATAACAATGGGAATGGTTAGAATTCTAAAATGTAATCCCTTAGGTTCGTCTGGTTACGACCCAATAAAAAAATAATATGGAAAATCAAAAGAACTTATTCCTAGCTATTATTATTTCAATGGCAATTATTTTTGGTTTTCAGTTACTAGTGCCTCAACCAGAGAGAACGCCAATGACTGAAGAACAAACAAACGATGAAAGTCTTGTTGATCTCAGTATTCAAAAATCCTCTTCTACTATTTTAGCTGATAGAAGTGATGTAATAATTCAGTCAGGAAGAGTGAACTTTGATAACTCTAAAATTAAAGGCTCTATTAATTTAAATGGAGCAGTAATTGATGATCTAATCTTAGAAGAATTCAAGGAGACATTAGATCCAACATCTGACTTAATTGAATTTTTGAATCCTTTAGGGTCTGATAATGCCTATTATTTAGATACAGGTTGGGTAAGCTCAGATAGCACAATTGAGTTACCTAATAGTTCTAGTATTTGGATTGCTGATAAAAACACTATTAGTGTTAATGAACCAGTAAAACTGACTTGGACTAGTGATCAAAATATTACTTTTGAAAAGATCATAACTCTTGATGAAAACTATTTATTTAGCGTTGATCAAAGGGTTATAAATAATTCAGGTCTTTCTTTTGACCTATATCCCTACGGATTATCCAAAAGACAAGGAATTCCAGAAATGCAAAATTTCTTTATCCTTCATGAGGGTCCTCTGTCAATCACTGATGGGGTATTGGAAGAATATGATTATGACGATTTAAAAGACGATAAAAAAATTAAACATTCTTCTGTTGGAGGATGGATCGGGATGACAGATAAGTATTGGCAGACTGCGATAATCCCTAACCAAAACGAGCCTGTTCAGCAGACATATAGTTACAGCTTTGTTGATAATATAGATAATTTTCAAACTGATATTGTCGGGGAAAGAATAGCTGTTTCAAATAATGCGAGTATCTCCCATAATTTTAAAATTTTTGCAGGGCCAAAAATTGTAAATATTATCGACAAATATATGGAAGAATATGGTTTTGACGGGTTTGATCGCTCTGTAGATTTTGGTTGGTTTTATTTTTTAACAAAACCTATTTTTAATGTTTTAGAATTTATATACGGATATGTAGGAAACTTTGGTTGGTCAATAATTCTGTTTACAGTTTTGATGAGAATTTGTTTTTTTCCACTTGCTCAACAATCGTTTAAATCAATGGCAAAAATGAAAAAACTAGCTCCTGAGATGCAAAGACTTAAGGAACAATACGGAGATGATAGAGCTGGAATGCAGAAAGAAATGATGGCTTTATATAAAAGAGAAAAGGCAAATCCTATAGCTGGTTGTTTGCCGATACTTTTACAGATACCAGTATTCTTTGCCTTGTATAAAGTTTTATTTGTAACTATTGAAATGAGACATGCACCTTTTATAGGATGGGTGCACGATCTCTCTGCACCTGACCCTTTAGGTGCTCTTACTCTTTTTGGATTTGTGGAATGGAATGTTCCAGGTATTTTGCAAATTCTAAATGTTGGAATTTGGCCAATCTTAATGGGTATTTCGATGTATATTCAATTTAAATTGAACCCAGCTCCGGTAGATAAAATGCAGGCCAAAATTTTTGGTTTATTGCCAATAGTATTTACTTTCATTTTAGGTGGCTTCGCAGCAGGGCTAGTTATTTATTGGACAACTAACAATGTTTTATCAATGGCTCAACAATACATCATACAAAGAAAAATTATGAAGAGTTAATGAGCCTTGTCTCAAATTATTTCAAAAAACAAACTAAGTTTTTACTAAGCGCTACACAACCTCGTCAATATCCTAATGTAAGTTTTCCTGAAATAGCTTTCATAGGTAGGTCAAATGTTGGAAAATCTAGTTTAATCAATGCAGTTTTTATGAAAAAACTGGCACATATTTCCAATACCCCTGGTAAAACAAGACAAATTAATTTTTTTAATCACGGGGACTCAATGATGGTTGTTGATCTTCCTGGGTATGGATTTGCAAAAATATCTCATAAGGAGGCATTTCAGATATCAGATCTTGTCTCTCAATATTTAACATCACGTGAAAATTTAAAGAAAATATTTGTATTAATTGATAATTCATTGGGGCCAAAGAAAATAGATATAGAGATGATTGACTCGATGAAACAAATAAAACAAAAAATTATTATTTGCTATACAAAAAGTGACAAAAAAGTGAAAGAAAAATCAGCTTTTTTAGACAATTTAAATACTGAATTTGAAAACTACATTGTAAGTTCAAAAACAAATGAAAACATATTTGAAATTCAAAAAAAAATTTTTGAATTTTTATAAATCTTCTTGGCTTTTATATAATAAACTTTAGTTTAACACGCTTATGAACAATATAACAAATTGGGTTTTTGACTTAGACAATACACTTTATAAAGCGGAGTGTGGTTTGTTTGATAAAGTACACATACTCATGGGCAAATTTATTGAGGAAAAGTTAAATTTAAATTCTGGAGATGCTCAAGCTCTGAGGTCTAAATATTATCATCAATATGGAACAACACTCAGAGGTCTTATGATTGAACATCAAGTAAATCCTAATGAATATTTGGACTATGTTCATCAAATTAATTATGAAGTAGTTCAACCAAATACATCTCTTGCGGAAATATTAAAAAGCTTAAACGGAAAAAAGTATATTTTTACAAATGCTAACTTTGAACATGTAGAAAAAGTTTTAGAAAAACTTCATATGACTAATATTTTTGATGGATGTTTTGACATTTCTGAGAGCGATTACATGCCAAAACCTCACAAAGAAGTTTACGACTCATTCCAAAATAAATTCAATTTAGATAATAGTTCAACAGCTATGTTTGAGGATCTTCATATTAATTTGAAAGAGCCACATAAAATGGGTTGGCAGACAGTTTGGGTAACGAATAACCTTGAATACAACCTAAATAAGGATGTCAATCAGCAAGGAGATATTCAAAAAATTATTGATGAAAAAGGCTACATATCACACGTTACTGATGATTTGGAAAAATTCTTAAAAAACGTGATATAAGAGTATTATGAGCCATCAAGATATAATTGAGAAATTATGGGATCAAAAAGATCAGATTAACTTTGTTGAGGATATTGAAGCAAAAAAAAATGTTGAGAGTGTTCTTAACTTATTAGATGAAGGAAAGCTTCGAGTATGCGAAAAAAAAGAAAATGATTGGCATGTAAATCAATGGCTTAAAAAAGCAATTCTTTTAAGTTTTAGAATTCAAGATATGGAAATAATAACTGGCGGTCCGAGTGTAAAAGACGGGTCTACTTCATGGTGGGATAAAGTTCCCTCAAAATTCCAAGATTGGAAATCAGAAAATTTTCAATCAGCTGGTTTTAGAGCTGTCCCAAACTGTGTTGTAAGAAGGTCAGCATTTATTGCAAAAAGTGCGGTGCTTATGCCTTGCTTTATTAATTTGGGTGCATATGTAGATGAAGGAACAATGGTTGATACTTGGGCTACGGTTGGATCTTGTGCTCAAGTAGGAAAAAACTGTCATATCTCTGGGGGCGCAGGTATAGGAGGAGTCTTAGAACCTTTGCAGGCAAATCCAGTTATAATAGAGGATAATTGTTTTATTGGTGCAAGGTCAGAAGTTGCGGAAGGTGTAATAGTTGGAGAAGGGTCAGTATTATCGATGGGAGTATTTATTGGAGCTTCAACAAAAATTTATAACCGTGAAACAAAAGAAATTTTTACGGGAAAAGTCCCTCCATATTCTGTTGTTGTTCCAGGAAGTCTTCCAAGCTCTAAAGGTGATGCATCCTTATACTGTGTTGTGATTGTGAAAACGGTTGATGAAAAAACTCGTTCAAAAACCTCCGTTAATGAATTATTAAGAGACTAAAATGTTAGACACAATAGAACTATCAAAAAAATTAATATCTTTTGACTCCGTTACACCGGCAAAACAAGATATTTTTGATTTTTTATTGGGAATATTTGAAGAAAATGGTTTTACAACAAAGCAACTAAACTTTGACGGAGATGGGAGTTACGAAGTAATTAATATTATGGCTACATATGGGCCAGCTAATACTAATGGAAAACATTTTAATTTTTTATGTCATGTTGATGTTGTGCCTCCTGGTAACTTAGAGGATTGGGACACACCACCTTTTGAACCGACAATAAAAGACGGATATCTTTATGGTCGTGGATCAGAGGATATGAAAGGGTGTACGGCAGCTAGTATGGTAAGTGTCTTTAAATTCATTAAAGAAAATAAAGATTTTAATGGCACAATAAGTTTTATCATAACTGGAGATGAAGAAGCAGACTCCGTAAATGGTGTAAAGAAAGTCGTAAAATGGTTGAAAGAAAATAGTATAAGAATAGACGGGTCAATAGCAACTGAGTCATCATCTGAGAAAATAATCGGTGATCAGATCAAAGTTGGAAGAAAAGGAGCTGTTGATGTTCAAGTCGAAATTATTGGAAAGCAGGGGCATGCTGCTTATCCTCAACTAGCTCAAAACCCTCTACATTGTATGTCTAAGGTTATCTCATTTTTTGATGATCAAAAACTTGATGATGGTGCAGAATACTTTGAACCATCCACTCTGCAATTTACTCAGATCAATTTAAATAACAAGGCAAAGAATGTAATACCTGAAAAATTGATTACTGTTGGTGATATGCGCTTTAATGACAACTGGGATCAAGAAAAAATACAAAACTATTTTGATGAACACTTGACTAAGATTTGCTCTGAAAATAATTGTACGTACAAATTGAAATTAACTTTTAGAGGTATGCCTTTCCAATCTTTTGATAATCCATTTACAAAACATTGTATTAAAGCAATTAAAGATGTTACGGGATTAGAAGCTAGCCAAGATACTGGAGGTGGAACATCTGATGCTAGATTTATGCAAGAGGTCTGTCCTGTCTTCGAATTTGGAACGATTAACAAAACCCTGCACAAAGTTAATGAGTGTGTTTCTATAGAGGATCTGAAAACGACTGAACAAATTTACTATAAAACTTTAGAAAACTTTTTTGATAATTGAAAGAAGGAGATTTAATTCCTGATATTACTTTAAGATCTGTTTCGGCAGATGGTACAAAAAATTTTGGATTACACGACAACTTCAAATTGAAAAGGGTAATGATAATTTGTGTCCCAGGAGCATTCACTTCAACATGTCATATACAACATCTTCCTCCATTTATTAAAGGTGCAAAAAAGTTGATGTCTGAAAAGCAAATTGACCAAATTTGTTGCATGACCACTAATGATCCTTACGTTCTTGATTTATGGAGAAAAGAGTTAGGTGAATCAGAAATTTTATTTTTATCAGATGGAAATAATGAATTTTTATTATCTTCTCAATTAATTAGAAATCATGAAAAAAGCTTTATGGGTCAAAGACTTATTCGTTCAATTATCATAATTAATAATCTTAAAGTTGAAAAATTAATTTGTGATAATCCAGGTGAGTTAAAAGAGACAAGCTATGAGGCTATTTTAGATAGCATTTAAATACTCTTTTATTTTTTTTCTTGACTCAAAATTGTTAGCAAATACGTAACTTTTTTTACTAAAACTTTTATACTTTTTGAAAATATCAATAATTGCTTTGACAAGTTGTTTGGAATTATTTTCTTTTACAATTATACCATTATTACCTATTGACTCTGGAGTTCCTGCACTATTACTGACTATGCAAGGTAATCCATAAGAAGCTGCTTCAACATTAGATATTCCAAAGCCCTCAATACTTTCAGGAGTGGTTATAGTTGGCATTATATGGACAAAAGAATTCTTAAAAATTTTTTCACTTGAGACATCGTGGTGTATGAAATCTACCTGCCTTTGTAGTGAGAATTTCAAAACTAAATCCTTTAATCTTGATAATTCTGGTCCATCTCCAAGAATGGCATATTTAAGTATAATTTTATATTCATTTCTTAATATAGACATTGCTTCAAATACTAAATGGTGCCCCTTTCTATATTCTAGTCTAGCTACAGTACATAAATCATATTTTTTTTTATTATTTTTATTTTTAGAAATTTTCTTTATAAAAGCTGGATATATTATTTTATGATTTAATTTTTTTAAATTTTTAAAATTTTTAAATGTTTTATTTTTAGTAAATTGAGAATTATAGATTATTAAATCTGCTTTATTTAAAGAATTTAAAATTCTATGTTTATTTCTTAATTCTAGTATTTCATTTCCATGAGCTAAACAAATTTTTTTAACATCTGTATTATAATTAAATAGCTCTAGTGATTTCCAACTATCAAAAAAAATAATATCAATTTTATTTTTATTTAAAAAATTCAGAGCAAAACTTGATTTAATTCTTTTTCTAAGAAACTTGATTTGATCAAATCTGTGAATATCAAAATTACATTTACTATCAAAATCTGAAGAAAACAGTTTAGATCCATCAGACAGAACTGTTACTTTATTTTGCGTGTTAAATGCATGTTGAGCTATATTTGTCATTACAGACTCAATACCGCCTACTTTTGGGGCAAAACATTGTGTGTAAATTAGAATGTTAATAAGATATCTCCTTTAAAATCAAGCCTTTTGAAGGGACCGTTGGTCCTGCTAAGCTTCTATCCTTAGCTTCAATTAATTCACTTATCCAATTAATATTTTTATTTTTCAATCCAACTTCCAATAAAGACCCAACCATTATTCTAATCTGTTGATAAAGGAAGGACTGTGCCTTGAATACAAAAATAATTTTATTACCTTTTATATCAATTGATGCCTCATCAATAGTTCTAAGTGGTTTGTTTGCTTGACAACCATGTGCTCTAAACGAAGAAAAATCATGTTTACCGATAAACAGCTTAATTGCATCTTGCATAGCCTCTAAATCTAAAGGTTGACGAATGTGTATACTAAAATCATCCTCAATAACTGACGGGGCTAGACTATTAAAAACTTGATAATTATAAATTTTATTTTTAGCAGTAAAACGAGCACTAAATTCATTATCAACACTTTCAACTTTAGTAACTCTTATCTTTTCGGTCCCAAGGTGAAAATTAATTCCGCTTAGAATTTGATAGTCATCAAATTTTTTTTCTAAATCAAAATTGGCACATTGTCCAATAGCATGAACACCAGCATCTGTTCTTCCAGCACCTTGAATAGTTTTTTTTTCACCAGAAAATTTAAATATTGCTTTTTCTATTTCACCTTGCACAGTTTTCTCATTTTTTTGATATTGCCAACCACAATAAGGTAAACCATGATATTCAATTGTAAGTTTTATATTAGTCATTATCGATTATTGCATTTAATTGAAATTGATTATTACCTAAAACAAATTCTTTAATGTTTAGTGGCTTCTTTCCTTCAGCTTGAATTTCTAAAATATCTAGACTGTTATTTTTACATGCTATAGTTAGAGGTAAATTTATAATCTTGCCCTTTTCATCTTGTAAGTTAGAAATTTTAGCTTTTAAAATTTTAAATCTCTGACCCTTATATTTAAACCACATTGCTGGTGATGGGTAAAAAGCTCTTACTTTTTTTTCAATTATACTTGCAGATAGTCCCCAATCTACTTGTGTTTCAAATTTGTCTATTTTTTTAGCATATGTGGATTGAGAATGATCTTGTTCTTTTAATTGGATTTGACCCAAAAAATATTTTTTTAATGTGTTATATAACAATGAGCAAGAGTCATGACTGATTTGATCAATTAATTTTTTACCATCAGTTAATTCATTAATTTCAATATTCTGCTGGACTAAAATTGGACCTTCATCAATTTTATCGTTCATTTTAATAATGGTAATACCTGTCTCTTTATCATTATTTTCAATGGCTCTTTGAACGGGTGCTGCTCCTCTCCATCTTGGTAGAAGCGAGGCATGTATATTTATAAAACCATTTAAAGGAGTGTTTAACCAATTAAGTGGGACTATTTTCCCATAAGCAAAAAGGATAGCGACATCAGGCTTTAATGATTGAAACTCTCTCAAAGATGTATCATCAAGTATTTTTGGAGTAAAAACAGGTAGAAGTTGACTTTCTGCCCATTGTTGAACAGGTGTGTTATATTTTTTTTGTCCTCTAAATTTTTTTTTTGGCTCTTGTGTATAAATTCCCACTATATCATATCCTCCAAGATAGAGGGTCTTTAGAGGAGGAAGAGAAAATTCTGGTGAGCCAAAATAAACTACACGTTGTTTTTTCATTTATATCATTTCTTTTTCTTTTTTATACTTTCTCATCTTTCTAATAATCACATCTCTTTTTAAACGACTTAAATGGTCAACAAATAAAATACCGTTTAAGTGATCCAATTCATGTTGTATTATCCTCGACTCAAAGCCTGTAAAGGTAGAGATTTTTTTTGAGTTGTCTTCATCGAGATACTCTATCTTAATTTTTTCAGGACGGTCTATTTCTGCAAAATGCTCTGGGAAGGATAAACAACCCTCTTCATATGGCACTTTCTTTTCATGTAATGATATAATTTTAGGATTTATCATTGTGATAGGTTTTTTTTCTTCATCTCTAGAGCCTGCATCAAGAATAAATATGCGAATATTTAAACCTATCTGTGGAGCAGCTAAACCAACTCCACTTGCAGAATACATAATCTCATACATTTGTTTTATAAGTTCTCTATGATGATCATCCACCTGAGGTATAGATACACTCTCTTTTTTTAATATGGGATCAGGTGCATAAATAAGCTTCAACATGGAATTTAATATAGTTTATACAGTTATCAGAAACAATAAATCAAACTTTTAGATTATTACTTATAGTTAAATCAGCTTAAGTTTTTACGCGACTCTAAAGCTGCCCCTAAGGTATTATCATCTAGATAATGAATTTCGCTCCCTACTGGAACACCATAAGCGAGTTGCGTAATTTTAATATTTTGATTTTCTAGTTTATCTTTTATTACTAAAGCAGTAGTTTGTCCCTCAATTGTTGCACTCAAAGCTAAAATAATTTCTTGTACTTGATTGTTTATAATTCTTTCTTTGAGTTTATTTAAATTTAAATCCTGTTCTGTAAAATTTTTTGAGGCTGATAAAAGTCCACCAATAACATGATAAAGACCTTTATGATATCCGGATCTTTCAAAAGCCCATACATCAGCCATATCTTCAACGATGCATATTGTAGTTTTTGATCTATTTTCTGAAGAACAAATTTTACATGGAACAATAACATCTAATATACCACAATTAGTGCATTTTTTTACAACAGATGCCGTTTCCTTAATACTTTCTCCTAAAGGCAACATTAATTCTTGTTTATTTTTTATCAAATATAAAGCTATTCTTTGTGCAGAGCGTTGACCAATTCCAGGTAACCTAGAAATTAAATTAATAAATTTTTGAAGTTCGTCTTGTGACAATTTAAAAAGGCATCTTCATTCCTGGAGGTAATGGCAACCCACCAGTTATTTTTTTCATTTCTTCAGCTGACATTTCCTCTACTTTTTCTTTCGCTTGATTAAGTGCCGCTTTGATTAAATCCTCCAATACCTCTTTTTCATCAGAGGACAATAGTGATGGGTCTATATCAATTGATTGAACAATTTGTTTACCATTCATAATCACTTTAACCATTCCACCTCCGGACTCGGCTTCAACAGTTTTATTTTCTAATTCCTTCTGCATTTCTTGCATTTTTGTTTGCATTTCTTGGACTTTTTTCATCATACCGCCCATATTACCCATCATTTTTGTCACCTCTTTCTAATTCTTCAATATCTATAATCTTTGCATTAGGAAATTTAGCAAGAACTTTTTTAAATTCATCAGTCTTCATTTCTTGCTCAATTAACTCTTGTTTATATAGAAACTTAATTTTCTCTATAGTTGTTATTTCTTTTTTCTCAGTGACCTCAAGCTCATAGTCAGTCATAATGTTTTTATATAGCTCTTCACTTCCATTAAAATTTTTGTCAATAACATTGATATGGAGTATTTTATTTTTTTCTGAGAATTTAACTACTTGAATATTTTCCATAATAATTCCTGCCATTAAAGGTGAAAAATTTTTTCCATAATATTGAAAAAACAGATTATGCATATCAATTTTATCTTTTAAAGACTTCTCTGGTAATTGATTTACTTTATTTTGAATTACTTGATCAAGGTTAGGTGAAGCTTGACTTATATTTTGATTGATTTCAGACTTTTTTTTTTCTTCTGAGACTGTTGATTGATTATCATTTAATAGGAATGCGCACCTTAGAAGTACCATTTCTAGCGTTATGTGTGGTTGAGGTGAAATTTTAATTTCTTCATAGCCTTTCATTAAGCTTTGCCAAAAAATATTAAGCTTACCTTGGTCAAATTGAATAATGTACGAGGCAAAATTTTTATCTTCTTCAGTTAAGAACTCATCATTAAGAAGTTCTAAATTTATTTTTAATTTACATGACCAATTTATTATATTCATCATATCTTCTATAATTTTAGAGGTCTCTGATCCTCTTTGATACATTTCATCAAGCATAGCTATTAATTTTGGAAGATTGTTATTTAAAATATATTTAGATAATTCATATAAATCAGTTTGCTTTGCAAAACCAAGCATGTTGATGATTTCTTCTACGGTAATTTCTTTTTGAGATTTGAATACATTAGCTTGGTCTAATATACTTAGCGAGTCCCTAACTGAACCTTCACTGGCCTTTACAATTAAATTTAATGCATCCTTCGATATAGATATAGCCTCTTTTTTAGCAATACCTTCTAAAAAATTTAATAAAGTCCTCTTATCAACTCGTCTCAGATCAAATCTTTGACATCTCGAAAGAATTGTTATCGGTACTTTGGATATTTCAGTAGTTGCGAATATAAATTTTGAGTGAGGCGGTGGCTCCTCAAGGGTTTTTAATAGTGCATTAAAAGCACTTTTAGATAACATATGTACTTCGTCAACTATATAAACTTTATATTTCCCAAGGACTGGATTATATTTTACGTTCTCAATTATATCTCTTGCGTTTTCTACGCTTGTGTTAGACGCAGCATCAATTTCTATGACATCCGGGTGTCTATCCTCAGTGATAGCTTTAGCTTGTTCACAATTATCTAAATCAGGATTTTTGTTGTCATCAAAAACTGTACAATTTAACATTTTAGCTACAATTCTAGCAGTTGTTGTTTTGCCTACACCACGAATGCCAGTGAAAATATATGCATTAGGAATTTTATTAAGCTCAATTGATTTTTGGATGGTATCAACCAAATAATCTTGTCCAATCAAATCTTGAAAATTTGAAGGTCTATATTTTAATGCTAGAATTTTTGATTGATTTTTCATTACAGGCTTGTAAGAGAATTACACGACCCAATTCTTTATGTTACGGCTGCTTTCTTTCGAACCTGACCGGATTGGCATGAAAAACTGCCCATGTAATTCTCAAATTATTTTATAGCAGTATTAAATGAAAATATGAAGTTATTGTCTTACCCGATATGGAGATTTTTCAAAAACTCCTAATTTTCTCACCTTTGAGCAGTAATGATACATATCATCTAGAGCAAATTTGGTGTTATCTTGTTCAGGATGTCCTTCAATTTCACAATAAAATTGTGTTATTACAAAGTCAGCTCCATAATTATAACTCTCAAGTTTTATCATATTTACATTATTAGTTGCAAAACCACCCATTACTTTAAATAAAGAACCCGGTGTATTTTTCACGGAAAATAAAAATGATGATATATAGGTCTTTTTTTTGTCAAATTCTAAGTTTTCGTTTTTAGACATGATATAGAATCTTGTAATGTTATTTAAAGAATTTGCAAAATTCTCATCAATTACTTTTAAGCCATATGTATTACCTGCTAAGCTTGAAGCAATTGCCGCAGTATCAAGTATTTTTTCATCAGATATAGTTTTTGCAGAGCCAGCAGTATCAGCTCCAATCAAAATATTTAAATCTAATTTTTGGATTTTATCACTACATTGTGCCAAAGCTTGTTCGTGACTTAAAATATTTTTAATATTTTCGATTTTAGAATCTGGATGAATTAAAAGCTTGTGTTCAACTTTTTGAAAATGTTCGAAGTTTATATGCAAATTAGACTTAGGTATTAAACGATGAATGTCAGCAACTCTCCCTGCAGCAGAATTTTCAATCGGAATCATAGCATAATCGACGTTACCCAACTCAGCTTCATTCAAAGCAATCTCAAATGTTTTGCATGGGAGTGTTTCTGCACCTGAAAAAAAATCTTTTACAGCCAATTGACTGTAAGCTCCATCAACTCCTTGGAAAGATATTTTTTTACTCATTTTTTAAAATTAATCGGTTTACTCTATCCAAATCCTCTTTTGTATCAACACCCAAAATCTCCTCTTTTATTACAGAAATTCCAATTTTACTGGTGCCGATTACACGAAGTTGTTCTAATTTTTCATCAAGTTCTCTTTGTGAAGGGGGCATAGAGATAAAATCTAATAAGAATTTTTTATGATAAGCATACACTCCAATATGATGAAATACATTTTTATTAATTTTTAAATTGCTATCGAGTATTCTCGAAAAATTTGAAGCATAATTTAGTTGATCTATTGTGACTTTTACTTTGGAACTATTTTTAGCTTCATCAATGTTAATAAATGGGCACGCAAGAGTGCTAATTTGGAATTGTAGTAATTTCTCTTTTAGTAATTGTAAATGATTGACACTTATGAATGGCATATCTCCCTGAACATTAATAACAAATTTAAATTTTTTTATTCCCTCTAATTTTCTTACTGCCTCTCCAATTCTATCAGTACCAGACATATGATTAGGATCTGTCATGATATATTTTAGTTTCATTTCTTCACAGTATTCTCTTACTTCTTGATCACATATAGCTAAAAATAAATTGTCCGTGATATCCGATACACGTTTGTAAATATAATGAAGCATGGGTAAGTCACCAATCTTTGCAAAAGGTTTATTTGGAAATCTAGAGGCCTTTAATCTGATTGGTATAATTATTATTGTATCGTTCATTAATGCGACAAAAATCCGTTTTAAGTGCTATATTTTTAAACATAGACTTCTCTTTCAGATATGGAAACCAATAAAATTCTTGGGGCAATAATCCTCGCCCTTTTGTTAGCTGCTGTTTTCTCTAAAGTTGCGGATATGGCTATTCATCCAGAGTTTCCCGATGAACTAGCTTATAAAATAGAGGTCCCAGAGGGTGGAGTCTCTTCAGAAATAAAGGAAGAGGTTAATATATTTGAGGTTCTTCCTGAAATAACCCCTATGTTAGCTTCAGCAAGTATGGAAAACGGGGAAAAAATTTTTAAAAAATGTGCCTCTTGTCACACACAAGTTAAAGGTGGAGAAAACAAAGTAGGTCCTGCTATGTGGGGAATAGTAAATAGATCAAAGGGGTCTATGGAAGGCTTTGCATATTCTGGTGCTTTGGTAGAATTTGGTGGTGATTGGAATGTTGAAGAGTTAAATAAATTTCTGTTAAAACCTAAAAAATATATAGCTGGAACAAAAATGAATTATAATGGTATAAAAAAAGACCAAGATAGAGCCGATTTAATTAAATGGCTAAGTTCTCTGAGCGATTAGAGTTTTCATTCATTAATTTTTCAATATCATACAAATGATGAGTTCTGTATCCATAGATTCTAATAAATTAAAATCTTTATTTGGGGCCTACTATGACAGAAGAATGATACGTATTCTTCTTTTAGGAATAATTAGTGGTTTCCCTTGGGTGTTAATTGCAAGCGCACTATCTTTGTGGTTAAAGGAAGAAGGTTTAAGTAGAAGCACTATAGGTTGGGCTGGACTAATTTTTGGAGTTTATGCATTCAATTTTTTATGGGCACCAATAATCGATAGATTAAGACTTCCTTTTTTGACTAATAAGATGGGTCATAGGAAATCAATAATTATATTGATGCAAACAGTCATCTTAATATGTCTTGTTATATGGAGCGTCTTAGAGCCAACACAAAACTTGGCCTTAATAATTGGAGTTGGATTAGCTATTGCTATTTCATCTGCTACTCAAGACATAACAATCGATGCTCTAAGAATTGAACAGATAAAAAGGGATGAAACCTCAAGTATGGCTGCAGGAGCAGCTATGGCCGTTGTTGGATGGTGGACTGGTTTTAAACTTGGAGGTTTTATTTGTTTAGAAATAGCAGAGAAACTCGAATTATCAGGTGTAGATCAATATTGGCAAGTAACATTTATTTTTTTAATGGCAATTATAGTACTATGTAATGTAGGTTTGGTATTTATACCTGAGTCTAATAAAGAGAGGTTCCAAGAGATAATAAACACTGACTCCTCAAATTCAAATGTAAATAGTTTAAGAAATGCTGGTTACCTGTTTGCCTCAATAGGAATTTTATGCTTTTTAGTTGGAAAATTCTTCGAAAAAGTTTCGTTTACAAATGGTGGTATAGCTTTTGTTGTTATTGGAGGAGCCTTTTATTTATTTTCATTTTATATACAAAGATTTGGTGAGGATAATCCTGTTTCTCAAACTCTCTTTTATTTAAACAATGTTGTAGCAAACCCCTTAAATAGTTTCTTTAGTCTTAATGGAGTTAAAATTGGTATTGCAATTCTTGCTTTCGTATTTTTATTCAAAATAGGTGAAGCGTTTCTTGGAAGAATGAGTTTGGTATTTTATAAGGAAATTGGTTTTTCTAAGGGCGATATAGCAATATTTTCAAAAGCATTAGGCTGGATTACAACCATTGTATTTACGCTTATTGGTGGAGCTATAGCAATGAGATCTGGTATTTTTAAAACATTAATTGTCGCAGGTATTGCAATGGCCGGTACAAATATTTTATTTTCTTTTCTAGCTTGGGTAGGACCATCGAAAACTCTCTTTGCTTTTGCAGTAATATTAGATGATTTAGCAGCAGCATTTGCAACAGTGGCATTTGTTGCTTTTATATCTCTTTTAGTTGATCGTAGTTTTACCGCTACTCAATATGCCTTATTAGCCTCTGTTGGAACAGCAGGAAGAACTTTATTAGCCTCCTCTTCTGGAGCATTAGTTGATGGGTTAGGGGGTAACTGGGGATTATTTTTCATCATTACAGCTTTAATGGTAGTTCCCTCTTTAATTTGTCTTTTATTAATTAAAAATAAAATTAAATTTAATAAAACTAGTTAATCAGTGCTGAAGACAATTTATTATAACCAGCCGTAAAACCAGATAATGAATACGTAATATTCGCCTGTCTATTATCTAATAATAGTATTTTTAAATTAACTTGATTTCCAGCTTTGAAAAAATTAACAAAATTTTCTCCAATTATTTCTGCAACAAAACAGGCACTTTGGTTACAGAATGCATAATCTAATTCCAAAGGGTCCTTGTCATCAATTTGTAAAGAAACTGGGCTCTTTAAATTTACAGCATGTGGAAAAGCGATTTGCATTTGAGTTAAATTTTCAGGATTTATAGTAATTGACAAATAGCTCACAACTTCCTCTGTATTTGGATCAAATACTAACTCTCTTAATTCACAAATTTTTTGTTCTTGTTCCTCGACACAAGTAAATTGCCATGCATCAAAATTTTCTTGCTCTAAAATATGCTGATCGGCAAATAAAGTTCCTATAAATAAAAAATAAGTGATTACTATTCTCATAAAAAAAGCATACATAATGTTAAATATTATCCAATAAAGAAATTTGTGCTATTTTAATTCGATATAAATAATTTCGTTATTTGATCCTATTCTAATTTTTGGACCCCAAGTGGCTGATCCTGAGCTAACGTACAAATGGTTATCATTATTTTTATAAAGTCCATAATTTTGAGGAAATTGAAGTTTTACTATGAAATTAAATGGAAAAATTTGACCATTATGTGTATGACCAGAAAGCATTAAATTGGCTTTATTTGAAGCTTTTTTCCAAATTGATGGTTTATGAACTATCAAAAGGTTGAATAAGTTTTCTTTAGAAAGTTTATCTACGTAATCCATTTTAGATTTATTAGAAATGTTATCAGAAAGGCCGATTAAATTTATTTCATCCAATTGTATTGACTCATTATCTAAAGTTTTTATTCCAACTGTGCATAATTCATCAAGATGTTTTTTAAAATTTTGGACATAATATTCGTGATTTCCTGTTACAAAAAAAATAGGTTTATTTATTTTCTTAAATTCTTGAAGGTCGGAAATTTTAAATGCACTACTGTCAATTAAGTCACCACCAATTACTAAGAAACTAAAATCTAATTCACCGATTTTAGAAACTAATTTTTTTAGTGATAATGGATCATTTGAACCAATGTGAACATCACTAATAAAAATAAATTTAATACTTTTACTAATATATTTCGACTCTATAGATAGTTTT
>CACLZM010000002.1 GCA_902611415.1 uncultured Alphaproteobacteria bacterium | reverse complement strand
ATTAACTATGAATATAAGTTTCCCAATTTAGATAATTACCACAAGCCTCATTTAATATTTCACCCGTTTTTGAAGCATTCATCACTACATGGTGTTCATAACCGTGTCTACAAACATATTGCATTAATTTTTGAAGCTTAGGTACTTTTGCAACAGCTCTTGTACCAAAAGTGTTTAAAGGATCATCAGTTAGCTCTCCCTCTCCAAAGTAGCATTTTATTTTACCTAAGTTATCATCAGTGGAAATCCTTCCATAAGTTAGAGGATTGGATGGGGTTCTACCTTCAAGTGCACCATGGGTTTTTTCCTCACCAAAAACACTTCCCAAAATAGGTGCTGTACTTATTTTCAAATCAGGGAGGAAACTTTTAGCCCAATTTCCACAGTGAAATAAAACACACTTTTCCTCGTCTTGGTCATAATTATTATTCCAATCAACTAAAGCACTAGGACTGTTTGAAGCTAATTGCATAGCATACATCGTTAAAGTTCCAGTGACATCTACTTCACAAGCACTTGGAAGCATATTTTCGCTCATCATACTCATTGACGTACAAACATTACATCCATAATTTTCTTGAACACTTGTCCAACATTGAATAGCAGTAGCATCTAGTTTGTTTGTTTCAACAAAATCATTTAAAACAACATCGAGCCTCGCAAGCTGTAATAATTTTTCAGATGGGGTAGCAGTAGTATCTCCATAACCTGAAATTCTATTCATCGAGTCTTTAACTTTTTTGCTATCATTATTAAGTTCTTTAGCTTTACCAAGGACTTCTGATAAATCGATAGTGGTGACACTAATACCATGGCGTTCTAAAATTTTTTCACTGAACCTGACTGTATTAAAAGCTTGAGGTCTAGCTCCAACAGCTCCAATTCTGACCCTCCTCATACCTTTCACTACTTTACAAATTGAAATAAATTTATTTAGCTCATAATCAAATTCATTTCCGGACAAACTTACAACATGGCTTTTTGTTAACGAGTACTTTATTCCATATTGATAAAGATTATTACAAACAGATATTTTACCACAATAAGCATCTCTTCTATTTGAGGGTTGCATTTTTTCTAAATCGTCTGGAGTTGCCTGAACCAGAACAGGCACATCTAAACCTGATAGTCTAATTGTGTCAGCTACTCCTTTTTCATCACCAAAATTAGGTAAGACCACTAATATGCCCTCTATTTCATCTTTATGGGATTTAAAAAGATCAGCGCACTTTTGAGCTTCAAGAAATGTTTCCACTCCACCCAGCTTGGTGTCTGAGTCTTTCAAAATAATAGGTTTTAAACCTTTATTCTTGAAAATATTTAAAACTTCATTTCTAGCCTCTGTAATTAGATGATCTGGAAAAAAATCTCTATTACCTATTATTATACCTAATGTTGATGACACGTCTTATTACCCCCTACCTTACTAAATGTAATATATAATAATTGATCAAGCCTAGAAAGGGGATATTCTTTATCTATTCACTATGAATGAGAAAAATTTAAAAAAGAAATCATTAGAATATAGAAAAACTATTCTTGAAATAATTTTTCAATCTGGTGCAGGTCATACTGGGGGGAGCCTTTCTTGTATTGATATTTTGAATGTTCTTTACAATTCAGTTATGGACATTTCTCCCAAAAATTTTCCGAACTTGGATCGTGATCATTTTATACAAAGTAAAGGACACTCTGTGGAAGCATTATTCACAGTATTATGTGATTGCGGTTTTTATTCAAAAAAAGATCTAAATACCTTGAATCAATTTAATTCGCACTTTATAGGTCACCCTACAAAAAAGGTACCTGGGATTGAACATAATACTGGAGCCCTTGGTCACGGTCTTTCAGTCGCTGTGGGTTTAGCAATATGCAAAAAAATTGATCAAAAAAACAATAAAGTGTTCTCTTTATTGGGAGATGGAGAGCTGTCAGAGGGTTCCGTTTGGGAGGCTTGTACTACTGCCTCAAAATATAACTTAGATAATTTAATTGTAATTGTTGATAGAAACGATTTACAAATAACTGGAAAAACTGAAGATGTAAATCCTATTGAACCAATTGATAAAAAATTTAAGTCTTTTGGTTTTGAAACTATTTCTACTAATGGAAATAATATTTCTGATCTTTTATATGTATTTCAGCATGTCCCCGTTAAGGAAAATAAGCCAACTGTAATAATTGCAAAAACAACTAAAGGATCGGGTGTAAGTTTTATTGAAAATCAGATTAACTGGCACCACAAAGTACCGAGTAAGGATGAATATGAAAGCGCTATCTCAGAGTTAAATGAGAAACTAAATTCTTATGAATAAAATTGGTAAACCAAATCTTGAGGTCTTTTCTGAGACACTACTTAAAGAGGCAAGGAAAAATAAAAATATTATAGTTGTTACTAGTGACTCGAGAGGATCTGGTAAATTGGTTCCTTTTGGTAAAGAATTGCCTAATCAAATCATTGAAGTTGGCATTGCTGAACAAAATTTGGTTGGAGTTTCATCAGGATTGGCTGCGGGGGGAAAGATTGTATTTGGAGTATCACCTGCAAGTTTTCTAACTGCTAGGGCTTTAGAGCAAATAAAAAATGATGTTGCTTACTCTGACCTAAATGTTTCGTTAATAGGTATTAGTGCAGGAATAAGTTATGGACAGCTAGGATCTACACATCACTCCATCCATGACTTTGCTACTTTAAGAGCAATAAATAACATGACAATAGTTGCACCTGCGGATAACTTTGAGGCAGCCGAAGTTATAAAACAAGCTATTTCATATAATCATCCCCTATACATTAGGTATGGGAAAAAACCAATGATGGATATTCATCCTCCAGGCACAAAATTTAAAATTGGAAAATCTATTGTGGTAAAAAAAGGAGAGGATTTAACAATTGTAGCAACTGGTGAAACTTTGCAACGAGCATACTTGGCTAGTGAAATTTTAAAAAAAAGTAATATTTATTGTTCAATTATCAGTATGCATACAATAAAGCCCTTTGATAAAGAGACATTTATAGAATTTTCTCAAAACTCTAAGGCAATTTTAACAGTCGAAGAACATAGTATATTTGGAGGACTTGGTGAATGTTGTGCGAGCCTAATTGCTCAAAACAATATAAATGTAAAACTCAAAATACTTGGAATACCTGATGAATATATGATTAATGGATCTCAAGCTGATGTATTAGATCATTATGATATGAGTCCAGAAAAGATAGCTGAAATATCAAAAGACTTACTTAACAAATGAGTTATATAACTATTGACTCAAGTACGTCATCTACAACAGTTATTGTTTTTAATGAAAAATTAGAGATCGTAAAAAGATTTCAAAAGGGACACCGGCAAATAATTACAGATGAAGGTTATATTGAACACGATTTAGAAGAAATTTATCAAAACTTATTAGAGTTAGTTAAAAAGGCATCAGAAATTATGTCAAATCCTAAATTCATCAGTCTAACTAACCAAAGAGAAACATTTACACTTTTTAATAAAAAAGATGGAAAACCAATACATAATGCAGTGGTTTGGCAGTGCACTAGAGGTCAAAAAATTTGTGAGGATATTCTAAACGATAAGTCAAAAAATAATGAAATTATTGATAAAACTGGTCTTAAACCAAATACTTTTTTTTCTGGCAGTAAATTAAAATGGGTTTATGAGAACAAATCAGAAGTTAAATCGAAAATTGACAATGGGGATATCTTATTTGGAACAATCGAAACATATCTCATCTATAGACTTACAAACCTAAATTCTTATGTGACTGATACTACAAATGCATCAAGAACCTTATTATTTAATTGTTTAGAAAATTCGTGGGATCAAAATTTATTAAATATTTTTAATTGCAATAATTTGAAACTTCCAAAAATACTCAATAGTTCAAATATTTTTGGAGAGAGTGATTTTAATAAAGCATTTAAAAAGTTAATACCTATAATTGGAGTTGCTGGTGATGCGCAAGCTTCATTTTTTGCAAATTTTTGTTTTGATAAAGGTGATACTAAAATCACGACAGGAACTGGTTTTAACATTCAAACAAACATTGGCAATGAGATGATTATCGATGAAAATTCACTAACCTCCCTGGCTTTCACAAGTGATAAACAGAATATCTATGCATTAGAGTGCCTAAACTCATTCGCTGGAGGAACGATTACATGGCTTAAAAACAATTTAAAATTAATTGATAAGCCTGAGGATAGTGAAGTCTTATCAAAAAAAGAAAAAGATAATAATGGAGTCTATCTAATACCTGCCTTTTCAGGGCTAGGTCCTCCATTTTGGATATCAGACGCTAGGGCTGCATTCTTTGGAATAAGTGCATCTACAAATACCAACCATTTGGTCAGAGCTGGATTAGAGTCTGTTGCTTATCAAGTGGTGGTGTATTTAGAGTTTATGAAAAAATCAAGAAATCTTGATTTAAAAAATTTATCCATTGATGGTGGTATGATAAAAAATAAGTTTTTCCTTCAAATTATTAGTAACCTTTTAGAAATTGAGTTAAATATCCCTGAAATGGAGGATATGTCATCGTATGGTGCGTTACTTTTTGGAATGCAGTATTATCATAATTTAAAAAATACCACTAGTTTAAACGATTTTAAGGTGAAAGACTCTAAAATTATTCCTAATAACGATGACTCTATAAGAAATTCTTTTAGTTCATGGAAAGAAATAGTTGATAAACATTTCGTGAAAAATCAAGACTAAAAAATTAAAATTTAGCTAGCATGTTGACATGACAATAGGATATTGTGAATATGACTATATATAGGAGGAAATAACTATGAGAAAATTATCTCTAGTTCTAGCTTCACTTATGGCTGTTGCTTTTACTTTTGCTACTATGCCAGCAAAAGCAGGAAGCCACGCTGTTGAAGCTTGCTTAATTACAAAAACAGACATCAATCCTTTCTTCGTTAAAATGAAAGAAGGAGCAGAAGCGAGAGCTAATGAATTAGGTGTCAAATTATCATTCTTTGCGGGTAAAGTTGATGGTGACCATGAGACTCAAGTAAGAGCTATTGAGACTTGTATTGCTTCAGGTGCAAAAGGTATTTTAATTGCTGCATCTGACACAAAAGCTATTGTTACTCCATTAAAAAATGCTCAAGACAATGGTTTACTAGTCATTGCTCTTGACACACCACTAGAGCCAATTACAGCTGCAGACTCTACTTTTGCAACTGATAACTTCAAGGCAGGTGAGTTAGGTGGAGCTTGGGTTGCTGCAAAGTTAGGAGCAGATGCTGCTAATGCCAAAATTGCAATGTTAGACCTTAACGAGAGTCAACCTTCTGTTGGTGTTCTTAGAGATCAAGGTTTCTTATCTGGATTTGGAATCGATGTAAAAGACGTTTCCAGATGGGGAGATGAGGATGATCCAAGAATTATCTGTAATGAAGTTACAAACGGTAACGAAGAAGGTGGAAGAACTGCAATGGAAAAATGTCTACAAAAAGACCCAGACATAAACGTTGTTTACACTATTAATGAGCCAGCAGCTGTTGGTGCTTATGAGGCATTAAAAGCAGTTGGAAAAGATGATGGTAGCGTTCTTATTGCTTCAGTTGACGGAGGTTGCCCAGGTGTGGCTGACGTTGAAAGAGGAATTATAGGTGCTACATCTCAACAATACCCATTGTTAATGGCTTCACTTGGTGTTGAGGCGATTAAAGCTTGGGCTGAAGATGGTTCAAAGCCTGAAAATACTCCAGGTCTTGACTTCTTTAACACTGGTGTGAACTTAGTTACAGATGATGCTGCTAGCGGAGTTCCATCAATTAGTGTCAAAGAAGGTATGGATAGATGTTGGGGTTAATCCAATAATTTTATTATTCAGGGCAGATTATTCTGCCCTGAAGTTATGATATTTTTTAAATGAATAAAGTTTCTGATGACATTTCTAAAGATCTAAAAGATCAACCTAAATTCACAACTGATATAGGAGAAAAAGATCAAGATCATCACTCTTTTGATTTAGGTGAACAAACTACACTAAAAAAAATTCAACATTTTCTTCACGGTAATCCAACAATAGTTCCTGTTATTATTTTAATATTAAGCGTTATTGCATTTGGCTTCATCGCTGGAGGAAAATTTTTCTCTGCTTTTAATTTATCTCTGATTGTACAACAAGTTACAATTGTCGGTATTCTTGCAGCTGCTCAAACTTTAATAATATTAACTGCTGGAATTGATTTAAGTGTTGCTGCAATGATGGTTTTAGCATCAGTATTTATGGGTAAGCTTTCTGTTGAAATGGGAGTTCCAACCCTCCCAGCAATAGCAGTAGGGTTTATCTCTGGTATTGCAACAGGTGCTTTCAATGGGTTACTGGTAACCCGCTTAAGATTGCCTCCGTTTATAGTTACTTTAGGAACTTGGAATATATTTTTTGCACTAGTAATATTCTTTACTGGATCTCAATCTATTAGAAGCTCCGATATTGAAGTAAATGCTCCTCTTCTGCACTTTTGGGGAGAGAGAATAAATCTTGGGGGTTTTGTATTCACTTACGGTGCGTTCCTCATGATTGGTATTTTCGTTTTTCTCTGGTTTTTACTCAATAAAACTGCTTGGGGGAGGCATGTTTACGCAATTGGCGATGATAAGGAGGCTGCTGAGTTATCAGGTATTAGAACTGATAGGATGTTAGTTTCAATTTATGCTGTTGCTGGTCTTGTTGTTGCTATTGGAGCATGGGTTTCCATAGGTAGAGTTGGTTCAGTGTCTCCAACATCTTTTTATGAGGGTAACTTAGACTCCATCACAGCTGTTGTGATAGGTGGAACTTCTCTTTTTGGTGGAAGGGGCACTATAATTGGCTCTTTATTTGGAGCTTTGATTGTGGGTGTATTTAGCTCAGGTCTGTCCATAGCAGGTCTTGACGTATTGTGGCAAAGATTTGCTTTAGGTTGTCTTATTATAGTAGCTGTTGGAATAGATCAATGGATAAGAAAGGTCTCAGCATAATGCAGCCAGTGCTAGTAGCAAATAAGTTGTCAAAAAAATACGGTAAAGTTGTTGCACTCGATAGTGCTGATTTAGAGCTTTATCCAGGTGAGGTTTTGGGAGTAATTGGAGACAATGGTGCTGGAAAATCTACACTAATTAAGGTGTTATGTGGTGCTGTTATACCTGATAGTGGTGAAATATTGCTTGATGGAAATAAAGTTACTTTTACATCACCTATAGAAGCAAGAAAATTAGGTATCGAAACTGTTTATCAGAACCTTGCACTTTCACCTGCTTTATCAATCACTGATAATATGTTTTTAGGCAGAGAAATTAGACAAAAAGGCTTTATGGGTAGTTTTTTAAAATTTTTAGATAAAAAAGCAATGGCAGATGAAGCTAGAAAACGACTGTCTGATCTTGGTCTATTAACCATACAAAATATAAATCAATTAGTTGAAACATTGTCTGGAGGCCAACGGCAAGGTGTTGCAGTTGCAAGAGCAACATCATTTGGAACTAAAGTCGTTATTATGGATGAGCCTACTGCCGCTCTTGGTGTCAAAGAAAGTAGAAGAGTTTTAGAATTAATCGGTGAGGTGAGGTCTAGAGGAATTCCCATCATATTAATTTCTCATAACATGCCTCATGTTTTTGAAGTAGCTGATAGAATACATATTCATAGACTTGGAACCCGATTATGTGTAATTGACCCAAAGAAACATGAAATGTCTGATGCTGTCGCATATATGACAGGTGCTAAGCAACCACCTCAAGATTAATTTATTAAATTAAATTCAGCAGAAATACTTTTACTAATAACATTTAATCCATTTGGAAGATCATTTTTATAAACTTTATTTTTAATTTGATCATTAGATAGCCCATAACTCTCCCATCTTTCAATTAATCTTTTTTCTAAAATATCTTTATTGCAATCGATCATTATAGTTGTGTCAAAAAAATTATGAATTTTTCTCCATGGTTCTTGATCGAGCAATAAATAATTACCCTCTACTATTATAATTTTTGTATTCTCAGATATGACTAATGCAGATGATCTTGATAGTTCTAATGATCTATCAAAGATAGGAACAATTACTTCACCCTCGTTTTTTAATCTTAATAAACAATTTAATAAACCTAGTACATCAAATGTTTCCGGTGCCCCTTTTCTCTCAATCAATTTTTTTTTCTCAAGAATATTATTATCTAGATGGAAACCATCCATTTGAAGAACACTTGATTTGTGGTTTTTTGATATTAGTTCAGACTTTAATTTTTCAGATATTGTGCTTTTTCCAGATGCTGGCGCTCCTGAAATTGCAATAAAATAACGACTTTGATTAATTTTAATAACATTTTCTATTATTTTATTTACTAATTCAGGGAATTCTATTCTTTGGTTACTAGACATTTTTTCCTAAATAAAAGCTTTTCCACCTTAAAAATCTGTCTTTTAAGATATCCGTTTGAATTTCATTCTTACCTATAATTTTTTTGACTTTTGGAAGACTAAGGGCTTCTCTTGGTTTTAAATTATTGTAACCAAGAAATGCTATTCTAGCAGCCCCAAAAGCAGCCATTGTATCTGAAGCATCTGTTATAGATAAATCTCTCTCCATCAATGAAGCAAGTATTTGTATCCAGCTATCATTTTTAGAACCACCTCCTATTACAAAGATGTTATCTAACTTTATACCTGTCTTAACTAAGGAAGAATAATTATCATACAAACCGAAAGAAATACCTTCTATTAAACTGTAGATTAATGTATCTCGATTAGTGTCAATACTCATTTCGTGAAAACTTGCTCTTATATGAGGGTCATTAATTGGGGTTCTCTCACCTGTGAGATAAGGAAGATAATAAGGGTATCTATTTATTTCAGAAAAATTATTTAAAACAGAACTTAACACTTTATTAATCTCATCAATTGATGAATTAAAATTATTTATAAACCAATTAACATTTGAGGTACAAGAGAGCATCACTGACATAAGATGCCATGTTTCTGGTAAGCAGTGGCAAAAGGAATGTATAGCATCATCATAATTTTTTAAAAAATTTTTTGTTGAACCAAAAATTACACCAGAAGTACCCAAAGATAATGAAGCATTTCCCTCTTGGTAAAGCCCTAATCCAACAGCGGCTGCAGCATTATCTCCTGCTCCACCAAATACTTTGCAAGAGTTATTAAAGCCATATTTTTCTGCAATATCTTTTTTAATTACACCTGTTTGATCGGTCCCCTCACAAGTTTTAGGCATTTGCGAGATATCCATTGAACCAATGTCTAAAAGTTTATTAGACCAAGTTCTATTTTTAACATCTAACCAATAAGTGCCTGCTGCGTCTGACAAATCACTAAAAAACTCTCCCGTTAAATAAAACCTTAAATAGTCTTTAGGCAATAAAACCTTTGCAATTGATTTAAAATTTTCACTTTCGTGTTCTTTCATCCATAAGATTTTAGGAGATGTAAAACCAGGCATTGCTATATTTCCAGCTATATCCATAACAGTTTCGTCAGCCATAATTTGACTACACTGCTTAAAACTACGTGTATCATTCCAAAGTATACATGGCCTTATGACCTTATAATTTTTATCAATACAAGTTGCACCATGCATATGTCCGGAAAAAGATACAGCTTTAATCTGCGATAAATCAAATTTTAAAACAATTTGTTTGATACACTGATCTAACGCTTTTATCCAAAATGATGGATCTTGTTCTGACCAGCCATTTTGAGGCGTGGACAGTGG
This sequence comes from uncultured Alphaproteobacteria bacterium, assembly GCA_902611415.1. Lineage (GTDB taxonomy): Bacteria > Pseudomonadota > Alphaproteobacteria > HIMB59 > HIMB59 > HIMB59. The sequence goes on along the minus strand of CACLZM010000002.1, from coordinate 144,787 downwards.
TATATCTTCACTAATAACACTCAACAAAATTTCTTGTTCTTCTCCAAGTAGCAAACACTTCATAGAAGAAGTACCAAGATCAATACCTAAATACATTTTTATATTATATAGAGAATAAAACTATTTTCTATTTTTAGAATTGAGTATAATCAAATCATGAATAAGTCTTTAGATAAAAAAATTCTTAAAATAAAAAATAATAAATATTCTCCAAGAGACTTCATTATAGCAGATGCTAAAGATGGCGATCTAGCAATGGGCATCACAACACCTGGATCAAAAAGAAATGAAAATGGAAAAGTACTAAAAGGATATAAAAACCTAGTAGATTACAAAAATGCAATGATATCGATGACTAAATCTAATTTAGTAGATATTATGCTGATGTCTGCATCAGTTGGTGAAGATCTTGTAAAAAGAAATTTATTTAAAAATTCAAGTATTACACCTGCTATTAGAATGAATGATACGACTGATATCTGGCTGATGAGAAATGGAAATTATAGAAAAACTAATCCTAGACCTTTTCGGTCTGCTCAAATTAACAAAGTAAGTAAATTAGTTAACCTTGGTTTATTTTCTATAACATTTTCTAATAATGTTGACTATGACCTTGCAATGTTAAATGCCTATAAAGAATATAGAATTGAGGCTTCTAAATATAAATTTAAACATTTTTTAGAAGTATTTAATTCCCCGATTGATCTAAATATGAACATAAGACAAATGGGTGATTACATTAACGATTGCATTATAAAAGCAATAGCTGGGCAGACTAAGGATGAGAGACCTCTTTTTTTGAAAATAGCTTACAATGGTCCAAAAGCAATGGAGGAGCTAGCCAGCTTCGATCCTGAAAATCTTATTGTTGGTATTCTTGGGGGTAGCAAGGGCACGACAAGAGATTGTTTTGAATTAATTAAAAAAGCCAGTCAATATGGTGCAAAAGTAGCTTTGTTTGGGAGAAAAATTAACTTAGCTGAAGATCCTATCTTATTAGTAAAAATTATGAGAGAAGTTGTTGAAAGTAACATTAAACCTAAGGATGCTGTAAAACTTTACCATTCTGAATTAAAGAAAAATAAACTCATACCCGACAGGAAACTTTTAAAAGACCTTGAGGTCACTGAAAAAGTTTTAAAATTATAATTTAGATATATTGGGTAAATTTCCAGAAGAGGCATTAACTTTCATCATAGATGTCCCAGCTGCATGAGCCTTTTTGAGAGTTTTTTTTATGTCCCAATTTTCATGTATTCCAAATATAAACGCTGCACAAAAAGCATCTCCAGCTCCAACTGAATTTATTACCCTGCTTTTTGGTAAAACCTTTGATTTAGTGTAAATTTTTTTTGATCTATCAAAATAGAGCGACTCAGTTGGACTATGAATAACAACTCCTCTAATAATACCCTTTTTGAAAACTTTACTGATTAACTTGATTAAGATTTTTTGATTAAGTTTTTTATTGAAGTCGTAAATTTTTTTATTAAATAGTATCTCTGCTTCAATTTCATTCAAAAGCAAATAATCGGTGAATGGCAATGAGCTTTCAATAATATTTTTATATTTAGGGTGTTTATTTGAAACTAAATCTAATACTGTTATCACATTTTTACTTTTAGCTTTTTTTAAAACTTTTGATAAACGAGTTTTTTTGTCAACATCAAATTTGTCCAATTTTCCTAATAGTGTAATATATCCGACATAAAGAACTTTAGGTGAAATTTTTAATTGGTTAATTTTAAAATGTTTTTTATCAAGTAAGCTGTTTGCCCCTGGATAATATAAAAAAGTTCTTTCTTTTTGTTTTTCAAACATACAAACGGTATGAGAAGTAGAAATTTGCTTTGATACAATTAAATATTTAGTCTCTATTTTATTTTCTCTACAATGTTTTTTTATAATTGATGCATCTGTATCAAGTCCAATTGATCCCATTGCGTACATTGGATGTTTAAATCCTAAAGAATTTAAATCTGTCAAAACATTTGATGGACCTCCACCTACGCATTGAAAAGTATTAGAAATTGCTTCTAATTTACCTCTATCAGGTAAATTATCTATTTTGTATGTGGTATCTACACACCACATTCCAAGGCCAATTATACCTCTTTGCATTATATTTCATTCCAGAGAGGATGTATCGCAACTTCATCTTCTTCAATTTCAGTGAACCTTCCCACACTTTCTAAAAAATAATTATCTTTATTATCATCGTTGACTTGAGAAACCTCTCCTGCCATAACCATTCCTGAACCCTCAGCTGAGTAAAATTTATGATATATGTTTCTTTCAACAGTGACGCTCTGGCCTCTTTTTAAAATCAATGGTTCTCTTGGTGCAATGGAAACTATTTCACCATCAACAAGAACATCAATTTTAGAGCTTAATTCAATTTGATTTGAGTCAACTTCTAAAAATTCAATCACTAATTCCCCACCTCCCCGATTAATTATATCTTCCAGTTTTACTTTATGGCTATGAAAAGGAATTTCTTGGCCCTCTCTCATAAATAATAACTTTTCTGCATAGGGTTTGTCATCATTGTTACCCTGTATTCCATTCCTTATACAAAACAAGGTGATACCTTTTTTTTCAAATTCGCCTTTACCAAAATCAGTAACATCCCAGCCCATTTGATGATTTTTTAAATAATTTTTTAAGTTAGGATTATTGTTGTACTCTTCTTTAGACCAATAGCCCCATTTAGGTAGAACCCACGAATATCTATCGATCATATCTTTAGCTTCAGATATTGCAGTATTTATTTCAGATCTTTTCATTTCAACTTAGATTATCAAAAAAATAAATAATTGATATAATCAAGTAATGAAAACAATAATTGTTGATCCTTTTCCAAGACAAATGGATCTTATTTTCTCTAAAGATAAGCTTGTTTATTTAAAAAAAAATTTCAAACTTATTGATGCACCAATAAAAAATAAAAAAAATTTTTATCAAAACAATATATCAAAAGCAGATTTTATAATTGGACAACCTGACCTTCCAAATTCAATTTTAAAAAAGGCAGCAAAACTTAAAGCTATATTCAATGTTGAGAGCAACTTCATGGACAATATGGATTATGAGTATTGTTTTAGAAATGGTATCTATGTTCTATCCACTGCTCCTGTTTTTGCTCAAACAGTTGCTGAAATTGCAGTTGGTTTTACTTTGTCTCTCAAGAGGGAAATTCATCAATCACATATAGATTTTATTAATAATAAAGAAAAATATGGATTGGAAAGTAATATGAATTCTAGTTTATTGCAGGATAACACTGTCAGTTTTATTGGTTTTGGAGATCTGGCCAAAAAGTTAAAACCCTTGTTAGAGCCTTTCACAAATAATTTTCTTGCATACGACCCTTGGCTTCCAAGCAAGTTGCTTGAGGATAATAATTGTAAAATTAATTCTCTTAATGAAATATTCAAAAAATCAGATGTGATATATATTCTTAGTTCTATCACAACAAAAAACAAACATATGATTGATAAAAAGCTACTTAATCTGATGAAACAAAATTCTTGTTTAATAATTCTAAGTAGGGCTAATGTAGTGAATTTTAAAGACCTACTAAAAATTTCAAAAAAAAGAAATATAAAAGTTGCAACAGATGTATTTCCTGAGGAGCCAGTAGAAAAAAATGATCCCATACGTAAGTCTAAAAATATTCTTTTCTCAGCACACAGAGCGGGAGCTCTAAAGTCTGTGTTTTATGAAATGGGCGAAATAGTGTTTGAAGATTTAAAACTAATAAACAAAGGTCTCCCTCCAAAGTTATGTAGAAAAGCAGAACTAGAGACTGTCGGAAAACTAAGATCAAAACCGGTAAAGATTAATTAATTAAGTTGAATTTAACGAATTAATTTAGTTCTATGTTATATGCTTATTAAAATTGATCCTATTCTTAGTCCAGAGGTTTTGCATACTTTAAGAGCGATGGGACATGGAGATAAATTAATTTTATGTGACTCAAATTTTCCCGCCTATTCGATGAACTCCAGAGTTCATCGTATTGATGGCGTAAATGCTGCGAGAGCTGCAGAGGCTATACTCTCCTTATTTCCTCTAGACAGCTTTGTCGACTCTCCTATTCAAAGGATGGAAATTGATGGAAATCCAGATCAATTAAATGAAGTTCATCAAGAAATAATTGACATAACTAAGAAAATCTCAGGAGAGCATTGGAAAATTTCATCCATTGAAAGGTTTAAATTTTATGATGAAGCCAAAAAGGCATTTGCCATAATAACAACAAACGAAACTAGACCATTTGGATGCTTTATCTTAACTAAAGGAGTTGTTAAACCTGATGGTACTGTTTGGGTACTAGATAAGTGAGTATTTGTGTATTTGGGATATTTGTTGCAGATCTATGTTTTTTTGCAAATGATATTCCAATACCAGGTCAAACCATATTAGGAAAAAAATACATCATCGGGCCAGGTGGTAAAGGGTCTAACCAAGCAATAGCAGCAGCAAGAGCCGGAGGTAATGTATCATTTATAAGTAAAGTAGGTAAAGATAGCTATGCCGATCTTGCAATCTCTTTATACGAAAGAGATAAAATAAATTATGATGGTTTGGTTATTTCTGAAAATGAATCAACTGGGGCTGCAGGTATATTGATTAATGAAAAAACTGGGCAAAATGCAATAAATGTTGTTCCAGGAGCTGCTGGTACAATCGATGAAAAGTTAATCGACTCAAAGTTAAATATAATTGAGTCTTCTGATGTTTTTTTAACTCAGTTAGAGACACCAAAAAAGGTAACACTCTATGCTCTAAAAAAAGCGAAAAATTTTAATTGTACAACAATTCTAAATCCAGCACCCGCCAGTGAAATAACTGATGATAACTTTCAATATTTTGATTTTTTTACCCCCAATGAAACGGAAGCAAGTTTTTATTTCGGTCAATCAATTAAAAATGAGGAAGACTGTAAAAAAGCAGGAAATTTTTTTTTAGATAAAGGGATAAAGAATATAATTATTACACTTGGAGAAAATGGTTGTTATTTTAAAAACAATAAAGAGGAGTTTATAGTACCTGCTTCAAATCTAAAAAAACCAGTAGTTGACACAACAGGTGCGGGAGATGCTTTTAATGGGGCTCTAAGTGTGGCAATCTCACAAAATAAAAACTACAAAGATGCTATTGAGTTTGCTAATCTTGTGGCAGGTGTTTCTGTTACAAGGGAGGGAGCAGCAAATTCAATGCCATACAAAGAGGAATTACTTTAAAAATGCCATATATTTCAGACAAAAATCGATATCAAAAAATGCATTATAGAAACTGTGGTGATAGTGGTTTGAAACTACCTGTCTTGTCAATAGGGTTATGGCATAACTTTGGTGGCAATGGAATGGCTTCAGAGTCTAAAAAATTCTTTTTGAGTCTTTTGATGCAGGAATAACTCATTTTGATTTAGCAAATAATTATGGACCACCTTATGGCAGTGCTGAGTCTAATTTTGGAAAAGTCATGAAAAGTGATCTTGGAAAATACCGTGATGAGTTAATTATATCTTCTAAAGCAGGTTACGATATGTGGGATGGACCATATGGTGAATGGGGTTCAAAAAAACATGTAATTGCTAGTTGCGATCAAAGTTTAAAGAGGATGAAACTGGATTATGTAGATATATTTTATTCTCATCGTTTTGATCCAAATACACCTCTTGAGGAAACAGCTGATGCTTTAGAAAGTATCTATAAAGCTGGTAAGGCCCTGTATATTGGTGTCTCTTCTTACTCTTCCAATAAGACAAATAAAATGATTTCAATTTTAAAGGGCAAAGGAATCAAATTATTAATTCATCAACCTTCTTATTCATTAATCAATAGATGGATTGAAAAAGATTTAACAAAAACTCTCATAAAAAAAGGGGTTGGTTGTATCGCCTTTTCTCCACTAGCCCAAGGTTTTTTATCTGATAAATATTTGAAAGGAATTCCCAAAGTTTCAAGGGTTAATGAAAATAGCTCTTTCAGCAAAGATTTAATAACGAAAAAAAATACTAAAATTATTAATGAACTCAATAAAATTGCAAAAAGAAGAAATCAATCTTTATCCCAAATGGCTATAGCATGGGTGTTAAATAATCGTGCAATAACTTCCGCTTTAATTGGGGCTAGAACTGTAAAACAGCTCAAAGAAAACTTAGCCGCATTGGATAATTTAAATTTCTCAAAAAAAGAAATTAAAGAAATTAATAAAACTGCTAAAGAGGGTGATATAAATATTTGGTCTCCCTCTAGCGCGCATTGAAAAATATATTAGTTTTCGGCGACTCTAATAGCTGGGGTTATACTGATGAAGATCAAGGAAATCGCTATAATAATAGATGGCCTATTATACTGTCAAAAAAATTAAATAATTTAGGGATAACATCATACGTTCATGAAGATTGTTTGCCAGGTAGAACAACTAATATAAGTGATCCTATTGATGGAGATCATTTTAATGGGGCATCAGTTTTTAAAGCAAGTCTATTAGCTCACTCACCAATTGATCTTATATTGGTAATGCTTGGAACCAATGACTTAAAAAAAAGGTTTAATCGGAAACCTATAGATGTTGCAATAGGTTTAAAAGAATTAATAAAAATATCAAAAAGTACAAACTCTGGTAAAGGATCTTGGCACGACGAAAATAAATCAAAATTAATAGTAATTACACCACCAACTCTAAGTATTAAATGTAGAGATAAAAATTGGATTAATTATGATGATTGGATAGACGCTTATGAGAAGTCAAAAAAATTACAATCTGTTTTTAAAAAAATATGTTTATCCGAAAATGTAGAAATAATAGACTCTAATAATTATGTCAAAACCTCTGAATTAGATCCAATTCATTGGTCAAAAGAAAGTCACCATAAATTTGGAAAAGGTATCTCTAAAGCTATACTTGAAATAATTAAATTTTAATCCATTTATTTTTTTTAATTGACATAAAAATTGCATCTAATACTTTCATATTTTTTTTTGCATCTAATAAGTCATAATCTACTTTAGTCTTATGTAATAATTCATATGAAAATTTTGTAACTTGATTCTCATATTGATCAGTAGCTGGGAAGACTTTTATTGTATTATCTTTACGATAAATTGACTTTCCATTGTAAACAACAACTGTTGTGGGTTTAGTTGCAATCGCATTAAAAGGATTTTCTACTATCAGAGTTTTTTTTGTGCCTAAAATTATCACCTGTTGTGAAAATGTACTTTGAGTTGCTACAATAAAAGATGAGTATATCTCTCCAAAATCTAAAACTACAGATGAGAGTATGTCTGTTTTAAATTTTTTATCATTTTTTGCTAATCCAACAACTCTCTTTGGTTCTTTATCTAATAAATATCTTGATATAACAGTAGGATAACATCCAATATCGTAAATAGCACCTCCTCCAAATTTTTTAATGTTTCTGATGTTTTTAGGATTTTTATTATTGTATGAAAAAACTGTTGAAATACCTGATATTGATCCTAGTTTTCCTGACTTCATATATTTTTTAATCCATTGCCATTGAGGATGATGTCTAACCATAAAAGCCTCTTTAATGATAACTTTGTTTTGAGAGGAATATTTTATTAAAGGATCAATATCACTTGCTTTGAGTGATAAGGGCTTTTCCAATAAAATATGTTTTTTATTTTTGCATGCCTCGATACTTGATTTTATATGTAAATGATTAGGTAAAGGGTTATATATGACATCAATTTCTTGATCTTTATAAAGCTCTTTATAAGAGCCATAGCTTTTTGCAATTTTAAATTTTTGTGCTAATTTTTTTGCTCGCAATGTGTTGCGGCTTGCAATAGCAACTAATCTGCTATTTTTAGATTTTAAGATGGCAGGCATTACATGCTCCCAACCAATTTTTGCCGTGCTAATAATACCCCAATTTATAATCTTCTTTTTCATATTAAAAACTTACACTTGTTTAGATGCTATTTCTAATCAAATTAAAGATTTTAATGAAATTTCAAAAACATATAATGTTTTAAAAATTTATCTAAATTATGAATTATAAAATAGGCATTGATTACGGTGGAACAAAAATTGAAGGTATTCTAATCGATGATAAAGGAGAAGAAATACTCAGAAAAAGGTCAGGTTATGAAAAAAATTATGAGAGCGGTGTTAAAACTATAAAAAATTTAGTTGAAGAATTTGATAAGCACACTAATTCTAAAAATTCAGTTGGTGTTGGTATACCTGGGTCTTCCTCTAAAGAGAATGGTTTGATTAAAAATGCAAATAGTATTTGGTTAAATGGAAAACCTTTCAAAAAAGACCTAGAAATGAGTCTAGATCGTGAAATTAAAATCATGAATGATGCAAATTGTTTTGCATTATCAGAGGCAATTGACGGATCTGGTGCAAATTATAACACTGTTTGGGGAGTAATAATTGGATCTGGTTTTGGGGGGTCTTTTGTTCATAACAAAAAAGTAGTTGAAGGAGTAAATCAGGTTGCGGGTGATTGGGGTCATCAACCAATACCCTACCCAAGAAAAGAGGAATGGGATTTAAATTTAAAATGTCCAGTTGATAATTGTGGCAGGCCTTTATGTGCAGAACAATTTATCTCTGGCATTGGATTTACTAGGATTTTCAATAAAAAATATAAAACAAATTTCACAACTAAAGAAATAGTAGATTTAGAGTTAAACGGAGACGAACGCGCAAAAAAAGAATTTGAATTATATGAGGATAGGTTTGCGAGGCTAATTGCTGTTATGATTGGTATAGTCGACCCTGATGTAATAATTTTAGGTGGGGGTATGTCTAATATTGAAAGATTGTATTCAAATATTCCAAAAATACTTCCCAAATATACATTTAGTGATAAAGTAAGAAATAAGATCTTGCGAAATACTCATGGTGACTCAAGTGGAGTGCGGGGAGCAGCATGGTTATGGGACTCAGATAAATTTTAAATGAAAAAAATTGGAATTCTAACAAGTGGTGGGGACTGCGGTGGTCTAAATGCAGCTGTAAGATCGATATTTTTTAGAGCAAAGAATACATACCAAATGGAAGTTATGGGAATTCGTGATGGTACAGTTGGTTTAATGCAAAGACCTGTGGCTTTTGTTCCATTAGATTATCAAACTTTTAGCGGTTCTCTTCTTAGACAAGGAGGAACATTTCTGGGGACAACAAGTAAGGGTAATCCTTTTAAATTTCCAATGCCTGATGGTGAATATAAAGATAGATCTCAAGACATTATTGATGGCTACAAAGAGTTAGAGCTTGATGGACTTATCGTTATAGGAGGTGATGGAAGTATGTCGATATTAACTGAAATTGCCAAAAGGGGTAATTTAAATATTGTGGCTATACCTAAGACAATTGACAATGATGTCGGGGCTACTGAAAGCTCAATTGGCTTTAATACTGCTGTAAATGTTGCTACTCAAGCACTTGATAACTTACAAACAACTGCTGCTAGTCATCAAAGAACAATGATTTTAGAAGTTATGGGAAGAGATGCGGGGCACATAGCTATTAATGCAGGTATAGCTGGTGGAGCTGATGTAATCCTAATTCCTGAATTAAATTACTCTATAAAAGGCATAGTTAATAAACTAACAGAAATGAAAAATAGAGGAATCGTGCATTCTCTTATTGTTGTAGCAGAAGCAGTGAAAACCGAAAGTGGAAAGAGTTATACTGTTGAGTACGCCGACGGTCAAAAAAGACTTGGTGGTATAGGAAATTATTTATCAGAAGAAATAATGAAAAGTACTGACATAGAATGCAGGGTCACTTCTTTAGGTCATGTTCAAAGAGGCGCACCTCCTACTCCACGTGATAGAATTTTAGCAAGTGCATTTGGTGTATATGCTGTTGATTTAATAGCTAAAGGAAAATTTGGAAGAATGGTTGCTTGGAGGGATAGAAAGGTTGTTGATGTTCCCATTAGTGAGGGCATTTCAACTTATAAAGTTGTAGATAGGTCTGATCCTCTGATTGAAACTGCTTTAGCACTTGGAGTATATGTTGGTGATATAAAGTGAATGTTCACTCCAATAGAAAAAATTTCAGATCTTCAAGAATTTAAAAAAAATATTTTTGATGGACAAATTTTTGTATTTCAAAAATCAAAAATATCTAATGAATTAGTCACACAAATAAAAAAAAAAGTACAAGATATTTATGAAGGTGAATTAGAAAAAATACATTATTTAAAAAATTCTGAGGATATAAGTAAAGATATTGTATCAAAATTAAAAAACCATGAAACTTTTAGAAAACTATTTACAAACTTTTTAAATGAAATTGGATATCACAAAGGTAATACTTTTTGGGATCGATTCGTCGTAAGGGTAGCGCCAGCAGAAAATAACTTACCGTACAGAGAAGCATCTAGAATAAATATTCACCGTGATACTTGGGGTACCAATTTGTATCAACAAATTAATTGGTGGGCACCAGTCAGTAATGTGGAGAAGAAAAATACTATGATTTTTTACCCAGATTATTTTGATGTTCCTGTTAAAAATACTACTTCGACTTGGGACTTAAACATTTATTTGGCCAACAGAAAAAAAGGGGATTTTTCTTACCCTTCTGCACCACAACTAAAAGAGGACTTGCCTAGCGATATTAAGAAAATACCAGTAACTATAAAACCAGGAGAAATTTTATGTTTTTCTGGTGCTCACTTACATAGCTCATCAGAAGAAAAATCAGAAAATACAAGGATAAGCTTTGAAATTAGAACAATATGTGAAAACGACATAAATAGTTCAGTTCAAGCCCCTAATGTAGACTGCGATTTGCAGTGGAAGTTCCCTAAAATTTTTAAAAAAATTAACGACAATTCGCCTCTGAAAATAACTAGCTGATTATTTTTTTTTTTGCTAATTTGCTCATGTGAAGAAAAAATATTCAATATTTAGTCTTGCTAGAAACGCACTGTCTGGTCATAAAGATTGGCCAAAAATGTGGAGAAGCCCTGAACCTAGAGAGTTTTATGATGTCATAATAATTGGTGGTGGAGGTCATGGACTTGGAACTGCTTATTATTTAGCAAAAGAACATGGATTAAAAAATATTGCTGTAATCGAAAAAGGTTGGCTTGGTGGGGGTAACACAGGCAGAAACACGACTATCATAAGATCAAATTATTTATGGGATGATAGTGCACATTTATATGAACACTCTTTGAAGTTATGGGAAAACCTATCAAGTGAGCTAAATTACAATGTGATGTTTAGTCAAAGAGGAGTTATGAATTTAGCCCATAACGAACATGATATAAAAGAGATTAAAAGAAGAGTGAGTGCTAATAATTTAAATGGCATTGACTCATTTTGGTTATCTAAAGAGGAAATTCAAAAAAAGGTTCCTATAATGAATACTGACAACTTACGATACCCAGTACTTGGTGCGTCTTACCAACCTCGCGGTGGTGTAGCAAGACACGATGCAATAGCATGGGGTTTTGCAATGCGTGCTGATGAGATGGGAGTTGATATAATTCAAAATTGTGAGGCACATCAAATTAGGACTAAAAATGGAATAACAGAAGGTGTCGAAACTTCCAAGGGTTTTTTAAGGGCGAATAAAATTGGAGTTGTTGCTTCAGGTCATACTGGTGTTTTAGCAGAGAGTGCAGGTATCAGATTGCCTTTACAAAGTAAGCCACTTCAGGCACTTGTTTCTGAACCAATCAAACCCATTATTGATACCGTGGTAATGTCATCTGCAGTTCATGCTTATGTCAGTCAATCTGATAAAGGTGAATTAGTTATTGGAGCAGGAACAGATAGTTATAATTCTTTCACTCAAAGAGGTGGTTTTAATATTATTGAAGATACTATTAGAGCTATGGTCGAGCTTTATCCAGTATTTGGCAAAATGAAGATGCTTCGTCAATGGGGCGGTATTGTTGATATCTGCCCAGATGCTAGTCCTATTATTAGTAAATGTGACATTGAAGGTTTATTTTTTAATTGTGGCTGGGGAACAGGTGGTTTTAAAGCTACTCCTGGAAGTGCAAATGTTTTTGCACATACCATTGCAAAAAATGAACCTCATCAAATTAATAGTGCTTTTAATCTTGATAGATTTGCAAGTGGAAGATTAGTCGACGAACACGGTGCTGCAGCCGTAGCACATTAATAAATATGCTCATAATTAATTGCCCTTATTGCGGCCCGAGAGATCAATCAGAATTTTCAAATGGAGGAGAGGCGCATGTAAAAAGACCCGATGGATCAAAAGAAATTGGTGATCGAGAGTGGGGAGAGTATGTCTTTATAAGAGCAAATCCGAAAGGTTTGTTTTATGAACGCTGGGTACACACACATGGTTGTCGCAAATGGTTTAATTGTGTAAGAGATACATCTACTGATGAAATTTTGATGACCTACAAGCTCGATGAAAAAAAACCAAATTTAAATAATTTTAAAAGTGTTGTTAAAACGCCCTCTGGTGAACCAGAAGTTGGGTCGGGTAATTTTACGGTTGAAAAATGAAATCTATAAATTTAAAAGATAATCAATTTATTCAGTTTCATCAAAAAATTAGCTTCAAGTTTGATGGGGTCAAATATTTTGGCTACAAAGGCGATACCATAGCCTCAGCTCTATTAAGAAATAATATTAACCTTGTAGGAAGAAGTTTTAAGTACCATAGGCCAAGAGGAATTTATACCTGTGGTATAGAAGAACCAAATGCTCTAGTCCAAATAATTAGTGAATATTCCGAACCAAACACAAGAGCAACTATAAAAAAAATTTATGAAGGGATGGAAATTGAAAGTCAAAACAGATGGCCTTCTCTTGAAAACGATTTTGGAAGTATCAATAACTTATTCTCTCCAATTTTTACTGCTGGTTTTTACTATAAAACGTTCATGGGGCCACATAAGAAATTTTGGAAAAATTTATACGAACCACTTATTAGAAGAGCAGCTGGATTGGGTAAACCTCCCAAAGATTTCAAAGGCATAAGTAATCATATCCATCACAACGTCGATGTTACAATCATAGGGGGAGGATTAAACGGACTTCTCGCAGCTAAATCTTTCATCAACTCAAATTATGATGTGTTGTTAATTGACTTTGAAGAACAACTTGGTGGCATTATAAATAATTCAAACAAAATATCATTAATTGATAACAAAGAGCCTAAAGATTGGTTAAAAGAAACTATACAAGAAATAGAAGACTCTAAGAATATAAATATTTTAAAAAACACACTTGTTACAACTTATAATTACATAAATCATCTTATAGCCATTGAAGATAGATTTGTTGGCTCTAAACCGATAGAAGGAAAAGTTAATAGCACTTTACATAAGATACGTACAGGTTACACAATATTATGTAATGGACACATTGAGAGATTTTTATCTTTTCAAAATAACGATTTACCAGGCATAATGCTAAGCTCTTCCTTTGAAAAATATATGTGCCGATATGGACTAGCACCTTCTAAAGAACCTGTTATTTTCAGTAATAATTCGAATTCAAACAGCTTAGTTTATAGTCTTATAAAAGCTGGTTTAAAACCAAAAGCATATATCGACTCACGATCCGGGGAAAAAATTGAGCCAAATTTGTTTGACTTGATAAGAAAAAATGATGTTCCTCTCTACACAAATTCACAAATAAAAGGAGCATTTGGAAACAAAAAAATTGAAAAAATTCTTGTTGAGGATAGTTCTGGTGCTTTAAATGAAATTAAATGTGACTGCTTATGTTTATCAGGTGGAATAAATCCAGATGTTCACTTGTTTACTCAATCAAAAGGTTTATTAGATTGGGATGAGAAAGATTTAACTTACAAACCATCAAAACCTTTTCAACCTACCATAACTCTTGGTTCTTCTTCAGGACAATTTAATTTTGATAATTTAAATTCTGATATAAATGAAAAATTGAAAACTTTTAATGTCAAAAAATTAGACGTAAAACTCGAATTAAATACAAACACTAAGTACAACATTGAAAAATTATGGGAGGTCTCTCCTCAAAAGAAATCATTATGGGCTAAATCATTTATTGACTTACAAAATGATGTAACAACTAAAGATATCCGTCAAGCAATAACAGAGGGTTTTGATAGAATTGAACATTTAAAAAGATATACAACAAATAGTATGGGAACCGATCAAGGTAAAATTAGTAGTATTAACGCACTGGGAATAGTTTCTGATCTTCTGGATAAAAATGTAAATGAAGTTGGCACAACTATTTATCGACCACCCTATGCTCCTTTAAGTTTTTCTGCAATAGCTGGCAGAAATTGCTATGAGTTTTATGACCCAGAGAGAAAATCACCAATACATAGTTGGCACTTAAAAAATGGTGCAATTTTTGAGGATGTCGGGCAATGGAAAAGGCCATGGTATTTTCAAATTAATAAAGATGAGTCGATGCATGATGCTGTTCAACGAGAGAGCAAAAATGTAAGAGAAAACGCAGGTGTTTTAGATGGGAGCACGTTAGGAAAAATTGAGATCAAAGGTGAGGATGCGTTGGAATTTATGAATTTAATTTACACAAACAGTTTTACTAAGATGAAACAAGGTTCTGCAAGATATGCTCTTATGTTGGGGGAAGATGGAATGGTAAAAGATGACGGGATAATTTGTAAAATTTCTGATCAACATTTTATTGCCACTACAACTACTGGAGGTGCTGCTACTGTTTTAGGTTGCATGGAAGAATATGCTCAAACCGAGTGGCCAAATTTAAAAGTTTTTATGAACTCGATTACAGAGCAATATGCAACTTTCAACATTAGTGGACCAAAAACAAGAGAAATTATGAAAAAAGCCTTTCCGAATATCAATTTTAGCAATGAGGAATTTCCATTTATGACTTTCCAATTTCATGAATTTAATGGTATTCCAATACGAATTCTAAGAGCAAGCTTTACCGGAGAGTTAGGTTACGAAATATATATTCCGTCAAATAGTGCCCGTAAAATTTGGGATAACATTCAAAGTGTTGGAAAAGAATTTGGTCTTGCTCCCTACGGCACGGAGGCAATGCATCTTTTAAGGGCAGAAAAAGGTTACATTATTGTTGGCCAAGATACAGATGGTTCTATAACGCCTATAGATTTGGGACTTGGCTGGATGATTGGTAAATCAAAAAAAGATTTTTTAGGTAAAAGATCACTTACTCGGTCTGATACTATAAGAGAAGATAGAAAACAACTTGTTGGTATAATTCCCTCGAATAAAGCCGATAAACTAGAGGAAGGACAACATATCATTCTTGATAAAGAAATTAAGTCTCCTGTCCCAATGCTTGGTCATATTACATCTTGTTATTATAGTTCTACATTAGGTCATGATTTTGCATTAGCTGTTATCAAAAATGGCCACTCTATGATTGGAACAAAAGCTTACGCTTCTACATCAAGTATGAGTACAACTGATGTAGATATAGTTAAACCAGTTTTTTATGATGAAGATAATAAAAGGTTAGTTTCATGACTGAAGTAATCCGATCTGACGGTGTTGAGATTAAAAAAAAAGTTATTCAACAGATTCTGTTAAGAGGATCTGGTGACTCAAAATTTAATAATCACATAAATAAATCTTTAAAACTTTTACCACCATCAGATAATTTAAGGATAATTTCAAATGATAATTATACTTTAGCGAAAATGTCTTTTGATCAATGGAATTTGATATTTGAAAAAGAAATTGAAAATAAAAAACTCAACAAAATCTTAGCTGACTTAAATAAATCACCCTTAATATTGGCGACAAATATTTCTGACTCACAAGTATTTTTTGAAATTCAGGGTAAAAATAGTTTTGATATATTAAATAAATTAACGCATTTTGACTTTAGAGAAAAATCCTTTAAAAAATCCACTGCTGCACAAACATTATTAGCTAGAGTAGACTGTTCTATTTTTAATCTTGATCTTAAATTGTTACTTAGTTGTAATCGATCATTTGCTGACTATCTTGAGGATCGTCTTATTGACGCGGTTAACTATTAGGTTTTTTTTCATATTGACATCAAATTTTGGAACTGATTAGGTATTTTTAGAGGAATAAATGGCAAGAAAATCAAGAATAATAATCGTTGGTAGCGGTATTGTTGGAGCGAGCACCGCCTATCATTTAGCTCAATTGGGTTGGAAAGATATGGTTATACTCGATCAAGGGCCATTGTTTGAAACTGGAGGCTCTACAAGTCATGCACCAGGAGGTGTGTTTCAAACTAATCCTTCACGAATGATGTGTAAATTTGCACAGTACACAGTTGACTTACTTAGATCCTTATCATTTGAGGGAAAACCCTGTTTTCATACTGTTGGAGGAATTGAAGTATCGAAGACAAAAGAAAGACATCAAGACCTTTATCGAAAACTAGGTATAGCTCACAGTTATGGATTAACTGATGCAAAAATAATCACTCCAGATGAAGTTTTAAAAATGAGCCCCTATATTGATCCAGAAAAAATTTACGGGGGATATTATGTTCCAACTGATGGTTTAGCAGCACCTGTAAGAGCAGTTAGAGCAATGGCAAAATATGTGACTGATTTAAAAGCAGGGGAATTCTTTGGTGATACAGCAGTTAATGGTTTTAAAATTGAGAATAATCAAATTCGCGGTGTACAAACATCTAAGGGTGATTATGAAGCCGATATTGTACTTGTCTCAACTGGTATCTGGGCTCCGAAAATGGGAAGACTTGCGAACATATCATTACCTCTAGTTCCCTGCGAACATCAAATGGTGTGGTTAGAACCGTTTGAAGAATTGAAAGAATTTAAAGCTGATCACAAAGAAGCTTTGGTTGAACACGCATTGATGCGTCACCAAGATTATAGTCTCTATTTCAGACAATGGAATGATACTTATGTTATTGGGAATTATCGACATGAACCAAGAATTTTAGAGTCTGAAGAATTAAAGAAACCTGAAGATGCTGAAGAAATGCCCTCTTTGGTGGACTTTAGACCTGATGATTTTGAAGGTGCACACAAAGAGTCGAATTGGTTGTTCCCAAGATTTTCAGAAAAAAAACTTACAAAAAAAATTAATGGAATTTTTTCATTTACAACAGATGGTAACCCTTTGATGGGCGAGACAAGTGTAAAAGGTTTGTGGACCGCTAATGCTGTATGGATAACACATGCGGGTGGTGTTGGAAAAGCTATGGCAGAGTGGATAGTTAATGGTGAGCCTGAACTTGATGTTCGTCAAGGAGATATCAATCGTTTTCATCAACATCATCATGTCAGGAAATATCTAAGGTCAAGAGGTAAGCAGAATTATAAAGAGGTATATGATATTATTCACCCGCTTCAACAAATGGAGCAGCCAAGACCACTAAGAAGAAGTCCATTTTATGCAAGGTTAGAAGGACAAAAAGCACATTTCTTTGAGACTATGGGCTGGGAAAGACCTCAATGGTATGAGTCAAATGCTGAATTAATGAAAGGTAAAAACTTTCCAAATAGGACAGGCTGGGCTGCAAAATATTGGTCACCAATTCAAGCAGCTGAACATCTTGTAACAAGACAAACGGGTGCCCTGTTTGATATTACAGGATTTGTGAAAATTGAAGTAAGTGGAAAAGGTGCTCTAAAATTATTACAGAAAGTTTGCACAAATAATATTGATGTTGCCGTAGGTAAAGTTGTCTATAGTGTAATTTCTAATATGTATGGTGGTATAAAGAGTGATCTTACTATTAGTAGACTTGAGGAAAATAAATTTTGGGTCTTGGCAGGAGCTGGGAATGGAATGATTGATATTAGTTGGCTTCGAGCAAATGCTCCTGATGACGGAAGTGTTAAGATCATAGATTGGACTTCCGCTTTTGCAGGTATCGGCTTATGGGGGCCAAATTCAAGATCTGTTCTTGAAAAACTGTGTGATGATGATGATGTATCTAACGAAGGTTTTCCGTTTTTCCATATTAAAAAGATTTCAATCAGTAACATTCCTTGTGTTGCTGTAAGAATATCTTATATAGGTGAATTAGGTTGGGAAATATATACACCTACTGAGTATGGGCTATCATTATGGGATGAACTTCGAGAAACCTCAAGAGAATTCAACATGATTTGCTCAGGTGCTGGTGCTTTTGAGTCGCTCAGATTGGAGAAAGGCTATAGATCACTGGGTACAGATATTCATACTAATTACAACCCTTATGAGTCAGGCTTGGGCTTTACAGTAAAGCTTAAAAAAGATGATGAGTTTATCGGTAAGAATGCACTTCAAAAAATAAAAGAAAAACCAATTGAAAAGAGACTTACTTGTATGATTATTGATGACCCTGAAGGAATGGCCTTGGGCACAGAACCGATTTATTCAAATGGTAAAGCTGTAGGGTACGTTACAAGTACAAATTATGGCTATTTTGTTGATAAACACATCGTTTATGGATATTTACCAACAGAATTATCAGAAAAAGGAAATAAGTTAGAGGTCGAGTACTTTGGCAAAAGGTATCCATTAACAGTTACTGAGGAACCTTTGCTCGACCCAGAAAATCGTAGATTAAAGTCTTAACTATTATATTTTAAAAATATGATCAAAGAAAATATTGTTTCTTTAGTTGATGGCTTTACCGTAGAGCTTAACCCAAAAGTAAGACACAAACTAAAGTCTATCCCTCTACATAAAAAAAATAATGTCTACATAACATATCTACCTGATGCTACGGAAAACGATATTTTAGAAACTGTTGATTTTGTATCTAAACAAGAATTAACTCCTATTACTCATTTGCCTGCAAGGACAATGAAAGATTTAGATCATGTTTCAGACTTCCTAAAAGAACTTAGAAATAGAACAGATAGCAAAAAAATTCTTGTTATAGGTGGTGGAGGTAATCAAAATGGATCAGTATCATCCTCTCTGGAAATACTAAAGTGTGGTTTATTAAAAGATAATGATTTTGAAGAGATAGGAATAGCTGGACACCCAGAAGGATCACCTGATATTGATCAAGATACTGTGAACGAATTTTTGAAAAAAAAATATGAATTATCAAAAGATAAGGATTTAAATTTAGAACTTGTTACTCAATTTTTTTTTAATGCCGAACCATTTATTAAATGGTGTAAATTTTTAGATAATTCAAATATAAAATTACCCGTCAGAGTAGGTTTTCCAGGCCCAGCTTCTTTTAAAACACTTCTTAATTTTGGCATAATGAGTGGTGTTGGAAATTCATTAAGTTTTTTGAAAAAGAACTCATCTAAAGTAACTGACCTTTTAACAAAAACTTCAAACGATGAAATGTTTATTGAATTAGCAAACTTCTCTAAAGAACAAAGTACATTTAAAAATTTTCACTGTTTTCCTTTTGGTGGCTTCGAGAAAACCTGTCATTGGTTAAATGCTCTTCAAAATGGTGATTTTACAATGGAAAATGACAAAATAGTCCTCCACAACAAAATCTTTTAAGTTCTAATTTTTCGATTGCATAGACCCTAAAAAGAAATTAATTTTCAAAAATTGCTACTGCATTTTTTATAGGAGGATATATGAAGCTTAAGCAACCAAGTTCAGTGGACCAATCTGACAGAAAAGTCCCTTTTAATTTAAGGCAATCAGGACCAACACCTCAACAAATGCTTATATCGACTAGAGTTAGAAAAAATCCTTATTGGCATCTATCAGTGGAAGCAGGATGTTGGAGATGTACCGTATACAATAGAATGTATCATCCTAGAGGTTATGTAAAACCTGAAGATGGTGGTGCAATGGTTGAATATGATGCATTAGTTAATCACGTAACAATGTGGAATGTAGCTGTTGAAAGACAAATTCGTGTAAAAGGACCTGATGCGTTAAAATTTACAAATTTTGTTATCACAAGAGATGCAACAAGAATTGAAGTAATGAAAGGAAAATATGTAATTCTTTGTAATGACAAAGGAGGAGTGTTAAATGATCCTATATTGCTCAGAATTGCAGAGGATGAATTTTGGTTTTCACTATCTGACTCTGATATTATGTTTTTTCTTCAAGGCGTAAATCACGATAAAAAATTTAATGTAGAAATAGATGAAATAGATGTATCTCCTGTTCAAATTCAAGGACCAAAGTCAATCGATCTTATGGCAGATTTAGTTGGAGATGCTGTTAGAGACATTCCTTACTATGGATTAATGGCAGCAAAAGTTGGAGGGAGAGATTGTATTATTTCCCAAACAGGTTTTACTGGGGAAAAGGGATATGAAATCTACCTTAGAGATGCAACTTTGTATGCAGATGATATGTGGAATGCTGTTTTAGAGGCTGGAAAGAAACACAATCTAAAAGTAATAGCACCTGCACACCATAGAAGAATAGCTGCAGGAATTTTATCTTGGGGTCAAGATCTTGATGCCGAAACTTATCCATTTCAATGTAACCTTGGCTATCAGGTTCCAAGAAAAAAACAAGCTGACTATATTGGTAAAGAAGCTCTAGAGGCAATGAGAACAAAAATTGAGGCAGGTGAGAAACCATATAGCAACCAACTAGTTGGATTTAGATTAGGTGGTAAACCCATTGATGAATATGCTCCAGACTTTTGGCTTATATCTGAAGATGGGTCTTCACCAATAGGGTATCTAACATCACCTTGGTATTCCCCTGAATTGGGAACAAATATCGCAATGGGATATGTACCTTATGAGAAAAAAGACATAGGTAATAAATTTAAATTTCATCTACCTGATGAGTATTGTGAAACTCCAGGGTCGCCTGTAGATGGTGAAATAGTTGAAATACCTTTTAGACCATCAGTAAATCCTAATGCACGAGAAATTGCAAAGGATGATGGAAGAGATACAGCATATTAATTTTATTTTTAAAAAGCCTAGATAAATAAGTATTTAGGCTTTTTTCATTTTAAAATTTCTTTGACATATCAAAAGTATCTAATGTAATCTTTATATATGAATATTCCAAAAGTTATAAATTCCCAAAAACTTTACGATTTGTATGAACAAATTTTTGACTATTTTAGTTTAACTGTTTATGACTTAGAGTCTAAAATTGATACTAATTTAAATATCTCAAATATTAAAAATAAACTTGAAACTTTTTCTGATAAACATTTTAAAAATGCACTTAATGATTTCAATCAAGAAGTAAAAAAAATAAAAAATCACATACCTGAAGATTTTTTAAAAATCGAGCAAATCTCCCATGAGATTAAACAAAGTTATAATAAGTTTTTAGAACAGAATTTTTTTGATTATGAGTCATTAAATAAATTAAAGAACAAATTAAAGAGTAATATTGATAATATTCATAAAATTTACTCTTAAATATTAATTAAATTTATATGAATTTGGATTTTTTAATAATTATATTTTTAATTATTGTAATCGTTCTTTTAATTTTTGTTTTGTTAAAGTCAAGTACTAGGACTAATGATAACACAGATTTAGATTTAAAAAAAATTAACGAAAACCTCGCAAACCTATTTGATAAAACTCTTGAACAAACAGGATATGTTAATTCCAAAATAGATGAAATTGGAGTTTTAACAAAAAAAATGACTAATGCCATGACAGCAAATATCTCCGATATGGGCGACATGGGTGAGGCTATTTTGGAGAATATCTTACAAGATTGTGGAATGACCAAAGATAGAGACTACAAAACGCAATTTACTGATAAAAATGAGAGTGGGCAAATTTTTAGGCCTGATGTAGTAATTTTTCTTCCAGAAAAAAGGAATATTATTATAGATTCAAAATTACCAATGAAAGATTGGTATGATTATCAAAACACTGATGATGAAAAGGCAAAAGAGGTGTCTATAAAAAATTTCATAAATTCAATGAAAAGTCATATAAATGCAATTCACAAAAAAGATTATACAAACCTCATAAAAGTGAATTCGCCAGATTATGTCTTTATATTCATGCCTCATGATTATGCATTGATCACTGCTCAAAAGTACGATCAGAGTATTTCAAACTATGCACAACAGAAACAAGTAATAATTGTGGGACCATCTACTCTCATTATGTGCATGAAACTCGTCGAGAGTATTTGGAGACTTGAGAAACAAAATAAAAATTCAAAAGAAATTGCAGAAATTGAAGGTAGTATGTTTGACCAGATTGCAAAAACTTTAAATTTGCTAGAAAAAACTGAAGCAAGTTTAATTAAATCAACTGAAAATATAAATCAGTCTAAAAAATTTATAATAGATGGTAAGGGTAGTTTATTAAGTAGGGCTAATAAAATTAAAGATTTAGGTGCCAAAACAAAAGTTGAGATATTAATGAATGAATATTCTTGTATATAGTTTTAATGATAAAATTGGAGATGGCTTACAAAAGGTAACTTTTTTACAAACTTTAAAAAACATATACCCTGAATCAAAAATTTATTACACGACCACACATACAACAACTTTTAAAGATAAATTAAATCCATTAGTAAAAGATACAATTTTTGAAATTATTGAAAATAATGGCATACAGTCATCAATATCAAATCTATTTAGAAAAAATACTAAACTTGAAAATCAATATTTTGATTTAATCATAGATTTACAAAAAGTTGTTTTAAGGACATTAAGTCTAAAAAAAATACCACACAAATATTTTTTTAGTTCATGTGCAAACTTTTTTTTTTCTGATATTAAAAATAAATACAATTTAAAATTTAAAGATGTTTATATTGAGCAATTTTATTTTAATATTTTATCAACTCTTCAAAAAAAAGTTATTAAAGAAATACCTAATATAATACTTCCAGAAAGTGTCAAATTTTCATTTAATAATGAGGAAATTAATAAAAATATTGCAATCTCACCAGGCGCTGGGAATAAAATAAGACAATGGGATTTTGAAAAATATTTAATGATTGCACACAAATTACAGAAAAATGGCTACAATATTTTCTTTTTTTTAGGGCCTGATGAAAAACATCTCTTAAATATTTGTATAAAGAATGGCTTTAAATGCCCAGAATGGAAAAATGGTGAGTTAATATCAAAAGATATAACTTTTACTATGGGTTTAGCAAAACAAATGAATTGTTTGCTTTGCAATGATAGTGGCACTGCTTGGATGTTTGAATTTATGGGAGTAAAAACACTTAAAATATTTGGAGTTACAAGTGAAAAAAAATTTTCAAGACCTGGTTTTTCAAAGACAATTCAAATTAAAGATTATGGTTTTAAAAATTTAAAAGATTTCCCATTGAATATTTATGAAAATATTTTACAAGAATTCCTTAAATCAATTGATACTAACTAACTATTTTTGAGTTTTTTTTATAAGTATAACTTGGGACTATATAATGTCTTACAGAGGATCCCTTTAATTTAAATATTCCATTGTTATTAAACTTTATATCTAATTCAGACATGTCAAAAATATCGTTATTTGAAATATAATTTCTCATTACTTTTGTATACATACCAGGTCCAGTAAAATTTAAAATAGCTACCTTTGGATTTTCAAAAACTTTATCTCTATAATATTTATAGTCTGAACAAATATTATTAATTAAACTCTCTAAAAACAAATTTTTTGATGAAAATGCAAGTCCCCATTGCAAAAAATGGTTAAAAGGTCTGAGTAGTGAAAAAAGTTTCGGATCATTTGGTGGGTAATAGCATATTGTATCCTCATAAGTTAAGACTCCTATGTGATTACTATCATGAAGTTGATTAAGTGGGCATTTGCAGCCTTTTGCTATATCGAAATAATAACCACCTAACTCATACAATATACAATAACGGAAAATATCAGCTTTCATTGGACCAAAAATACTTTTGAAATATATTTTTGAAATATCTTCCTTGCCCCAACTAGACTCCATGTAGCTATCCCTTTTCTCCTTATCATATAAATAGAAAGAGAAAGTTGGATTTCTTTCTCTAAATTCTTGAATTGATTTAGCGTGAGTCTTTCCAAGAGATCTAGTCTCCCATGTTTGATAGACATTTTGGGGTATTTTATTAATTGATTTGTGGTTGATTATTTTGTCTTTTATTTCAACTAATGGAAACTCAGTAAATTTTCTGGCAAATTTTCTAAGATTATATCCTATTGACTCACTCATTTTATTGGCGGAGAGAGTGGGATTCGAACCCACGATAGAGTTGCCCCTATACACGCGTTCCAGGCGTGCGCCTTAAACCACTCGGCCATCTCTCCAAAAATTAATCACTATCCCCTATTTTCAAAGCCTCAAAAAAAGCTGTTTGTGGTATTTCAACATTACCAAATTGTTTCATTCTTTTCTTTCCTTTTTTTTGCTTTTCAAGGAGTTTTTTCTTTCTACTCACATCTCCTCCATAAAGTTTCGCTGTAACATCTTTTCTGAATGCTTTAATTGTTTCCCTGGCAATAATTTTTCCATAAATCGCAGCTTGAATTGGAATTTGAAAATTTTGTCTTGGAATTAAATCTTTAAGCTTATTACATATCTTTCGGCCAATTGTTTCTGCTCTTGTTTTATGAACTATATTTGAAAATGCATCAACAGTTTCTGAGTTTACTAAAATATTAAGCTTAACTAAGTCACCTTGAAAATAATCATAAACTTGATAATCAAAACTTGCATAACCTTTGGAGTAAGATTTTAATTTATCATAAAAATCTATTACTATTTCATTAAGAGGAAGTTCCATTTCTAAAACAGCTCTATTATTTTGTATATTTAAATTTTTTTGCTTACCTCTTTTTTCAATACAAAGTGTTATTACTGTTCCTAAATAATCTTGTGGGACTATAATCGTTGATTTGACCCAAGGTTCTAAAATTTTTTCAATTTCTGCAGGGTCAGGGAGCTCTGAAGGGTTCCTTATAATAATTTCATTTTTATTTCTGTCTATTACTTTATAAACAACTCCGGGTGCAGTTGTTATCAAATCAAGATCAAATTCTCTTCTCAATCTTTCTGTTGTTACCTCTAAATGAAGTAGCCCAAGAAAACCACATCTAAATCCATATCCTAATGCTGCACTAGTCTCATTCTCGTAGGTGAAACTTGAGTCATTTAAAGCCAATTTTTCAAAACTTTCTTTCAATCTCTCATAGTCTGAGGTATCCACTGGGTAAATACCACAGAATACAACTGGCAATGAGGGCTTAAATCCGGGCAGCGGCTTAACTTTTTGATCATTTAATTCTGCTATGGTATCGCCAACTTTGCAATCTGCAAC
The DNA here is from genome assembly GCA_902611415.1 of uncultured Alphaproteobacteria bacterium. Lineage (GTDB taxonomy): Bacteria > Pseudomonadota > Alphaproteobacteria > HIMB59 > HIMB59 > HIMB59. Next base: position 119,636 of record CACLZM010000002.1, on the reverse strand, counting down.
TGACTTAATGCTTGCATTAATAAAACCTATCTCACCAGGACCTAGTTCATCGCAATAATTTATATCTGGCGTAAAATATCCAATTCTATCTATATTGTACTGTTGATTATTTGATAAAAACTTTACCTTCATTCCTTTTTTCATTACACCATCAAGAATACGAACAAGAACTGTAACTCCTAAATAATTATCATACCAACTGTCAACTAACAGGGCTTTTAGATGATTTTCATTTGTGTGTGGAGCTGGGAGTTTTTCGATAATTTGGTCTAATAAGCTATCAACACCTAATCCTGTTTTTGCAGAAACAAGTTGGGCTTCAGAAGTATCTATTCCTATTGTTTGTTCAATATCTTCTTTTACTCTCTCTGGTTCAGATGCTGGTAAGTCGGCTTTGTTTAACACAGGTAATATCTCATGATTGACATCAATTGCCTGGTAAGCGTTTGCGAGTGTTTGGGCCTCTACACCCTGTGTGCTATCAACAACAAGAACAGATCCCTCACATGCAGATAATGATCTTGAAACTTCGTAAGAAAAATCAACATGACCTGGTGTGTCTAATATATTTAATTGATATTCATCACCATTTTTATTTTTATAATTTAATCTGACAGTTTGAGCTTTTATAGTAATACCCCTTTCTCTTTCTATATCCATCGAGTCAAGAACTTGATCTTTTTTTGTTCTATCATCCATTCCGCCGCAAATTTCTATCATTCTATCTGCTAACGTTGATTTACCATGATCGATATGAGCTATAATCGAAAAATTTCTAATTTTAGAAATTTCCATTATGCTCTAATGTTTGCTTTAAATTTATTAGATACTTTTTCTAAAATATTATTGTGAATTTGCTCTAAGTCTTTTTCATCAAGCGTTTTATCTTTTGATTGAATAGTTACTCTGAATGTTACACTTTTGCTATTTTCCCCTAAATCTTTTGACTCATAGAGGTCAAAAAATTCAACATTTTTTATAAGGTTTTTGTCAATACCATTAACATATCTTTGTACTTCAAAAAGATTTTGCTCTTTTTCAAATACAAATGAAAAATCTTTTTCACTGAATTGAAACTGGGAGTCTAAAATGTTGGAAGAATTAGTTCTACTAATAAAGTCTATTGGGAGATTTTCAAAAAATAACTCAATTGCGTAACTATTTTTAAGTTTAGGGAATTCCTCTATAATTAATGGATGAACTTTTCCATACCTGGCAATTAATTTCTTTCCCATGTTTAGTTCCGCAGATTGACCAGGATGAAAAGTATTTGAAGTTGATCTTGAGATATTAAACTGCTTTGCATCAAAATTTAATGAACTTATTAATTTATATACAAGATTTGATATAGAATAAAAATTTAAATCTTCTGATTTGAAAATTGAGTTTGTATTTTCCTGAGATGATATAAGCATTGATAGAATATTTTCTTGAGATTGGGATGTATTATAAATAGGTCCAATTTCAAATATTTGAATATTTTTATAACCTTTTTTATAGTTCATCTCTGCAGTTTCTAAATGATTAAAAATCATAGAGTTTCTCATAAATGATTGATCATCACTGATAGCGTTTGAAATTTTTAACGATTTATCGCCTGAAAGAATTTCATGAGCCTTTGTTGAGTGAAAAGAGAAAGTTATAATCTCAGAAAGTCCATTTGATATTAATATTTTCTTTAGTTTTTTTATTGCTTTAAATTTTTTATTTATTAATGAATTATTAATCTTAACAATCTCATCATCTGAGGGCGATGGGATACTCTCTGTGATATTTTCATATCCGTATATTCTAATCACCTCTTCAACTACATCTATATTATTTTCAATGTCATTTCTCCATGAAGGTATGAGAAGGTCACACTCTTTTTCGGTGCTTTGATTGATTTGAAATTTTAAATCTTTTAGTATATTTAATTGTTTTTTTGGTTCTAATTTTATGCCAATTACTTTTTCAAAATAATCAAACTTATATTTAATTTTGCGTTCATTGGTATCTAGCTTACCTGAGTCAATATTTTTACTTACAGATCCTCCACAAATTTTGTTTATTAAGTATGATGCATAATTTAAACCCTCAATAACCATTTTTTTATCCAAACCCCTTTCAAAACGATATCTGGCATCGGAATTTATTCCAAGAGTTCTTCCAGTTTTTGCTACACTATCTTTTTCAAAGATAGCTACTTCAAGAAATACATTTTTTGTATCCTCTGTACATCCACTACTTTCACCTCCGATTATTCCAGCTATAGCAAGAGCATTATTATTATCAGCTATGACAGTTGAATTGCTATCTAAGGTGTATTCTTTGTTATCTAAAGCAAGAATTTTTTCATTAGGTTTAGCTAATCTCATATGAAGCTTTTTTCCAACTTTATCAGCATCAAATACATGTAAAGGTCTACCTAAATCATGGGTTATAAAATTTGTAATATCAACTAATGCATTAATAGGTCTTAATCCAAGACTAATAAGTTTTTTTTGTAACCATTCAGGGGATGCTGTATTTTTTACATCTTTAAAATATCTACTCACTACGTACTCACAGCTATTATTATCATTTTCAATATTCCAACTGATAGGACTTTCAAAATCTAATTTTGTAATTTTTTCATATTTTAGAGGTTTTAGTTTTCCGATACCCTTAGCCGAAAGATCTCTGGCAACTCCTCTAACACCAAGGCAGTCCCCTCTGTTAGGTGTAATACCTATTTCAAAAACAGGGTCGTTTAATTTTAGTGCATCAATCGCTGACGTTCCATTTTCAAAATTATCTGAAAGCTCAATAATACCATCATGATCATCACTTAAATTAAGCTCTCTCTCAGATAAAAGCATACCCTCTGAGATTTCTCCACGAATTTTACCTTTTTTTAGATATATCTGTGTTCCGGGAATATACATTCCATCTTTAGCAAATATACCTTTTAGTCCTTTCTTGACATTATTTGCACCGCATATTACTTGGTAGGTCTTGGTGCCATCATCAACGGTACAGATATTCAACCTGTCTGCGTTGGGATGTTTATGAAAATCTTTAATTGTTGCAACAACAAATTTTGAGTATGAGGAGTAATCAGTTAAACTTTCAAGTTCCAGTCCTAAATTTGTAAGTGCATCACCTATTTCAGTTGCATTTTTATCTGTTTCTAAATGATCGCACAACCAGCTATAACTAAACTTCACTAATAATCTCCTATGCTAAAACCGTTATTAGCAATCCAATTTAAATTTCCGCTAAAGAATGACCTGATATCTGTTAATCCATATTTTAACATCGTAATTCTGTCTAATCCCATTCCAAAAGCAAAACCTTGATAAATATTTGTATCCACATTGCAATTTTCTAAAACTGTGGGATTTACCATTCCACATCCTAAAATTTCAAGCCAAAGATCACCTGTGCCTAGGTGGATCTTGTTATTAACAATCTCATAAGCGATATCCATTTCAGCAGAAGGTTCTGTAAAAGGAAAGTAACTAGGTCGAAACCTTACCTTTAAATTTTGTACGTTAAAATATTGTTTACAAAATTCAATCAAAGTTCCTTTTAAGTCACCCATGTTTGTACTCTCATTAATAAACAAACCCTCAACTTGATGAAACATTGGGGAATGCGTTGAGTCCGAGTCACATCTATAGGTCCTACCAGGAGCAATTATTTTAACTGGGGGTTTTTCATTTAATAAAGTTCTAATTTGAACTGGGCTTGTATGTGTTCTTAGAACATATGGTTTATTATCTTTATCTGTATCATCTATGTAGAATGTATCTTGCATTTCTCGAGCAGGGTGATTTTCAGGTATATTGAGTGCAGAAAAATTATAATAATCAGTCTCAATATCTGGGCCTTCGGCTACAGAGTAACCCATTGATCCAAAAATACTTATGACCTCATCAAAAGTTTTTGATATTGGATGGACCTTAGAGGGAATTAAATTTGGTGGAGGAAAACTTATATCAAGAAATTCATTTTTTAATTTAGAATTTATTTCTTTAACTTTTAAACTATTAAATTTATTTTTGAAAAGATCATCAATATCCGTTCTCAATGAGTTTAATTTAGCACCAGTGGACTTTTTTTCCTCTAATGATAAATCTTTAAGACTTTTAAGTAACTCAGTTATTTTTCCTTTTTTTCCTAAATAAGCTACTTTGACATTTTGTAATTCTTGTTGACTAGAGCATCGCTCTATCTGTTTTGTAGCTTCATTAAGGACTTTTTTAATGTCCATCTTTAATTTAGCTGGCTAGATTAGCCTTAGCTTTCTCAACTATTGATTTAAAAGCAGCTGGTTCATGAAATGCAATCTCAGAGAGAATTTTTCTATTAATTTCAATGTTTGCTTTTTTTAGTCCATCAATAAACTTTGCATAAGTTAAACCATGTTCTCTTACACCAGCATTAATTCTTTGGATCCATAAACCTCTAAAATCTCTTTTCTTATTTCTTCTATCGCGATAAGCATATTGAAGTGCTTTATCCATGCTTTGTGTTGCTACTCGGTAAACATTTTTTCTTCTACCACGATGACCTTTTGTAAATTCAAAAACTTTTTTATGTCTAGCTCTTGCTGTAACACCTCTTTTAACTCTTGGCATAATATCTCTCCTTTACCTATTTTGAGTATGGCATCATTGACTCAATTATTATTGACGCAGATTTTGATAAGACCCTAGTACCTTTAGAATTTCTGATAAAAGAGTTTGTTCTTTTAGACATGCCATGGCGTTTACCAACGTTACCGACAATTAATTTTCCCGATGAGGATGTTTTGAAGCGTTTTTTAACACTACTTTTTGTTTTTAGTTTGGGCATTTTATCTCCTTTTGAGTAATTTAATAAAGTCTTAAGGCATACCCTTTTAAAAGCCCCTTCGACTAACTGAGGTCAATTAATTATCATATAATTTATTTCGGTGCAACTACGAGGAAAGCTTGTCTTCCTTCAATTTTAGGTTCCATTTCAACTCTGATCAGCTCTCCCAAATCAGTTTTTACTCTTTTAAGCATATCAATACCTAAATTAGAATGTTCCATTTCTCTGCCCTTAAATCTCAAGCTAAATTTTACTCTGTTTCCCTCTTTTAAAAACTTCTGAGCATTTCTTATTTTAACTTGGTAGTCATGTTCTCCAGTACCAGGTCTAATTTTAAGCTCTTTAGTTTCAATTACTTTTTGTTTCTTTTTTGCTTCGTTTTTTTTCTTCTGTTCTTGATACTTAAATTTTCCATAGTCAACTATTTTACAAACTGGAGGATTATTATTTGGAGCTATTTCAACTAAATCCATACCTCTGCCTTTTGCTATGTCTATGGCTTCATTTTTTTTCATGACTCCTAACTGTTCTCCATCATCTAAAATAACTCTTACGTCAGCTGCAGAAATAAAATTATTTATCTTGTGAAGGTCTTTTTTGCCACGAAAATTATTATTTCTTTGGAAGGGTTTATTCAAAATATTAAGTGTAAAGGAAATAAAAGGATGTTTCCAATTATAAGTGCCCTAATGGTTGATTATATAAAATCATCTTAGGATTATTAGCAAAGATAAATCAATTGTAAATATAAATTATTTTAATATTTGATCTATTTTATTAATAATACTGTTAACACTAATATTTTTTACATTAGATGCTGTAATCTTATGTAAATTATCACCAAGTGGATAACATGAACGTGAAATTTCGTTGTCATTTGCTATCCAAATTACATTTTTATTTGTAAGACTGGCGATATGAGCTGGCCCCGTATCATTTGTAAGGATCAACTCAGACGACAAGCACAATTGATAAAAATCCTCAATCTTTGACTCATTAATTTTATTTTTAGACTCTGGACATAATTTAATTATTTCATTAATTGTATTTAAATCCAAATCAGAGCCTGTCAGATAAATTTCATAGTTTCTGCTAACTAAATATATGGCTACTTGAGCATATTTATCTGAAGGCCATTTTTTATATTCTCCAGATTTAGATGTTCCTGGGATAAAAATAATTTTTTTTGATTGTATTGTTTTACCTTTAAGCATCCAATTCAAATCGGGCTGTGAGTAGTTATTTATTTCCAAATATTTTAATTGCTCTTGATGATTTTTAGTGATGTGTTGAACACCAAGTTTTTTTTGCCTATAACTATAATCTGAAAATTTTCTTGAAGATAAGATTTTACATTTAGTAAATATCTTAATAAATAAATTATAAATTTCTGTCCTAGTTGAATTTTGTAAATCAATTAATAAATCTATTTCTTTTTCTTTAACTTTCTTCAAAATATTTTTTACTGATGGGAAAATTGATATCCTATTATCAACTAAAATTTCATTAACATAAGGTAAGTTTTTAAAAATTTGTTTATAGTTAGATTGAGTAAGTAAGTATATTTTGGAGTGTGGATAATTATCTCTAAGTGTTTTAATAGCGCCAAACGATAAGACTAAATCACCAAGTGATCCATGTTTAATAACTAGAATATTCATAAATTAACTAAATGATTATAAACTCCTAGAGTTTTTCTACACATGAGATCAGATGAATAATTTTTTTTTATATAGAATCTTCCTTTTTTTGATATTGCGTCATAATTTTTTAAAGCATATTTAAAAGTTTTTTGGAAAGACTGAAATGAATTCACATCAAATAACAAATTTTTATTAAAATTGAAAAGTTGTTCTTTAGTCCCGCCCTGATTAGGTGCTATTACAACTTTAGATAAGGATAATGCCTCAGAAACAGTTCTACCAAACCCTTCGGGTCTTTTAGAGATATTCACAACCAAGTATGCCCCTTGATACAGTTTTTGGATATCTATTGTGGGTTTATGAATTATTATTTTTTTTGATATATTTAATTTATTAATTAGTAATTGTATTTTTTTTTCTTCTTTACTTTTATTTAAAGATACTAGGTGGATATTAAATGTGTCTTTGTACTCTTGCTGTAATAATGAGAAGTATTTCAGTAATAATTCATGCCCCTTCCAACTTGAAATCCTCGAGGGTATAAAAATATTTTTACCTATAAATTTTTTTCTCGATGGCGAAAAGTAATTGGTGTCTACACCTCTTGGGATAACATGTAGTTTAGTTTTATCATTTAAATAATTCTCATATGTTTTTTTTACAAAATTTGAGTTAAAAATTATAGCATCACCCTTCAATAAAAAACTGTTATACCAATCTTTTAAAAATGATTTAGACTCATATTTATTATGAACACTTGTTACAACTTTTGTATTTAAATTTTTAATGTAATTAATTAGAAAAAAAGCTGGTGCCCTTGAAGATATATGAACTAAATTTATTTTTTTTTTTTTTATTAATTGTTTTATTTGCATTTTGATCTTGTTTTGATCAAAAATATTTTTAAATTTTAAATTATCTAATTTTATTATTTTTAGACCTTTGATATTTAAATTATTGTTACTGCTTTCACATAAAATATAGTTATCAATTTTTTTTTTATTAAGGTATTTTGCAATATCTCTTACTCCAGTCTCAATACCTCCAATGCCCATGGTTGGAATTATTTGTAAACAAGTTATTTTTTTTGTATTTTTAATCTGTGTCAAAACTAAGCTTTTATAAAAAAGATGGTGTTAAAATATCCTATAGATACTACAAAAGAAGTAAAAAAACTCTAATTTTTTTACATGGTTTATTATCAGATAAGAGTGGTAAAAAGTCTAATTTTTTAAATAATTATTGCAGAAAAAATAAAATTTCATATTTGTGTTTTGACTTTCAAGGGCATGGAAGATCTAGTGGTGAATTCACTAACTTTGGTATTAGTGATTGGTATAATGATTTAGTCAATATTATAAATTACTTGAAAATAAAAAATTTTATTTTGGTTGGGAGTAGTATGGGTGGATGGGTTGCAATCATATATGCTTTGATACATCCAGGCAAAGTTACAAAGCTTATAGGTATTGCCCCTGCACCAGATTTTACTACAGAGTTAATTTGGAAAAATTTTAATAATCATCAGAAAAATAAAATTAAAAATAATGAGATCGTAAAACAAAAGGTTAGTTCTGATTTTTCTTATTATTACTCTCCCGCACTATTTAAAAGAAGCAAAAAATATTTAATTAAAAAGATCAAGGGTAATTTTTTAGGAGAAACTATTTTCCTTCATGGGGGCCAAGACAAAGCTGTTCCATATGGATATAATGATAGTTTCAATTTTAGTAAAAAATTTAAAAACTTTAAAAATATTTTAATTAAACATGCAGATCATAGCCTATCTGATAAAGAGAGTTTAATAACTCTATCTAAATTTATTTAAGCTATTTTTGATTTTTTTGTGACTGGAAATTCTAGTTTATCAATCACTTCATCAGGAACGACGTGAGCAAATTTTTTGACTTCAGAGTCATAATTTTCAATAATAAACTCTGCTCTTTTTGATTTAGTCTCTTTGTAGAAATCTTTTAAAAGATCTAGAAGATGGTTTTTCCAATCTTTATTATCTATTTCATAAAGTCCTATCGTTTCCATGTTCATCAAATCAGAAATATTCTTTTGTTCGGAATAAATAAAAGCAGAACCACCAGTCATACCTGCACCAAAGTTATCACCAACATCTCCTAAAATAATTGCAGACCCTCCTGTCATGTACTCACAGCCGTTAGCACCACATCCTTCGACTATTGCTAATGCACCTGAATTTCTGACACAAAATCTGTCACCTGCTTGACCAGAAGCATATAACCTTCCATCAGTGGCTCCATAAAGGGTAACATTTCCAATAATTACATTTTCATGACTAGGTTGAGTAAATGAATTTCTTGGCTGAACGATAATCTTTCCTCCAGAAAGACCTTTGCCCACATAGTCATTAGCATCACCAAAAACTTTTAATGTAAGACCTTTGACAGCAAAAGCTCCCAAAGACTGGCCAGCTGAACCTCTTAGTTTAAGAGTGACATGATCTTCAGATAAGGTATTCATTCCATATTTTCTTGTAATTATAGATGAAATTTTAGTTCCTATTGTTCTTAATGTATTTTGTATATTATATGTTAATTCAATTTTTTGACCTGAATTAATAAAGTCTTTTCCATCTTTTTCAAACTGATCGTCAAGTGTTTTAGGTACTTCATTTCTTTTTTTATTTGAATGGTAATTATAAATTTTGCCATCATCAATCTTTGTTAATATAGGATTTAAATCAAGATTATCTAAATCACTAGATCCATAATGAATTTGAGATAATAATTCTGTTTTACCAATAATGTCCTTTAAGGATTTGTAACCTAAGGATGCAAGAATTTCTCTGACTTCTTCGGCAATAAATGAAAACAAATTGACAACTTTTTCAGGAGTACCTCCAAATTTTTCACGAAGTTTTTCATCTTGGGTACATACACCAACTGGACAAGTATTTGAGTGACATTGTCTGACCATGATGCATCCCATAGCTACTAATGAAGCTGTACCAATTCCGTACTCCTCAGCTCCTAATATTGCAGCAATGACAATATCTTTTCCTGTTTTGATACCTCCGTCTGTTCTAAGTAGAACTTTGTCTCTTAAACCATTCAAAGCTAAAATTTGGTGAACCTCACTTATTCCCAATTCCCATGGAAGGCCAACATACTTAATACTTGACTGAGGGCTTGCCCCTGTTCCACCTGAATGTCCCGAAACTAAAATTACATCAGCTTTAGCCTTTGCAACACCAGCAGCAACAGTTCCTATTCCTGATTGCGCTACCAGTTTTACACAAACCTTCGCTATTGGATTGATTTGTTTTAAATCGTAAATAAGTTGAGCAAGATCCTCTATAGAATAAATATCATGGTGTGGTGGAGGGCTAATAAGTGTTACACCTTTTGTGCTATGTCTTAATTTAGCAATTAAATCAGTAACCTTAAAACCAGGTAATTGACCACCCTCTCCAGGTTTAGCACCTTGAGCAATTTTAATTTCTAATTCTGAACAGTTATTTAAATATTCCGCGGTCACGCCAAATCTTCCACTTGCAACTTGTTTGATGGCTGAACTTGGATTATCACCATTTTTTAATTTGGAATATCTTCTTGCATCCTCTCCCCCTTCTCCGCTATCTGACTTTGAGCCTATTCTGTTCATTGCAATAGCTAAAGTTTCATGAGCCTCAGGGCTAAGTGCTCCAAGTGAAATTCCAGGAGATACAAAGCTTTTTCTTATTTCAGAAATGCTCTCTACATTATCCAAATTTATAGAATTACTGCTTTCATTAAACTGAAGTAAATCCCTTATTTGAATGGGTTTGGAGCCATAAATTCTTGAGGTATATTTTTTATAAAGATTATATGAGTCTCTGGTTACAGCTTCTTGAAGCATATGTATTGAAACACCCTCATAAGCGTGCACTTCACTATTAGCTCTAAATCTATATTCACCACCTATGTCTAAAATTACATTATCAGACTTAAATGATAACTCATGCTGTCTCCTTACTCTTTTTTCTAATCCGTCTAATCCGATACCAGAAATTCTGGAGGACATTCCTGGAAAAAAACTCTCTACCATACTTCTACTTAAGCCAATTATTTCAAAATTTCTTCCACCACGATATGAACTGATTACTGAAATTCCCATTTTACTGATAATTTTTCTCAGTCCTTTCTCTATAGATTTTTTAAAGTTTTTTATTAGTTGAGGGTAATCAGTATTCTGATAAATATTTTTTTTGTATCTATTTGAAATAAGTTTTTCTACTGATGAAGCATTAACAGTAGTGGCGCCAACACCAATAAGTACTGCAAAGTAGTGAACATCAAGACACTCTTTAGAGGAGACGTTTAAGGAAGTAAAAGTCCTTAAATTATTTTTTATTAGATAACTATGAACAGCGCTTGTGGCAAGTATCATTGGTAAAGCAATTCTGTCTTTATTAATATTATTATCAGTGATAATTAGATGTTGAGAACCAGACCTGACTGCTTGTTCAGCCTCAGAGCAAACTCTTTGGATTTCATTTAAAAAATTAGTCTCTTCATTTAATTTATAAGAACAGTCAATCTCGGTTGTATACTTTGATAAATGACTTTTTAATGTATCAAGTTCATTATCTAGTAATATAGGGCTCTCTAAAAGTACCAAATTACACTGCTCAGAGTCTTCTTCTACAATGTTTCCAAGGTTTCCAAGTCTAGTTTTTAAACTCATTACAACTTGTTCCCTAAGGCTATCAATTGGAGGGTTTGTTACTTGAGCAAAATTTTGTTTAAAGAAACTATGAAGACCTCGGTATCTTTCAGTGAGTACACTAAGTGGTGCGTCATCTCCCATTGATCCGACAGCTTCTAGCCCTGTTTTAACCATTGGATCTAAGATTAAATCAAGAGTTTCTAATGTTAAATTAAATGATTTAGCAATTTGAAAAATATTTTCTTCATCAACTGTTGATGGTTCATAAATTTTGTCTTTAGATAAAATGTTATCTAACTTTATAGTTTTTTCGTTCCAGTCTGAGTAGTTGTTACGTTTACTGAGTAAATCTTTTAATTCAAAGCTTTCATAAAACTTACTCTCTTTATAATTTACTGCTATTAGTTCACCAGGCCCAACTCTTCCTTTTTTTATTATATTTTTCTCATCTATATTTATCATGCCGACTTCAGATCCTGAGATTAGTAAGTCGTCATCTGTTAATATGTATCGAAGAGGTCTTAATCCGTTTCTATCCATACCAGATATTATCCAATCTCCAAAATTTCCACAGACTGCTGCTGGCCCGTCCCATGGCTCAATAACCGCGTTACAATAAGCATACATGGCCTTTAATTGATCAGATAAATCAGAACGATTAGACCAAGACTCAGGAATAATCATTGATTTTGCCATCGGCATGTCCCTATCAGTTTGAACAAAAAGTTCAAAAGCAGCATCAAGCGAAGCAGAGTCAGATGCATCTGGGTCGAGTACAGGTTTCAAATCATTAATTCTCTCATTAAAAAAGGGGTGTGTAATTCTTGGTTCATGTGCGCTCATCCAATTTATATTTCCCTTTAAAGTATTGATTTCACCGTTATGAGCTAAAACTCGAAATGGTTGTGCCAAGGACCATGTAGGAAATGTGTTGGTAGAATATCTTTGATGGTAAATAGCAAATTTAGATTTAAATTCATTATCAAGCAAATCTGGGTAAAACTCTGATAACTGTTCAGCTAAAAACATACCTTTGTAAACAATCGTTTGGGTCGACAAAGAGCAAACATAAAAATCATTAATACTCTGTGCTTTGATTTTGTTCTCTATCCTTTTCCTTGTTAAGTATAGTTTCTTTTCGATGTCAGGTGTTGTTTCTTTAGGTGAAAAAATTATTTGTTCAATTTCTGGTTTAGTATAGTTAGCTTTTTCACCAATAATCTCTGTATTAACAGGAACCTGTCTCCATCCAAAAAGATTCATTCCAGATTTTATAATTTCATATTCAACGATAGCTCTGCATTTTTCTTGGGCTCCAAAATCTCTTTTAGGCAAAAATATCATACCTACACCTAACACAGAGTCTTTAGTTTTTCTGTGACCCATTTTTAAAATTTGTTTGCTGAAGAAAGAGTTTGAAACCTCCAACATAATACCGGCACCATCTCCCGTTTTACCATCTGCATCAACTGCACCTCTATGGAATACTGCTTTAAGTGCCTCAACTCCTTTTTCGACTATGTCTCTTCTTGACTCACCTTTTATTGAGGCAACTAAACCTACACCACAATTATCATGTTCATATTTTTCATTATAGACGTGATTATCTTTTAGTTTTTGTCTATTTATTTTAAAAATTTCTAGTGGATTGTCTTTCATGATGCTTTTTTAATTTTTGAGCTCTGTAAGAAATTATGAATTGATTTTGCAACCTCTCGGCCATCATGTATCGCCCAAACAACCAGAGAGGCGCCTCTAACAATATCCCCAGCAGCAAAAATCTTTGGGTTGCTAGTTTGAAACTTTTTAAAATCAACTTTAACTGTTTTCCAGCTAGTTAATTCAATATTTGTTTTGAAATTATGGTTCAAATCTTCAGGCTCAAAACCAAGAGCTTGAATAATTAAGTCACTTTTAATTTGTTTTTCAACACCAGTATCTATTGGTTTTCTTCTTCCACTCTCGTCCACTTCACCCAATGTAGCCACTTTATATGTCATACTTGTTGCATTAGAGCTATCACTAATAATTTTGGATGGAACAGATAACCAATTAAATTTGATACCCTCTTGCTCTGCATTTAAAACTTCTCTTGCTGATCCAGGCATGTTTTCTTTGTTTCTTCTGTAAAGACAAGTAACCTCTTTTGCATGTTGTCTAATGGCTGTTCTAACACAATCCATAGCAGTATCACCTCCACCAATAACAACTACATGTTTATCTTTTGCTGTAAGATATTTATTTTTTGAGGGAGAGTCACCTAAACCAGTTCTGTTACTCTCAATTAAAAAATCCAGAGCAGGAATGCTATTGTTGACTGAAGAGGTGTCAATATCTAATTGTCTTGCTTTGTATACACCAGTTGCAATTAATATTGCATCATAATCTTTTTCCAAATCTTGGAAGGAAATATTTTTTCCAACTTCCGTGTTTAAGTTAAATACAACACCACTATCAGTAAGCCACTCAGTTCTTCTCTCAACAATTTTTTTGTCTAACTTAAAATTAGGTATACCATAAATCATCAAACCACCAGCTCGATCATTTTTTTCATAGACGTCTACTTGATACCCATTTTGAATTAAATAGGCTGATGCAGCCATTCCAGCAGGACCTGACCCTATTACAGCAACTTTCTGCTTGTATTGGTTTTGGGGTGATAGGTTTTTAACCCATCCTTTTTCCCATGCTATTTCTGTTAAGTATTTTTCTAAATTACCAATTGTAATGGCTCCAAAGCCCGCCTGTTCAACAACACAATTACCCTCACACAGACGATCTTGAGGACAAACTCTTCCACATACCTCTGGAAATGCATTTGTAGAGGCAGATACTTGATAGGCTTCCTCTAATCGGCCTTCTGCAATGTAACGTAACCAATCAGGTATATTATTATTTAAAGGACAATGTATTTGACAATATGGAATTCCGCATTGAGAGCATCTTGAGGATTGTTCAACAGAGTCATTTTTATTAAACTGACTATAAATCTCTTGAAAATTCTTTATTCTTTTTTCAGGTTCAGTTTTAGATGGATTCTTAGATTTTTTTTTATGAAACTTTAACATGATAATAAAATATTACTTTATTCTCCTACAAACAAATGGAGTGTATTAATACATAGATTTGTGAATTAAGTAAACTCATAAATGATAATAAATTATGACTGATAGTAGTATTTTTTATGTTTTTTATGGTTTAATTCAAGGAATTACTGAATTTATCCCCATAAGTTCCAGTGGGCACATTAATATATTAGAAATCTACTTTAAAAATTTAGAATCTAGAAATTATTTGTATGAAACATCAGCACACTTTGCATCTTTATTTGCTTTATTATTATATTTATTTGCAAACAAACATTTTTCAAAATCAAATATCAAAGCTTACTGGAAACTATTAGTCTATGGGACCTTACCTGCAATTATCCTTGGATTTATAATCAAATTTTACAATGTTAATTATATTAGTTTAAAGTTGATTGGATACACTTCGATTACTGGAGCAATATTACTCTATGTTTCAGATAAAACAAAAAAATTTAAGTTAGAAATTAAAAATAAAAGTACCAAATTTATTCTGGCTGGATTTTTTCAATGTCTAGCTTTTTTACCAGGTTTTAGTAGAGCAGGAAGTTGTATAATTGCATTCAGAATATTTGGAGAAGATAGAAAATATTCATCTATTTATAGTTTGTATATGGGTATACCTATAATTTGTTTGTCTTTTTTTTCCAATGTTAAAGAATTTGAAAATTTTATTATAGATAAAAATTTATCTATAATTTTTATTATTACATTTTTTTCAGCATATTTTACAATATCTGTATTTATTAAAGTGATAAATAAAATTGGCTTTACACCTTTTGTAATTTATAGAATTTTATTAGGTTTAATTTTATTAATTTATTTAACTTAATTAAACTTTATCGATAAACTTTTTTAGATATTCTGAGGTAATAACCTTCATATCTGATAAATCTTGTTTCAATATTTTAGTTACTAATTTTTGACTTCCCTCCGAGATGCTATCATGAGAAAGAGTCACATACTGATCATATGTAAATAAAGGTTTTGGTAGTTTTTCTAATACTTTACCTTGAATAATTGCCAAAAAAGAAGGTATGTAAAAAAATCTTTCCTTTTTTTTCAAAGAAAAAAATATATGACTCAAAATTTCTTTAAATGTATATATTTCATTACCTACTGCGGCAATATTAGAGTTTTTGTGCTTTTCGAAATTATTTAACAAATTAAAAATTAAAAGAGATAAGTCATTTACATAAATTGGCTGAAATTTAGTCTTTCCATTTTTAATTAAAGGTAAGAATGGTAAAATTTTGGCCATCTTACCAAATAAATTAAAGAAATTATCTTCCTCACCATAAACTGTACTAGGCCTTATAATAATGTGATTAGTATTATTATTTTCAATAAACTCTTCACCCATTTTTTTGCTGATCAAATAATTTGATTTTGTTTGGAATGTAGACCCTAAGCCAGAGATATGAAGAAAAGGTTTTTTGAATAATTCACAATAATTAGCAATTTTTTTTGGTAGTAAATAATGAACTAATTCAAATGATAGACTACTTGTTTCATAAAGAATACCGACTAAATTAATTACCAAATCTGATTTTTTAATTAAATTTTTAATATCCTCTAAATTATGAATATCAAATTCTATTACTTCTATCTGCCCAATATCTCCTGAGAGTATATTTCTTTTTACTCTACTAGCATTCCTTACAGGGCATATTAATTTGTCACCATTTTGTAATAGTCTTTTCGTTATACTTCTTCCTATAAAACCAGTAGATCCAAAAACTAAAATATTTTTGTTTTTCATTGTATTATCTATCTTATATAAATATATGTTCTAAGATGTCAAATTATCAATTATTTCAAAATGATCTGCCAAATAATGTTTTAAAAACTTTTAAAGGAGACATCTCAATTGACACTGAAACTCTTGGTTTAAACATTAAAAGAGATAGGCTATGTCTAATTCAATTAAGAAATGAGACAGATAAAAAAGTATACCTAATAAAATTTGAAGAAGACCTATCTCCGAAATTATCAAAAAATATAAAGATATTATTAGAAAATAAAAGTCTTACAAAAATCTTTCATTTTGGACGATTTGATATGGCAGTTTTAAAAGAAAATTTAAAAATAAAAGTAAAAAATATTTTTTGTACAAAGGTTGCCTCAAAATTAACACGTACATACTCCTCAAAACATGGTCTCAAAGATTTAGTTTCTGAAATATTAAATACTCAATTAGATAAAACAGAACAGTCATCTGATTGGAGTAAAAAAAAACTCACTAAGAAACAAATTGAATATGCAATTAATGATGTTTTATATTTATCTGAAATAAAAAGCTCTCTTTATGAAAAATTGCTTAGTCAAAAAAGATTAAAATTATTTAAATCAATAATGAAATTTATGGAAGTAAGAGTTGATTTAGATTTAGATGGATGGGAAAATATAGATATCTTTGCACACAAATAATTAATGTTTAAATCAAAAATAAAAAAAATAGGGCAGGATGTAATAAAGCTAGAGTCTATTGCTTTATCTAAGTTATCTAAAAGTTTAGATAAAAATTTTGTTGAGGCTGTAGAATTAATTTCAAAACAAAATGGTAAAATAATAATTTCTGGTGTTGGAAAAAGTGGAAATATTGCAGGAAAAATTGCTGCATCCTTTACATCAACTGGCTTACCAGCAATTTATTTAAATCCAGTTGACGCAAGTCACGGTGATATGGGTATAATAGGAAAAGATGATGTACTAATCATTTTATCTAATTCTGGAGAGTCTCAAGAACTCTCAGATTTGATAAATTTTAGTAAGAAAAAAAAAATAAAAATTATATTAATTACTTCCACTAGTAATAGTTTGATATCAAAGAATTCAGATATAAATTTAATACTACCAAATCATAAAGAAGCTGATAGATTGCAAATAATACCTACTACGTCAACTACTATGTCTTTAGCTCTTGGTGACGCTCTTTGTTGTTCTGTATTAAGTCTAAGAAAATTTGATAAAAAATCATTTAGTGAGCTTCATCCGGGGGGAAAAATAGGAAGAAAATTAAAAACATTAGGTGAAATTATGGATATTGAAATTCCTGTTATACAATCAAACTCAACTATTATTGATGCTGTATTAGTTATGACTGAAAAAAAATATGGTTGTGTTGTGGTTTTAGATAAAATTAAAAAAATTAAAGGTATTATTACAGATGGTGATTTAAGAAGATCTATTGCAAAAATTAATATGAAAGCAAAAGCTACTAAAATTATGAAGAGTAAACCAATAGTGGCAAAGAGTAATTTATTAATCTCATCAGCAATTGTTCTGATGAATAAACATTCTATTACGAGTCTTATTATAGAAAACCAGGGTAAACCAATTGGTATAGTTAATCTAAAACAATGTTTGGAAAATGATTAATTACTTTAATAAGAAAACTATAAACATATTTATTATAATTATTTTTGGAATACAGCTTTATATATACTTTGTTAATAAAAAACCATTAACTGAAAACTTTAGTCAAAAAACTATAACTGTAGAAAATTTTTCAAGTATCGTTTTGAGTAACTCAGGAATTACTAAAGTAGGTTCCGAAAAATTAAATAAAATTGATGACGATAATATTTACCTCGAGGGAAAATCATACTTAGAAAACAAAGAATATAAAATTTATGGAAAAAATATATCAATCAATATTTCTAAAGAAATTTCAAATAGCAATGAGCCGGTTGAAGTAATTAATAAAATGGGCATATTGAAAGCGCAAGGTTTTAAAAATCAAGATTATGATGGTAAAATATTTTTTAGTGGTGAGGTTGAATTTGTCATTAATAAATAAATTACTTTACTTAATGTTTTTTTTTATATTTGTTTTTAATGCAAATAGTGAAAGCTATGTTAAGGCTGGTAAAAGCTTGGTCTGGGACTCAGAAAACAAAAGTTATACTGCTCATGGAAACGTAGAATTCAAAAATGATAAATTTATAGCTTTTGCCGATAAAATGATTGCTAATTACATAGAAGAAAAAAATGATGAGGTTTTCACAATCATAGAACTTTTTGATAATGTGGTAATTAAATTTAAAGAAGAGACCTTTAAAGGTAATTATGCCATATACACAAGAGATGATAATATAATAAAACTTATTGGTAATGTCTCAATTGAGTCATCAACAAGATTACTAACTGGAAATGAATTAATAGCTGATATAGATAACAATAAGAGGATACTAAATTCAGCAGATAAAGAATCTCTTGTTGAAGTTTTATTAGAAGATAATGCAAACAATTAAGCTAATTGAAGTAAGTAAAAGCTTTAAAACAAAAAAAGCACTCAACAAAATTAATATCGAATTTAAAAGCAATCTAATTAATGGTTTGCTTGGGCCAAATGGAAGTGG
Organism: uncultured Alphaproteobacteria bacterium; assembly: GCA_902611415.1. Taxonomy (GTDB): domain Bacteria; phylum Pseudomonadota; class Alphaproteobacteria; order HIMB59; family HIMB59; genus HIMB59. The sequence continues at coordinate 101,042 of CACLZM010000002.1, read as the reverse complement.
AAAGACAACTCTCTTTAATATCATAGCTGGTTTTACATCTCCTGATCTAGGAAAAATCTTACTAGATGATAATATTTTAAATGATAAAAGTCTTAGCTTAAGAACAAAACTAGGTATCTCATATTTACCTCAAGAGGCATCAATTTTTAGAGACTTAAGTGTCTACGACAATATTTTTTCGATAGCAGAACTATTTCACAATAAAAATAATTCAAGACAAATTACTGAAAATTTAATTAAACAATTCTCTTTGAGTAATTTTCAAAGAACTAAAGGTAAATTGTTATCAGGGGGTGAGAGAAGAAGAACTGAGATTGCTAGAGCATTAGCAAGTGGTCCAAAATTTCTTCTACTAGATGAGCCTTTTGCTGGTATAGATCCAATAGCTATCGAAGAAGTTAAATCAACAATTTCATTACTAAAAAAATTGAATATAGGAATGATTATTACTGACCATAATGTTAAAGAAGCCTTAAGTATTGTTGACTATGGGTATATTATTTATAATGGTGAGATCATTAAATCAGGTAGTCCAAAAGATATTACTTCTGATAACTTTGTCAAAAAAATTTACTTAGGCAAGAGTTATAATTAGCTTTATGCCTTTAAATAAACGTAGTTCTATAAAAGGCACATATTATCCTCCTGGCGATAAGTCAATAAGCCATAGAATTTTAATTCTGGCTGGGCAAGCAATCGGTAAATCTGAAATTTATAATCTATTAGAGGGTGAGGATGTGTTTAATACACTAAAAGCAATGAAATTATTGGGTGTGAAAATAAAGAAAGAAGGAAATAAATATATTATTTTTGGTATTCCACCAGGAGCACTATTTCAACCAAATAAAAAAATTGATTTTGGTAATTCAGGAACTGGTATCAGGCTTATAACTGGTTTAATTTCTTCAAATAATATCAAAGCAACACTAGTTGGAGATAGATCTTTGAGCAAAAGACCAATGAAAAGGGTCACTGAACACTTGGTTAGAATAGGGGCAACGATTAAATTAAATAAAAACTTGTTTCCACCTATTTCATTAAATGGGACTGGAAATGCAGTGCCATTATCTTTTGAAATAATAATTCCATCTGCTCAAATTAAAAGTGCTATTATGCTTTCAGCTTTAAATACTAATGGAACTGTTAAAATTAAAGAATTTAAAACTACAAGAAATCATACTGAGAACATGCTCAAGTCTATGGGATATAATATAAAAGTAAAAGAGAGCTCTAAATTTAGATTTATAGAAATGAAAAATAATAAAAATTTAAGAGTTATAAATTATAAAGTTCCGGGTGATCCATCATCAGCAGCATTTTTTATTTCGGCAGCTTGTTTAAAACCTGGATCAAATCTTGTTGTTAAAAATATACTTTTTAATAAAACCAGAATAGGTTTCATAAAAACTCTAAAAAAAATGGGGGGCAATATAAAATTAATTGGCAAAAGAAAAGTTCATAATGAATTAATTGCTGATATTAAAATCGAACAAAAGAGAAATTTGAAATCAATCACACTAAAGTCTAAGGATGTCCCTTTACAGGTGGATGAAATTCCAATTTTATCTATAGCCGCATCATTTGCAAAGGGTTTGACAATTTTTAAAGGATTAAAAGAGCTTACAGTGAAAGAGAGCAACAGATTGAAATTAATACATGAAAATTTAATAAAAATTGGAGTAAAATCTAAAATTAGAAATTATGATCTATATGTTTATGGTAATCATTATTTAAAGAAGGGTAATGCCATTATCAAACATAATGAAGACCATAGAATATTAATGTCTTTTTTTATCGCAAATATGATTTGTAAAAAAAATAATATAATTAAAGACAAATCGTGTGTAAAAACAAGCTATCCGACATTTTTCCAAGATATATCAAAATTTAGTAATTAATTTTTTCTTGAAAAACACCAATAAAACTTTAAAAGGACCTAATTCAATCCGAAAGGTAAATAATGACTAATGATTTCTAATGACGAATATAGCAAATTGCTAGAAAAACAATTCGAGACTAAGAACGCAATATCGGCAAATAAGATAATTTCTGGAACTATTCTTAAAATAAGTGATCAATATATAACTGTTGATATTGGATATAAAAGTGAAGGCCAAATACCTAAAGAAGAATTTTTAAATACAGGATCATCGGATGATTTAAAAACAGGAAAAGTTATTGAAGTATTTGTTGAAAAACTAGAGGACAGAGAGGGTAACGTAAAAGTATCTCATGAAAAAGCTATCAAAATGAAATCATGGGAAAAACTTCAAAAACTATTTGACAATAAAGAAAGAGTAAAAGGTTTCATAGTTGGTAAAGCCAAAGCTGGCCTTTATGTGAAAATTATGGGGACAAACGCATTTTTACCCTTGAGTCAAATAGATTTACGTCCTGTCAGAGATGTGAGCCATCTTATTAAGACTGAAGAAACTTTTGAGATCTTAAAAATGGATTATTCTAAAGGAAATATAGTTGTATCAAGAAAAGCTATACTTGAGGAAAAGCAAAAAGAAATTAAAAATCAAATTTTATCAAAATCACAAAATAATTCCGTTGTCACAGGTAAAGTAAAAACATTTACAGACTACGGAGCATTTGTTGATTTGGGTGGTATTGACGGATTAGTTCACCTAAGTGATATTTCATGGAGTAGGATTAATCATCCCTCAGATGTATTAGAGATTGGAAAAAAGTACGAATTTAAAATTCTTAAAGTGTCTGATGACTCAGATAAAATTAGCTTAGGGTACAAACAGCTAAAAGATGACCCTTGGGAAAAAATAGAGGAAAAGATTAGCCTCGATGAAATATATGATGGCAAAATAACACATATAACTGACTATGGTGCTTTTGTTCAACTTACTGAAAAAGATTTAGAGGGTTTAGTGCACTCTAATGATATTAGTTGGACAAAAAAAAATATACATCCAAATAAAATTTTAGAGGTTGGCTTTAACATCAGAGTGAAGATTTTAGAAATTGATAAAGAAAAGAAAAGAATAAGTCTTGGAATTAAACAAACGGAGCCAAATCCATGGGAAAATATTCTTAATGAATACAGAAAAGATCAAACCATTGATACTGAGATTAAAAATATTACAGAGTTTGGCATATTCGCAAAACTAAATGAAAATATTGATGGATTGATACATAAAAATGATTTGTCATGGACAGACACTAATGGTGATAGAACATTAAAAAAATATCAAAAAGGGCAAAACATCAAAGTTAAGATTTTAGAAATTGACCCAGAAAAAGAAAAAATTAGTTTTGGTATTAAACAACTATCTAATGATCCCTTTAATGAATTTTTCAAAGATAAATCAAAAGGTGACATTGTTTCTGCTAAAATCACTAAAATTAGCAACAACGGAATTGATGTTGAAGTAGCCAACTTTATAGAGACTACGATAAGAAGAAAAGAGCTTTCAAAAAATAAAGAGGAACAGAATATATCTAGATATAACGAAGGTCAAAAAATTGACGCTAAAATTAGTTCTATTGATCTTACTAACCGAAAATTTTCACTATCAATAAGACAATTAGAAATAGATGAGGAACAAAGTTTATTAGAAAAATATGGATCTAAATCATCTGGTTCAGTTTTAGGGGATATTCTTGGCAAGGCTTTGGATGAGGACAAGGAACCTAAAAAAGAATAAGTCTGATATTTTGAGGACTTATTTAGAATCAGAAAAAGATCTAACACCTAAAATTAACAAAGATATATTTAAAAGGTTTTTTGATACTTTAGAGAAAAATATTTCTAATCATATCCCTATAGAGTTAAGGAATTTTGGTACTTTTAAATCTAAATTTATGAATTCTAGATACGGCTCTGATCCTAGAAATAAGAAAAAAATTTATATCCCCTCCAAGTGGAAGGTTAAATTCAAAGCAAGTGAGAATATAAATAAAAAGTTAAATGAAAAAACTTAAATCTTTTATAGCCCTAGACCTAAAGTCGAACACTCAAAATATTAATATTGTTAAAAAACTATACCGCCATGTTTATGGTTTTAAAGTGGGATATAGATCTTTTTATAACAATCATTCAATCAAGCTTATTTCAGAAATTAAAAAATCAAAATGTAAATTATTCCTTGATTTAAAACTTCATGATATACCGAACACAGTTAAGAGTGCTATAGACTCTTTATCGAATATAAACCCTGATTTTCTTACCTTGCATATATCAGGAGGTAAAGAGATGATGAAAGCTGCCGTAAACTCTATTAAGAAAAATAAACTTAAAACTAAAATTTTAGGTGTAACCTTATTGACGAGCTTAGATGGAAATGATAGCAAAAAAATATATAAAGAAAGAAATACAAAAAAACTTGTAAAAAAATTTACTGAAATCGCTAATAATGTAAATATTCATGGCCTTGTTTGTTCAGGTAATGATCTAAGAGTTTTAGGAGAATTTAATAAATTAATCAAAATAACACCTGGTGTTAAAATGTTTGCCAGAAATGATGATCAAAAAAGAGTTACTTTTGCTCATAATGCTTTACAAGATGGTGCTAGCTTTGTTGTAATAGGTAGAGAATTAATAGAAAGCAAAAAACCGTTAGAATTATTAAAAAAATATGGCGAACAACATAAAGATAAAAATTTGTGGACAAAATAATCCAGCTATTATTAACCACTGTCTTGATTTAAATATCTCTTATCAAGGGTTAATTTTTTATGAAAAGAGTCCGAGGTTTATAGATACTGAAACGTTAGCTCTTGTTAACCAATATTTTAAAACACATAAAGACAAATTTGTGGGTGTTTTTGTTAATCCATCAATTGATGAAATTAAAAATAAATTAGAAATTTTTGATTTTGACATAATTCAACTTCATGGTAATGAAGATCAAAACTTAATAAGTGAAATTAAAAGTAAATTTAAGAAAAAGATATATAAATCAATATCCCCAGAAGATTTTAAAACTACTGGGTTAATTGATGTAGATCGGTTCCTCATCGAAGCGAAACCCTCTTCAAATCAGATGCCTGGAGGAAACAATACAACTTGGGATTGGTCTGATTTTAAAAATATAAAAAAACTTCCTTATATTTTATCGGGAGGTCTAAATGTCACTAATATCAAAAAAGCAATTAGCTTAACAGGTGCGGATTTTGTTGATATAAATTCTGGTGTAGAGGAACAACCAGGTGAAAAAAGCCTTACTTTGATAGATGGTATTATTTCATCGATTTATAATTAATGAAAACTTATAAACAACCTAACTCTGTTGGAAGATTTGGTGAGTTCGGAGGCATGTATGTCTCAGAAACATTAATGCCCCTATTATTAAATTTAGATAAATCTTACAAAAAAATTCAAAAGGATAAAAAATTTATAAAAGAGCTGAATGATCTTTTTAAAAACTACGTAGGTAGGCCCTCATCTTTGCACTTTGCTAAAAATTTATCTAAATATATTAATGGACCAAGAGTATATTTTAAAAGAGATGAGCTAAATCATACAGGAGCCCATAAAATCAATAATTGCCTAGGACAAATACTCCTTGCAAAAAAAATGGGCAAAACAAGAATTATAGCTGAAACTGGTGCCGGACAACACGGAGTTGCAACAGCTACTGTTTGTGCTCTTTTTGGTCTTCCTTGTTATATTTACATGGGGTCTAAAGACATCGAGAGACAAAAACCTAATGTTTTTAGAATGAAGCTTCTGGGTGCCACCATTATTCAGGTTGAATCTGGTAGTAAATCGTTAAAAGATGCGATGAATGAAGCTTTAAGAGATTGGATTAAAAACGTTAGAGATACCTTTTATATTATTGGCTCTACAGCTGGCCCTCACCCCTATCCAAAAATGGTAAGAGATTTTCAATCTGTAATTGGAAAAGAAGCTAGAGAACAAATATTAAAAGTAGAGAAAAAACTACCAGATTATTTGATAGCTTGCGTTGGAGGCGGATCAAATGCAATGGGTTTATTTTATCCATTTTTAAATGATAAAAAGGTAAAGATTATTGGAGTTGAGGCAGCTGGTAGAGGCGCTAAAACAGAAGAAACAGCTGCTACAATGACATCTGGAACTCCCGGTATTTTGCATGGTAGTTACAGTTATGTCTTACAAGACAATGATGGGCAAATAAAAGAGGCTCATTCTATTTCAGCTGGTCTCGATTATCCTGGTGTAGGGCCTGAACACTCCTACTTAAAAGATATTAAAAGAGTTAAATACTTTGGTATAACTGATAAAGAAGCTCTTGAAGCATTTCAAACATGTTCAAAACTAGAGGGAATTATTCCTGCACTAGAGCCTTCCCATGCCCTAGCCTACTTAATTAAAGCATTTAAAAATAAACATAAAAACAAAGTTGTAATTTTAAATTTGTGTGGACGAGGTGATAAAGATTTATTTACTGCAGCTAAAGCAATAGGATTTGATGCAGATGAATAATCTAGACACTCTTCCTAAAAAAAAAATACTCTCGTTATTTATGACGTGTGGTTTTCCTACACTAAATCAAAGTAAAAAGGTTTTTAATGAAATGTTATCTTATCAACCAGATATTATTGAGTTTGGGCTTCCTTTTTCTGATCCGATGGCAGATGGCCCTATTATCCAAGAGGCAAATAAACTTGCACTTAGATCAAAATTATCAACACAACAATCACTTAATTTAATCAAAGAATTAAGTAAATCTAAATATAATACTTCATTTGTCATTATGTGTTATTTAAATACTGTCCGTAAATTTGGATTAAATAAATTCATCAAAAATATTAAAAGTATTGTTGATGGTATAATAATTGTTGATTTGCCTTTTGAAGAAGAAGATGCAATCAAAAAGTCATTGTCTAAAAATAACATCCACTTGATTAAGTTAATCTCTCCAATGACAGATAAGAAAAGATCTCAAAAACTTTTAAAAAATTCAAAAGGATTCATCTATTATATATCAGCAACTGGAATCACTGGTTCAAATAAATTAGATTACAAAGAAATAAATAAAAATGTTAAATCTATAAAAAAAATGTCTTCTGTTCCTGTTTTAGTTGGATTTGGGATCAAGTCTAAAAAAGATGTCATTGATATATCCAAAAAAACAAATGCAGATGGTGTTATAATTGGCTCAGCTCTGATTCAAAAATATTTTGATATAAAGATGGATTTTAATAAGTACCTTAAAAGCCTTAAAAAATTTATTCAAGAGGTTAAAATCTAAAAATGAATTGGCTCACAGATTATGTAAAACCAAAATTAAGCTCCCTTGTTAATCGAAAAGAACCTCCGTCTGATTTATGGACCAAGTGTGGATGTGGAGAGAGAACCTTGTATGTAAGTGATTTAAAAGAAAATCTAAATGTTTGTTCATATTGTGACTTTCATATGGGGATGGATGTAAATAGTAGATTAAAAAATTTATTTGATAACGAAAATTATGAAATTATCGAGGTACCTTTTGAAAATAATGATCCTCTAAAATTTAAAGATCTTAAAAAATACACGGACAGGATGAAAGCTGCACAAAAGAAAACTGATCAAAAAGATGCCGCCATTCTAGCTAAAGGTGAAATTGGAAGCACAAAAGTTGTAGTTTTTATTTTAGATTTTAATTTTATGGGTGGTTCAATGGGTCAATTTGTTGGTGAAGCATTTAAAATTGGCTGTCAAAACGCTGTTGATTTGAATTGTCCATTTATATCTGTTGCTTCCTCAGGAGGTGCAAGGATGCAAGAAGGTATTGTAAGTTTAATGCAACTACCTAAAACAGTTGCAGCTGTAAATATGCTAGATCAATATAAAATTCCTTACGTGAGTGTTCTAACTCACCCTACCACTGGAGGTGTCAGTGCTTCGTTTGCAATGCTTGGAGATATTATCATTGCTGAAAAAGGAAGTATGATTGGTTTTGCTGGAAAAAGAGTTATCGAAGAGACAATCAAGGAACAATTACCTGAGGATTTTCAGACTGCCGAATACCTTCTTGAACACGGAATGGTTGATATGGTTGTCCATCGAAAAGAATTAAGTCAAACACTTTCAAAAGTTTTATCATTCGTAAAAAAATAAATTCTTGAAAGATCCCATTTTTCAAAGACTACTAAATCTACATCCAAAATTTTCAGACTTATCTTTATGGAGAATTAAAAAACTTTTAAAGAAAATCAATTTTGATGAAAATTTACTGCCCAAAGTCATTCATATAGCTGGTACTAATGGAAAAGGCTCAACAGCAGCTATTTTAAAATCAATTCTCAATCATCATGATTATTCAACACACGTATACTCCACACCTCACCTAGTAAAATTTAATGAAAGAATTCAATTAAGATCTAAAGAAATTTCAAAACAAAAATTATTAGAATATTTGAAGTTTTGCGAAGATAAAAATGAAGGAAATTTGATAACATTTTTTGAAATTACTACTGCGGCGGCGTTTAAAGCTTTTCAAGATCATAAAGCTGACTATCTAATATTAGAAGTTGGACTTGGAGGAAGATTTGATGCTACAAATATTTTAAAAAAATCAAAGTATGCAGCTATTACTCCAATTTCTTTAGATCATCAAGATTATTTAGGAAATTCATTGGATCAAATTGCTTTTGAAAAATTAGGAATATTGAACTCAAAAAGTACAATTTTTATTAATCAACAGAAAACAAATGTTATGAAATTTATTAAGTCACAATTAAAAAAAAGAAAATTAAATGCAAATCTATTTAATACTCATTGGAAAATTAAATCTAATATTTATTTATCTAATGATATAAGAGTTAATTTATCAAAATTAAGTTTATTAGGATCACATCAATTAATTAATGCTGGATTAGCAATACACTTAGCTAGGAATATATTGAAAGAAAAATTTGTAATAGAAAAAACAGAAAAAGCGTTGATGAATTGTGAGTGGCCTGGGAGATTACAACAAATTAAGAGTGGACTTCTAAATAAAAAAATAAAGAAATATAAAAATATTTATTTAGATGGGTTTCACAATATCGATGGAATGAAAGCATTACTTAAATCATTAACAAAAAATAGAAAAATACTTATATGCTCTTTTTTAAATAATAAAAAATATACTCAAATGCTCTCTAGCTTATCAAATCATTTTAATAAAATAATTGTTGTTAAAATGAACGAGGAAAACTCGATTACTAAAGATCTATTACCCAAATACCTGAAGCTTTATTTTGCAAATTCCTTATCAGACTCATTTGAAATTATTAATAAACTCTCATCAAATCAGACCTCAATTTATTTTGGAGGATCATTATATTTTATCGGTGAAGTGATAAAATTAAATCGTTTAAAAAATTAGATTCTTTCCTTATATAGTGCCAAATAACAATAATATCCGCATTTATAAAGATATATTGATTGATCTAAATTTTCTCAGAAAAGTAAGAATTATAAACTAACCTTAATCCTCCAGAACCATTCTTGTGGTTTTCTTCAAGAATGGTTCTACTTAATCTTCTTTTTGTTTTTCAAATAAAGTAGTAAAGCTAATCCTTCGTATCCGATTTTCCATAGTTGTCTAAATAATGGTAGCTTCAACAATAAAGACAGGTATCTCCATCTTGGAATAGTATCCCATAAAACTAGAAAGGACTCTGATCCAGAAAAAATTTTTCCATCATGATATACATGCATTCTTCTAAATAAATCTTTTTTGGAAAGATGATTTATATGCTCATCTTTATTTTTTGAAATATCAACATAGTTTATATTACAGGTTTTCTTTTTATAGTGACTTATCTCTGCATTACAAATATTACATGAACCATTAAAGTATACTTTCATTTTGATTATGCGGGTGGTGGTATTGAGCCATCTTTAAATAGATCATATCCCTTTAAGACAGCAGGTCTAAGTGATATTTGATTATACCAACGTAATAAATTGATATATTTATTCAGACCTATATCATGAATTGGATGTCTGGCGATCCAAGGAAATGTTGCAATATCTGCAATTGAATATTCATTTGCTAAATATTCATTTATAGATAAATGATCATCTAAATTTTTGTATATCGTTTCTGCAATTTTAAAATATCTATCTTCACCAAAATCACTTTTACCGGGATTATAATGATGAAATTGATGATGCTGACCTAACATGGGGCCTATATAACCCATTTGAGCCATCAACCACTGGGTTGTTAAACTTTGATTTGAGCCATAAAATTCTCCTGATAAATTTGCCAAGTAAATTAAGATAGCACCAGACTCAAATATGGTCTTATTATTGTGTCTTAAAACAGGAATTTTTGAAAATGGAGAAATTTTTATAAACTCCTCGTTGAATTGTTCGCCCTTATTTAAATTAATTAAAGTCAAATCATAACTCTCATTAATCTCCTCTAACATTATTGAAACTTTTCTTGCATTTGGAGTTGAGTCTGCAAATAACTCAAACATTCAAATTAAACTCATAATATATTTATGAACAAAATATCCTATTACGAGTAAAGTCAATCCAATCAAATAAATTAACCAAAAATTCATATTTAGATTTTTTGCAAAGAAAAAAGGTAAGAAAAATAAGTATGAGACAGGCACTCCAATAAGAATGCTTTTTGCAAATATTACAGTATTTTCAGTATTTTTATGCTCTAAGAAAGAGAAGGCTATGGCTATTATACTTGCTATTGGAAGAGCAATAATAAATCCAGATAGCTCAGGTTTTTTACCGGAAAGCCAACTTGCAAATGCAATCACAAGAGCAGCTAATAAAACTTTTAAAGCAAAAATCATAATTATCTATTTTATACTAATTAATAATAATTAAAGATTATTTTCAGATATTAAGAAAGTTGTTGATGCCCAATCACTATGCCAGATTGGCTCATTTTTTTCTGGGTCTGCTTTTAATGGATAAATCACAACTGAGTCTAAAAGATATTCCCTTCCTGGTTCAATATCAAAAGTGAATTTTCCTTTGTCATCCGTTATGGTATTTACAATTGATAATTTTGTATTTTTATATTTCGAAAAAATTGTAACAAGATTTTTTTTTAGTGGTTTTTTTTTGTAATATAAAGTTCCACTCATTTGCTTTGAATTCAATTCTTTGTAAGGATTTTGGTCTAAAACAAATTCAAATAGAAGTCCTGTTTTTTTATCCTTCCCCTCACTGCCATTTAGTGTAATAAGAGATTTTGCATAACGACGATAACTCTCAATAAAATTACTTTCGGGAAATCCTTTCTCAAAATGAGTATTGATTAGTTGCTGGTAACCTTTTTCATTAACAAAATCCTCGAATTTTTGAAACTTTTTATAATCAACATATTTATCTTTAGTTTCATGATAAATAATTAATAAATTGTCTAAATTAGTCGTTATATTAATTGCAGGCACATCACCTAGTATGCCCTTTATTTTTTCTTTTTTATTTTTGGAGCCAGATAATATTTTAAATGTTTTAAAATCTTGTGGATTATACATTAAAACCATACCTTGAAATTCTTGTCCTACCCTCAAGTGAGCATTTATTAAGTCATCATTAAGTTGATATTGCGTAGGCTCGATCCAAAATTCATGAGCGTTTGCTCTAATAGAATAAGCAATAAGGAGCAAAAAAATATAAAGAATTTTTAGATGAATTTTGGTAAACATGACCGAATGATTAAGTACTTATTTTTTCTAATTTTAATATTGAGCTCTCCTCTGCATTCACACGAAATTAAACCCGCGGTGATGGATATTACCATTATTGAAGGAAATGCATCAATCGAATTTAAATTAAATGCAGAAACTGTTCTTTCTGAAATTGATGCCTCTTTATATCAGGATACCAACGACTCACCTCAATCTCAAAAATATGATGCGTTACGGGCACTTTCCACTGAAGAAGTAGAGAAAATGGTCATAGAAAATGAAAACAAATTTACAGATAAGATTAAAATCAATATCGGAGATGAAACTATTCCGCTTTCTTTAAGAAATGTAGATACTTTTCAAGAAATAAACGATGAATTTCCCAGAGATACAACTTTAAACATAGGTTTTGAAATAAAAGATGAGTCTTTTACCATTCAATTTGAGAAAGAATTGGGTCCCGTGGTAATTAGACATTTTGAGGATTTATCAAAAGAGTCTGTTTTATTTACAACTTATTTACAACCTGCTGAAAGATCATCACTCATATCCCAACAGACACGGTCTTCAGCTTTAAGTACAACAATTGAATATTTAGTTTTAGGGATAGAGCATATTGTTCCTAAGGGACTTGACCATATCTTATTCATAATAGGTATCTTTTTTTACGCCATCAAATTTAAACCTTTATTACTTCAAGTCACAATGTTTACAGTTGCGCATTCGATCACACTTATTCTAGCTAGTTTTAATTTAATTTTTATACCTGCTACTATTGTTGAACCGTTAATAGCATTATCTATAAGCTATGTTGCAATTGAGAATATATTTCAAAGACGTTCAACTTTACTTCGGTATTTAATAATTTTTATTTTTGGATTAATTCATGGTTTAGGTTTTGCGTTTGTGCTGGGAGATATTGGGTTAAATACTAGTCAACTTGTTTTAAGTTTAATCTCATTTAACATTGGTGTAGAAATAGCACAGATAGCAATTATTATCTTAGCATCAATTATCTTTATAATACCTTCACGTCAAAGTTGGTATAGAGCATTTTTGCAAATTCCTATTTCGATTATAATTTCAATGATTGGTTTATATTGGTTTATTGAAAGAGTATTCTTTTAAAAATTTATTTTAATAGTGCCAAGAACTGATAGAGATTTATCTGTTATCACCATTTCTCCTGAACTTGGATAATAATCAAGAAAACCACCAACAATTACATAATGGGTTACAAAAATTAAATTACCTTGACTGTCGTCCCAATTTTTAATGAATTGATTTAATTCATACATTTGTTTTGAATGGTTTTTTTGATAATCAGCTGAAAATGTTGAATTTAAGGCACTTAAACTCTCAAAATTTCCAAATGCCAGACGAGCGGTTTCTTTGCAGCGACACCATTCGCTGGAATAAACAGAGTCTATTGGAATAGAATATTTAGAAAATAATATACCCATTCGTTTAGATTGATTAATTCCTTGTTCATTTAAATTTCTTTGTGTTGAACAATCGTATAATTCAAAATTATTGGGATCACCGCCTCCAGGAGCATATGCGTGACGAATAAAAACTACTTTACCACCCTCTTTTAATAATTCCCAACTTGTTGTTTCATCAGATAAAGAATTAAATGTAAAAAAAAGAGAAATTAAGAAAAAGAAATTAACAATTTTCATTGTTGTGAGAGGTAATGATGATATGCCTGCTTTTTTACGTCATTCCAATATTGATCTGCCTCTTCAGCTGTATATTTTCCGTAAAGTTGCATCCAAAAATCAGTTGTCACTAAAGATAAAGCTTCCTCTTTTTCTTTCCACTCATCATAGAACCAAGGGTCTAAAGAGGGCTCAACTCCTTTTTGTGAAAAATAATTGACCTCTTCATGAATTCCCCCTATGTCTATAATCATTGTTTTAGGAGAAAACTCTACATCCTCGAAAAAACGTATACGTGCTATATCTTCTTCGGTTAATCCTTTAACCACTATACCTTCAACGCCAGAATAATTTTCACCGAAGATTATTACAGGGAAGTTTTCATTAATGACTAAACGCAATTCACTTTTTGGTACAAAAGCTTTAGTTATTTTTAAGTGATCAGTTTTTCCTCCTATAACCTTCTCTAATATTGCAATAGAGCGAAGAGTGCCGTAAAAAAAATAATTATTCATTTTAGTCTTAGAAAAATTCTGGAAGAGCTGCTTTTTTTATCTTCATTTCATGAAGGAGTATGCAAATTTGTTCAGAAATTTCAACACTATTTGGCGTATCACTGTGAACGCACACTGAATGAATGTTTGTTTTGAGAGTATTCCCATAACGTGAAATAATCCCTTCTTGTATAAGCATGGCTTTTACATGCTCCTTGGCGCTTCTAGGATCTGTTATCAAAGAGTCATTAATGGAACGAGGTGTTAAAGTAGCATCATCTTCATAAGTGCGATCTGCAAAAATCTCAAGGGCGGTGGGTATGTTGCAATTCATACCGATTTTAGCAAGTTCACTTAAAGCAGGTGCAAGTAATATCATTGATGGGTAATTTTTTTTTAAAACATCTACTATTTCACTAGAAAGGTCTTGGTCAATGCATGCCATATTACTCAAAGCTCCATGAAGCTTAACATGTGTTAATGGAAAATTAATATTAGAGGCAAGATTATGCATAAACATTAACTGGTCTTTGACAATTTCTTGGATTAATTTTTTGTTCCAATTAATTTTTGTGCGCCCAAAATTATCTCTATCTAAAAAAGAAATATGCGCACCAACTGAAACACGTTTTGTTTTACAGTAATTTAGTGCTTTAAAAACAACGTCTTCTGACCCCCCATGATATAAACAAGAAAGATTAGCAGAGCTAATTTTATTTATTAACTGCGAATCAACAGTCTCGAAAAAACTGAGATCTTTTTCTGCGATATCAGAATTTAAATTAATTTTATTCAAATGCACCAAAGTTACATTATGATATTAGCGTGTATTTCAAAGGAATAAATTCTTATGGGGATCGGGGTTTAGTCTTAGATTTTGGAAATGAAACCTCAAAATCTATATCACAGGAGGTAAATGAGGCATTTTTAAATATTTCAAACCTTAATCTTCAATCACTAAACATTATTCCCTCATTCAATAAAATAGTTGTAATTTTTGAAAACTCTAAAATTAGAGATCAAAACAAAGACAAAATTAGTATGAAAATGAAAGATACAAACCCTCAAACTAACAAAAAAGTCACTAAAACATGGGAAATACCGGCATGCTATAATGAAGATTTTGCTTTAGATATAAAGATCATCCAAAAACTTCACAAGATTACAAAAGAAGAGGTTATCAATCTTCACTCATCAATTCGTTACTATACATATTATATAGGCTTCATGCCGGGGTTTCCATATTTAGGGGATGTTCCCTCCCAATTAATCACACCGCGGTTAGCTACTCCAAGGGTAAAAATTCCTGCTAGATCCATTGGCATAGCAAAAAACCATACCTGTATATATCCAAAAGTTTCACCTGGAGGTTGGAATATAATTGGACAAATACCATTTGATATTTTTGATTTACAAAGTTCTTACCCTTCCCTTTTTCTTCCGGGTGATGAAGTAAAATTTTACTCCGTATCACTTTCAGAGTTTGAAAAAATAAGAAAATATAATTTTTCATTAAATGAATTGATCAAGGAATACTCGTCATGAACTCAATCATAATCACTCGTGCAGGGACTCATTCAACGATTCAAGACTTTGGAAGATTTCAATATCAGCACTTAGGAGTTTCACCAAGTGGAGCAATGGACCAAAGAATTATTACAGAGCTACAAAAAATTATACCCAATCATCAAAATCAATTTCTAGAATTTGCTTATGTGGGGCCTTCAATAAAAGTAAAAGAAGGATCTGTTAAGATTTGTGTTGGTGGTAATTGTAATATGAGTATTCAGAAAAATAACAACAGCCAGCTTGAGTGCCAGCCCTATAAAAGTATTAATTTATTTGAGGGCGATGAATTGATTATTCACAATACAATAGACTCAGTATATGGATACATAGCTTTTGAGCATGGACTTGGGTTAGAGCCT
Source organism: uncultured Alphaproteobacteria bacterium (assembly GCA_902611415.1). Lineage (GTDB taxonomy): Bacteria > Pseudomonadota > Alphaproteobacteria > HIMB59 > HIMB59 > HIMB59. Next base: position 85,376 of record CACLZM010000002.1, on the reverse strand, counting down.
TGTCTTAATAGCTACTCTACTGACACAAAAGCAGGAATAGGTTCGATTAATCGACCTTTAAATGATAAAGATATATTTCACATTAGCAAAGATGTAAGCTCTTGGGATCTTATCTCTATACCAAAACCTGATTTAGAAAAGGTAACCAATTTCAAAGTTTATCCTGGTCCTCAACTTCAATATTTCTCAGACAATACTCTACAATCTTTTATTAGCGGTGTTTTTACGATAACTAATCAAAGTGATCGAATGGGTATCAGGCTCAAAGGTGAGAGTCTCATTAGTTCTCAGTCTCATGATATTTTGTCTGAAGGAATATTACCTGGGTCTATTCAAGTGCCAAGTGATGGGCAACCCATTGTATTAATGCGGGACATTCCTTGTACTGGCGGGTATCCAAAAATTGCAATTTTAAATGAAGTGGATATTTCAAGAATCTCTCAGCTCCCCCCTGAAACCAAAATCACCTTCGATTTACAAACAATCTATTAGCACAGATTTTATGTATAATTAAAAGTGAAAATCTCAAGTGTTCAAGATCTAATACCAATATCGAAAAATTCGAATAGCACAATGTTATCAAGACATGATGCACTGGAAAAATTCAATTCTTTTAATCCTGCTCTCTATGCAAAAACAAGAAACTTTTTGAATGGACAAATTTCAAGATTATCAGCCCATATAAAATATGGAATCATCACTAACAAAGAGCTCTTTCAATATATTCGAGAAAAATATAATTTTGTTGAGAGTGAAAAGTTTATTCAAGAATTAGCATGGAGAGATTTTTGGAGAAGCTATGCCTACCATCATCCTGATCGACTATGGACAGATGTAGAAGAATATAAAACTGGATTTCAAGCTCAAGAATATCAAGATAACTTGCCTGAGGATGTTATGTCAGCAACAACACCAACACAAATTATTAATATTTTCATCGAGCAACTCACTAGCACTGGGTACCTTCATAACCATGCACGTATGTATTTGGCTTCTTATATTATTCACTTTAGAAGAGTGAAATGGCAAGCTGGAGCGAAGTTTTTTATGAGTCATTTACTGGATGGAGATATTGCAAGTAATAACTTCTCTTGGCAGTGGATCGCGAGTACCTTTGCAGGAAAACCTTATATATTTAATTTAGAAAATGTTCACAAATACTGTCACAAAAGCATAGATATTATACCTGAGAAGAATAGAGAAATAGATGGCAGCTATGAAGAAATTAGCTCGAGGCTCTTTCCCAATTTATGAACTTAATTTATTTATATGACGAGTTTATGAGAGTGCCAGCCGGTATTGAGGGTAATCCTGTTTACATCTTTGATGATACTTTAACTGAAGGCTATGAGCTTAGTGACAAAATCATTGAAAATAGATACTTTTTAGCTAAAGAGGCAGGGGCTGAAATCTATAGAGGTAATACATATGAGATATTGCAAGAAATTCATAACCAAAACACCATATCCAAAATTATAACAAAATCTACTTTTAGACCTATTTACCAAAATTTATTTCAAAAATTAGGTGAAAAATATGATTTAGAGCAGTTACCCGATTACTTCTTATTGCAGGAGAATTATCTTCATCCAGCAAAAAGATTTTTTCAGTATTGGAACAAAATTAAGAAAAATTTAAAATATTAGTCATGGCTGAGAAATGCAAATATTGCGAGGGAGAGCTATCAGTCATGGACAGTGTGTATATTGAATCTGAAATTCGAACAGCTCCTAAGAAAGTTCAAAATTTAATTAAAAGTCATCATAATCTTGTCTGTTACATGTGTTATAAAAAACTAAAAGCAATTAAAGTGATAAATACTGAAGATAAAAATAAAAAATTAAATTAGAGATTTTTGACTGTTTCTCTTAGCTCGTACTTTTGAATTTTACCAGTTGATGTTTTTGGTAAGACCTGAAATACAAAAGTTTTGGGCATTTTAAAACCAGCTAAGTGCTCTCTACAAAATTTCTTTAACTCATCTTCTTCTACCGTTTGACCTTCAATTAATTCTATAAAAGCACAGGGTGTCTCACCCCATTTTTCATCAGGTCTAGCAACAACTGCTGCTAATGATACTGCAGGGTGCTTTGTAATAATATTTTCAATTTCTACAGATGATATATTTTCACCACCACTAATAATAATATCTTTTGATCTATCTTTAACTTGAATATATCCACTAGGGTGCATTACTGCTAAGTCGCCTGAGTGAAACCATCCACTTTTCATCGACTCTTTAGTAGCCTCTTCATTTTTGTAGTACCCCATCATGACAGTATTTCCTCGGATCATGATCTCCCCCATAGTCTCTCCATCGGAAGGGACAGGTTCGAGTGTTTCTGGGTTCATGACCGATACCATTTCTGTGTGCGGATAGCGAACTCCTTGATAGGCTTTGAGCTCAGATCGCTTTTCATCTGCTAGATTATCCCAGTCCTTATTCCAAGCACAATGAACAACATGACCGTAAGTTTCAGTCAGTCCATATACATGCATAACCTCAAAGCCTAAAGACTCCATTTTTTGAAGAATTGAACTAGGGGGCGGTGCACCAGCAGTCATAACATAAACCTTATTTTTCAATGCTTTTTGATCATCCGATGGGGCATTTGCTATCATATTTAATACGATAGGAGCACCTCCAAAGTGAGTCACCTCATATTTATCAATTAATTCGAAAATTTCTTTAACAACAATATTTCGTATAAATATTACACGGGCATGGAGCATCGCCAAAGTCCATGGATACCCCCAGCCATTGCAATGAAACATTGGCACTGTATATAAATATGTTAGCCGGTTAGGCATATTCCATGCCGTAATACTTCCCATTGACATTAAATAGGACCCTCTGTGATGGTACACAACACCTTTTGGGTTTCCTGTTGTTCCAGATGTATAGTTCAGTGAAATAGCCTGCCACTCATCATCAGGTCTTATCCATTCAAAACCCTCATCACCTGTTTGTAGGAAACTTTCGTACTCTAGTTTTCCAATTGATGGAATATCTCCTAAATCTGCTTGCTTGTCGTCGATATCAATAACGATGATATCTCGGTTAACATGAGCAATAGCGTCAATTGCTACATTGTGAAATTGTCGATCCACTATAAAAACTTTACAGTCACTATGATCTAGTATGTAAGCAACTGTTCTGGTGTCTAAACGAGTATTAATTGTATTAACTACACCTCCTGTCATAGGAACAGAATAATGTGCTTCAAATAATTCAGGTGTGTTTGCTGCCATAATAGAAACAACATCGCCTTTGCCAATTCCAACTTTAGTTAAGGCACTAGCAAATCGAGTACATCGATCGTAAACCTGTCTCCATGAGTATTTTCTCTCCTTGTATACTATGGCTTCATAGTCGGGGTAAACATCTTTTATTCGATCAAGGAAACTGATAGGTGTTAAAGGAACAAAGTTTGCATCATTTTTATGCATTCCCTGCTCAAAATTGCTCATTAGTTTTTTAGTCTTCTCCCCGTAGACAACATTGCATGTATCCTATCCCTCGTCTTGTTGGATTGTATTAAATTTATCAAAGACTGTCGCTCTAAATCATAAAGATCAGCTTCAGACAATTCTTTTGATTTAGTTGTATCGCCACCGCTAAGTACGGTTGCTAGATGAAGACCAATATCAACATCATAGCCAAAAATGATTTTTTTTTGCTCTAAATCCAATAAAACTTGGTGCATTTTCTCTTTTACCTCAGGTCCGCTTAGTGTGAACTTTGGCTTTTCAGGAGCTGAATATCCATTTTTTAATAATGATACTTGATTAAAGGCCTCCACAAGAAGATTATCTCTGTTTAAAACAAAAATATCATCATCTAGAAAAAATTTATGCTTTTTAGCTTGCAATGGGGAATGGGCCATTAGGCCATATCCTATAATATCAAATACCTGAAGAGCTGCTTGATCATGGTTATTTATGTATTTTTTGTCTTGTACCCATCTCCATAATAATTCTTTACACCCTCCACCACCTGGAACAAGGCCGACACCTGTTTCTACTAAACCTAAAGTACTATTCATGTGAGCAACCATCTTAGAAGTTTGACATGCTACTTCAAAACCACCACCAATAGCTAATCCAGCAACGCCACTAACTGTTGGTTTCGAAGCATATTTCATTTTCATACATGCAGATTGAAAATCAGATAGGTATTTATCGATACCTTTCCAATCTTTTACGTCAGCTAAACCAATCATGGTATTTAAATCAGCTCCTGCAGAAAAGTTCATGGCCTCATTATAAACAACTAGTCCTTGATAATTATCTTGCTCAAGACGGTTAACTGACTCCTCTAGAATATTCATTGCATCTGCGTTCAAAGCATTTGCCTTAGTGTGAAATTCACAACACAGTATCTTCTGTTCTCGAGGTTCATCATTAAATTGCCAAATAGTTGCAGCAAAATTTCGAGATAATGGATTTGCATATTTTTTGTGGTCACCTAATCGGCGAACTCCCGCTCCTCTAGAGATAAATTTCATACCTGCTTCATGATTATAGGCGCGTGAAGAAGTAGAGTCATAAGGTTCTTGTTTTAATCTAATCATAGTTGTTAGCAGCTCAGGAACATCTTGTTTTTCATCTTGAAGTCGTTGGACAAATTTGGTGAGCCCGTACTCATTTAATAATTCAAATGGACCCTCATTCCAGTTAAACCCCATACGAAGTGCATCATCTATATCAGTTACCTTTGATGAAACCTCGGGAATGCAAAAAGCGCTATAATTAATAATTTTAGCTAATACTGCAAAAGCATATCGACCATAATCACTATCATCATCAAGAAGTGCTTTGATGCCCTCTTTCTCAACTCTTCTTGCGATTTCTAAATCTACTTTATCAAAATCATAATAACTCATGTCTGAAGTGTTCATGGCTTTAACATGTTCTTCACCATCAACAATTGTTGTTTGATAAAACCCCCCAGGGCCCTTATTTCCATTAAAACCTTTTTCAAGTAACTGCTCGACCAGAGGATGAGGTTTCACCACATCCATAAAAGGATCATTTTCTTGTAACTCTTTTTTGAAACTTGCAAGCACATCTTTCATCAAATCAATACCAATGAGATCATACAGTCCAAAAACTCCTGTTTTAGGAATTCCTAAAGGTCGCCCAAATAAGGCATCTGCAATTTCTACTGGGAGGCCTCGCTCTAATGCCTCATACATCGCAACCTGCATTGCATACACACCAATTCGATTACCGATAAAACCAGGAGTATCATTACAATTGACAATTCCTTTACCTAGCTCATTTTTACAAAAATCACGAAGTCCACCCATCTTATCTTTATTCATAGTTGGTGTTTCAACGATCTCTAATAATCTCATAAATCGGACAGGATTAAAAAAGTGAGTAATACAAAAATCTGCTTTCATGCTATCGGACATCTCTTGTGTCAAAATTGAAAGAGGAATAGTCGAAGTATTAGATGAAATAATAGAGTTGGGGCTGCGAACTTTATCAATTTGGGAGTAAAGTTTGTGTTTGATATCAATACGCTCAACAACAGCTTCTATAACCCAATCCGCATCTTTAATCTCATCAAAATCGTCTTCAAGATTACCTGGTTTGATATGATCAATTCGAGACCTTTCCACTAATAGAGGCGGGTCTGACTTTTTGATAATATCAATGGCATTTTCAGATATTTGGTTAGGCTTGTCTTTTCCTTTGAGATCAAGCAAAACTACTTGGCGGTTAGAATTAGCCAAGTGAGCAGCAATACCAGAGCCCATTGTCCCTGCTCCTATTACAACAATTTTTTTAAACGCAGCCATGATTAAGCACGAGATAATAGCAAAAAGAGTCCTCGTGTTAAGAGTAATCGACCCCAATTCCAACATATTTTGACACAACCAAAAAATACCTATAAATAATGATTTTTTTGTAATATTCATAGGTTTTGGACTTTCTTTTGGTCTTGTAAACAAACTCGAAGGGGTCAATCCAGCACCCATAGCGAGAATCGTGACCAAGATCAGTACTGTAAGCACGGATACGTTGATGGATCGCTTGTTTCTTATTTTTCAACCGTTCAGTGGGTTCGTTCCCCGAAATCACTAAACCCAACTCTCCCACCTCCGCGCTACAAGAAACCCCTCCAACAGATACCTTGGTATTATCTTGAATTAAGTAAAGCATTTAAAAAAAACCTTAAAGGCCACAAATCCTTAACTCAAAGATATGAGGATACCGTCAAAGAGCTAGTCAAAAGATCTAAGAATAAGAAGTTGTAGTTAACTTTTTTTTATCTTTGGATAAATAGAAAAGTTTCAATATTTTGCAAATTTCCTTAATTTATAGAAATCATTAATCATAATTTATGAGTAGAATTAATTTAATGAACTTTTCATAGTTAATTTTAACGTTTTAGTAGACGTAAGAAAATAAAAAAGAAATTTCTCAGTGATAAAACTCGAATTATAGAATTTGCAACATATGTGAGAGCGGCAGCATTTAAAACTTTTTTACACTGATCTATGTATTCACTGGGAACATTTTCTTTTAAGATTGGCATTGCCCGATTAAAACTTGCATCATACTCACATTTTAAAGTAAATAGATTAATAAAAATCTCAATACAAAAAAAAAGAAGAGCGATAACCGTAGCAATTAAAGTTAAAGAAAGACTATTAGTAAAAGCAAATATTGGACCAACTCCTAGCGTTACAATAGATGATCCGATTGTTCGAAAAACAACGGTCTTTTCGAGTAGCTCATGTCTTTGTATCAAGGGTTTATAATTTTCTTTATGCTGTATTGCGTGTCCTACTTCATGAGCAATAATAGATAGTGCGGTGAGACTTTTTTTATTTAATAGTTCATTCTCAATGCCTATTGATTTATTTCTAGGATTGTAAAAATTTTGCAAACTAACTTTTTGTGGTTCTATTTGTACTTCTTTTAACCCTTGGTCATTGAGTATTTTATCAGCAAATTCTCTTCCTTTAAAAGGCATTAAATCTAATGATTTATTATAATTTTGATATGTGTAGCGAACGTAAATATAAGGAAAATATATTAAAAAAATTAGTAGTAATGGTAATAAGATCTTTATCATTTAATTTAATTTAATCTATAATTTAAATTCAATAAAAACTTATATTAGGAAAATACTTTAATCTTTCATATATTTTATTTATGTTTGATGGCTTTTCTGCTTATTTTATTGGTTTTGCTACACTAGCAGGAATAGTCAAAATTTTTTCAAAAATTAAAAGTATTGATAAGAAAATAGAATTAATCTTAAACCAGAGAGAAACATTTCTTCAAATGAATCATCATTTGAAGAATGTATTTGATAAAAAAAAATTTGTGACTGAAAAAGATATTAGTTCTTTATCTGATAAATACCAAAGTATCAATGCACTAGATATTCCAGAGAAATTGAAAGAAAAAGATAAAAATTTATTCAATATAATTTTAGAAAACAAAAACTACTTATCTGGTATTTCTGAAAAAAGGTTAGAAAATAATGAAAATTTTACCTTAGGAGCTCAAAAAAAATATCAAAAAATTTTTTTAAACTCTAAAGGACAGTACTCGTACTCTCAAGTATTTGCTTGTGTAAATAGAGAACCGATTATTCAAGTTGTGGCTAGCGCGGGATCTGGAAAAACATCAACTATAGTTGGTAGAGTGCGATATCTTTTAGACATTTTAGAAACCGATCCTCATAAAATTTTAATCTTAGTTTTTGCGAGAAACGCTCAAGAGGAAATTGATGATCGCCTCTCAGAGTATAAAGGTATTCAAATAGAGACATTTCACTCTTTTGGTTATAAAAACTTAGGTTTTTCCAAGAAACCTGACGTTTCAGAATTAACTCAAGATATTATTAAATTTGATAAATTTATTGAAAATGAGATAAGCAAAATCTGCTCTAACGATAGAAATAAAAAACTAATTTATGATTATTTTGCTCACTATTTAAGACCATACAAAAGCATTTTTGATTTTAATAGTCTTGATGAATACACAACATTTTTAAAACAATTTAGATCGAACTATTCTTTAAAAGGAGAAAAACTAAAAAGTATTGAGGAATGTGAAATTGCAAACTTTTTATATTTGAATGGGGTGGATTATGTCTATGAAAAAAAATATGAACATGATTTAAGCAGTGAAAAAAAGAGGCAATACAAGCCGGATTTCTATTTACCTGAATATGCACTTTATATTGAACATTTTGCACTAGATGAAAATGGTCAAGCTCCCTTATGGTTTAAGAATAAAAATTATGCAACAGAGGCAGAATGGAAAAAAGTTATTCATAGTCAATATGGAACACTATTAATTTCAACATACTCATACCAAAAAAGAAAAGGGATATTGACAATTGAGCTTGAAAGACAATTAAAATCATTTGGTGTAAAATTCAAAAAGAACTCTGAAAAAGAAATATTAAAAAAATTAAAGTTTAACTCGGAAATTAGAAAATTTAGTCAACTTTGTGTAAGTTTCCTTAATCATTATAAGTCTTCGGAAAGTTCCTTTCATGAACTCAAGAATAAATCTTTAAAATATGAAGACTCATCTAGATATCAAGCATTTTTAAAAATTTTTAAAATAATCTTTGATAACTATGAAAAGAAATTAAAGGAGGAAAATGAAATAGATTTTAGCGATATGATTAATCTTGCAACTCAAAATATAGCCAAGAATGAAAATATGCATTTTGATGAAATTATCATTGATGAATTTCAAGATATTTCCTCACTAAGACTCAAGTTAGTAAAATCGCTAATTAATAATAATGAGAACACGTCCTGCTATACTGTGGGAGATGACTGGCAGTCAATCTTCAAGTTTGCTGGAAGTAGAATAGATTTATTTTCAAACTTTGGTGAAAAAGATAAAAAATTAGAGAAAGTTATTATTCCAGAAACATATCGTTTTTCTCAATCAATAGCAGAAATATCACAAAATTTTATTTTAAAAAACCCAAGTCAGATTAAAAAAGAAATAACCTCTTCTATTAATAATAAACTTAGTCCCATTGGTGTATTTTTTGATGAAGAAGAATTTTTGTTAGAGCAAATTCTAAAAAAAATTATATCAAAGAAAAACCCATCTTCTATTTTAGTTTTAGGAAGATATAAAAATAGTAAGCCTCAAATTTTAGAAAAATATTCAAATCAAAATATTCAATTTAAAACTATTCATTCATCAAAAGGAGAGGAGGCAGATTATGTTATTATTAATTTGATTAACTCACCTTCTTATAAATTTCCAAGTGAAATTATGGATGATCCACTATTAAATTTAGTAATTGAAGATAATGAAACTTACCCCTTTGCTGAAGAAAGAAGGTTGTTTTATGTTGCATTAACTAGAGCTAAAAAACAAATATTTTTAATAGATAGTGATCAAGAGCCCTCTAGTTTTACCATTGAAGTCATTAATGATTTTAACCCCTCGATAAAACAAGTTAATACAATGAAAAAAATTTATGGATGTAAGAAATGTAATAATGGAATTATGAGGTACGTCGAGAGTAAAGAAAATAAGTTTAAACCATTTTACTCATGCACTAATTTTCCCGTTTGTAAAAACAGCTATAATTTATGCAGCGAATGTGAAAAAGGATATTTGATAGACAAAGATGAGAATTTAAAAGTTTGTAGTAATGAAAAATGCCAATATGTACCTGAAAAATGCTTTGTTTGTAGTGAGGGTGATACGGTTATTTTGAATGGGAAATACGGTAAATTTAGGAAGTGTTTTAACTGTGGGAATACAAGTGATTTAGATTAATGGACATAATTATAATTTTGGCAATTCTTGCTTTTCTCTATTTCTATTTAACTGACAATAAAAGAATGGATAGAGAAGTGAATGAAGATTATGAGCAAAGAGCCCAAAATGAAACTAAAACTTACAGAGATTATCGTCCTAAAGCTACATTCAAACCCACCTATAAAAGAAAAAGCACAACTAAATCAAACGATATTTATATAAAAAACATAAAATCAAAAAACTTAGCAGTCATTGACTTTGAGACTGCAAATGATGACCCTTCCTCAGCGTGTCAGGTAGGATATGTCATTATTAAAAAAAACAAAATCTACAAAATAGGGTCTTTTTATATAAAACCAAAAACAAATGATTTTAAATATACTTATATGCATGGAATTACAGCTAGTATGGTTAAAAATAAATTAGACTTTCACAAGGTATGGCCAAAAATTCAAAAAGAATTTAAGGGAATTGATTATTTTGTAGCTCACAATGCACCTTTTGATAAAAGAGTATTAGATAACTGCTTATATAAATCTAAATTTAAAAAAAATTTAATAAAATTTATTTGTACACTTCAAATTTCTCGGATTTATTGGAAAAAAGGAATTGATGTAAACAATCATCAACTATCAACAATTGCAAAAAAAATCAAATTTAATTTAAACCATCATGAAGCTGAGTCTGATGCAATAGCGTGTGCTAAAATTATTCAAAAACTTTCAAATTCCAAATTTTTTTCTAATAATAAAGTAAGACTGTATTAGTCGCCTATGACTTCTAGAACCCATACACACCATAAAATAATATCTAATTCATCATCAGTGATATAAGTAAGGTTTTCTTTTTTATTTATGCATCTTTTATAAGTTTCGATGATTTGCGGACACTATCACTAATAATTTTAGGTTTTTTATATTTATCACCTATTGCTGAGGGGTAAAATTTTGAGATCTCTTCAAATTTAGGCAAAACTTTGGAGTCCATACTTCCTATAAATTTATTATAGTTGCTTGAAGTTTTTTCAATGCTGTCACCTAAACTGGCTATATGTGATGACATAGTTTGAAACCTTTTATATAACTCAGAACCTATATCAACTATCTTTGAAACTTCTTTAGACTGTTTATGAGAGGCCCACATTTTTTTTATCATAGTCACCATCATTAATAAGCCAGTTGGGCCTACAATTATAATATTTGACTTTAAAGAGTCCTGATACAACTTCTTATCATTTTGAAGAGATGAATAAAAAATACTTTCCTCAGGTATAAACATCAAAACCTCAGGTAAACTTCCTTTAATTTTCTTAAAATACTCTTTTTTTGAGAGTGCTTGCATATGATTTCTAATCTTTGCTGCATTTTTTTGTAAGTAGATATTCCTTGCAGCTTCATCGTTTGTTTCCATTGCACTCAAGTAGTCCTGAATAGAAACTTTTGAGTCTACTGCTAATTTTAAGTCACCAGGAATATTTACAATACAGTCAGGTCTTAAACTCTCTTCATCAGTGGTTGCCTGCATATCATAATCAACACCTTCTGACATATTCATCATATCTAAAATATTTTTTAATTTTTCTTCCCCCCATCTACCAGCTGATTGTGAAGATCCTTTTAAAGCATTTGTTAATTTTGAAGTCTCTGATATTGCCTTTTCATGGGTGGATTTAACATCAGATAATACCGATCCAAAATTAGTAAAGTCCTCTTTATAAGTCTTAACAAAATTTAGATTAGTACTTTTTAAATCAGTCATTAACTGTTCAATTGGATTGATCATTTCCTCTAGATTTTTAGTTGCTAATTGATTTTTGTTTTCAAAAAAATTTTCAAATTGCTCCCTAAAACTATTACTGACATTATCGAGTGTTTTATTTGAGGTATTTTGAAACTGTGTGCCTAGATATTCTTTTAATTGCTCAACAATATTATCTCTTTCAATTTTAAGATTTTCTATTTGTTCTTGTTTTTCTTTTAATGCTTGACTAATTTGTTCGTCTTTTTCTTTTAACAAAGAATTAAAATTCTTTTCTTTTTCTTGCATAAGGTTTTCTTTATTACTGATTTCTTGCTGAAAAAGATTATCCTTATTTTCAATATCTTTTTTTAGTGAGTTATTTTCAAGTTTTAAATCTTCAATAGCACTTTCTTTGCTGGGGTCACTAATGTTACTTTTAGAATTTCTAAACCAAAGAAAAATTATACATACTATTAAAAGAGAAATTATGATTAATAAGAAACTTTGAGAATTTAAGTTCATGAGCAAAATATACAGTGTTCATTAAAATAGATCAAAATTATTGTATCTTGTTTTTGTTAAAAAATTTTGACTATTTCTTTATACCTTTCATCAAGCATTAAATTAATGCCCAACTAAATGGGCATTAATAATTTATTATTTTAAAAATCTAATTCTCATTAATTACAAACGTAATTTCCAAAAAAATCTGTTCTACAAGAGTAGTTATAAGTTCGATTGGTATCGCGGTCATAAATAGTATGATTGTCATTTCCAAAAAAATCTGTTCTTGTATTGGAATTCCAATTACCTGTGTTACCAGTGCTATTACAAGTGAGGTTACCAAAAAAATCATATTTACAGCTACTTCCTGAAAAGGATTTACTTGATAATGTTGATATAACTAAACCTAAAGTTACAATTTTAATTAAGTTTTTCATAATTTATCTCCTTATACATGTACAGATCTAAAATACTTCTCTTATTATGATTATTTAGTGAAATGTTGAGCTTTTTTTTTCACTAAATAATTATAATAAGAGAAGTATTTTAGAATTGTCTTTATGTTTATTGTTTAGCATTTTGACTCCTTTTTGTTTGTTAATGAGCCGGATCAAGCACCCTTTAAAAGGGTGCTTGATATTTCAATTAAATTTTTTTAATTAGGTTTTTCTGAATAAATAATCTAAAAAAAATTAAGATTAATAAAAAAGATAAAATTTCTAAAACAATAGAAAAAAGTAAGTAAATTTGTTTATTATTATTCGCATTATTAATTTCAATATTTAGATTATCAATTTCTCCTAAAGTGGCACCTGCTTCTTTTTGCAAAACTCTATAAAATTTCATAATTTCGTATAAATAATCTTCGAAAACGGAATAACTGTTTAAATTTTCAACTTCTAATTCTTCAACATTTTTTTTTAAATTCTCAAAATTTTTAATTGGATCTGGATCTATGAACTCTTTTACATATTTATTTGAAATCACTATTTCCATAAAATTTGAAGTATAAAATTTCAAATTAAATAATAAATTATCACTATATAATCCAAAATTTATTGACATTTGAATTGACTCTAAATACTCACTGTTTAAAGATGTAAGTGAGAAATAAGAGGATTGTATATTTTGAAATTTATTATTTAACTCTGGTATTCTTTCCTGCATGTTTCTAATATTCCCCTCTGCTTGAACAACATATTGTTGAATTGCCAAAGATCCAAATTGTAAAACACCAGCTATGATCAAAATTATGAAACCTCTTTTGCTAATTTTACTAGACTTCTTCACTGCTTCTAATATCCACAAACTGAATTACGATGAAAATTAATAATTGCAAAACAAATGAAATTAAAATGATATTTGTCGATAGTTGAGATGTTTCATTTTTTTTTAAATTAAGATCTATTATTTTTTTATCGACTTCATTTTTAGCAGATTGAAATATACTTAAGGCATTTTCAAGTAAGCCCCTAGTTTCAAAAATAGAGTCTATTAAATTTCTTTGAAAAGTTCTGAAATCAGTATTAGGATCTTCACTATTAAAATCAGTACTTTTAAGAACTTCAACTGCTTTATTGTACCCCTCCTCTAATTCTTCAATGTCATATTTAGATAATTGTTCATTTGTGAAATTGTATTTCATATCTCTAGCTGAATTTTTAAGTTGAGTTGGCATTTGATTAAGAATTTGGAAAATTCTAAATGTTATTGTTTGTTCTCGATCAATTTCTTTTTCGAATGTTTCATAAGTAATATTTATAATGTCAGAAGTTTGGGTAAATCTCCTGTCAGACTTATGGAGATTTTCACTAATCAACTGTACCCATTGATTATAAATTCTTTGTTTTGTTTGCTCTTTAGATATTTGCAAAGAAATATCATTTATTTTTATTTCATAACTAATCGAGATTACTGAAGCTATTAGTGCAAAAATTGTTAAAAAAATTGCGAGATCAACTACTCTTTTTAAAGTTGAGTAATCAAAAAAATTGATAGAGTTCTTTAGATGAACAAGCCTTAGTCTCAAATAATTACTGTCTAAAAGGATCCCTGGTGGATGGTTTTTTTAATTCCCTTTTCATACTTAAACTGTTTCCTGAAGACGCAGCTTCAGCAACTAATTGCTGGCACTCTACAAGAGAAACCGCTGCATTGTAACTACCATCCAAAATTAAACCTAATAAGTCTCTGTCATTATATGTAAATCTAATTGAGTCCATTTCTGCAAAGGTGGTAAGGAATTCTGTGCCAACTATGAATTCAATTCCTTTATGATCGCCATAACTCACAACTTCTGCTTCACCAATCCATTTATCAGAAAATGGTTCGAAAATTACACCCATTTCATGAATATCGCCAACTCTTAAACTGCTCCACAAAGGGTTAACAAGATGCAAGTAAACGTTTTTCGCGTTTTGTCTGTTATCTACATAAACTGATAACATTTCGCCGTCTTCATATATTGGTGACGATGTATAGCAACCAAAATTTAGGTGCGGAAGGATACCAATTTCCCAGCCACCTACCTCATCATAGAAAATAGGATCATCTTTGCCTGCAAAAGAATTTGTGGATATGTTCAATATAACTAAAAAAAATATACATTTGATTAGTTTCATAACTAAATGAAACCAAAAAATATTGCTAATATCAATGAAAAAATTAAACCGCAAAAAGAAATCTTGATATAGTCGCCATAAATTGAATTTTTTTCATATCTAAATTTATAAGTCTCTAATTTTGGTAAAAATACTAAGGAAAGAAGAATAACAAGAAAATAAAATATTAGTAAATAAAAATGAATATTGTTTTCATAAAGTATTTTACTATCATACGTATAATTGTGAAGTCCATGTAAAAATATTGGGACACACAAGGATGAAAATAACGTTAGGTATTTATTGACATTTAACAATCTTGATTTAGCTAGAAGTATTCCCATAATAATGCCTAGAGTTACATGTGCAATTAATGCCCACCATCTGTCTTGAATAAAATAAAGCATAGGTGTGTCATATAAATAATAATTAAAAAGATAATTATAGTTTTCTACAACAGCATAACCCAAGCCTACTGCTGCACCGTAAATTACACCATCAGATAGTTCATCAAAATTAGTATTTTGATAAATAAATAAAAATAATACTGAGAATTTCAAAAATTCTTCAAGAAAAGCTGCTCTAAAAAAAGCAAAAATAGAATAATAATGTTTATAAAAAACCTCATCTGTTAAAAAAGGGTTTGCCTCTTTATTTTGAAAGTTGGTATCAAGAAAAGGATCTACAATGCTAATTAATATATCTAATGGTATGACTATAATATAGGTCAAAGCGAAAGCAGATAATACTATTGATATAGGCTCTTTTTTTTTCTCTCTAAGTAAAAAGATTCCTAGAATAAAGATAGCTGGTATAGAGTTAAGAGATAAGTAAAAGGCTGTACCCATAAAAAATTTTTAAAATAAAACTATATTAGTTATTGTATATAATAAACGACGTAGTGAGAATAATTAAAAAATATGATATTGGTGCTATATATCGCAAGTTTATATCTAATGAATTAAACTCACCTTTCTGGCCATCTCTTCTATAATCGTAATAGGAGTATATTGAAACAATCGTTGCTGCACCAGAGTACAAATATGAAATGAAAACTAATGAGTCAATTATTGTGATAAAGTTTAATTTTGGTAATTCTGAATTGTAAACAAAGTTATATGCAATAAGAGCAAGTAAACTCACTATAGACACATTAAGTTTTGCTTCGATCTCCTGATTTTTAATCCAAAATACTGAAAAAGAAATTAAAACTATAAAAATGACGGGAAAAATTATCTTCATAAAATAATAAAGCGTATTTCTCTCTAACTCAAATTCCAAATAATGGAGTGGATAAACAAGATCTCCTCCAATATCATATGTGTCTTGATCATAAGTTAATTCGGCATCTACAATTTGCCACTCATAAAGATAACGGTTAGTTCTATCAACACCATCATCTAATTGTTCGAACCAATCATCAGCGAGAAATAAATCTCCACCTGAGAAATAACTGAAATCAAAATAAAATGACATGTTGTCAAAAGGAAACTTCTTTAAATTTGCATCAGTGGGTACAGAACTTTCTATATCATAAGTAATTGAAAAAGGATCCTCAAGAGATGTGTCAATACCAACACCAAGAATATCTACAAGGGAGAATGTGCTACCAGTCTGATCAACTCTGGTAATCGGATACCAAAATTTTTGTAAAAGCTTTTCAATATTGTCTTTATTTGTGTAATAGCATGAAAAATCTTGATTATTGTTAAAAGATTTTTTTATGTAACTCAAAAAATTTGGATTTTTCCAGTCAGTCCAAATTCTAAATCTTGCCTTTGCTTCTCGGTTTAAATTAACAATTTGAATTTTATCAATATAATAATTACTTATAACTTCTGGTTCAGATTTATATGTGAACTTAGTTATATCATAATTAATAATTTCGGAATTTTCATCGACGACCTTGATAGAAAAACTATTTTTGTCCATTAGATCGTAAATATAATCGATTGTGTCCTCAAAATTATCTTTTAGATTATCGTGAATTTTTATATTATCTATTGAGTGAATTTCTAAAAACTTTTCAAGGCCAATTTCTTTTGCAGGGGAAAAATTTTCAATAGACAAAATAAAAATTTTATCAGAGTTTGGGTCATCATAATCCTCTAAGCCTATTCCATGATCGTATTTGTCAATATATCGATCTGAAAAAAAGTAATTAACATTTATAAGTTTATTACAAATTTCACTAGCTTTTAAAATTGTAAATGTTCCATTAAAAAAAAACAGACTAATAATAAAAATTAATAAATATCTAAACTTTGTTACCATTCTATTAACAGTAACAAATATATATTAAGAATTTAAGTTAGTTTTTTAGTGCAACCATGAATTATCGCATCCAGATACCCAAGACTTTACCTCATCCCCAGATGATTGATAATCGGGGAATATTTCTAAAATCAAATTATTATTGAATATTGCCTCACTTTGCAAATTGCAAATTTCCTTTGTTTTATATAAATCTGGGAAGTAAATTTTATACCAACTGTTTGTTCCTTGGCAGTAATCACCTGCCAAGGTTGAAGACACGTAATAATTACATAAAAATGCTTTATATTCTTTTGCGTAAGAATAGGAATTTAAAGAAATCATAATAATTATTAGAGCAAATATTTTTTTCATAACTTAAAAGCTTGTAATTGTTGCGAACAAAAATAAAACTGCTTTGATAAACCTGCTAAGAACACAAAGATGTAATATAAAAGTGATAAATCCATGTGACTCATGCTTAATATTTGATTGGTACATACCTACACATGTGTAAATCATAAAGGCGGTCATCAAAGCAAAAGATATTTGCTTTGGTATATAGTCCATAGATATTCCAAGCAAACTAGTAACTACGATACTCAGGAAAACAAAAATCCCCCAAAAAGATGCACCTAAACTTAATTCTCCTCTCCAGAAAGACAAGAAAAAATTTTCAGCAGGTTTGTTCATAGAAATATTATAAGTCATTTATACTCTCCTTCTTCAATTGTTCATCACGAAATTTATCAATGTCAGACTTAACATAGCTAACTTTGCCATTTAATAATTTCATAAATTTAGGACCTTGTCCCGTCTTCCTCCAATACCTTAACGTGTGATATGGAATGTCTAGATAAGAAGCAAGACTTTTTTCATTTAAATGTATTTTCGCATTTCTAGTTTTCATTATTTTCTCCTTATAAAATACATTTAGTGATTTGTTTAAAAATTTTTAGTGAAATGTTTAATTTTATTTTTCACTAATTAACTGAGATTAATTCTTTCTCTAATTGGTGAATAAATAAATCAAATTCATCTAATACTTCATCAAAAAGACTTTGAACATACTTTCTAGAGTATATTTGATTTTTCCTTAATTCTTTTTCATTGTGTTTTTTTATGTAGTTATTTGCCCTAACAGCAAGTAAATAATAAAAATGGTATTTAGTTAAATAGTCATACAAATTATTTCTATGACATACTTGTGTTATCACGATAAATAACCAACTAAGTTCTTTGTAAAAATGTGTAACAATATAATTAAAACCCCTGGGGTCATTTTGAAATTTTTTCATATCATTAGGAGATATAATACAAGTATCAGCACCACCCCATTTTTTATCATGCTTATTTTTAGACTTATCAATTTCTTTATAAACCACGTCAAGATTTAATTTGGAATTTAAAAAATTTAAATCTCTTTTTGCATTTGTAATTTGAGGTATGT
This sequence comes from uncultured Alphaproteobacteria bacterium, assembly GCA_902611415.1. Lineage (GTDB taxonomy): Bacteria > Pseudomonadota > Alphaproteobacteria > HIMB59 > HIMB59 > HIMB59. The sequence goes on along the minus strand of CACLZM010000002.1, from coordinate 67,058 downwards.
ATTGAGGTTTTTTTGACTCGTCTCCTTCTTCAAAGTAATCAGTAATATCAACAATTTTTCCCTTTTTCATTTAATCAGTCCTAGTTGAAAGTATGTGTCAAAGATGATTAAATTAAAGTGAAAAAGATTATAAGTTATTTCACATAAGAAAATGTCTGGATATACAAGAGAGTTTTTATCAATAGAACAAGCTCTAAAAGAAATTGTAAGAAAAATTGATAAAGAGGATATTAAGAGTGCGACTGGTAAATCAGAGTCTTTTTTTCGGAAGTGCAGTGATGAAAATGATAATGAACATAATCTTCACTTGAAAGATGCTGTAGAATTAGACATTTTAGCTTTGAAAAAAGGTTTAGGGACACCTCTCACGTCCTGTATCGAAGCCTTAATAAAAAGTAAAGGCACAGTTAATGAATATGAAGCCATAACTACAGCTTTATTGAATATAGGTGGTAGGATTGGATCATTGATGGAGAAAATAAAAGATTTTACTCATATTCATAGTGAAGGTGGTATTAGTTTATCCAAAAGAGAGAAAGATGAAATTTATAAATCGATAGCAAGTCTTGAAGAAAAGATTGTTAATTTAAAAATATCAGTAGACAAGAACTAATATTTTATTGAAATGTGTCCAATATTTATATTTGATTAGCTATACAAATATTATGAGCTTCGTAGATTTTGTCTTCAAAATTTTCAAAACTCCAATTTTCTTCGGGAATATCAAAATACTTTGCATACTCTTTTTGAATAGTCATAGTCATTAAGTCGTCTTGTAACATATCCTCGTTCATTTTGATAAATTCTTTTGAAAGTGGGATATTTTGAGCCACATAAATACCTGCAATCTCGCCTAATCCAAATGGTGATGTAAAAGCAACACTCGCTAATATCTCTTGGCCACCAAAATTTAAATAAATTTGTTGATCTTCAAAGATTTCATTTAAAGGTGATGGGTTATCTTGCATCGTATAAATAAAGAAAAAAACATTAAACCTACAACCATTATCCTTATCAAAATTAAAGTGGATGTTATTTCCATGTTGGATTTCACCATTTTTTTTTAAAGTGATGAAATTTTCATCTTGATCAATTTGCCATGGATAAGCAAAGGCAAAAATTGGTGTCAGCCAAATTAAGAAGAATATAAAGTATTTTAAATTCACATTTGAATAGTACATCAGTCCCACAGTATACCTAGCAAGACTTTAAGATCCTGCTGATGACATTTAGGACAGCACAGATCTGGAATAGTTTCATTATCACTATCCTCTGGCATATACTCTCTTGCCTTTTGACATGACCGGCAATAAGACTCTGTTTGAAATATAAGATCTCCTTGTTGGTTGTACAATGTAAGGTGACACTTATTTTCTAATGAGTGGCATTTACTACACTGATAAAGAGAATAACCTCGTGAATAATGGGTATGAATTTGTTTTCGGTGCTTAAGGAGTTGTACTGTTTTTTTGTCATTACCTCTAAGTGCATGGAGTATGTCATCAATATTTCCAAATAAAAAGCCAACTCCCATTGTGATCTCTTCAGATTTGTAATCACATTTTTGACATTCAATAAAATAGCTATGACCCATAAGAGGTATTATAAGTTTTTTTGAAAACTCCCCAAATAGTTTTGGTGCAGCCGGATCAGGAGTCGAACCTGCATCTTCCCTTCCCGCAAGAAATCTCAGTGTGGGACGCTTTTCCATTTAAGCTAAGGCCGCATAAGTAAATTTTAATTTCATGGAAAATATTATTTCCCATATTTAGGAACTACCGGGGGCTCGGGCTCCTCTGGCAATGTACATTGCTCTTTGTTAGCAGGTAATTCATCAAAAGGTCGTGTTACCCAAATGTGAGAAAAAATAATATCCCCGTTTTCATTTTGAAAGCACTTCTTACCAAAATGAAGTTGACTGTGATTTTGCTCATCTGCAACATACAAGAATATAACTGCAGCTAAAAAATGTAAAAAAGTCATGTTTTTAGTCCTTTCTGAGAATTGTTTAGGCTAGCTGAAATGGGGTCAGGTATTTTTTTGCAGTGCCTATGCGCTCTATCCATCGCCTCCTCTACTTGAGGCATAGCCCACTGAATTGTAGGCAGGTCTATGAAAGTTCTTAAGGCTACTGGTTCCTCGAATGGGACATCAGTGACTGTTAAGCGAGAGCGTTTATGAAAAGTATAATATTCTTTAATTGTTTCATGATTGTATGAACCCATGCCTATTAAAATCATGTGTCCGTTCTTATACGGATATATTTCATACACCGTTCCGGTGGTTGAATAGCCATTTTCCTTGAGTTCAATTTCTTTATCTATTAATTTTGTAAGATCAGGGTGAACTGATAAAGTAAATAATTCAAAAAATTGAAGAACACGATCACAATTATTTTTTGTCATAACAAAAATTATATTTTCTGAGTCTTCAACATCACCACTACGTTCGATTGCAATCATTTCCTCCTCCAATAATTGAATATTCCAACCGTGGAATTTTTCTAAAGTCATCGCTGAGCTTAAGGAGACAATAAATAGAGAGGTAATTATTAGTATTAAGTATTTTCCTCTTTGCACCACGGCTAATGTACAGGAGGATGGGATTAGCCGTAGCACAGAAAGGAACCATGAAAAAACCACCTCAATTTTTCCTCTCTCTTTTTTTTGTTTGTCATTTATTAACCTGGTAGGAAATGACTTAGAGAAGGAGTAACTAGAAAACAGAAAGGAAGAGAGAGGTCTTTGCACTAAAGACAAAGATATTAATTTTTAAAAATAAAGATTGGGGAGAAATTAATAAATTTTAGACAGGAATACTTGTCCCATAAAAATTCCAATTTTTTGTAATCCCCCACCATAAAATAACCAAAAAAAGATGGTAGGTTATTGGGACAAACCACCGAAGTTTACTATCGATTGTATTATAGAGACCAGTTTGATTATCCCTATGATAGTCCCAATAGCTCCATATAGTTATCATGGTAGATAAGCCAGCAAATAAATATGAAAGTAAAATCCAAGCATCTAAAATAGTGATATAGTTTAATTTTGGAACATCGTCTCCAAATACAAAGTTGTAGGCAACCAAAGTTAACAAACTACCCATTGAAACTGCCAGTTTCGACTCTAACTCTCTTGCCCTGATGTAAAAAACACTAAAGGATAGGTAGACTAGGAAGATCACTGGAAGAATGATCTTTAAAATATAGTAGAAAGATTTGCGATTGAGATCAAAACTGTATTCGAGTGTTTGAAGCACTCCTTGCCCATAAAGTTGAGTATCACAACAGTTTAAACGGTGGTCATTAATTTCCCATTCATACAAAATTTCATTGCCCTCCATCATACTAAACTCTGGGTTGTATCGAGGAGAGGTGCTTAAATCAACATCTTGAAATATAAAATCGGCAGATGTTGAGATATTATCAAAAGGGAATTTTCTAAAATCGGAGGAGTTAGTTACCTGATAATTAATTTGTTGTTTGAGAACAAAATTAAAAGGATCAGATTTATCATTTGTAATAAGTAAACTTTTAAAAGTAATATCATTTATAAAAGATCCTGTTTGCGTAGTTTCAAATGTAGGATACCAAATTTTTTGTAAGATATTTTCAAGTTCAGCTGATTTTCTGAAAATACATTTGATAGGTGATTTATCAAGATCTGTTAAATTGAAAAAATTATGTATTAAATCTTCATTTTGCCACTGCAAATTCACCTCTAAATTTAGATTTGATTTACTACTTTGCTGAGTTACCTCAAAATCATTTAATATTATATCTGCCTCGACTATAGGGTGACCTAGATAAGGAATTCTTTTTAGATCAACTATCTCCTCTTCCCCATCTAAATGTTGAACAGTTAATGAGAGATCTCTCATTGCTGAGGTTTCTAGTAAGTTGGATAAATACAAGTAAGCATCGGTATCATTGGAGGCAACCAGTTTTTGATCAACAGCTAAGATACGGTCTCCCACCTTAAGTGGGGTATTAAAAGCGAAGGAACCAAAGCGTTTTTTGTTGATAATAGGTTGATTTTGCTCAAGAACTACACCGCTGTCGTTATAAGCAAGCCTTATGTTAGAAGTTTCTCTGAAGTCTTTTTTTAAAAGTCGTTCACAAATTTCTGCTCCCCAGCTAACACTGGAAAAAAAAACCCAAAATCCTAAAATAATCCCCCTTAAAAACAAATTAGAGTGACTTTAACACACTCTTAATTTTACTCAACTGATCATCTAATTTTTGGATGTCTTGGTAAATTTTCTCTTTTTCATGAGGGACTATTTTTGACCCCCCTGAACTTTTCTCATCCATTGACTCACGCACAGCATCCATTAAATCTCCCAATCTTCCGCCTATTGCTAATATCTCTGATTGTACTTCACTCTCACTAGCAGGTTTTTCAGGTTGGGTGGTTGCTAGATAATCTTTCAAAAAATTGCTAAAAGGAGTTTTTTGGTAAATTTTATGCATAGCATGCTCTAACCGAATGACAGTTCTAAATTGTATATTCCTATCACTGTCGTCAGGATCAGCACATTTGTATATATAAGACTTAGACTTCCCAGTGATATCTTGAATGTCTTGATCACTTAAATTTTTAAGAACCTCTTTTAGGGTATGTTCAATGGTGATAATTTCTTTTGTTTTAGACATACCCCACTATAGCAATTTATGTTAAGCGGGTAATCAATAATCTATGTCCAAAAGTAAAAAAGCTTTGGACTATTTGTAGAAATAATATTCCTCATTATTATTTTCATGAAGTCTAATTATATTACTCCTACTTTAGGTAGGAGGTTGTCCTCTAATAAAAAAAATGAACCCCAATCCCTAAGAGATATTGAAGAGTATTTGCGTTGTTTAGCACAAATCAGGCAAGAAAATAATATTTCTGTTGAGGATGTAATGCAGCATTTGAATTATTCTCGTAGCACTCTTGATGCTCTTGAGAATGGTAATCTAGAATTTATCCAGTATCCCTTAAATTACTTTTTTACTAGGCAATATGCCTCTTATCTTAAAGTGCCCTTTCCTCAGCAATTTTTAATGAGCCATTTCAAACCAGGAGAAAAGAAGTAATGAGAGCATTATTATTGTTATTTATCAGTGTTTTTTTAACTAATTGTTCTCTAAAAGCAGAAGGTAGTCCTATGCATCATGAATTTGATAATTGGATACATATGGAGGCTAAAGAAGAAAACTTAGACTTAGTCTTTAGCTTGGAAAACCAAGATCAAATGATTATTTTTATTGTGGATCCAAATTTAAGTTGTGATGCCCGTTTAGTTTACACCAATCGAGGATTTGAGCCCAAAGATTTTGACATCATGAGTGGTGAAACTTTTGATTGGAAGCTTTCAGGTCAATCTTATGAAGGCGAAAATGCAAGCCGATTGAATGCTGATGGATACGTACGTTGGGAGTTAATGAGTTTTTATAAACATCACTTCTCCAAGCTGGAAGAGCTATTATCCAAAAGAGGACAAATTTCATTTTCTATTAATGATCCTCTCAATAGGTTTGAAAAACAAGAGATAGAAATGAAAGCTAACGGACTCAGTTCTGCTCTTAACAGTGCTTTGGATACGTGCCAGGGATGGACATGATTAAAAAATTATTATTTGTGGTCATGTTTCTAACCTCCTCTTTACAAATTAAAGCAGAAATTAATCAGTCAACGATTTTTGTGCTGGGTAGTTTAGATAAAAAAACAAAGCAATTATTTAAAGAGACAATTTATTACCAAATACACAATTACGCTCAAACAATTAGTATAGAAACACAGTCGAACATATATGTGTTTCCCTATCAAAATCAAAATCAATGGCAGGTTGTGAGTTTGCATGTCCAAGGAAATGAGAACCATTCATATCTTCTCGATCTCTCTTTAGAGGGTCACCCTCTTCGGTCCTTAGATGAAATCCGCCAACTCGTTGGTCTAGATGGTTCTCTGAAATACATCGGTTGGAGCAGCTATGATGAGCTCCCACCAGAAAAGGTTTTTATTGCTTCAAAAATTATCGCTCAAGATTATCTGTATTTGTATTTTTAAAAAAAGTTCTATGAGTGTTCTAGTCTTTGTTTCTTTGATGTCTTATCAAAGCGGTTTCATCCCTCTAGTGGTAATAGTAGGTGTCTTATTATATGCGTTTATAGTCTTATTTTTTTTCTTAACCTACAACCATCAAAGGTCCTCAACTCCATCAATAGCAGAAACCACCATTAACGACTCAATATAACGCTTTTTGCTACAATCGTAGCAAATCGTAATCATTTCATCGTTGATTTTATTGATATATTTCTTTGAGACTTCCTTGTAGTCACCACATTCAGAACACTTATTATAAGGAATTTCATTATTTTCAAATAACTCCTCTTTACCATTCCACCAGCCCATTAACGATAAATATCATAAATATGGATCAGTCTTTGATAGAAGTTACGCATAAATTAAAAAAGTTGTTAATAAATTATTTGGTTAATTCATTAATTAAAATATTGAGATCGCTTATGAAAGTCTTTTTATCAATAGAGGTATCAAGATACATGGTGCAATGATGATTGACGAAGTGATCTGTGAGAAATTTCATTACATTTTCCTCGCCACTCCAAGATCGACTAAAGTCCTCTGAGGCTTGAAAAAAAGACTTCAATGACTCCTCACTACAATTATTCCAAAATGCAGGACAATAATTTATTCCATCTCCCTTAAAGAGATTGATGTATGCATCTAATACCAAGATTTCAAAATTAGGATAATTGACTTTTTTATATTTACTAATATCTACACCGTCCAAATCTATTAAAAACTGCTTTGATTTGGAGTCATAATACAAGTCATAGTTTAAGTTTTCTGCACCTTCAAAATTATCATCAAAAAATTTAATTATTCTTTCTCGAACTTCAATCTCTTCGATAGAATCCAAGGACCAGTAGACTTCCTCTAAGTAGCCAACACAGTAATCTTGATCAAGTGAATTAGACAGTAACTTTGATGGAATTAAAAAAGCAACTATGAGAATTAAAGGTTTTAAATTCACTATAAATACCTATCAATCAAAAAAGCTGGATTATGCGGTGTCTCACCGTTCACTAGCCCAGTAATTACTTTTCCAGTTATTGGACCTAAAGTCCAACCTAAGTGATTATGTCCAAAACCGTAATAAAGATTTTCAAGACTTGGGGACTTACTAATTATTGGCAAACAGTCTGGAAGAGTTGGTCTATAGCCTAACCATGAATTTTGATATTCTTGAAGTTTTGGAATTAATTGTTTGGCATAATGATGAATATAATTAAGCCTTGATTTATTTACCTTTTTTGTTGTACCAGCTAGTTCCACTGTTCCTGCACCTCTAATTCCATATTCAAGAGGAGTTAAGTACATACCTGAGTCGACCAGACAGATTGGACGAGTTAAATATTCTTGAGTTCCAAGAAACTCTAAATGGTAACCTCTTTCTGTTTCAAGAGGTATACTTTTATTTTCTAGTTGATTAACTAAATCTTTTGAAAAAGCTCCTCCACAAACAATCAAACAGTCATAATTTTTATTATTGATACTGAATTTTCCAAAACTATGATTTACTGATACTACCTTTTCCTTTAAAAATTTTCCCGTTTTTTCAGTAAACTTTAAAAATAACTTATTTAAAATCTTATCTGGGTTTAAAGTATGATGTGCGCGAGGAAAATACCAACCTCCTTTAATGTTGCTACTTAAATTTGGCTCGAGATCTAAGATCTCATCTTTGGAAAGACTAACTTGCTCAACATTATTTTTTTTTCTTATTTCTATTTGGTCATAAGTTGGTTTTTCTTTTTCATTAATCCAAACATATAAAACTCCTTTATGTGTCACTAGATCCGTAGCCCCAATTTCACGAAGCAATCTCTCATAAGACTGCAAAGCATTCTTTAAAAGGCTTGTCATATGCTCTGCTGTATAGTTCATTGATTTTGAATTACAATTTTGAAGAAATTTAAAGATCCAAGGAAGCATTTTAGGTAAATAAGACCATTTTATAGATAGGGGAGAGTTGTTAGAAAAAGTATATCGAAATAAATTTTTCCAAATATCAGGCTGATTTAGTGCAGGAACACCGTAATCTGCAATCACACTTGCATGCCCTCTCGAAGTTCCTGAGCCAGGATCATTCTGATCAAATATTGTAACCTGATGGCCTGATGACTGTAAATAATAAGAAGTGCTTAGACCAACAATTCCAGCGCCAATTACTGCAATTTGTTTTTTATCTCTCAATTATTACTTTTTCGGTAATCCCATGGAAATTGAAATTTCATAGACCACATTCCAAGCCTATTTGATTTAGCATACTCCTCATCTAAAATATATTTATCTGAATATTTTCTATAAGCAAACGCAAAGCCCTCTCTAACTAAATAACTACTTAATGACTCTCCATTGACAAAGCACTCACCTAAAACTCTTCCATAAAAGTCTTTTCCCTCATCTGTACAACTAATTTTATTATTTGTAACTTTTGTAAGTAAAATATCTTTTGATATTTTTCCACAAGCAACCTTCCCTTCACTTGCAACACACGTCTGATTAATTTCAGGAGCATCTATTCCATTAAAACGTATTTTAACATTACCTAATTTAATTGTGTCTCCATCAACTACGGTGACATGAGAAGCAAATAGGTTATTTACGAGTAAAAACAGTGAGGAAACTAGGTAAATAATAGAAAATTTTAGTGGCACGCAATATTGTACTTTTTTAAACGCCAATAATTATAGGGCCAAGGAGTAATAAAACCAACAAAAAGCATTATAGGAACGACCCACCAAGTAAGCATTGCCCCTCCTGTTAAAATTACATCTGTAACATTCATAGCTATTTCCATTGATATCATAGATATAAAACTCATTCCAAGAGCAGTGCTAATTGCCTGTCTTAGAGAAAGATTTTGTCTTAAAAGAATTATTGTTTCAAGAATAATGCTTGTAATCAATCCATTGATAATTGCTAAAATCATTATATTTAAGGTAGGCCAAGCAATTTCATTAACTTGAAAGTAGAATATTGTACCAAGATCTCCTATGGCACATCCAATTAAACACCACTTAGTATTATGAGCACTTTTTTTCCAAGTGTGTTTACATTTCCAATTAAAATCGGTGAGAGTCGATACAAACATTATTTTTTTATTTACTATATACTGGTATATAGTATATTGTTTATATGTCAAATATTATTAAAATAAATAAAAATCCAGATCATATTAAAAATATTCATCGTATTAATCGAATTCATGGTCAGCTTAAGGGCGTTGAAAAAATGATTGTTGAAAAACGATATTGTCTTGAAATTTTACAACAAACAAGAGCTATAACTTCGGCAATAAAATCTCTTGAAAATAACATACTCAATAAGCACATTGACCACTGTATTGTTGATGCTATGAAAAAAAACGACAAACAAAAAAAACAGAAAATAGAAGAATTACAAGATTTACTTAGAAAATTTAATAACTAAAAACATTGTCGTTTCTTTTAAAAAGAATTTTAATATTTGTTATTGGTTTCGCAGCGATAATAATTTCTCTTCTGTATTTTTTAAACCCTAATAAAAAAGAAAATGACAATATTGAAATAAATAATATCGAAATTGATGAAAAATTAATTAGTCAAATTAACTTAGGTAAATCTCTTTATGTAACTCATTGTGCGTCATGTCATGGGGACAACTTACAAGGCCAATCCAACTGGAGCACTAAAAAAGATAAAGATGGTCATAATCTTTCCCCACCCTTAAATGGTACTGGTCATACATGGCATCACAGTCAAGAACAGCTCTTTAACATAATTAAGTATGGGTTTAAAATTTATAATGAAAACTACGATGGCAAAATGCAAGGTAATGACAAATTAAATGACGATGACATATGGTCAATTTTAGCTTTCATGAAGTCTGTTTGGCCTGAGTCGATACAAAGAAAATACGATACTATAAGTAAACATTAATTTTAAACATAGCTAATCAATAAAAATCCCTAAAAAAGTGGGTTGAATACTAATATAGGCTGATAATATTGATCTTTTGATATCAGCTAATTGCATATTATTTAGGCTTTTAATGTGTATGAAATCATATTCATTTTGTTAAATTCATTCTCACATATTTTTATAGGAGGAGGATTTCTATGAAATTAATTAAAACACTTACAGCTTTGATAGCTATTTCTCTATTTGGAGCAAGCTATGCAAATGCTGGTTCTCACGCATATACAGGCCCTGACCTGTCGGGAGAAAAATTAACAATCTTTGGTCCTTGGTTGGCACCACAAGATGATGATTTTAGGGATGTCATATCAATTTTTGAAGCAGCAACAGGAGCATCTGTCGAGTATGGTGGTTCTGATGAATTTGAATCAATTATTAATATTGACTGTCAAGCAGGTAGTCCAGCTGACATAGCTGTATTCCCTCAACCAGGATTAGCAGCAAACATTGCAGCTACTGGTTGTTTATCTCCATTAGGTAATGATGTTAAACAAATGGTTCTTGACAACTATGCTGCAGGTCAATCATGGGTTGATCTCACAACATATAAAGATCCAGTTGGTTTTGAAAAGTTCTATGGCGTCTTTTACAGAGTGAACGTAAAAAGTCTAGTGTGGTATTCACCAGACAACTTTGAAGATAATGGGTACGAAATACCGACAACAATGGAAGACTTATTAGCATTGGCAGATCAAATGGTCAGTGATGGAAATACTCCATTTTGTATCGGTTTAGGCTCAGGTGGAGCTACAGGATGGCCAGCAACAGACTGGATGGAAGATATAATGCTAAGAACTCATTCACCAAACACATACGATCAATGGGTTTCAAATGAAATGAAATTTAATGATCAAAGAGTTATTGATGCAATGGACTTCTTTGGTTCAATAGCATTAAATGACTCTTACGTTAATGGTGGTACTAAAGCTGTTGCAACAACTGACTTTAGAGACTCTCCTAATGGATTGTTTACCTCTCCTGCGGAGTGCATGATGCATAGACAAGCTAGCTTTATTCCGGCTTTCTTTCCTGAAGGTGCAGAAGCAGGTGTGGACTATGATTTCTTCTACTTCCCACCATTCGCTTCACAGGACTTAGGTAAACCTGTGCTTGGAGCAGGTACTTTGATGGCTCCTACTAATGACAGACCAATTACAACTGAGTTCATGAAGTTTTTACTTCACCCTGAAGCTAACGAGAGATTTATGGAAAAAGGTGGCTTTTTAACACCTCATAAATATGTGGATACCAGTAAATACTCTAGTGATACATTCAGAGGTCTTCATGAAATCTTAATGAATGCAACAACTTTCAGGTTTGATGGATCAGACTTGATGCCTGGTTGGGTTGGAGCAGGATCTTTCTGGACCGGTATGGTTGATTATACTAATGGTAAATCAGCCAAGGACGTTGCTGACGAAATACAAGCTAGCTGGGAAGCTGGTCAATAAAAAATAGTTAATTTCTAAACTAAGGGCGAATAGTGTATTATTTGCCCTTAGCTTCTTTCTAATACAATGAGTATTTTCTCCCTTGCAATTACCGTTCTTATTGGAGTTCTCTTTTTTGTATTATTTTTTCATTTATCAAATTTTTTATTAGATTATATTAGAGTAAAAGCATCTAAAAATTTTGCGTTTGAAAATTCTATAAGGGTTATTATTTTTATAGCACCTGCTTTTATAGTGTTATTTGTTTTTATAATTTATCCTGTATTTGAAACTATAAGGTTAAGTTTTTACGATAAAGTTGGTGAAAACTTTGTGGGACTTTTCAATTATAATTGGGCTATTAATGATCCTGATTTTAAAAGAAGTATTATAAATAATTTGGGCTGGTTAATTGTTGTTCCAACGTTAAGTACTTTTTTTGGTTTAGTTATAGCAAATCTAGCAGATAGAATTTGGTGGGGGTCAATTGCAAAGTCAATAATTTTTATGCCTATGGCAATTTCATTTGTTGGAGCAGGTGTGATATGGAAATTTATGTATGACTACAGAGGGCCTGGTGATCAACAAATTGGACTATTAAATGCAATAGCAGTTGCTTTGGGTTTTGAACCGCAAGCATGGTTAACAATTCCTATATGGAATAATCTTTTTTTAATGGCAATTATGATATGGATACAAACTGGTCTTGCCCTAGTTATTTTTAGTGCAGCACTTAGGAGTATTCCTAATGAAACACTAGATGCCGCTAGGATAGATGGTGCCAGTGAGTTGAAAATTTTCTGGTCAATTATCATTCCATATCTAGAGCAAACTATCTTGGTGATTTGGACAATAATTACAATTCTAGTTTTAAAAGTTTTCGACATTATATATGCAATGACCAATGGTCAGTGGCAAACAGAAGTTCTAGCAAATTTGATGTATGATTGGATGTTCAGAGGTGGCGGTGACTCAGGTAGGGGAAGTGTACTTGCTTTTTGTATCTTGATTGGAGTTATCCCAATATTAGCTTGGAACCTGTACAGACATAAACAAGAGCAAAAAGTATGAAAAAACTTACATTTACTAAAGTATTCTCCCAACTTTTATTATTATTATTTGTAATAGCATGGATTGTTCCAACATTTGGGCTATTTATCAGCTCTCTAAGAGATAAAGATGTTTTAGCTATAAGTGGGTGGTGGACCTCCTTTACCACTACTGAGGTCAATGAAATATACCGTACAAAAGGTAAAGAAGACCAAATCAAAGAAGGAGATTACTATTTTATAAAAAGTAATTTATTTGATGAAAAACAGGGTAAAGAGATTTATCGGTTTGGGGTTACCTCTAAAAACATTGACGAATATGAGGTCGGTGAGACCGCATTATTTAAAGATAAAACAGAAATAACAGTTTTTGAAAATGGTGATTATATTTGGAAGTCAAAAGAAGAATTTAAAAAGAAAAAAGGCAAAAGAATTTTTGTATCAGCCAAGAGCCCTCCGAGCTTTACGCTTGATAATTACAAAGAGGTGCTTCTTAAAGAGGGATTAGGACAGGCATTTTTAAATACTTTTGCAGTAGCACTTCCTGCAACTTTAATACCTTTAATAATCTGTTCTTATTTTGCGTATGCGCTTACTTGGATGAAATTTTACGGTAGAGATCTTTTACTAGCTACTATAATAGCATCTCTTGTTGTTCCGTTGCAGATGTGCTTAATACCTGTACTAACAATATACAATGACTTTGGGGCATTATTCGGTGTCTCTGCTAAATCTTATCCTGGTATCTGGATGGCACATACTGGATTTGGTCTTGCATCAACTACTTTTTTATTATGGAATTTTCTAAAAACACTACCTAGCGAAATGATCGAGGCAGCTAGAGTTGATGGAGCGACACATTATGATACTTTTAAAAAAATAGTAGTGCCATTATCAATACCGTCTTTTGCATCGATTTTTATATTACAATTTTTGTGGGTGTGGAATGATTTGCTTGTTGGTTTAGTTTTTTTAGACAAGCACCCAAGTGAAATTATTTTAACAGCAAAGTTAAAAGAGCTTCTTGGATCAAGAGGAGAAAATTGGGAAATTTTAACAACAGGTGCCTTTGTATCTATGACGGTCCCTTTATTTATTTTCTTTTCCCTTCAAAGATATTTTATAAGAGGGCTTGTAGCTGGGTCAGTAAAAGGCTAGTTATAGTAGGTAAATAAATTATGGGAAAGAGAATTGTAATAATAGGTGCGGGAAGCACTAACTTTGGTTTGAAGATAATTGGAGACTTTTATAAATCTCAAATCCTTAAAGGATCCACTATCGTCCTCCATGACATAAGACCCGAGGCAGTTGAAAAAACAAGAAAAATTGCTGAAAATTATAAAGAAAAACTTCAGGTAGATTTTCAAATTGAAGCTACTACTTCTAGAGAAGAAGCTCTCAAAGGTGCTAATTTTTGTTTAATCTCAATTGAAGTTGGAAATAGATTTGAACTCTGGGAACAAGATTGGGGGATACCAGTTGAATATGGTTTTAAACAAATTTATGGAGAGAACGGAGGTCCTGGAGGCCTGTTTCATGCTTTAAGAATTATACCTGTGATAATTGAAATTTGTGAGGATATAGAAAAGATTTGCCCCGACGCTTTTGTATTTAATTATTCGAACCCGATGCAAAGAATATGTCATGCTCTTACAACAAAATTTCCAAATCTAAATATAATTGGCTTGTGCCACGAAATTCATTCTATGGAAAGACAATTACCAATGTTGCTCAATACAGACCTCGACAATATAGAATTTGAAGCAGGTGGACTAAATCATTTTAGTATCCTATTAGATGTCAAGTATAAAGATACCAAAAAAGATGGATATCCAATTATTCGAGATAAATTTAATAGCTACTACTCTAACTTAATTAATGATCACGAAGGTTTTGAGTCAGACCCTGGAGCTGAAAGAGGAGTCTTCTTTGAGTTATTTAAAAAATATTCTTATCTTCCCATCACTACAGACAGTCATGTAGGAGAATACATGCAATGGGCTTTTAGCGTGGCTGATCACGATGGCATTTCAGATTTTTATAAAAAATATAAAAATAGATGTTTAAATTTTTATGAAGATGACTTTTTGTATGGGAGGTTTTTTGATAATAGCAAACCAAAACTTGATGAGAGAGTTGTGCCAATTATTGAGAGTATTATAAAAGATGATAATAGACTTGAACATGCAGTAAATATCCCAAATAATAATTTAATTGAGTATTTACCAAATGATATTGTAGTAGAAGTACCAGCTGTTATTAACAAGAAAGGTGCAAATGGTAAGAAATTAGAAAATTATCCTAAAACATTTGGGGCGCTTTTAAACTCGCAAACAGGAGTCATACAATTAACAACAGAAGCGATTTTAAATAAGTCAAAACATGGTGCGTATTTAGCTCTTTTATCAGATCCTATTGTTGATGATGCAATTAAAGCTGAGGAACTTTTAAATACTATGATATATAAACAATCAAAATTTTTAGGATACTTAAACTAATGGCAGATATAGAACTAAACTCAATTAATAAATTTTTTGGAAAAACCCATGTTATAAAGGATTTTTCGCTCAACATTAAAAGTCAGTCATTCACAACACTAGTTGGGCCATCTGGATGTGGAAAGTCTACATTATTAAGAATGATAGCTGGGTTAGAAGAAACTAATTCGGGTAAAATATCGATTGGTGGAGAAGAAGTAAATAACCTCCCTCCCAAAGAAAGAAATATCGCTATGGTTTTTCAATCATATGCTCTTTATCCCCATATGACTGTATTTGATAATATGGCATTTGGGCTGAAATTAGAAAAAAGACCTAAAGATGAAGTTATAAATAGAGTGCATGAGGCTGCAAAAATTTTACAAATTGAAGATTATCTTCTGAGAAAGCCTAAACAGTTATCAGGAGGTCAAAGACAAAGAGTTGCTATCGGTAGAGCAATAACTAGAAAACCTAAAGTCTTTTTATTTGATGAACCTTTATCTAATTTAGATGCCGCTTTGAGAGTTCAAATGAGAATTGAATTAGCAAAATTGCACGATCACTTGGATGCAACAATGGTTTATGTAACTCATGACCAAACTGAGGCAATGACCTTATCTGATGAGATTGTTGTCTTAGATCAAGGTGAGATTTCTCAACAAGGTAAGCCTATAGAATTATATAATAATCCTAAAAACTTATTTGTTGCAGGTTTCATTGGCTCTCCAAAGATGAATTTTGTCAATGCTAAAATTTTATCAGTAGATAAAGATAAAGTTGAAATAAATGTTTTAGGTTCAAAGATTACAATTTCAAAAACAATTAAATCAAATGAAAATACTGATATAATTTTTGGTATTAGACCCGAGGATATAATTATTACTGGTGACTCAGAATATGATTTCCGAGGTAAAGCTTTCGTTGTGGAGAAATTAGGCTCAAACACTTTTATTTATTTAGATAACGAGGGTGACCCAATAGTAGTTGAGACATCAGGAAATAGCTTAATTAAGGTTGGTGATGATGTTAAAATTAAATTTGATTTAAACAAAACTAATTTATTTCATTCTAATAACAAAATTAGAATTGATTAACTTATCTCTTTTACAAGAGTTTCCTAAGGATTTTAAATTAGGAGTGGCTACTTCCTCTTATCAGATTGAGGGAACTATGTATGGTAATTGTGGTAAATCAATTTGGGACGATTTTGCTGAGAAAAAATTGAATGGCATTGATGGTAGGCTTGCTTGTAATCATATTGAATATTTCAAAGAGGATATTAAACTTATAAAGGATGCGGGTTTTAAGACCTATCGTTTCTCATTTGCTTGGCCTAGATTGTTTCCAGACAACAACAAAGATGTGAATTTAAAGGGTGTAGATTTTTACAAGCGATTATTAGAAGAGATAAATAATTGCGATTTGGAGGCTTTCCCAACAATCTATCATTGGGATCTTCCCATAAGATTTCAAAAAATTAAAGGTTGGGAGAATCAAGAAACCTGTAAGCATTTTGGAGATTTATCTTTTTTCATATCAAAAACATTTGGAGATCAATTCGAAAAAATTTCAACCATTAATGAACCTTGGTGTGTTTCTTGGTTAAGTCATTATCTTGGAGAGCATGCGCCAGGAATTAAAAATATCCAAATAGCTGCTAAAACTATGCATAATATTTTATTTGCACACTCGCAATCTGTTGAAGCAATAAGGTCCTGTAGTACTCATCAGATAGGTATAGTTTTAAATAATCAGTTCGGTCAATCCATAGATAATAATGAAGAAAATATTCAAGCAACAAAACTCTTTGATGAAATTCATAATAGATGGTTTTCTGATGCCATCTTTAAAGGTAAATATCCAGAATTAGCTTTATCTATTCTAGAAAAATACTTACCAGAAAATTATAAAACACAATTAGAATTAATATCTTCACCAATTGATTGGATAGGATTGAATTATTATACCCGCTCATTAATCAAATATAAAAAATCAGAAGATGGTATTAATTATGAGTGTAGTAGTGGAACGCTAAAAAAAACAGATATGGGATGGGAATTTTATCCTGAGGGATTAAACTACTTTATTAAAAGAATTCATAAAGAATATGATAATAAAATTCCAATATATATTACTGAAAATGGGATGGCAAATAACGATAAACCAACTTCAAATGGAGAGGTTTGTGACGAAGATCGAATAGAATTTTTTAATTTACATTTAAAACAAATATTAAGCTGTTTGAATGAAGGTTATTCTGTTAAGGGATATTTTGCTTGGTCATTGCTTGATAATTATGAATGGGCATTTGGCTACACTAAGAGATTTGGGTTGGTCTATGTTGATTTCGATAACTTTAAACGAATTCCAAAAAAATCTTATTATGAATTCTCAAAGTATTTAGCCTAAATTAAAACTATAGTCACTGATGTATATTTATACAAAAAATGCTAAAGTTTTCAGGGTATTATGGCTAATTTAAACCTTAAAAATGTAAAAAAAACTTATGATAAAACTGAAGTGATCCATGGTGTAGACCTTGATATCAGCTCTGGTGAGTTCATTGTTTTTGTTGGACCATCTGGTTGTGGTAAGTCTACACTCCTTAGAATGATTGCTGGACTAGAAGATATAACAGAAGGAGAAATATCTATAGGCGGAGAGGTGGTAAATAAAATTATTGCAGCAGAGAGGGGTGTTGCGATGGTTTTTCAATCATATGCATTGTACCCCCACATGACAGTTTTTGATAATATGTCATTTGCATTAAAACAAGCTAAAACTCCTATTGATGAAATCAAAAGTAGAGTTTTAGAGGCAGCAAAAATTTTGCAAATTGAAAGTTTATTTGAAAGACTACCTAAACAATTATCAGGTGGTCAACGACAACGTGTTGCTATTGGAAGAGCTATAGTTAGAAATCCAAAAGTATTTTTATTTGATGAGCCCTTATCTAATTTAGATGCAGCACTTCGCGTTCAAACGAGAATAGAAATAGCTAAACTTCATAATCAATTAACTGCAACTATGGTTTATGTAACACATGACCAAGTTGAAGCGATGACCCTAGCAGATAGAATTGTTGTTATCAATCAGGGTATTATTGAACAAGTTGGCACTCCGATTGAACTTTACAATTCTCCAAGAAATCAATTTGTTGCTGAGTTTATTGGCTCTCCAAAAATGAATATGATTGATTTAAAAGATGGACATAAATTAAATTTGATTAATTTAAAAGCTCCAAGTGAGGCTACCAAATTAGGAATTAGACCTGAGCATCTTAGTTTGTCTAATGATGACTCTTGTAAGCTCAAAGGAACCGTTAGACATATAGAAAATTTAGGCGAGCACTTATTATGTTATATGAACTTAGATAAGAATGATGAGATCGTAGCTAAACTTGATGTAAATAGTAAAATTAAAATTAATGAAAATATTCGTCTAGAATGGCATCAAAATCACCAGCATTTTTTTAACTCCTCTGGTGTTTCAATCGACTAAAGATGTCTAAGAGTCCCGAATTGGGGGTATGTTATTACCCAGAGCATTGGCCTGAAAAAATGTGGATAACTGATGCTGAGAATATGCACAAAAATGGTATCACTTGGGTAAGAATTGCTGAATTTGCTTGGTCTCGTATCGAGCCAAGTTCTGGTGTTTTTGACTGGAATTGGCTGGATAAGATTGTGGATATATTGGGAAAACATGATTTGAAGATTGTAATGTGCACTCCAACAGCCACTCCTCCTAAATGGTTGGTTGACCAGATGCCGGACATGGTTGCTATAGATGAAAATGGTCAGGCTAGAAAATTTGGATCTCGAAGACACTATTCCTTTTCTCATAATGGTTATCAACAAGAAAGTCAGCGCATAACTAAAGCTATAGCAGAGAGATACGGACAAAATAATTTTGTAAAAGCATGGCAAACGGATAATGAGTTTGGTTGCCATGAAACTACATACTCTTGGTGCTTGTCTGCCTTGCGAGAGTTTAGAATTTGGCTGGAAAAAAAATATCAAAACATAGATGATTTAAATAAATCTTGGGGAAATGTTTTCTGGTCTATGGAGTATCGCTCTTTTGAGGAGATCGAACTTCCTAACTTAACAGTTACTGAGGCAAATCCATCTCATAATTTTGATTTTCGAAAGTTTAGCTCTGATCAGGTAAAAAATTTTAATCTTCAACAAGTGAAGATATTAAATGATTACTCTCCTGGAAGGCCCATTAGTCATAACTTTATGGGTCACTTTACAGAATTTGATCATCGTGAAATATGTAAAGATTTAAATATTGCTGCTTGGGACAGTTATCCTTTAGGCTTTCTTCAAAATATGCAAACTATTGCCAGAGAAGATAAAAAACTTCTTGAGGACTGTTATAATATTGGCGATCCTGATTTTCAATCTTACCATCATGACCTTTATAGAGGGATGGGTCGTCTCTGGATAATGGAACAACAACCTGGTCCAGTTAATTGGGGTAGATATAATCCTATTCCAGTAGCTGGTGCTGTAAGGATGTGGACATGGGAGGCATTTGCTCACGATGCTGAGGTTGTAAGTTATTTTCGTTGGAGACAAGCACCCTTTGCACAAGAACAAATGCATGCGGGACTAATGTACCGTAATAATACACCTGCAATCGGTAGTCACGAGGCCATGCAAGTAAGTAATGAGATACAAATGCTCAATTTACCAAAAACACAAAAATCCGAAATTGCGTTATTGCATGATTATGAGGCTTGTTGGATAACTGAGCTAGATGGACAAACAGAAGATTTCCACTACACGCGCCTGATGATCGATTTTTATAAATCAGTCAGAGTTAATGGTGGCTCTTTGGACATTGTTGGAAAAAAAGCTGATTTTACTGGTTATAAACTAATTATTGTTCCCTCTTTTGTGCATCTTGAAACTGACACTTTTAAAAAAATGGTTTCTTCTGGAGCAAAAATTTTAGCTGGTCCTAGAACAGGAATAAAAAATAGAAATTTTCAAATTCCTGAAAACTTAAGCCTAGAGGGACTTGGTTATAAAGTTAAAAGAGTAGATGCACTGCCCTATGAACTTCCTGTAGAAGTAGAATGGAAAGGACAGAAGGGAAAGTTACACGTCTGGAGAGAACAAGGAGACAGCTCAGGCATATCTGAAGGTAAATCAAGAGACGGCTTTCCTGTTATCACTAGCGGGAACCAAGGAAGTTATTTGTGTGGATGGCCAGATGAGGCCTTGTTAAGTTCAATAATGAAAGAACAAATGACTATGGCAGGTTTAAAACCGATTACACTTCCGGAATATTTAAGAGTAAGGCAAAGAGGTGATCTATTATTTTTTACTAATTATGGTAAAAAAAATGTTGATATACCTGACGCTTTTCAAGGAGAAATTCTCTTAGGATCAAAAAACATGAAACAAACAGATGTAACTATTTTAAAAATTAATAAATAAAAATTATCTTATGCTTCTTCCACCATCTACAGGAATTGTCAATCCTGTCATAAAAGTTGAAGCTTCACTTGCAAGAAAATAAATTACACTTGCGACTTCTACTGGTTTCCCGATCCTTCCAATAGGATGGTTATCTCGCATCCTTTTTTCAAATTCCTTCTTTGTTAAATCCTTTTTAAAAGAGGCTAGCATTGGAGTATCAATTGCACCAGGAGCAACAGCGTTAACTCTAATATTGAAATTGGACAAGTCCAAAGCCAAGGATGCCGTAAAAGATACTATCGCACTTTTTGATGTTGCATAAGCCAACATATTTTTTGCTCCTCTAATACTGTTTATTGAAGCTATATTCACTATGGAAGATTTCTTACTTTTTTTAAGCAATGGCAATGCATATTTGCAAGCCAAAAAGGTTCCAGTCACATTGTTATCAAAGTGATAAGTCCATTCACTCATCGAGGTTGACTCTAAATTTCCGCTTAATCTCACACCGGCACTATTAACTAAAACGTCAATTTTTCCGTACTTTTTTTTGATAGTGTTGGATAAACTTTTCCAATTAGAATTATTGGTTATATCTATTTGATAGTATTCAATGTCTTTAATTTTGTTGTTAATTTTTTTGAGTGAAGTTCCTATTACTATGTAACCATTATTGGCAAATATTTTAGATGTACTTTTGCCAATACCAGATTCAGCCCCGGTTATCAGGACAATTTTTTTTTTAGAAATCAAGATTAAACGCCTTTACGTTGTTTACTCTTTCCCGTTTCAAAGTCATCTAATGCTTTTTTGTTTTCTTCATTTATTGGATCTTGAAGTGTTGGGCTTTCCCAAAAAGCTGTCCCATCTAACCATTCATAGCCATGAGTTTTTATAGCTATGACATATGTTTTATCAGACTCTTTCGCTCTTTTGAAAGCAGCCTCTAACTCTGAGGTCGAAGTTACTGTCTCAGCATTCGCTCCCATGCTTTTAGCATGGTTTTCAAAATCTACGAATTTTAGATTGGTAGCTCTTGCAGCACGAAGATTACAAATGTATTCCTTACCTCCTTTAGCTAATTGAAGACGATTGATAACCATATGTCCGCCATTATCACAAATAATAATAATTAGTTTTTGATCATAGAGAACCGAACTATATATATCGCTATTATTAAGTAGATATGAACCATCTCCAACAAATACAACGACATCTTGATCGGGTTTAGCCATTTTAATTCCTAGCGCTCCTGATATTTCATATCCCATACAGCTAAAACCCCATTCAGTCTCAAAGGTGTTAAGTTCCTTTGGCTTCCAAACTTGAACGACCTCTCCAACAAGGCCTCCGGCTGCTGTTACCACGATATCACTTGGATCTGAATTTCTATAAATTGCCCCAACTGCATGAGCGTAAGATGGCTCTTCTTGATTTGTAGGGCCACTTTGTTTTGCAACATATGCTTCCCATTCATCTCTCTCTTTAATTGCTCTTAGATACCAAGTATCAGGAGCTCTCCAATCACCAAGGGCCTCCGATAGTTGTAGCAATCCCACTTTTGCATCACTAATAACAGGAGTGGCTAAATGCTTAGTAGTATCATAACGGGCTGTATTAACTGAGATTAGTTTAAAATTAGGATTTTCGAAATTTGCCCATGAACCTGTCGTAAAATCTGCAAGTTTTGTACCCACAGCTAGAGCTAAATCAGTGTCTTTAGATAAGTTGTTGGACGAACCCTCTCCTAGAGCCCCAATAGCACTAATGTAATAAGGGTCATCTTTGGTCATACAACCAATTCCCATCACAGTTGAAGTTACGGGGATGTTGTGTTTTTTTGAAAAATTAGAGAGTGTTTGTTCTGCCTCAGAATATAGAACACCTCCCCCTGAAATTATTATAGGTTGTTTTGAATTTTTTAATTTATCAGCTGCTTCTTTAATTTGATTTGGATCAGGGTAAATTCTTCTTATCTGATGGATTTTTTCTTCAAAAAACACCTCAGGATAATCAAAAGACTCCCCTTGAACATCTTGAGACATAGCAATCGTAGCAGGACCACAGTCTGATGGGTCAAGCATTACTTGAATTGCTTGAGGAAGAGAAGCAAGAATTTGCTCTGGTCTAGTAATCCTATCAAAATATTTGGACACAGACTTAAAGGTATCATTTGCAGTTTCTATTGGAGAGTTAAAATTTTCAACTTGTTGTAATACAGGGTCAGGAAATCGGCTTGCAAATGTATCTCCTGGAAGAAGTAGTATTGGAAGACGATTACTCATAGCTACTGCTGCCGCTGTTACCATGTTTGTAGCTCCAGGACCAACAGATGAGGTAGCAATAAAAATTTGCTTTCTTCTCATAGCTCGTGCATAGCCAATACCAGTCAATGCCATGCTTTGTTCATGATGCCCTCTATAACCTGGGAGGTCAGACTGAAATTCTTCCATTGCTTGGCCTAGACAAGCAACATTACCATGGCCATAAATTGCAAATGCTCCAGGAAATAATGGTGCTTTTTGACCATCAATAATAGTTTTTTGTGCAATTAAATATTTAAAGAGTGCATGTGCACAAGATAATTTGATGGTTTTCATTATTCCTCCAAAAACTAAACCTATAATAGATCTTACATGATAGAAAAATAATTTGAATGAAAAACCTTTTAAAATTGACACTTTTTTGACATAACTTTTAATCAGAGAGTAAAATGAAAATTGCAATATTAGGTACAGTTCATCCAAAAGGGTTAGAGTTTTTAAAAGAAAATGAGCTAGAAATAGTTGAGGTAACAAATTTTAACAAACAAAACCTACAAGAGGAATTAAAGTTTATTGATGCAATTCTACTAAGAACATCAAGGCTGGATAAAGATATTTTAGAACATTGTAAAAAATTAAAAATTATTTCAAGACATGGTGTTGGTTATGACAATGTTGATTTAGATTATTTAAATAAGAAAAAAATTGCTCTTTGTATTACATCAACATCTAATGCCGTAAGTGTTGCTGAGCATGTAATGTCATTCTTTTTGTATTTAACGAAAAATTTATCTCTATCTGATAAATTAGTGAAAGAGGGGAATTTTACCCAAAGGTCTGAACTGCCAAACTTTTTTGAATTATATAAAAAAAAATTACTTATAGCTGGTTTTGGCAGAATAGGAAAAGAAGTTGCAAAGAGATGTCTCGGTTTTGATATGGAAGTATATGTTTATGATCCATTTTTAAATAATGATTTAATAAAAAAAAGTGGCTGTATACCCATAGAAAAAAATAATGGTTTAGCACTAGCAGATTTTGTTAGCATACATTTACCGTTAAATGAAGATACAAAAAATTTTATATCGCAAACAGAATTAGATCTTATGAAAAAAAAAACAATTTTAGTAAATACATCTAGGGGTGGGATAGTAAATGAAAATGATTTATATCAAGCCCTTAGCTCAAAAAAAATCTTAGGTGCAGGAATGGATGTATTTGTCACTGAACCTCCAGAGTCTAATCATCCTTTTTTTAAGTTAGATAATATTTTATTAACGCCTCATAATGCTGCATTAACTTTGGAATGCAGAGAGAGAATGTCTCTAGAGGCCTCACAAAATATATTCTACTATTTAAAAAATATGACGAAATTAAACATGGAAAATTTAGTTAATAAGAAATTTCTTTAAAATCAAATATCAGCTAAAAGTTGAGCACGGCCTTGAGTGCTAGTTTCAATTTTATGAAGATTTCCACCTTCATTATCACTAGTCGGATCTGCTCTTAAAGATGTAATATAAAGACTGTTTAAATTAGCACCACCAAATGTTACACATGTGGGCGTATTGGTTGGAAGACTAATTTTTTCTATAATTGTCTCATCTTTTGTATCAACACAAATAATACATTTCCCTCTGACTCTTGCTGACCAATAATTATTATCTTTGTCTACAGTGGCTCCATCGGGTTCGCCGACATTTTTAAAGATCATATTTGCTTCTAATTCATAAAACTTATTGAAATTTTTAGTGTACTCAAATTTTTGTATTCGACAGGTTGGGGTGTCAGCAAAATACATGATATTTTCGTTTTCTGAAAAGGCTATTCCATTAGAAACTGTGATGTTCGACAAAAGGTGTGTTAAAGATAAATTTGGTGCGAGTCTATAGAGATTTGCAATTGGCTTTCTTTTTGCTTTATCCGGATCTTCATTATAAGTACCAAATACTATGCCTCCATAAGGATCCACTTTTGCATCATTAATTCGAGTTTGATTATTTGTTATTTCAACTTCGCATATTTTTTCAAATGAAGAAAAATTTTTATCAGAAATAGCAATAAAATTAGGAAATCCAATAATAAAGCCTTCTCTTTTCCTTGGAAGAATAAACCCCGCCCTGTCTGGTAAATTAAATGTAAAGCTTTGATTATTATCATCAAGCATCCATGCCTTTTTTGCTTCTATGTCTGTCCAGACTAAGCAGTTATATCTAGGGTCCCAAAAACAGCTTTCACCAAGTAAATTTTCGCATTTAAGAATTGTTGAAACTTTTGCTTTATTCATTTTAACTAGGTGTAATATTCTTTCCTATATTAGTGACTAAATAGGATTTAGGACAATGTTCTAATATTTCGTTGATAATTTCATTTCTTCGAGTATTTGACGACAATACTACAGTACAACCACCAAATCCTGCACCTGTAAGTCTTGCACCTAAAGCACCGTGTGACTGAGCTGTTTTAACAATTTGGTTTAATTCAGGACTAGAAATTTCATAATCTTCGTCCATAGAAATATGACTTTCGTTCATTAAATTTCCAAATGCCTGGGCATTATTATTTTTTAAAAATTGTACAGCCTTTTGTACTCGAGCATTTTCAGTAATAACATGTCTAGCTCTTCTATAAATTTTAGGATCATTAATAACGTTTAAATCAGAAATTTTTGCATGACGTAATGACGAGACATTAAGACATTTAGTGGCTATTTCTGTCTCTCTTTTTCTTTCATTATACAACCCCTCTGAAAGTTTCCGCGTACTTCCAGAATGAATAATTATGAAAGTATAATCTCTAAACACAGGCACTAATTCTGTATTCAAATTTTCACAATCCAAGTATAGTGCTTGACCAAATTTAG
This sequence comes from uncultured Alphaproteobacteria bacterium, assembly GCA_902611415.1. Taxonomy (GTDB): domain Bacteria; phylum Pseudomonadota; class Alphaproteobacteria; order HIMB59; family HIMB59; genus HIMB59. The sequence continues at coordinate 41,504 of CACLZM010000002.1, read as the reverse complement.
ATTTTGATGACGACATTTGATCCATTATTCCACAAAAAGTTCCTATAAAATGATGTTCTATCAGTTGCCCTATTTTTGCTATTCTAGTTTCTGAGAGTTCAAGTCCTACCATTTGACACAAGGCCCTTAACAATGCTATTTCAAATGCGGCTGACGAAGATAATCCAGACCCTGTTGGGATACTAGAGGTCACTGCGATATCTAAACCCCTAATTAGTTGCCCTTCCTTTGCCATATAATATAAAGCTCCTCTGACAAAATCTATCCAGGTTCCATCAACATTTGAGTCAGATAATACAGTTTTTTCACCAAATTCTTCAGATATACCAACAATTTTACTATCTAATCGAGGACTCAGACTTACTTCAATTTTCTGTTCGATTAATGTTGGAAGTACGAAACCTTTATTATAATCGGTGTGCTCACCTATTAAGTTCACTCTTCCATGTGCCTCTGATGATGATTCAGCAGAATAGTGAAAGTGCTGCTTAAATAAAGATTGACTATTCATCAGGTAGCTCTTCGCCTCTAAGTATACGAGCTGAGCGTTCTGGAGGAAGATCTACTAAAAAAAAACCTGAGATTTGCTCAACACCTGCTAAATATTTTAATTTTGTTTTTGATCTGCGTATAGGTTGAAAGCAGACATGAAAATGGTAAGAATTTTCATAACCCTTAGGAGATAGCTGCCATGCAAGAGTATACGGCATAGGATCATCAAATACTTTGTCTAAACTTTTAGAGGCATCAAGCATAAGTTCAGCAAGATCTTTTTGCTCATTTTGTGAAAGTTCAAAAATATTTGATGTCCTTCGGTTAGGTGCTATCCAAATTTCAAAGGGGTATCTAGCCCAACGAGGCACAAAGGATATAGCAGAAGAATTTTTTTTTAAAATTAATTCTTTAGGAATATTCGATAAATATTTTTCGAGTGGATTTGATTTTTGTACTATAGCTTGCCTTTTAATCAATTCTGGAATATGTCCAAAACTATATATTTGTCCATGAGGATGATCTAAAGTTACCCCGATTTCTTTTCCTTTATTTTCAAATGGTAAAATAAATTCAATTTTTGAATTATTATATAATTCTTCAGTGCGGTTAGATAGTGCTTGAATAATTAGCTCAATTCTCTCGATAGGTAACTTAGAGAACTCATCGTTATGTTTTGGACTATAAGAGATTACATCGCAAGTTCCTTCTGCCTGATTAGTTTCTACTTCTAAATGAGGTATATCAGACTCGACTAATTTGAATGAGCTAAAACGATTTGTAAAGATTGCAACTTCATATTGGTCAACAGGAATGTCACTCGGTGCTTCATCATTTTCCATTGGACATAACGGACATTCAAGGGCCTTAGGTAAAAAAGTTCTGTTTTGTCTTGATGTTGAGTATCCTACCCATTCAGAGCGAGTTGGGTGGTACCTAAGATGAGTTTTATTATCAGAGATTGGCGGCAAGCCTTCAAAAACTTTGTAGTTTATGGGGTTTTGACTAAATAAAATAAGTTCTTTTCCATCACCCCTGTCAATTCTTTTTATCGATAGATTAGCCATCATTTAAAAACAGGTAACATTGAACCATGAGCGTCAAGTAGCTCATCAACCATTTTCCAAATTTGATCTAAATTAAGTTCACCAGCAGTGTGTGGGTCTAGCATGGCAGCATGATAAATACTCTCTTTCTTAAGAGTTTTAAGAGCCTCAACTGTTAATTGTTGAACATTAATATTGGTTTGAATTAGATTTGCTAAATGCATAGGTAATGGTGGTACTGATTGTGGAGTGAGGTCATTTTTTTGAACAGTACAAGGAACTTCCACACAGCAATTGTTAGGTAAATTGGGTATGAAATTTTTATTAAGAACATTACCATAAACAGTGTCTTGATTTCCAGTTACCATTGATAAAATTATTCTCGAAGCATACTCGACTGATTTATTATATTCTTTTTGAGGTTTGCTGATTAACTCTTTTTCTTGGATTTCCCATTCTTGAATTTGTTTTTTACAGCGACGAATGTATTCATTAACTGGAATATCAAATTTTGCAATTAATTCTTTTTGGTGATTTTTAATAAACCAAGGTGTATACTCTGCGAAATGTTCTGACGACTCTGTAACAAAATAACCGAGTCTTTTCAATACTTCATATCTTACGTGATTTGAACAACCATCCCAATTGGTGCCAAATTTACCTTCCTCTCCTGCCTTAAAAATTTTAGGGTAAAGATCTTCTGTTAAACCATTATCTAATTTTTTTTCAAATTTTGTAAAAAATGACATATGATTTATTCCGGAGCACTCATATTGGATTTTGCTTAAATCTTCATTTATGTCTCTCGCTAAATCAGCAGCTGTACCTTGCACAGAATGACAAAGTCCTACATATTGAAGATCAGGAACAAAGTCTGAGAGAGCTAGACAATTGATTGCCATAGGATTTACATATTGAAGCATCCATGCTTTAGGGCATTGTTCTATTATATCTTTGGCAATTTCAACTAAAACAGGAGCTGTTCTTAACCCGCGCATAATGCCTCCAATACCTAGCGTGTCTGCAATTGTTTGTTGAAGTCCATACTTTGCTGGTATTTCAAAATCAATAACAGTTGAGGGTTCATAACCTCCTACCTGTATCATAACTATAACAAAATCAGCGCCTTTAAGAGCCTCTTTTCTATCTAACGTAGTTTTTATAGATGCCGAAGCTTTTAGCGACTCACATATATTATCAGCTACTATTTGTGATGTTTTTAATCTTTTTGGGTCTATATCATGTAAGGCAATATCAAACGAATTTAGTTCCGGCTCAAGTAAAATATCTGCCAAAATACTTTTCATGAAGACAGTACTGCCCGCACCTATAAAAGTAATTTTAGCCAATTCTATCCCTTACTAGCGCCTAGTGTAAGACCAGCAATAAAATGTTTTTGCATTAGAAAAAACATTATCACAGGAGGAACTGCTGCGATTATTGATCCAGCAGATAGAAGATGATAGACAGTAACCCATTGACCATTTAAAGATTTCAAACCTGCAGTAATTGGCATTGCGTGTTGTCCTTGAATTAAAACAGTTGCCCAAAAAAAGTCATTCCATATAAATGTAAATATTAGCACAGACAAAGCAGCGATAGCCGGTCTTGTAAGGGGAACTACTATCTTCAAGAATATATTAAACTCCGAAGTACCATCAATCCTTGCGGCCTCAAATAACTCATTTGGTAAAGCTTTGATAAAATTTCTCATAAATAAAGTACAAAAGCCTGTTTGAAAGGCAACATGAAATAAAACTAATCCTGTAACTGTATCATACAAACCCATTTGGAAAGTCAGGTCTCGAACTGGTATCATTAAAATTTGAAAGGGAACAAAATTTCCAGCAATAAATGTGAAAAAGATAAAAAGATTTGCTTTAAACTTATATGATGCTAAAGCAAAACCTGTCATACAGCTTATAGCGACAGCACCTATTACAGTAGGGATGGTTATTTTAAAACTATTAATTATGTAAGACAACATTGGGGTATTTTGAAATACATCTTTAATGTTACTAAATAATAAAAATTCACTAGGTATGCCCCAATAATTTCCTGCGGTGATATCTCCTAGACCTCTAATTGATGTAAGCATAATCCCTATAAGAGGGATCAACCAAACGAACAAAGATACAGGTACAAGTATTTTGTATGAAATCCTGTTAATTAAAGGTCTTTTTTGAATTGGTATGGGAAACATTTAAAGTCCTTTTTTCTCACTTTGATACATCCGATAAATAAAAAATAATATATAGAACATCATTATTGTGAATAAAACTGCTGCAATAGCTGAACCATAACCCATTCTATATCCATATTCGCTTAAAGCGGTCTCAAACATATAATAGGCTAAAACATTAGTTGAACCATATGGGCCACCTTGTGTCATGATAGCAACCATGTCAAAACTTCTTAGGGATCCGATCACAGTTACAACAATTGCTAGAAAAGTGGCTGGCTTCAATTGAGGTAAGATAATATTTTTAAATAAAGAGAGACCTTTTGCACCATCCATTCTACCTGCCTCAATTTGATCTATATTAAGATTGTTTAAGCCCGTTAAATACAAGATCATACAGTATGCAATTTGTGGGTAAATTCCTGCGAAGATAATTCCATAGGTAGCAAAATTCTCATCTGCTAATATGGCATAATTACTAAGACCTAATTTATCTAAAAAAGGCCCAATGACACCTCTTGGATTGTAAAACCATGAAAATATAATTCCGATAACAACTTGGGAAATTACAAAAGGGAAAAAGAAAAGAGATTTGATTAGTCTTATACCAAAAATAGTTTGATTTAAAAATATTGCTAAGCCTAATCCTATTGGAACAGCTAACATAAATAAGATTAACCACTTAAGATTATTCATTAACGAAATATAAAAATACTCGTCGTCCAATAATTCTATATAATTTGATAATCCAACGTAAATTGCTGGAGATAACCCGTCCCATTGTAATAAAGAAATATATAAAGAATTAAAAATTGGCCATATCACATAGACTAAAAATAGTAATAAACCTGGAAACAAAAAAATCCATGGTGTTAACCTTTGTTGATTAAGTTTCCACCATGATGACTTTCTATATGTAATTTGTGTTGAATCAGGCACGTTAAGAAATGGGGTGGTTGAAAACCACCCCAATTGAAATTGATTATTTATAAACTCTTTGGCGTACTTTTTCTAAACGCTCAAGAATTTTATCTCTTCTATCAGGATTAACCATATATTCTTGAAAACCCTTCATTCCTTCAGAGGCCATTTCAGCTGGGGCATCCCTGTCGTAGAATTGCGCCATTGCATATGCGTTATTTAACATATTCAAACCTGCTTCTAAAAATGGATCTGGATCAACTTTAGAGCCGCTATTAACTGGCAGTTGTCCTAGAGTCTTATTCATCTCCTCTTGAACATCAGCTCTGCTTAAAAAGATCAAGAATCTTTTAGCATCTGTCTTATTTTTGGCTCCAGATGCAATGTGCATCGTATCCGTTGGTGCCTCTTCAGCCATAGGAATACCAGGAGTTATTTCTGGGAATTGGAAAAAGCCAAGGTTGTCATTTGTTAATCCACCCTCTTTAAATAATGCAACTGAGAAGTTACCCATAACATACATCGCCGCCTCTCCATTAATCATTGGAGGAATTGCTTCTTGCCAAGCAAGTGAGGCATGATTTTCGAGAAAATATCCTGGTTTAACTAACTCATCCCACTTGTCAAATACAGCATGCACTCTAGGGTCAGTGTAAGGTATTTCACCTTTTGTCAAAGCCATGTGGAACTCATAACCATTTGTTCTTAAATTTAAATAGTCAAAGACACCTGCTGTTGTCCAAAGATACTTTGATCCAATCGTAATTGGTGTAACACCTGCGGCTTTCAATGTTGCGCAGGCAGCAACAAATTCATCCCAAGTTGTTGGTACTGAAATTCCGTTGGCCTCAAAAATATCTTTTCTATAATAAACACCCCACTGGTAATAAGTGTATGGAATACCCCACTGTTTGCCGCCAATAGTCATTGGTTTCTTAGCGTGAGACATACCCTCAGTTAAGTTTCCATCAACCCATCCGGTATCTGACCAGATATCTGATACATCCTCTACAAGCCCTGCTCTTACAAATGGAAGCATTCTGTTTCCTGCATACCAATTGAAAACATCAGGGGGACTTGTGGTTAAAAAATTTCTGATTGCTTGTTTATATCCTTCATGATCGAAGTTATTAACTTCAATTGTGACGTCAGGGTTTTCTTCTTGGAATTTATTAAAAGCCCATTCAAACGCTGCTTTTGGAGCTGGATCAGTTAAATCAGTATTAATGACTAATGTCCCTGCGAATGAAGAAGAAAATCCCATAGCTAGAATAGCTGTTAAAGTAGCTATGATTTTTTTCATTTTATCCTCCTACAAATCTATATTAGATTGTATTTAATTAAGCAGCCTTATTATATTAAAATAATTATATTGATACAGTAAAATAGCTAATTTACTTTATTTTTAACGTTTTTTCCCAATTCCATGCTGATTTGACGATAGTCTGTAAGTCAGAGTATTTTGGATTCCAGTTTAATAAATTCATTATTTTTTTATTATCAGCAATTAACTCTGCTGGGTCTCCTTTTCGCCTTCCTTGAATCTTGATGGGAATATCGACTTTAGTAATTTCTTTGGCCATCTGGATTATTTGATTAACACTAAAACCTTTTTTATTGCCAATATTAAAAACTTGAGATTTGTGTGTATTCGTTAAATTTTCCATAGCTAATATATGAGCCTCTACTATGTCCATTACATGAACATAATCTCTCACACAAGTACCATCAGGGGTAGGATAATCATCACCAAAAACACTAATATGTTTTTTTCTTCCGGAAGCAACTTGAAGCACAAGGGGTATTAAGTGTGTTTCTGGATCGTGCATTTCACCTATTGTGCCATCGAGATGAGCGCCACAAGCATTAAAGTATCTCAGTGATACATATTTTAAACCACAAGACTCCTCGTAACTTTTTAAAATTTTTTCAACTTCTGCTTTTGTATCACCATATGGATTTACTGGATTAAAAGGATGTAGTTCAGTAACTGGAAGGTGCTCAGGTTCACCATAAACAGCAGCAGATGAAGAAAATATAAATTTATTGATTTTTAAATCTTTCATACAATCTAGAAGGTTGATTGTATTGATTACATTATTTTGTTGATATTTTTTTGGATTATTATACGACTCCTCAACATTAATTGATGCTGCAAAATGCATTACAAGGTCATAGTTTTGCTCTGACAATATTTTATAAACTGTTTCCTTATCTGATAAGTCACAAACGTGAAGTTTATAATTTAGAGTGTTCTCTTTTTGTCCACTTGATAAATTATCAAGAATTTCAATGTCATAATTTGTTTCTTTGAAACGCTTTAACATATGTGAGCCTATGTATCCGATGCCACCCACAACTAAAATTTTCATGTTTTAATTTTATACAGATAGCAAAAAAAATTGATAGTAATTATCCTATTTATAGACTTATTTTACTTAATATTTTGGACACAATTTTCTAAAATAGGAGGAAGGAAATCAAAATTATTCGACCAAGCATAGTGTATTTCTGTTTTCATAAATTCTATATCTTCTAATGGAAAATGACCATCCTCGTATTTATCCAGTAATTCTTGTTTTTTTAAAAACATCTCCTTTGAAGTTTTTTCATCTTTCATTGATGCAAAAAAATCTGTAGCTAATTCATAAGTTGCAATACAAATAATTTCATCTTCATTATACGCATATAAACTAAAGTTAAAAAATATGAAAATAAAAAGTAAAATGTTTCGCATTTGATTAGGATAGATTAAAGCTATGGTTTTAAAACAAATAAATTTGAGTTAGTCTCATCAGCAATAATATATATATTTCCCAATCTATCTATTTCCATATCTCTGACTCTCCCAATTTTATCTTGAAATACTATTTCCTCTTTAACAAATTTATTATTTTCTCTATGCAATACAGATAAGTATCTGAATTTTAATGAGGACACCAAAAGTGAATTTTGCCATTCTGGAAAAGCCTCTCCTTGATAGAATTTGATACCACTAATTGCAATTGAAGGCACCCAAATAAATTCTGGTTTTAAAAAACCAGGTTCCCAAGCATTGCCATCTCCAATTTTAGTTCCAGAGTAATTTGTTCCTCCCCATCCTATTTTCTTCCAACCATAATTAGTCCCTCCGACAACTTTACCTATAAAGTCTCCTCCTTTAGGTCCATGATTAGATATATAAATAGATTTAGAATGAGGATCCAAAGTCATCCCTTGAGGGTTCCTAACACCAATTTGAAATAACTCAGGAAGCCAATCATTACCCGATATGAAAGGATTGTCTTTAGGATACTCACCATTTTTATGTATTCTGATTATTGAGCCAATTGAATTTGAGGAGTCCTGAGCAATCATGCCTTTTCCTCTTTCACCAATGCTTACATAAAGGTAATCATCAAGAATTTCTATTCGAGAACCAAAGTGCTTACCATTACCAAAATATGGTAAAGCCTCATATATAAGATTTTCATTAATGAGCTTGTTTTCTTTAAGCTCAGCAGAATACACAGCAGTTGTGTATTTGCCATTTTTCTTAATTGAGCCAGTAACCCATATAAAATTCTTTTCACTTACAATATCTAAAAGACCTCCTTGGCCGTGTTGAACAAAAGGAATGTTGTGATCAATTTTAGTTTGTGAATAATCGTTTGTATTTACAAGGAAAATTTCACCTGATTTTTGAGTGATCAATAATTGATCATCTATCCAACTCATTCCCCAAGGATTTTTTAATAATACTGGTGTCTTTTCTAAAGTTATGGGGTAAGTATGAGTACTAAGAAATAATAAAAAAATAGTATATAAAAAAAATTTATTAGATAAGCTTATTGTTTTCATATATACAGCAATGTTCTGCTGGCAATTTTAAAATAACTTTTTCTGAAGGTATATCTAATTCTCTTTTAACTTTAGCTTTAATTTTTAATGAGTCAAAAGATGCTGTGATAAGTTTATAATTTCCAAAATCTTCAACTTCAATTACATCAGCTTCTAATGAGTTATCACTATGTTCACTCTCAACTGTAATATATTCAGAGCGAATTCCTAGTTTTAGATTATCTGAATTAGAATTAATATTTGTTTTAACTTTGAATGCTTTTGCACCAATACTAATTTCGTTTTGAGAGCTTGCGGAGCATTTATATAAATTCATTGCAGGTGAACCAATAAAATAACCGACAAATGTTGTTTGAGGCCTCTCAAAAAGATCCTTTGGTGATCCTGCCTGTACAACTTCACCTTGATCCATGACTATAATATTATCTGCAAATGTCATTGCCTCATTTTGATCATGGGTTACATATATCAATGTTGTCTTGTATTTATCATTAATTTCTTTTAGTTTTCTTCTAAGTCGAAATTTTAAATCAGGGTCAATTACAGTCAGTGGCTCATCCATTAATATAGCAGCTACATCCTCTCGTACTAAACCTCTTCCAAGAGAGATTAATTGCTTTTGATCTGCTGTTAATCCTTTTGCTCGATTACTCAAATAATCCTGTAAATTCAAAATTTCTGCAACTTCTCTAACTTTTCTTTCTATTTGATCCTCTGGAAATTGTCGACATTTTAGAGGAAAGGCAAGATTTTCATATACAGTCATTGTTCCATAAATTACTGGGAATTGAAACACTTGAGCAATGTTTCTATCTTCGGTAATCATAGAGGTTACTTCTCTTTCTTCAAAAAATACTTTTCCGTGAGAGGGCCTAACCAATCCACTCATAATATTTAACATTGTAGTCTTTCCACAACCAGAGGGACCAAGCAACGCATAACGTCCACCATCTGCCCAAGAAAGAGACATTTCTTTCAGAGCAAATATTGGATTATTTGCATTGGGTTCATAAGTGTGTGCAATGTTGTCTAAAATTATTTTAGCCATTATTATTGATAAGGAGAATGCTGCAGTTCCCCTGACTCCTCAAACAAATAAATTTTTGATTTATCAAAATTAATTTTTACAACCTCATTTGTATTATAAGTTTTTACCTCTTCAATTGTAGCTACACATTTTAAGTTATTATTACGCAAGTGGAGAAAGGTCTCTGAGCCTGATATTTCTGAAATTTCTACATCAAAAGCAAAACCTTGATCATCAAGGTATATATCTGTGGCTCTAATGCCTACAAGATACTTTCCATTAGGTATTGATTTAAGTTGATCAGGGATTTGGATTTGAACACTATCATTCATAATCAAAGAATTATCTTGTATAAGACATTTATTAATATTCATTGCTGGGTCATTGGTTATTTCAGCAACTTTAGCAGTTGCAGGATTTTCAAATACATCTTTAGCTGTACCTGATTGGAGTATTTTACCTTCATCAATTACAATAATATTACCGTTGAGTTGCATCGCCTCCAAAGGATCTGTGCTAGCATAAATTAAAATTGAGTTTGACTCATCAGAAACATTAAAAAGTTTTTTAAACTCCTCTCGAAGACCTTCTCTTAATTTGTAATCAAGGTTAACGAGAGGTTCATCTAATAAAAGTATTTTTGCTTTTTTTGCCAAAGATCTTGCAAGAGCTACTCTTTGTTGCTGTCCTCCGGATAGTTCTTGAATTTTTCTTGACTCAAAACCAATCAAACCAACTTTCTCCATTGCTTCTTTGACTTCACTTTCAATCAAATTTTCATCCATTTTCCTTTGTTTTAAAGGGAAAGCGATATTATCTCTGACATTTAAATGTGGGTAATTTATAAATTGCTGGTAAACCATGGCTACGTTTCTTTTCCAAACAGGAATTGACAAAAAATCTGTATCATCAAAATTTATAGATCCCGAGTCAGGTGTTTGAAGGCCAGCAATAGTTTTTAAAAGTGTAGTTTTTCCTGATAAGGTTCTACCCAATATTGTATACATTTTGCCTGAGTCGAATTTCAGACTAATATCATTTAGGTGATATTCCTCTGTTGGTTTAAAGGATATTTTATTCAGCAATAAAGACATTATTTTAATGCTCCAGATAAATTACCCTTTGATAAATAGCGTTCTACAATAAATGCTACGATTATTAACGGAGCGACTGATACGAGTGCTGCTGCAGATAAACTCCACCATGGTGTAATTGAAGAGTTTAATGCTACAATTTTAACTGGTAGTAACTGTACTTTTGTAAAAGTTAAAATAAAGGCAAAGAAAAAATCAATCCAACCAAAGATAATACAAAACAAACCTGCTACTAACATGCCTGGAACTGAATTTGGAAGAACTACTTTAAAAAAAGCTTGAAATGGGTTACATCCATCAATTAAAGCTGTTTCATCAATTTCTCTAGGAACACGATTAAAAAAATCAACCATAATCCAAACAGCAATTGGCATTAGTAAAACGATATAAACAAGGATTAAACCAGCGAGACTATCTAGCAGCCCTAGCGAACTTAAAAAAATAAAAAAAGGAATTGACAATACAACAGGTGGCATAATTCTTTGGGATATAAAAAAAAACGTAATATCATTATTTTTAACAATACCAGCTTTGAATGTATATCGAGATAAAGCGTAAGCAGCTAATGTGCCTAACACAATACTGATCAAACTTGCTGTTAATGTAACAAAAATACTATTGAAATATGGTCCAATAATATTTATGCCGCCTTGAGAACCAGGCTTAAATAAAACACTCCATCCGTCTAATGTTGGCTCAAACTGTAACCAAGGGATATATGTCGCTCCACCTGTAACTGAATTAAAATCTTTAAAAGAGGTTGATATAGCCCAAAGAAACGGTGCTATAACAAAGCAAGCCCAAAGTACAACAAAGAAATATTTCAAAAATGTATATAATCTAGGCATTTTACTCTCTCATCAAAACTTTCGTTAAAACTTTAACAATAACAGTCAAACTTATGATCATAATAATAAGATACGTGAAAGAGGCTGTTGCAGCATATCCCATTTGGAATTCTCGAAGCCCTTTTATGAAAATGAAAAAGCTAGATGTCTCAGTCGATGTACCTGGGCCTCCACTTGTCAAAACAAAAACTGTATCCATAATTTTAGAAGCTTCAATAAGTCTTATTATGATTGCACCAATAGATATGGGTGCCATCAGTGGAAAGGTGACGTAGATAAATTTTTTAAATGGGGAAGCGCCATCAACAGCTGCTGCTAAAAAAGGCTCTTTAGGCAAACTTAAAAGTCCAGCCAACATTAATAAGAACATAAACGATGTCCACTGCCAAACTTCTACTACAATAATAGAGACTTTTGCTAAACCAGGACTAGATAACCATGGTGGCTGTAGACCGAAGATACTCAGAAAATCATTCAAAGGCCCCAAAGACTCATGAAAAAAAGTTCTCCAAATAACAGTCATGATCACTGGAGTGGTCATCATTGGAATGAGAAATAAAACTCTAAAAAATCTTTTAAACTTAATGTCTTTCCAGACCATATGAGCCAAAGCAAACCCAATAATATATTGAAGAAAAACAGTAGTAATTGCTAAAAAACTTAATCTAAAAAATGATTGCCAAAAACGAGGATCATCAGTGAATAATCGAATATAATTTTTTAGACCTATGAAATCTAATCCAGGATTAAAACTATTCCATCCTGATAAACTTAATCTTACCGTAAAAATTATAGGAAAAATTAATATACCAATTAAAACTATTAAACCTGGAAGCAAAAATACATATTTATGTTTAAAGTTCATTCAGTATTAAATATTTCTAAAATTAATCTTTGGAGTGATCGCTCAATACTATGAGCGATCACTAATTAAAACGAAATTATAGTTTATAATTCGTTATCTTCCATTTTAACACCGACAGCATATGCATCTCTTACGTTATCAGCACCAACTCTATCGAGAATTGACACCCACTCAGCATAAACTTCGTCAAGTGCTTCTTGAGGAGATAGTTGTCCTGCTAGAGCTTTTGCAGTTCCAGTCGCTAGTGCACTGTTGAACTCAAAAGTACCAGGAACTCTTAATGGAAATACTCTGTTAGTGCTTTTTTCCATATCAGCAAGTGTGTCGACATATGATTGAGCAATATCTTTGTCCCAACCAATTTGTGTCCAAACATCAGCCTTGAAGTCCTCTTCCATAAATGGATTCACACCAAATCGACCAATTCCGATATCTGCTTGGTGATTGGCACCATTTGCAAAAAAGCAAAGATAATCAAAGGCGACGTCTTTATTTTCTGACTTGCCTGCAACACCAACTGCCCATCCCCAAACGAAGAAAGGGGCTTGGTTATATTTAGCATCCCACATTCCATTATCTCTGTTCCATACTTTATCAGCACCAGGAAGTTGTGCGGCACCAACTTGGTTTGCAATTGGACTATCTGGTTGCATTGCAGCAACAAAAGCATCATCCCAAGAGAAACTAAATAAGGTCTGGCCACCACCAAAAGAATTAATTTCGTCTCCAAGACCAAAGTTAATTCCACCAGGTGGTACATAGTTAACTGCATCAACCCAATCTGTAAGGGCTTCAACAAATCCAGGGTTATTAATTAATGGTTCCATAGTTTCTAAATCAAAGAAGAAACCTCCTGGGGTTCTCTCATTTTTGGCGTAAGCAACTGAACGCGAATAGAAAGCAGCATACATAAGGTCATCTTTTTTCATAACCTCAGCAGAACCGTATTCTAGTTCTCCGTCACCATCCCAGTCCCAACCATTAAAATAAGAAGCCATTTCACCGTACTCTTTCCAAGTTGTTGGAACTTTTAATTCCTTACCTGTATCCGCTTTATACTTAGCTTGCATCTCAGGATTATCGATGACGTCTTTTCTATATTTTAAATAGTGTCTGTCACCATCAACAGGATACTGATACATAACACCGTCCCATGAAGCGATAGCCTTGTGTGAGGCTGATACGCCATCCATTTGGTCCACATACTCTTGTGGCACGGGCGCTAAATATCTTTTCCAGTCATTGATAAAGTTTGAAAAACCAAAGACGATATCATATGGAGCCTGACCAGCTTGGAAAGGAACCATTGCCTTTGAATATAGGTCACCAGCAGGAGTATGTGTTACTTCTACTTTAGCACCTGTTAATTTTTCAAACTGCTCAGCGTGAAGAGCGGTTGGCTCTCCCATAACAGGGATAGCGTGTGTATTTATAGTAAGTGTTCTTCCGCTATAGTCTTTTTGAGACATAGACTCATAAGAACACATTCCAGGAATGTCTCCTGTAGCAGCGATGTGTGGAAATTGATCTCCCCACTTGTCTGCATGTGCAACTTGGCTGCCTATCAAGAGGACAGACGCCAAGGCGCTTATCAAAGTTTTAAGTTTCATATATTTCCCTCCCTTAATACTTCGTTTTTTGCTCAGAACTTAATCTGATAACAAACTTTTTATGGTACTAAAACTGCTCTTCCTTTTACAAGACCGTTATTAAGATCATGCAGAGCTTTATTGGCTTCACTAAGCTTGTACTCCTGCATGGATAACCTTACTAGGTCTTTATTTGCCAATTCCATTAGCTCATAAAGTTCGGACCATGTACCAATTAAATTTCCTATGATATTTCTCTCAGAAATAATCATATCAACGGATTTGATTTTAATATCTTCTCCGTAACCAACTATATAATAAGACCCTGTATTTTTAGTCATACTAAGACCCATTGAAGTTGAACCTTTTTCTCCCACCATATCGATGACTGCCTCTGCACCAAGACCTTTGGTTAATTCCATAACTCTATCTACTTCATTACCATCAATTAAAACACCATGATCTCCACCAAGAGGCATAGCATGCTTAAGTGCAGTTTCAGATTTTTCTACAATAATTATATTTGCAGCACACATTGCTTTTAAACATTGGATAGCTATGTGACCCAAACCACCTGCACCTATTACAACACAGTTCTCACCTGGTAAAAGATGTCTTGTTGCTTTTTTTGCAACACGATATGCGGTTAAACCCGCATCAGAAAATGGTGCAACATCTTTAGGGGTTAATGTGTTCGGAATCTTGATAAGATTTCTTACACTTGTTTTTAATAATTCAGAGTATCCACCTTCTTTAACATTTAATCCTGGAAAAATTCCGTTCTCAGCGTGAGTGTCTAAACCTTTTCTACAACTTAAACAAGTGCCATTGGTTCCAGAGATAATTGGATGGAGAATAACTGAGTCACCTTTTTTAAATCCCTCTACATCACTTCCAACTTCCTCAATCCATCCAGCATTTTCGTGACCCATTACACATGGTAAAAGTTTATCATCAGGGTCCTGGATATGTCTCCACTCACCTTCGATGACATGTAAATCTGTTCTGCAGACGCCTGCTGCTCCAATTTTAACAATGACGTCAGATGCCTTTTCAAGTTTTGGGTTTGGAACTTCCTCTTCCTTTACCCAAACGTCCTGTTTCATCTCAGGGTCATAGCTATGTAATACTTGTGCTTTCATCAATTCCTCCCAAAATTACATTTATTTAACTATAAAAAGTCCACAGATCCAATGTTCAAAATTGATGCATACTCTTGTTTAACAGAAAAAAATCAAAAAATTGTTCATTTTTTGAACAATCTTAGAAGTTGTAATAATTTTATGAAATTGCTAATTTTCAAAAATGCAATCTTACAGACAGTTAATTGAAAGGACTCGTCTTTTGGAAAAGGATAGAAACATATCCTTAAATTTTACAGATAAAAAAATTGTTGATAGTTGGATAAGATGTTTTGAAAATGGTTTAAGTCCTGAGAGAAACTCTATTGAAAGTGTAATAAGTTCATCAAAATTAAATGAACTCCAAGATGAGTATAATGATATCAGAGGTTTTATTTTACCAGAATTAGAACTTCTTCATTCTCAAATTGCTGGAACAAACTTTATGGTTGCTTTTGCGAACAACGAGGGAGTTGTTCTCGACACACTCTATGATAATGAATTTTATAATAGTAAAGCAAGAAAGGTTGTGATACCTGGCTCAGTTTGGAAAGAAGAGTATAGAGGAACGAATGGATTAGGATTAACACTTAAAACAAAGTCTGCATCAATAGTTGCTGGAGGTGAACATTTTTTTAATGAACATTGTCACCTTTCCTGTTTTGCAAGTCCAATTTTTGACCATAACCAAAATATTGTTGGTATTATAGACGCTTCAACTGACACATCATCTAGACAAGATCATACTTTGGCTCTTGTTAAACTATCTGCAAAATCTGTAGAACAGAAATTATTTTTAAATTCATTTCAGCACACTAACATTTACTCTTTTCACCCAAGAAGCGAATACCTGAATACAAATAGTATAGGTTTGATTGCTGTTAATGATGATGGAGAAATAGAAGGAGTAAATTCTAACGCAAGAGTTATGCTAAGTGGTATTTTTAAAGATACAACTAATGATTTTTTTAATATCTTTACTACTCCATATCATAAAATTGCTTATGATTTAAATTTAGATAAAGTTTTAAAAGTAAAAGATTGGTTGGGGTCAAGTCTTTTTATCAAGCTATTTCAAAGACAAGTATCAAATTATAATAGGGTAAATAATAATTTAAAACAGCCATATAAGCCTTGTGTTAATTGCGAAGGATCTGCAATTAAAGAAAAGCAGTGTATCCTTATTCAAAAAACATATAAGCAAACTGGCGAAAAAGTTAGCAGTGTTTCAAGAACTTTAAATATCTCGAGAACGACTGTTTATAAGCATTTATCTTAGTTATTTTACGCCAAGTTTTTTTTGTAAGTCACTAGAAGAGGTAGTGTATCTAAACACATATTTTTTATCACTATGGCAATATTCAAACATTTTTTTTGCTGCAAGAGCTGCTTCATGAAAGCCACTTAAAATTAACTTTAATTTACCAGGATAAATACAAATATCTCCAACAGCAAAAACTCTTGGAACAGAAGTTTCAAAATTCTCAGTATTCACTGATATTAAATTTTTTTCTAAATTTAAGCCCCAATCTGCTATTGGGCCCAACTCTATTTTTAATCCAAAAAACGGAAAAATAGCGTCAATATCACTTAATGTTGTCTCATCATCAAGTGTCACTGTGACTTTACCGTTATCATTTTTTTCAACCTTTTTTAAACTTCCCATATTGAAGTTTACATCGCCTTTATCAACTAAAGACATAACTTTATTTACAGAGTCTTGAACTCCTTTAAATTCTTTTCTTCTGTGGACCAAAGAAACTTTTTTGGCTATTCCTTGAAATCCCATAACATAATCAAGAGCAGAGTCACCACCACCAATTATTAAAATATTCTTATCTTGGAAATCAGATCTTTTTTTAACAGAGTAAAAAATATTTTTATTTTCTAGCTCCTGTGAGCCCTCTGCAGGAAGCTTTCTTGGAACAAAACTACCAGCACCTGCTGCAATCACTAAAGACTTACATTTAATGGATGTGCCCTTATCGGTTTCAACTAAAATATCATTATCATTTAAAGAAATTTTAGAAGTTAATTGATTGAGATGATAAGAGGGATTGAAAGGCTCAGCTTGTTTTATTAAATCATAGGTTAGTTCTTGGCCGGTAATAGCTGGCCTACTTGGAATATCATATAAATTTTTATCAGGATATAATTCTGCGCACTGCCCTCCTATTTTATCAAGGTTGTCGATTAAATGAGCCTTCATATCTAAAAGACCCAATTCAAAGACTTGAAACAGACCACATGGGCCAGCACCAATAATAACAACGTCTGTTTCGTGGCTTCCACCTGTTTTTATAATATTGGTCATGTCTTATTATAATAAATGTTACTTGAGTTAGATTATTTGTTTCTTTTGTAAATATCAAAAACCATTATTGCTATTGCTAAAACTGCGCCAAATATACCCAATAAAAGCGAGGTTTCTAAAGTCATATTTATAAACTAACCAGTTAACTCTATTATGGTAATCAATGCATTTCTAGTTTAAAAAAAACTAGGAGAAATAAAGTGGGGGCAAAAAAGTCAGATTTTTTTGATTCAAGAGATAAATATTTATCATTTGTAAATTCTACCAACGAAAAAAGTCGAATAGCTTTTCAATTAGCGAAGTATTTAAAAAATTCTAAAATTACTAAAGATTCATTTAGAATTTTTGATGCTGGGACAGGAGATGGCTCAGTTATCTGCACATTGTTATCGGCTGTTCATGACAAATTTCCTGAAGATCCAATTATAGTTGTTGGAAAAGAAATTAGTATTGATGATATTAACAGTCTTCTTAATTATCTTGGTTATAGATTTTTTGAACATAAGAATTTAGTTTTCTGTATAACAAATGCATCCTACAGAGAGATTAATGATAATCGATTCACAGATTGTAAATTAATAAAAAAAGAATTAGTTGGAAATACAAGTTTTAGTTTCAATCAACAACTCATGAATATGGGTGAGGTTATAAGAAAAAATTGGGACATAAAAGAGGATACATCTTCAACTATATTGAGACCGAAGCAAAAGACACTGATGGTTATTTATAGAAAGGATCAAAAAATTGCATTAAAGCATTTGATACCAAGTAAGTTAGAGAGTATCCCAAAGTTTTATGACTATATTATTGCATCTCAAGCTTTCAGGCTAAGATCTCCTTACGAAAGAACACTTAAACTAGTACTTATTCCACTATTAAAAATGTTAGATGTAAAAGGTCAGCTATTTTTTATTTATTCATCTGGAAACGATTTTTCAAAGAAACTTCTCAAATTATTCTTTCCAAAAATTAATCCCTATCAATTTAGTGATCCCAAAAAATTTGTAGAAAGCCTGAATAAAAATATACCTCATTTTAGAAAAAAATTTAAAGTGTCTGCATCTTCATTTTTATTTTCATTTATAAACCTATCATTATCCTCTAAGAAAAAATTTTCACCGATGAACTCACTTGGATTATGGAATGCTATCACCTATGTTGGTCAAATATCCGAAAATGAACAAAAAAGTATTAAAATAAGTATTAGTTTCCTTGATAAAATTAGTAATAGTGCAAAAAAACTTAAATTGCAATTTAGTGATCATCTTTTAAGATTTGAAAAGAATAATATTAAGAGTCATTTAGATGAGTAATTTTACAAGTAAATTTGCTGACCGTAAAATCGGACCAAAGTTTTTCGAAACAATTAACCAAAATTTTGAAAATCAAGTTTACAAACCTAGACTGTACGAAGAAAAAATAGACTTCGACCGTTTACGTATGTACCGACTCAATAGAGTTTTAGAGCAACTACGGTTAAATAATGTTGGTGCTTGCATATTATTTGATCCGATCAATATAAGGTATGCAACCGACAGTAGAAATATGAGTTTATTTACAATGCATGAACTTGTGCGATTTGTATTTATTTCTGCAGAGGGAAAAGTAATACTTTTTGATTATCCAAAGAGCGAACATCTCTCAGAACATTTATGCACGATTGATGATATTCGAGCAGTTGATAGTTGGGATTTTTTTTCGGCAAATAATTTTGTTGATAAAAATGCAAAAAAATGGGCTGGCACTGTTCAAGATTTAATGAGAGAGCATTCACCTAATAATAATTGCCTTGCAATAGATGTTTCCGATCCAGTTGGAATACAAATGTTACTTAAACAGTTTAATGTTAAACTAGTGAACGCCCAAAAGTACATTGAGCTTGCAAGATCAATTAAATCTGATGATGAGCTAATTTGTATGAGAGCTTCTATTGAGACTGCTGAAAAAGGAATGTGGCTAATGAGAGATAAACTTCAGGCAGGTATGACAGAAGAAGAACTTTGGTCATACATGCATAAAGTCAATATTGAAAATGGTGGGGAGTGGTTTGAGACTCGTCTTTTAGTTTCTGGGCCACGAACAAATCCTTGGCTTCAAGAATGCAGTAACAGAGTCATTGAGTCTGGAGATTTAGTTGCTTTTGACACAGATATGGTTGGACCGTACGGTTACTGTGCTGATATCTCTCGAACCTTTGTTGAGGGCAATCGTCTAAATGATGAACAAAAAAGGCTTTATTCAATGTCTTTAGAACATATTAATCATAACAAATCACTGATTAAAGCTGGTTTAAATTTTAGAGAATTCGCAGAAAAATCCTGGAAATTGCCAGATAATTGCTACGATAATCATTATCCATGCATTATTCATGGTGTCGGTCTTTGTGATGAATGGCCACTTGTTGCTTACCCAAATAGAGATTTTAGCAATGCGGATTACTCAGCCAATTTTGAGGAAAATATGACTATCTGTGTAGAGAGTTATATTGGTGAAGTTGGCGGCAAAGAGGGAATTAAACTTGAGGATCAGTTCGTTGTAACCAAAGATGGCTTGGAACAACTAAGCTCATTCCCATATGAAATAGATATATAACATTCGAAATATAATCTCATTTAATTAAGTATATTTTGATATGTATATTTTCTAAAGTTTACTATTAATCCAGTCTCTTAAGTCTGTTTCGGAGCCTAATCCGATCTTTGTGTCAGCCAATGATCCATCTTTAAAGAGTATCATTGTGGGTATGCTTCTAATACTGAAGTTTGCTGGTGCTTGAGGGTTTTCATCTATATTAATTTTTTTTATAGATATCTTGTCGCTCATTTCAGAGGCTAAATTATCTAAGATGGGGGCTATAGCCTTACATGGACCACACCACTCAGCCCAAAAATCTACTAAAACGGGCTTATCTTTTGATCCTTCAAGAACTTTTTGATTAAATTCATCGTCATTTATTTGTTCAACTATCATATACTTAATATGGTAATGATTATTTGTATTTCAAATACTCATCTTTAGTTCCAACATGAACATTGGTTACAGTGGTCTCATATCCATAGATTTTTTCATTTAAAGAACAATCTTTCCAAAAATCTTGAATGTTAAAAATTTCAGGATAAGGATGCAAAGAGTTTTTTCTTATAATATGGCAACCTTGAAATGAAGTATTGTAGATTTTTGATGGAAAGTTAATAAGTCCATCATTATTTACTTCAAGATCAAAATTATAATTTTTAGAATTTATAAGGAGGACATTATCAAAATTTTTATTTTCTTCAAAAAATTTAATTGATCCCTCTAATTCATTTTCAAATGACTGGTCCCATAAATTATCTGTATTTAGAATTACTATATCATTTTTTTGAATTTTTTTGATACCACCTCCTGTTCCTAAGATAGTTTCCTCATAAGAAATTGAAATATCAGGGTAATTTTCAGAGACAAATTTCTCCAACATATTATGTTTGTAATGAGTATTGATATAAATTTTATTAAACGACATGTTTTTAATTAGATCAACTGCATAGCTAATAAGTGTTTTATTTTTTATTTTTAATAAGGGTTTAGGGATATCTTTGGTTAAGTTATCCATTCGCATTCCATAACCTGCAGCTAATATTAGAGCGTCCATTTAACTTGTTTTGTTATATATTTCCATAAATATTTCTCTTAGATCCCAAAGTCTTAAATATTCAACATGTTTAAATATTTGAGCCCATGTATTTTTTCTAAAGGCTTTAAGATATTTTGGTTTTCCAGCATTATATAATTGCACCCAATTACCAAGAATTCTCAGATTACGTAAAAGACTAATCATATGAATATCTGACCTAAGCCCCTTGAGATTAAGTTTCATTCTTCTTGCATAAAGCTTCAATAATTTATCTTCGACTTTAGTAGAGTAAGATCTCCTAGCATCAAAAATCAATGAAGAAATGTCTAATAATGGGTGGTTGTAGTGGGTATCTTGATGATCAATAACATAAACTTTTTGATTGTAATAAATTAAATTATCTAAAAAAAAATCACCGTGAGTTAAAGTTGGCTTAAATTTTCTATATTTTTCAGTACTTTTTTTCAAAGATACTTTCACAAGTTTATTGAGATAAAAACCAATTTGGATTTTGTGATCATAGTGATCAATAAAAGTCTCAATGCCGTTCAAAGCATCATTAAGTAAATTATTTTGTGATTTTACCGGAACGCCTGAAAACTTTTTCCTAGGTCTTTGAAGATTTGTAAGAGCTCTCACAGCCAATGGAAGTATTTTTTTAATTTGTGGTTTTTGGAAATATTTTGATGCATTTGCAATAGGGAAATAATCCATGATTACAAACTTATGTAAATTACTTTGATCAATTATTTTTGGCGTATTGACATTTTGGGAAATTAAAACATCAGTTGCTTTAATATATTTTTTATATTCGCTAGGTTTATTTAAAAAAGAGAGTACAAGTAATGATTGATTTGCTGTTTTACATAATTTGAAAATTTTTTCTGATGCATCAGACTTGAAATTTAAAAAGCCCCCTATTTTAAAATTTTTATTTTGAAGGTGGTTTTTTATTTTGATTAGATTTATTTTATTTTGTGAAGCCATTTTTTATTACTTGATTTTATCTCTATATTTCTTTTTTCTTGAGTAACCGAAATATTAACAGATAAGGCCATATGGTTATATTTTTTCATAAGATTTTCTAATGGCCACTCAATGAGAATACAATTATCATTAAAATACTCATCCAAATCTAGTTTGTTATTTTGAACTTGATAAAAATCAAAGTGAATAATATTAAACTTGTTAAAATTGTAAATATGTTCTCTTTGATACGTGGGGCTCCCTTGGAAGTAAAAAGTTTTTTTTTCTGACTTGCTAATTTCACTTAAGATATATCTAATTAAAGTTGTCTTACCAGAGCCAGCCTCTCCCTCAAAAAAAATAATCTGGTTTTTAGAAATAGACCTAGATATATTTCTAGCCAGAGTTTTTAACTCAATTTCATTAGAGACTGCAAATCTCAAACTCAATTAAGCTAGCGATTTGAAATCGGACACTAAATCTAGAGCTTCCCATGAAAAAGCTCCTGAAGAGCTGTCATGTGTTCTACCAAAATGACCGTAAGCTGCTGTTTGTTCGTAAATTGGCTTATTTAACTGTAATTTCTCTCTGATTCCTCTTGGAGAGAGATTCATAATGTCAGGTATCGCAGACTCAATTTTTGCTTCATCTATTTTATTAGTGCCTTGAGTGTTCACATAAATTGACAATGGTTTGGCTACACCGATTGCATAAGACAACTGGATAGTACACTGATCACATAAACCAGCAGCAACAATATTTTTTGCTAAGTATCGTGAAGCATAAGCTGCAGAGCGATCGACTTTTGTGGGATCTTTTCCGGAAAAAGCACCTCCACCGTGAGGTGCTGCACCACCATAGGTGTCGACAATAATTTTTCTTCCTGTTAATCCCGTATCACCATCTGGCCCTCCAATAACAAAATTACCTGTTGGATTTACGTAGTATTCCTTATCGTCTAAATTTTTTAATAACTCTTCAGGGATAGACTCTTTTAATGCTGGGTTTACTATTTCTTTAACATCAGCAGGAGACAACCCATCAGCATGTTGTGTTGATATCACGACAGATGTAACTGCACTTGGTTTACCATCAACGTATTTAAGAGTTACTTGGCTTTTTGAGTCAGGCTCTAATCCTTTTAAGCTACCGTCTTTTCTTCCCTTTGCCATTATCTCTAAGATTTTATGAGAATAAAAAATTGGTGCCGGCATCAGCTCAGGTGTTTCCGTACAAGCGTATCCAAACATAATTCCTTGGTCACCCGCCCCCTCATCTTTGTCAGATGATGAGTCTACACCCATTGCTATATCTGCAGATTGTCCGTGAAGTAAATATTGAATATCTGCGGTTTGCCAATGAAAACCATCTTGCTCATAGCCGATATCCTTTATGCACTCCCTTACTTTTGAAATAATTTCATCTTTGTCTTCTTGGACTGGCCCTCTTACTTCACCGGATAAAACAACTTTGTTGGTTGTTGTTAGTGTTTCACAAGCGACTCTAGCAAATGGGTCTTTGGAGATAAAGTGATCGACAACTGCATCAGAAATTCGATCAGAAACTTTATCTGGGTGCCCCTCAGACACTGACTCAGATGTAAAAATGTAATTTTTTCTCATTTTAGTACCTATAGGTATCTTTCTTAAATGGGCCCTGCTGTTCGACACCTAAATAATCGCTTTGTTCCTTGGACATTTCAGTAAGTTTAGCACCAACTTTTTGCAGGTGAAACATCGCAACCATTTCATCTAGTTTTTTAGGAAGGACATAGACTTTATTTTCATAGTTTTTGTAATTCTCCCAAATTTCAATTTGAGCTAAAACCTGATTTGAGAATGATGCACTCATCACAAAACTAGGATGGCCAGTGGCATTACCTAAGTTAACCAACCTTCCCTTTGAAAGTATTATTAGCTTCTTACCATCTGGAAATGTTACTTGGTCAACTTGAGGTTTTATCTCTTCCCATTTATAGTTTTGCAAATCATCTATTTGAATTTCATTATCAAAGTGTCCAATATTACAGACAATTGCACGATCTTTCATTTCTCTCATATGGTCTTGGGTAATGATATCTTTATTACCTGTTGCAGTTACAAAGATATCAGCATACTTACATGCATCATCCATAGTAACAACCTCATAGCCTTCCATTGCTGCTTGTAGTGCGCAAATAGGATCAACTTCTGTTACTTGAACTCTAGCTCCAGCTCCTCTTAATGAAGCTGCGCTACCTTTTCCAACATCTCCAAACCCAGCTACAACAGCAACTTTACCCGCCATCATTACGTCAGTTCCTCTTCGAATTCCGTCTACTAAACTTTCCTTACAACCATATAAATTATCAAATTTACTTTTTGTTACAGAGTCATTTACATTTATAGCAGGAACTTGAAGAGTTCCTTTAGATGCCATTTGCTCTAAACGAAGGACACCTGTGGTAGTTTCTTCAGATAATCCTCTGACATTTTTCAAAAGCTCAGGGTACTTCTCATGCATTCGAAGTGTTAAGTCTCCACCATCATCTAGTATCATATTAGGCTCCCACCCATCTGCCTCAATTGTTTGATCAATACACCACCAAAATTCATCTTCATTCATACCCTTCCAGGCAAAAACAGGTGTGCCGCTTTGGGCAATAGCAGCAGCTGCATGATCTTGAGTAGAGTAAATATTACAAGAGCTCCATCGACATTTGGCGCCAAGTGCTACAAGTGTTTCAATTAAGACAGCAGTTTGGATGGTCATGTGAAGACAGCCCATAATATTGGCCCCGGCCAACGGTTTTGACTCTCCATATTGTTCACGAATAGCCATTAAACCTGGCATTTCAGTTTCTGCTATTTCAATTTCTTGTCTCCCGAATACATGCTGGGAAATATCTTTTACTTTGTAATCCACTTAACCCTCCTTTTAGATAGACTGTTTAAAATAAAATATGATTTAATCTTCATTATCAAGCTCTTTTTATCCTTGGTCCCAGCTGCTGAATAACTTCTTCAGCCTTTCTATTACCATTCTTAAGTGCTTCATCGACAGGTTTTCCAGATAAATAAAAATCTAAAAATCCTGCAGCAAAATTATCTCCTGCACCTGTTGTGTCCAAGACATTTTCTATTTTGTGAGCAGATTGATGTTTTACATCTTCCCCAAAAAAATAGTATGCGCCCTCGGCACCAGAGGTCATTACAATTTTTTTTCCAAAATTTTTAAAAAAAGAACTCACATCTGCCATTGACTCAGATTGTGAAAACATCTTTGCCTCATCATAATTACAAAAAACTAAATCTACATTATCAGTTATAAAATTTTTTAATTCATCTCTGTGTCGATCAACACAAAAGGGGTCTGATAATGAGAGAGATATTTCTATGTTTTTTGATTTTGCAATATCTGAAAATTTTTTGAGTGTTTTTTTTGTTAGTTCATGATCCCAAAGATATGACTCCATGTACACATGATCAATTGAATTGAGTATATCTTCATTAACTTCGTCTGGATTTAATTGTGAACCTATTCCTATGTGTGTAGCCATGGTTCTTTCACCATCAGGTGAAACTAGTATATTACAGCAGCCAGTTGGAAGATCTGTTTTATTGGAAACACCTTTAAAAGTGATATTTTCTTTTTGTAAATCTTGAACAAAAGCATTTCCATACTCATCATCATTGACCTTGCCGTAAAAACTTGCCTCATGAGAGCCAAAATTTAATTCATGGATAGTATTACAAACTGATCCACCCGAGGTGATTAATGGATTATCGAAATTTGACCTAATTTCCTCAATTTGAGACTCCTCAATCAATGTCATAGAGCCTTTAATTAATTTTAAATTATTGATAACACTGTCCTCTACCTGGCATATGACATCAACCAAAGCAGTTCCTACCCCTAGAATTTTTTTCACCAAATGAAAGTAAGGGATTTTAAACAGAGATCTATTAAAAAATCCTGAATTTTTTATGAAAGTTAAACATAAATGTGAATTGTTTTTGATTTTCATAATGCGAATCAGTTCAGAATTAGGGCTATTAAAAATGGACCTAAATAGTATTTTTTAAGAGATATTCGGAGTTTTGGAAAATTTGATAAAAACCTGTGAATATTTTCAAATTACTTGTTAATTGAATCTTTAATTTCCAATTGAATTTATTGGCTTTTCAGAATTTAATACAAAATAAATTGACTAAGATTGTCTATAGATTGTATAGTCACTAGGCAATAAACACTACATCTAGTGATTATTCAAAAAAGTACACTTTAACTTGGTAGGAAGAATGGAAACAAATAACGCAGAATCACTTGAAAATTCAACAAAAAACACAGTTATAAATAAGCAAAACGAAGAAATAAACCTGCTAAGTCTCAGTGTTGTAAGGCGTGATGGATCGATAACACCTTTTAAATCTGACAAAATTGCAAATGCTATAAGAAAAGCATTTTTGGCACAAACTGATCTTCGTGATAGCAAACAAATTGACAAAAATGTTTCAGTGTTAACTGAAACAGTCACAGCGGCTTTAACTAGACGTATTGCAAACGGTGATATGATTCATATCGAGGATATCCAAGACCAAGTGGAATTAGCCCTCATGAGGGGTGAACATCATAAAGTAGCTCGCGCCTATGTACTCTACAGAGAACAAAGAGCTAACCAACGTTATAAGACTGCTCAACTGAATGAACAAATTGGTGCCAAAGTATCCACAATGGCTGTTACCAAAAGAGATGGTAACAAAGAGGATATCTCTTTAGAAAAAATTACAAATCGTATCTCTATTTTGTCAAACGGTTTAGAGATAGATCCCATTACAATAGCTCAAAAGGCAATTCAAGGTCTTTACGATGGTATCACAACAAATGAAATTGACACTTACTTAGCAGAAACAGCTGCTGCTCTGACAGTAGAACATCCTGATTACTCATATCTAGCTGGGAGGATTAAAGCTAATGCTCTGCATAAAGAAACACCAGGTTTTATAATTGCAACAAAAAATCTTTATGAGGATGGTTTATTGCGCGATGAATACTATGAAAAAGTAAAAGCTAACGCTGAAGAGATTGAAAAAATTATTGACTATGATCGTGATTATTACTTTGATTATTTTGCATTGACTACTTTGTTCAGAGCTTATCTTTTACAATCAAACAATAAAACAGCAGAAAGACCTCAGGATTTATGGATGAGAGTCGCTTTATGTGTGTCCGGAGATAAGTTTGATTTTTATCAGGTCAAGAAAACCTATGACAGCCTATCTCAGGGTTTCTACACACACGCAACTCCCACTCTATTTAATAGTGGTTTAAAGATGCAACAATTGTCGTCCTGTTTTCTTATTGGAATGGAAGATGACTCTATCGAAGGAATTTTTAATACTGTAAAAGACTGTGCTTTAATTTCAAAAACCGCTGGTGGCATTGGACTTCATGCTCATAACATTAGAGGTGGCGGTAGCCGTATTAAGTCAACCAATGGCAAGTCCAATGGATTGATACCTTTTCTTAAAATTTTTAATGAAACAGCAAGGTCTGTTGATCAGGGTGGAGGTAAGAGAAAGGGCTCTTTTGCTGTCTATTTAGAGCCATGGCATGCGGATATTGAAGCTTTTTTAGAGCTTAGAAAAAATACCGGAGCTGAAGAATTTAGAGCCAGAGACTTATTCTATGCCTTATGGATTCCTGATTTATTTATGGAAAGAGTAGAAGAAGACGCTGATTGGACTCTGATGAGTGAACACGAGTG
The DNA here is from genome assembly GCA_902611415.1 of uncultured Alphaproteobacteria bacterium. Taxonomy (GTDB): domain Bacteria; phylum Pseudomonadota; class Alphaproteobacteria; order HIMB59; family HIMB59; genus HIMB59. The sequence continues at coordinate 13,840 of CACLZM010000002.1, read as the reverse complement.
CCCTGGTTTATCAGATACATATGGCAAGGAGTTTGTTGATCTTTACACAAAATATGAAAATGAAATGCCTGACTTAAAAAGAATAAAGGCAAGAGCTTTAATGTCTAAAATCATCGAAGCCCAAATTGAAACTGGTCAGCCATACATGCTTTACAAAGATGCTGTTAATAATAAGTCTAACCAAAAAAATATTGGTGTCATTAAATCTTCTAATCTCTGTGCGGAGATAGTGGAGTATTCTGAAAAAGATGAAACTGCTGTTTGTAACCTTGCATCAATAGCATTACCAAAATTTGTAACTGATGAAAGTAAATTTGATTATCAAAACTTATATCAAGTTGCAAAACTGGCTACTAAGAATTTAGACCAAGTTATTGATATAAATTTTTATCCTACTAATAAAACTGAAAACTCAAATAGTCGTCACCGTCCTATCGGTCTCGGTATACAGGGTTTAGCAGATGTTTATTTTAAAATGAATATTCCTTATGACTCCGTTCAAGCGCAAATAATTAATAAACAAATTTTTGAGACAATTTATTTTGGAGCTTTAGAAGCATCAATGGAACTTGCTACCGATAAGGGGCCTTACTCTACTTTTAAAGGTTCCCCTCTATCTGAAGGTAAATTTCAATTTGATCTTTGGGGTGTGAAACCATCAAGTATGTGGGACTGGAAGGGATTAATGGAGAAGATCCAAAAGCATGGTGTTCGAAACTCTTTGACCACTGCATGTATGCCGACAGCCTCCACTGGTATTATCCTTGGAAATACTGAAACGTTCCAAGTACAAACATCAAATATTTATAAAAGACAAACTCTCTCAGGTGAATTTTTATTAGTAAATCGTCACCTTGTTAAAGAACTTATGAAGAGAAACTTATGGAGCAAAGAATTACGTGATCAAATTATTTTGGAAAATGGTTCTGTACAAAATATTGAAGGATTTCCTGAAGACCTAAAAGATGTTTATAAAACTGTTTGGGAAACATCTCAAAAAACAGTTATTGATATGGCAGCTGATAGAGCGCCATTTATCGACCAAACCCAATCTATGAACTTATGGTTGGCAACACCTACTTTTGGAAAAGTAAACTCCATGCACATGTATGCATGGAAAAAAGGCTTAAAAACAGGCATGTATTACCTGCGAAGCCGATCAGCCGTAGACGCAGTTAAAGTAACAGTGTCTTCTGAAAAAAAAGCAAAAGAGTCTTATGTCAAAGAGGCGCAATCTAATGAACCAGAAGATTGTGTAACATGTAGTGCTTAAGATTCTCAATCAATTTAATTTAAGGAGCAAGTCATGATATCTAAAGGATGCAAATCAATTTTCCCTATTCAACACCAAGAAATTTTCGATCGTTACAAGCAACACGTTCAAGCATTTTGGACACCAGAGGAGGTATCTCTTCAAGATGATTTAAGAGATTTAAAAACACTAGGAGAAGGAGAGATACATTTTATTAAACATGTACTTGCATTTTTTGCAAATTCAGAGGCAATGATAAATGAAAATCTAGCATCCAGATTTTATAATGAAATTTTAATTCCTGAGTCTCGATTGTTTATAACCATGCAAATGCTGAACGAGTCTATTCACGCAGAAATGTATGGTTTACAAATTGAAGCTTATGTAGAGGACCCATCAGAAAAAGATAAGCTGTTTTCTGCTATTCAAAACGTTCCTTGTATTAATAAAAAAGCACAGTGGGTTTCAAAATGGCTGAATGGAAATCAAAATTTATTAACACGCTTAATTGCCTTTGGTTTAGTTGAAGGATTATTTTTTGCCGGATCTTTTTGTGCCATCTATTACTTTAGAAAAAGAGGTTTGCTTCCAGGCTTAGCATTATCAAATGACTGGATAGCCAGAGATGAAGGAATGCACTTCAGTTTCTCAGCTTTGATGTTTAAAACATTAAGTGAAAAGTTTAATAAAGGAACCTTGTCAGATGAAGATATTAAATCGATGGATTTAATCCCTGGTCCTGTTGCACAGTCTGAGTTCGAAGAAATAGTCAGAGAAGCAGTGGAGTTTGAAAAAGAATTTGTTACTGACGCACTTCCTGTTGATCTCATTGGTATGAACAAGGAAATGATGTGTATGTATATTGAAGCTGTTTCAGATCGAATTGCTGATCTTTTTGGATTTGAAAGGGTATTTAATACTGAAAACCCATTTGATTTCATGAGAGCTCTTGATGTTCAAAATGTGACTAATTTCTTTGAAAAAAGGGTATCTGAGTACCAACGTCCAACAGATCGTTCTTTGTCTTTTGACGAGTCTTTTTAAGTGGAAGTCAAAATTTATAGTAAAGACAACTGTATTTTTTGCACTAAAGCCAAGGCAGTTTTATCCTCTCATAACCCCCAAGTATTAATGCTTGATGAGGATTACAGCCGTGATCAGTTTTTTGAAATATTTCCAACTGCCAAAACATTTCCCCAAATAATAATTAATGGTGAAAAAATTGGTGGCTACCATGAGCTAGAACGTTGGATGGCATTTAATAAACCTGATGATGATTTTTAGTTTTAACTAGTGAGCTAATCCCCAGTTCAAGCCACCACCGAAGTCGACTTTTATAGGAGTTTTAAAAGATTTGTATTTTTGATGTGATGTTTCCATCAACTTAGTTATTTGTGGAATAATATCTTTTTCTTTTTTATGAATTTCAAATAAAAGCTCATCATGGACTTGTGATGTCATTTTAGATTTACATTTATTTTTCTCTAAATAGCTATGAATATCCAACATTGCAATTTTAATTAACTCAGATGCTGTGCCTTGAATAGGCGCATTGATAGCTTGTCTTTCTGCAAAAGATCGGAGCATAAAATTTTTAGCATTGATGTCTTTAATGTGAGATTTTCTTCCAAAAAGGTTTTCAACGTAGCCTAGTTTTTTTGCTTTATCGGTAGTTGATTTCATAAAGTCACTAATGTTTGGAAATTTTTTAAAATAGTTATCTATAAAAAGCTTTGCTTCAGCATTGCTAACACCTAACTGTTTAGCTAAACCATATTGGCTAATTCCATAGATTATTCCAAAATTAATAATCTTGGCCATTCTTCGATCATTAGCATTAATTGTTTTTTTGTTAAAAACTAATTGGCCTGTACTTTGATGAATATCTTGATCCTCTTGGAAAGCTTTTAATAAATTAGGGTCTTCACACGCTTCACAAAGCACACGAAGCTCGATTTGGGAGTAATCGAAGCTATATAACTCATGATCTTTTTCTGCAATAAATGCTGTTCTAATTTTCTTTCCGATCTCAGTTCTAATAGGGATATTTTGTAAATTAGGTTCAGATGAACTTAATCTGCCCGTAATAGTAGCTGCAATATTAAATGTGCTATGAACTCGATCGTTATTATCAGCATGTTCAGCTAAAGAAGATGTATAGGTCGACACGAGCTTGGAGTATTGACGCCATTGTAGAATATGTGAGGCAATCTCTACTCCCTCAGTTTCTAATTGTTCTAAGACTTTTACATTAGTTTGAAAATCTCCTGCTTTTGTTTTTTTTGTTACCTTCACATCAAGTTTCTTGAAGATTTCGGTAAGTTGCTTTGGCGAACCAATATTGAACTCCTCACCTGCGATTTTGAAAATTTTCTGTTCAATTTTTTCAATTTCTTTATTTAGATCTTTTTCCAGTTTTGTTAAAAATTTAAGATCAATCTTACAACCATTGTTTTCAACTTGTTGAAGGACTAAGCTTAATTTTTTATCGATATCAAAATATATATAACTATCTGGGGCATCTAATATTTGATCGTGTAATGTCTCATATAATTTATAAGTGGCATAAGCATCATGAGCAGCGTAATTTGTTGCAGACTGTAAAGGCACTTCAGAAAAATCTTTATAATTTCTTTTAGACTCATTTTTGATGACATCTTTAAATTTTTCTTTTTCTTCTCCAAAATAATAATAATACAAATCCTCAAGATTATGTTTTGTTAAACCGTTATTGACAAAAAAAGACATTAATAAGGTATCTTGAAAAGAAATAGTATTTACATTAAAGCGTTTTAAAATAACACTATCGTATTTAGCATTATGAAAAATCTTTAAAATTGAAGGATCTTCACATAATAAATTCAGCTCTTTTAATATTTTTTTTTGATCTGTCTCAGATATTTCATTTTCAGGTGATTTAAAAGGTAGGTAATAAGCTTGCTGTGCATTAGATAATGAAATGCCAATGATATTCGCTTCATTGACGTCTAAACTATCTGTCTCTAAATCTATCGCTAAAGTTTTTTCAGATTGAAGAGACTTTAGATATTCGATTATATCTTTTGTCTTAATAAGTGATTTAAATTCTAAGTTTTTTTTGGCCGCATGCGGTTTTGTTTCATGAGCGCTATTTCTAATTAATGATTTAAATTCATATTTTTTGAAAAAGTCATTAAGTTTAGGTGAGTCTTCAAAATCTTTTAACTTTTCGATTGTTATAGGTAGTTCAAGATCATTTTTTAAAATTACTAGTTGGTGGCTTATTTTTGCTTTTTCCTCATGATCATGTATCAGATTTTTAATTCTTTCATTTGATATTTTCTCTTTATTTGCCAGAAGGCCCTCAAAAGAACCAAATTCATTAATTAATTTAGAGGCTGTTTTTGGTCCGATGCCAGGGACGCCAGGAATATTATCAACACTATCGCCAATTAAAGCTTGTACATCTGTAATCTTGTCAGGGCCAACACCAAATTTTTCCATTACCTTTACTTCATCAATTTCAATATTTTTCATTGGATCCATGATGCGATTATTAGCTGATAACAGTTGAAAAAGGTCTTTGTCTGAACTAAATACTGTGGTGGGTATCTTATTGTCTTCACCATATTTAACGTAACTTGCTATAACATCATCGGCCTCAAAGTCTTTTTTTTCAATAACATCTAAACCAAACGCATCAATAGCTTCACGAATAATACTAAATTGAGGAATCAAATCTTCTGGTGCCTCGCCACGATTTGCTTTGTATTCAGGAAATAAAGTGTTTCGAAAAGTATTTCTTCCTGCATCAAGAATGATTAGTATTTTGTCATTTGGATGCTCTTCAATAAGTCTAAGCATCATATTGCAAAACCCATAAACTGCATTTGTGGGGATGCCCTTAGAATTATTCATTGGGGGTAAGGCGTAATAAGCTCGGAAAATATATCCGGAACCATCAACAAGTATTAGTCTTGGCTTAGACATTTAAGCAGAATAACAAAGAAAGTAGTGAGTTTCTATTCTTTAGGAGCGTGCTTATTTAAAATTCTTTGAAGAGTTCTTCTGTGCATTTTTAATCTTCTAGCAGTTTCAGAAACGTTACGATTACACTGTGTAAAAACTCTTTGAATGTGTTCCCATCTTATTCTATCAGCAGACATTGGGTTCTCAGGTGGTGGGGGCAAGGATGTAGCTGTAGCAGACATTAACGATTTTTCAATATCATCTATGTTTGCAGGTTTGGTTAAGTAATCATCAGCGCCTAATTTGACGGAGGATACAGCTGTAGCTATATTGCCATAACTTGTCAACATTACTGTTCTACATTCTGGATTTTGCTCCTTGATCACCTTAATAACATCGAGTCCTGAACCATCTCCTAAACGAAGATCAACTATGGCATAATTGAAATTATTTCCTGCTAAAACATCTAAAGCCTCTTTTTTTGAAGCTGCTGCTGTTACTGTGAAATCTTTACGTTGAAATGAGGTGGTCAAACGCTCACGAAAGGGTTTATCATCCTCGATAATGAAAAGTGTTTTGTCTTTGACTAATGTATTTTGCTCTAAATCCGCCATGTTAAAGTTACTTCTGCTCCATCATTACTTTGTACTAATATTTCACCATTTAGATTTTCAATCATTTGTTTTGTTATGAATAGGCCAAGGCCCATATTTACCCCTTTTTCAGGTCTGCTAGAATAGAATGGTTTTCCAAAATTAGCTATAAACTTCTTATCAAAACCGGGACCATCATCTCTGATTTTAATTGAATAAGAATTTTTCGATGTCTCTGTGATTACTAATATTTGTCTATAAGCGAAGCTTATGGCATTTTTTATAATATTATTCATCGCTATGTTCAGTTCGGGTGTGATTTTAATGTTGATATTTTTAGAATTTTCATCAGATCTATAATCTAATTTCACAGCTCGATAGTTATTTGAAAATTGATCACATAAAGATTGCACATAAGCATCTAATGACATATTTGTAATTTCAGAAGAGAGTTCTTTTGACTCTGGGTTTGTTGAGAGCTCTTTTAGTATTTCCTTACATCTGTCTAACTCTAATAATAGAGTTTTAATATCTTTCCCATAATCATCTTTTAATTTTTGATCTTTTTTTAAATCATCAACAATTAAATTTATGGTATTAAGTGGTGTGCCTAATTCATGAACAGCTGCAGCTGCTAAACCTCCAACTTTTAAAAGCTCTTTTTCATTTTGAAGTTGTTTACTAGCTAACTCATATGCTTTTTGGGTACTTTTGTAATTTAATGAAAAGTAGTAAAGATAAAAGACTAAAAAAATACTACTTATGAATAAAGAAATCATAATAGCCAGGCTGTATGTAAAATTAATATTAGGATGCACAGACAAAGGAAGATTAATATAAAAGTTAAATATCAAAGCAAAACAAACTAATGCTAAACTTAAGATAATTATTATTCTTTCTATCGTGAGATATGATGCTGCAATAGCAATAGGAGCTAATATAATAAATATAAAAGGATTAGTGTGTCCACCATTTAAAGCAATCAAACTTGAAATTTGAACAATATCAAAACATAAAAATAAGAAGACTTGTTTTTCAGAAATAATTTTATCTCCTTTATTTAAATAAAATCCTAAGAGAATACTAGCCATTAAGATAAAAGCTATTATCCAAGAGCTCATTGCTACTGTCTTAGAAATTTCGAAAAAATACTGTGTTATAAATAAAGTGGCGGCCTGACCTCCAAAAGCAATTGCACGTATAATTAAAAAATCTGAAGAATTAACAAAAAGAAAGTTTTTTTGATTATTCAACTAAATATCTAAATTTGCTACTTTGACTGAATTATCTTGAATAAAGTTTTTTCTATCAGTCACATCATCACCCATCAGCATGATCAACTGTCTTTCAGCATTGATTTGGTCTTCGAGCTTAACTTGAAGCAATTTCCTATTAGTTCGATCCAATGTTGTTTCCCACAATTGATCAGGGTTCATTTCACCTAAACCTTTATAACGGCTAATTGATTGGCCTTTTTTACTCATTTCAAAAAGAGCAGTAAAAAATTCAACAAGTCCATTACAGTTAAAGTTTTCTTTTGAAGAAAGTTTAGAAATACCAAAATAAGTATCTGTAGATTTTGCAAAACCCATTTTATTATAAAGAGATAAGCTGTCTGAAGAAATAAACTCTCTTAGATGTAATAATTTATCTAAAGCAACCTTAATTATTTTATTATAACCCTCTTTTTCTTGTAAAAAAATTAATTCATTACTGATCATACTTTGAAATGTAAATTTAATATTTTCTGATTTATAAACTTGATTTAAATTAGATAAGAAAATTTTAAATTGTGACTTCTCTATCTTATTTGGATGAAAATCCTGGAAAAATATACCTGTATTAATAATTTGATCAAAAAACTTTGCATCTAAATATGTAAGATCTAAATTTTGATAAGCAGAATTTGCGCGAGAAGCTAAATCTATCAATTCGTTTAACTGTTCTTCTTTTAACTGAATTTTTTTCTTTTTATTGTAAATGTTGAAATCGAGATCATCCTTGTTATTTAACAATAAAAACTTTGTTAACTCTCGATCATCTAACAAGTAATTCTCAGCATTTCCTTTTTTTACTTTATATAGGGGTGGCTGAGCAATATATAAACGACCAGTGGTTATAATATCTCTCATGAATTGATAGAAAAATGTGAGTAGCAGCGTTCTTATGTGACTTCCATCAACATCTGCGTCTGTCATGATAACAATTTTGTGATATCGCATTGAGTCAGGATTAAAATAATCAGAAGGATTGTATTCTTTATCCTTTGGTGGATTACCATATCCTGCACCAATGGCTGTTATGAGAGCAGAAATTTCATTATTTTCTAAAATTTTATGAGGATTTGCTTTAATTACATTTAATATTTTACCCCTTAAAGGAAGTATAGCCTGAGTAACTCTATCACGGCCTTGCTTGGCTGAGCCTCCAGCTGAGTCACCCTCAACTATAAATAGTTCTGAATTTGATGGATCTTTTTCTTGGCAATCTGCTAATTTTCCTGGAAGAGAAGAGGTTTCTAATACATTTTTTCTTCTTGTAAGCTCCCTAGCTTTTCTTGCTGCCTCTCTGGCACTTGCTGCTTCAATAATTTTTGAAACTAGTTTTTTTGCCTCTCCAGGAGTTTGTTCAAGCCAAGCACTTAGTTGCTCAGATATAATTTTCTCAACAACTGGTCTTACTTCGGAAGAAACTAATTTATCTTTGGTTTGAGATGAAAACTTAGGGTCAGGAACTTTTACAGATAGGACACATGTCATACCTTCTCTAGCATCATCTCCTGAAATGGTGATATTGCCTTTTTTAGCAACTGCAACTGTATTTGAGTATCCCACTAATGAACGTGTTAGTGCTGATCGAAAACCTTGTAAATGTGTTCCTCCATCTCCTTGGGGAATGTTATTTGTGAAGCAAAGCATATTTTCATTGTATCCATCATTCCATTGTAAAGCGCCTTCAACTTTAATTCCATTTGACTCGCCATTAAAAGGTATAATTTTATTTAAAGTTGATTTTCTTGAATTAAGAAATTGCACGTATGCCGTTAAACCTCCTTGATAATAGAATTCAATAGGTTCTACTTTCGATGTGCGCATATCAGATAATGTTATGCGTACGTTAGAGTTTAGAAAAGCTAACTGGCGAACTCTATTTTCTAATGTTTTAAGAATAAGAGTTGTATTGGAAAAAATTTTTTTTGATGGCCAAAATTGGACAGTTGTACCAGTTCTTTCCGTCTTTTTCATTGAACCGATCTCTTTTAATTTTTTTGTTGTAACACCATCTTTAAATTCCATTGTATGAATTTTGCCATTTCTGCGAATTGTTAAAGATAATCTCTCTGATAAGGCATTTACCACAGAAACACCAACCCCGTGAAGGCCTCCGGAAATTTTATAGCTATTTTGATCAAATTTACCCCCTGCATGTAGTTGGGTCATGATTACCTCAGCTGCTGGGACTTTTTCAGTTTTGTGCTGGTCAACTGGAATACCTCTACCATTGTCTGATATTGTAGCTGACCCATCTTTATTAATAATTAATTGAATACTGTCACAATAACCTCCTAAAGCCTCGTCAATAGAGTTATCAAGCACCTCGTAGACCATGTGATGCAAACCTGTTCCATCATCGGTATCACCAATGTACATACCTGGTCTTTTTCTGACTGCCTCTAAGCCTTTTAAAACTTTTATCGAGGAAGCTGTATATTGATCTGTCATTAAAATATTTCTTTAATCTCTAAGTTGTCTATCTTCCCTTGAAGCGTGAAGTTATCAGTGGTTGAGAAGAAAGTCTGAAATTTATTTTCTGCACAGTATTGAATAACTTTTTCAATATTGATTATATCAAAGTTATCAAAGATTTCATCAATTAAAAAAATAGTAATCTTGTTACGATTTAGAAATTTCGCACAACTTAAAAGAAAGCTTAATATTAACATTTTAGATTGAGCAGAAGATAGCTGAGAAATATTTTTTTGATTGTGTGTAATTTCAAAAACTGATTTTTTTGGATCATGTTGTGATTGAAGTTTATGATCATTTGGCCATTGATTCTCATCAGTGAGGTTTTTTTGAAATTTTTCTAAAAAACTCTCAGTCTCTAAAAGCGCAAAACTTGGCTTAATTTCAAACTCAAAAAACAGTTTATTGTTATTTGATAGGAAATTTTGGTATTCATAAAGAAATTTTTTTTTAATCTCAATAATTGCTCTGCCTATGTCAATCAGTTGTTTATCTAATGAAACTAGCCATGAAATATCCTGAGAAGATTGTAATATTCTTCTTTTTTCTCTTCTTAAAATTTTATATTTGCTTAGAAAACCAAATAACTTTGAATCAAAATAACAAATAATTCGATTGATAGTATTTATTTGATACTGGGCATCCTTGATAAAATAAACTTTATCTGATTCAGTTAGCCAAAATAATTGAAAAATATCTAAAAGTTTTTGTTGTTGTATTTTTTTATCATTTAAAAAATATTTTTTGGTCCATCTTTCATCTTTATTGCTTAGTATAACAGTTAAGCGATTTTCTAAATTCTCATGTATAAAATCAAATGTAATAGAAGTTTTTAATTCTACCTGTTTTTGGAAAATAAAATTTTGTAACACATCTTTTCTAAAACCTGTACCAGGACATAAAAAACTTATAGACTCTAATAAGTTTGTTTTACCAACAGCATTCTTTCCTTTAAACAAAGTATGATCAAAGTTAAAAATTTCTTTTTTGTTGATGAAATTTCTATAGTTCGATAGCTGTATACCCTTTAATGGTGGGGGCAATTAAACTCTCATAGGCATTAAAATAAATAAACTTGTTGTATCTTTAGGGTCCTTTACTATTACTGGTGATGATTGATTTAGTAACTCTAAAATCAAAGTATCTCCTTCGACAACATCTTGTAAATCCAATACATATTTTGAATTAAAAAGTATTTCAAGACCATCGGCAGCGTAATTTGCTGCGACCTCTTCATCGCCTTTATTACTGTCAGTGCTCGTGGCCATTATCTTAATACTATTATTTTCAAATTGTAACTTAACTGTTGGTGTTTTATCTTGATTAACAGTTGAGACCCTATCAATTGCATTAAAAAAAGGCTCCGCCTCAACTTGTAATAATTTGTCATTGGATACAGGTATAACTTTTTCATAATCTGGAAATGTTCCATCTATTAGTTTGCTTATTATAATAAAATTATCTGCTTCTAGACTCACTTGAGTATCAGAACATGTAATTCTAACCTTACCCTCAAAATCACCTAAAATGCGGTCTAATTGAAGAATAAGTTTTCTTGGGAGTATAATTCCCGGTATATTTATGCTATTTGTTAAATCTAGCTCTGTTTTTGCAAGTCTGTGGCCGTCGGTAGCGACGCACCTTAAAGTTGACTTTGGTCCGTTAGAAACAGTATGGAAGTAAATACCATTTAGGTAGTATCTAGTCTCTTCAGCAGAGATAGCAAATTTAGTTTTATGAAAAAGCCTTTTAATCTGAGAGATTGTTAGTTCGAATGAGTTTGTTTGTTCTAAAGGAACAAATTTTGGGAATTCATCTGCGGTTAATGCATTTAACTCAAATACTGAGTTATCAGAATTTATGATCAATCTATTTCCCTCTAATTTACATTTTACAATAGAGTTTTTTTTTGTCTTACGAATTATATCAGTTAAAATTCTTGAATTTACTGTTGCTTCTCCACTTTTTGAAGAGTCGGTTGATACAAATTCTCTGATAGAAATATCCATATCTGTTGATCTAATTTCTATTTGATTATTATCACATTTTATATAAATATTAGACAGAATTGGAATTGTAGATCTACTATCAACAATTGAGCTAACGTGAGTTAAGACTCTTAAAAAAGCCTCTCGACTTACTCTGAAATCCATTTAAGAAGTTTGCAATATTCTAGTCAAGAGTTCAATATCTTCTGCTAAATTAGGATCATTTACCATGATTTCTTCGATTGTTTTAATAGCGTGAATAACAGTGGTATGATCTCTTCCACCAAATTTTCTACCAATTTCAGGTAAAGATCTTGTTGTGATTGACTTTGCTAAATACATTGCAACTTGTCTTGGACGCGCCACAGACCTTGATCTTCTCGGTGAATGCATATCTGAAAGTTTTATATTGTAATGCTCAACAACTTTCTTTTGTATTTCATCAATTGTAATTTTTCTTGAATTTGTCCTCAGTAAATCTTTTAAAACATCTTTTACGAGGTCAACAGATATTTCTGAGTCCTGAATTGAAGTATGAACTGCTAATCTATTCAAGGCGCCTTCCATTTCTCTTACATTATTAGTAATTTTATTTGCTAAAAATTCCATTACTTCTTGTTTTAGATTTAGAGATTTTTGTTCAGCTTTAGCCTGTAGGATACCTAATCGCAATTCATAAGTTAAGGGATGTATATCCGCTACTAAACCCCAGCCTAATCTTGACTTTAATCTGTCCTCTAATCCATCAAGATCAGCGGGGGATTTATCAGCTGAAATAATTATTTGTCTTTTTTTGTCAATTAAAGTATTAAACGTATGAAAAAATTCTTCCTGTGTGTTATCTTTACCAATAATAAATTGCACATCATCAATCATTAGAACATCTACTGATCTAAATTGCTCTTTAAAACTCATGATATTTTTAAATCTTAAGGCTTTAATAAACTGATACATAAATTTTTCAGCTGTTAAATAGACAACATTTTTTTTTGGATTTCTTTTTTTTATATTCCAGGCAACTGCATGCATTAAATGTGTTTTTCCTAATCCAACACCTCCATACAAAAATAATGGATTAAAGCTTACAACTTCTGATTGTGCCACACGTTGTGCTGCGGCGTATGCTAACTCGTTGGGTTTACCTACAATAAAATTATCAAATGTAAATTTTGGGTCTAATGGTGCAGAAATATCATCATAATATGTGTCTTCATCATCATCTTTGTCTTCATAAATGACTTCAGTGCCAGGAATAATACGATCATTATTCTCTTTGACGAGTATAGCTAATTTATCGATACTGTGGCCTTGATCCATATATGCTTTTTTAATAACAGAAGCATAATTTTTAATTATCCAATCACGAAGAAATCTTGTTGGGACTGAAAGTGTAAGAGAAGTATCAATATGTGACTCGAAATATATTGGTTTAATCCAGTTTTGGAAGCTATCTTTATCAAGTGATTTTTTTAATTCAGATGTGATCTTAGACCAAGATACATCTATGCCACCTTGATGCTTTTCGTCTTCCACTAACTTAATTCCTTCCTCTAAAAAGATGTGCTATTTAAGCATGAAAAGTTAAAAAAGAAGAATAAAAAAAAATGTTTTTTTTAAAAAAAATTGCTTGAAAAAAAAAATTATTTTGAAATTGCGGTTATGTCTTTTTGTAGTTTTGAGATGGTTCTAGATGCCTTATTGAGGTGCATGATTTTCTTTTTAGTAGATTTATGCAATACAGACATGACTACTTTTAGTTTCGCCATTGATTCCTCTACCTTTTTATCTTTAATGAGTTTATCAATTGCCTTTAGCTGAGTTGAAACATTTGATTTTACAGCTTTGTTAATTGTTTTTTTTCTATCGGACTGTCGAAGTCTTTTTTTTGCTGATTTATGTTGTGGCATATAAAATTATTATTAACAGGTTATTCGTCTAAAAGCGTTAATAACTTATACACATTTTTTTATTTTTGTAAAGCAGGCGAAAAAAAAGTCGAACGCCCATTTTGGATGATTTTTTTTATTTTATAAGTCTTTTTTTTGTATATAACATGTTTCTTTTGATAGACCTTAAACAAACTCTGAAAACTTCCGAGGGTTCCATCTGGGGATTTATAATCATTTATTGAAGAGCCACCATTTTTTAAAGATAGCTTCAATACAAATTTACAAGAGCTTAATAATTGAGATATTTCTGCTTTTTTAAGAGTGTAAGTTAGCCTTTGAGGATTTAACTTTGAATGAAAAAGAGCTTCATTAGCGTATATGTTTCCCATACCCACAATTAAACTTTGATCAAGTAAAGCTTGTT
>CACLZM010000001.1 GCA_902611415.1 uncultured Alphaproteobacteria bacterium | reverse complement strand
GGCTTAAGTTTATCAGGGTATTTGTGTTCCCTTGGATTTTGATCCCCTCTTGTAATTTGGATGTAAATTATACCCATATTTAATTTATTTAGTTTTTTGATTTTATTGGTGATATTAATTATTTGATTTCTATTGAATTTAATTTTTATGTTCATTTTTTTTAAAGAAACAAACAATCTGTTTATATGAAGATTTAAATCTACTAATTCACCTTTAAATACGGCAATGACCTCATAAACCCCATCAGAGAATTGAAAACCTCTATCTGTTACACTGACATACGATTGATTTAGAGGTTTATATTTTCCATTAATATAACAGGTTGTCATAAGAATATCTTTTTGATTATATTAATACCATGAATCTTAAAAGACGAGATTTTATTAAAAAATTATCATGTGCGTGTTGTGCACCTTTATTTTTACCTTCTTGTACCGAGGTAGCTATTACAAATCGTAAACAACTCTCTATTATTTCAGATGAAAGTATCAACAAACAAGCTCTTCAAGCCTACGAACAAGTCAAAAAACAAGAAAATTTAATAGAGTCTGGGCAAAATTTTAGAGCTGTAAGAGATGTTGGTTTCAGAGTTACAGAGTCTGTAGAAGAGTATTTTTTAAAAATGGGTCAATCAGACTCGATAAAAAACTATAATTGGGAATTCATATTAATTGATGACAAGGAAACACTTAATGCTTGGTGTATGCCTGGTGGTAAAATAGCTTTTTACACAGGGATCTTAGATGTTGCCGCTAATAATGATGGTTTGGCCTCAATAATGGGACATGAAATTGCGCATGCGGTTGCTCGCCATAGTGTTGAAAGGGCCAGCCAAGCATTAGCAATAAATGTCGGAACTACTATCTTAGATATTGCTTTAGAAGGTGCCCTTTCGAATACCTCAGCTGATGATTATTTAGTAAATTTAGGTCTATCTTTACCTTTTAACAGATTACAAGAGTCGGAGGCTGATTATTTAGGCTTGGCCTTTATGACAATGGCCAAATACGATAATCATGAGTCATATAAAGTTTGGCAGCGAATGGCTGAAGCGCAAAAAGGAAATGCACCACCAGAGTTTCTATCTACGCACCCTTCACCCAAAAATCGTATTGAAAAGCTTAAAAACTGGATACCAGAAGTTGATTTAAGGTTTACCTAAAGCGTTGTTTTGTCATACTTTAAACAAATCAGAAATTTAATATATTTTTAATATGAATAAAGTTATTAAGTTAAAAAAGCAGTCAAAAACAAGTGAGTCTGATAGCATAAAACAGCTAAACAGTAAGCTAAACAAACTTGATAAGAAAATCGATAACCTCTATGAAAGATTAGACGGTCACATTAACAAAATAGATAAAGTTTATTCTAGACTAGAGGAACATTTTTCTGGCATCGAAAAGCTTTTATCCTTCTTCAAATTTAGAAAATAACTATTTCGATATCTCATAATTTATGACTTCTGAAGATCTTAGTAGCTCTTCATAACCGTTCGAAAACCATTGTCTTACGTTATTTTTATTAATAATGACTGGATTTCTATTATGAATAAATTCTATATTTTCCAGTGAGGATTTAGTTAAAATTGAAAAATAAAAAGTATCTTCTATTAATTTATACACACCTGCAAAAAAACTGACTGGTGTTTTGGTAAATAATTTATATTTTTCTTTAAATTCTTGGGTTTTCATCCATTCAAAATAACTACTAAAAGGAACTAAACAGCGGTTATTTGCTATAAGATTATTACTGAAAGATTTTTCGTGAACTGTCTCTGATCGAATATTGAAAAGTGTTTTTCCTTTCGGAAGCCAATCAAATGACAAGCCCCAACTTGATTGTTTAAATACAAATTTAGAGTTTAGATTAAAGACAATAGGTGCTTTATTAGTTGGGCAAATATCTTGATTTTTATAATCAAATATTGATTTGAAGTTATTTATAGTTTCCTTCTTAAAAGAAGAGTGATTATCTTTAAGATTAAGCGAATATCTTCCGCACACTATTAAATTTTTCTAAAATTCAAGTAGTTAGAAATATCAAAGTCCTTATATGAAGTTCTTAAACCTAAAAATTGAAAATAATCATCTCTAATTTTTTTCCCAAGAGAGGTATCAGTATAATTATCTAAAACACCATTGATATTTTTTTTGGCTTCAATGACAATATCATTTGGTAGTTGCCTGAATTCTACACCAAGTGACCTCAATTTTTCTATAGCAACAACCTCTTTATACATAAAATCAGACAACATTTCTTGATTTTCTGACTGACAAGCATACTCGATGATGCTCTTAGCTTCATTATCAAAAGAGTTCCATTTATCTAAATTCATTCCTAATGAAATAGAAACTGTAGGTTTTTTAAAATCTGGATAGTAACAGTAATTTGTTACTTTATAAAAACCAAAAGCTAAATCCATAACTGGATTAGACCAATCTGCAGCGTCTATAGCCCCACTTGCTAAAGACTGAAGAATTTCACCTCCTGGTATATTTATAGAAGTTGCCCCCATAGTCTTTAACAGGTCTCCTCCCATACCGGGACTTCTTATTTTAAGTTTAGAAACATCCTCGAGACTATTTAATTCGTTTTTGAACCAACCAAATAATGTAGATCCAGTATTGCCGACTAAAAAATGTTTAATATTAAAATTAGAACCTAATTCATCCCATAATAATTGACCATTACCAGAATATATCCATGAATTAAATTCCTCAGCAGTCATTCCAAAAGGAACCGCAGCAAAAAAAGGATAGGCTTTGTTCTTCCCTCCCCAATAAAACTCTGCTGAGTGATATAAATCAGCTGTTCCAGATGACACGGCATCAAACACTCCAAACGGTGGAACTAATTCACCAGCTGAGTAAACATTAACCTTTATTCTTTTATTGGATAAGTTCTCAATTCGCTGAGCCAACCTGTTTGCACCTAAACCTATACCCGGAAAATTTTCTGGCCATGATGTGACCATATTCAACTCTGTTATGGTGCTTGCGTGTACATTAAAACTAGAGAGTGCAGCTGCGCCCAGTACAGGAATTGAGGCTTTTTTAATAAAATTTCTTCTATTAATTTTTTTTTTCATATTTTATATAAATAAGATAACACTTTATAAATAAAAATGAAATTAGAAGCAAAAAGTTTATTAGCCGCACTTAATGATCAAAAAGTTGAATATAAACTTTTTGAACACGAGGCTTTTTTTACCGTCGAGGAGTCTAGCAAACTAAAATTGGATTTGAATATGCAAGGTGCGCATACAAAAAATCTTTTTTTGAGGGACAAAAAGAGAAATTTTTACTTACTCTCATGCTTAGATAGCACTGAAGTAGACCTAAAAATTATTAAAAACACTATACAGTGCCAAGGAAATCTCTCTTTTGGAAGTGCAGAGTATTTATATGATAAACTTGGAGTCAAACCAGGTTCTGTTAGTCCCTATTCTTTAATTAATAATGTAGATAAGGATGTAAGTTTTTACTTAGATAAAAAAATCAATGATTTTGAATTATGTAATTTTCACCCACTAGACAACACTAAAACAATTCAAGTAAAAACAGAGGATTGTATTAAGTTTCTAAGAACAATTACGACTGTTCGATTAATTGACTTTACAACTATGGAAGTAATTAATCTCTAAAATTTTGAAATTGTAGAGGAATTTTAATATCACTTGATTTTAATAATTCGATCATTGATTGTAGATCGTCTCTTTTCTTTCCAGTAATTCTTACTTCATCTCCATTAATTGAAGCTTGAACCTTTGCTTTTGATGATTTAACAAGATTTGTTATTTTTTTTGAGTCCTCTTTTGATATTCCATTCAAAATATCAATAAATTGTCTTACTCTGTTTCCAGAAGCTGTTTCAGTTGATTTTAGGTGAATAAATTTTGGATCTATTTTTCTCCTTACAATATTATTTTTTAAAATATCATTAAATTGAGTTAATTTAGTATTGTCCGTTGTCTCTATTGTAATAGAAAAATCGTTTCGTTCGATTGTTGAATTAGTATTCTTAAAGTCAAATCTATTATCAACTTCTCTTTTAGTATTATTGATGGCATTATCAATTTCTTGAATATCTGGTGACGAGACAACATCAAAAGAAGGCATAAGTGAACAATACAGTATTTTTATTTATTTCAACACTAATAGTTTGGGGGCCTACCTGGTATATTATTAAATTTCAACTTGGTATTGTTGATCCAATGACATCAGTTTTTTACCGGTTTTTTTTATCATCAATAATAATTTTAATATTTTGTATATTAAAAAAAATAAATCTTAAATTCACTCTGAAGGAGCATTTTTTTATAGCTGCTCTGGGTATATCATTATTTAATATAAATTATGTGCTGTTTTATCTATCTACAGTTCATTTAATAAGTGGATTTGTTGCTTTATGTTTTTCATCAATATTATTTATGAATGTTGTTAATAATATTATTTTTAAAGGTAAATTTCCAAAAATTATGACTTTGGTTGGAGGTTTTATTGGAACTTTAGGATTACTTTTCATATTTTATGATGAAATTATTAATTTTGAATTATCAAAAAGCACAAGTGTTGGGATTTTACTTGGTGTATTGGCAACATATTTTGCATCTATTGGTAACTTAATTTCAGAGTATACCTCTAAAATTAAATTGAATGTTGTTGCCGTTACAGGATATGGGATGTTTTATGGATCCATAACACTATTAATTTATCTATTAATAACTGGTACTGAATTAAATTTTGATTTTAGTTACAGATATATCATATCTTTACTTTATTTATCTATTTTTGGAAGTGTATTCGGTTTTATTCTTTATCTTTCAGTAATAAAAAATATAGGCGCCAATGATGCGGCATATATTGCAATAATAATGCCACTTATAGCACTAATTATTTCTACAATATTTGAAGGTATGATATGGAACTTAAATTTATACATTGGGTCGTTTCTTGTGCTATTTGGAAATATATTAATTTTAAAAAAAAATTAGTTTTTGAATAATTTCTTTTGTAAAATTACGATGATGCTTACTATGAAAAAAAGTATAAACATAGGTGTGTATACAAATTCTATACCTATAATATCTGCAACATAACCTAAGGTAGGAGGTGCTATCATGAAAACCCCATATGTGCCAATTGTAATAATTGAAATACCAACAGTGGGATCAACACCTTTGATAGAGGAACCATACGTGTAACAAATTGGAATAACAGAAGAAACACAAAAACCAGCTATGATAAATCCAATTATTGCAAATAATAAAGAACTATTAAATGCAATTACTAAAGAACCAACCAATGAACCTACAACTGAGAAAACAAGAAAATTATAAATTCCAAACATTTGTTTTAGTTTATCTCCTATTAGTCTTCCAAAAACCATGCTTCCATTAAAGGCTATTGCAGCAAGTCCAATATTGAAACCGTCTGCATTAATGTAATCTCTCATATATAAAGAACCCCAGGAGTCGGTCCCCCCTTCCAAAAAAACTGCTGTGATAGCTAATACAACCAAAATTATAAGAAATAAGGGCCAACTAAAAAAAATTGAAAAAAAAGATAAGGGGTCTGATTTATTATTTTCTATAGTTAAACTACTAAAAAATATTAATGGAGCTAAAAATACAACATAAACAAGAGAATTTATTAAAAAACTAATTTTAAACTCTAAGAATAAACTTGTTAACAAAGATCCAGATAATAGTCCAATACTCCAAAATGCGTGAAAGCCTGACATCATTGGTTTATTTATTTTTTTTTCTAAAGAAGTGGCTTGAACATTAAGAATTACTTCAAAAAGTCCATAACAAACACCAAAAATAAGACTGAGTATTGCCATTAATTTAAATGAATGGGCAAAAGGAATGAGCAACCATAAAATACAAATTAGAAATCCAGATAAAAGAGATATTTTTTTTGATGGATAGAGTTGCATTATTTTTGGCATCGCTATCATTGTCAGCACAGAGCCAATTGAAAAAATTACAAAAAGATATCCCATGCCACTATAGTCAACGTTTATTTGATCTTTTATATCAGGGATTCTAATAGCCCATAGTCCTACGAAAAAAGAAATAGAAAAAAAAAGCGCCTTACATGCATTAATTTCTGATATTTGTATTTTCAATATTAATTCTAATTAATTAAATTATTACCAACCACCATCGTCATCTAATTTTTTGTCATTTACAGTTTTCATAGATGATGTTTTAACTAACTTCCAAATACCATTTCCTGAAACAATAATTTCATTATTTGAAAATACTTGGCATTTAACAAAACAAAGTGTTTTTGTCATTCTCTCTATAGAAGGAATTCCAATAAGCTCATCTCCTTTTTGTGCAGAAAAAGTAAAGTGAGTATTCATTGATATTGTTACACATGGTCTATTACCAAACGACTTATATGCAGCATTGCCCATAACATTATCCAAAAAAGACATTAAAAAGCCGCCATGGGCAAAGTTTCCAGAATTTAAATGCTTCTCAGAAACTGTCATTCTATACTTATGTTGATTATTTTCTAATTTTGTTTCTAACTCTCCAAGTAATTGTGAGTATGAAGATTTTGATATTAACTTCCATGTCATATATAACTTTATAATGCAATCTTTTAAAAAAGAAATAATTTATGGAATATCGTAAAATTATTATTTGTAATGAATAGATCTTATAGAATAGAAGATAATAGTTTTAACAGTTTTATACCGAGTTATTCTGGAACTAACGGTGCTATAGCAACTCATTCAAATTTATCATCAATTACTGCATATAATATTTTAAATGATGATAAAGGTAATGCCTTTGATGCTGCAGCTGGAGCTATGTTAGTTGAAGGGCTCGTAAATCCTCAAATGTTTGGCATGGGAGGTGAAGGAGTAATGATTTTGAAGCCTAAAGACAAAAGTCCTCTTGTCTTAAATGGAAATACTATATCTCCAAAAAAGTTTGATTTTTTAAATTTAGTTACAAGAGGATACACAGAAGTTCCTGATGAGGGAATTTTATGTGCTGGAGTTCCAGCAGCATTTTCTAGTATTTTTAGAGTGTTACAATTATATGGCAAACTAGATTTTAGGACTATTTCTAAATATGCTAAAGAATACGCAAAAGAAGGATTTCCTTTACACACTGGAATAATAAACCAAAATAAATTTGGGTTAAAAAGTCTAAAAGGTAAATTTATAAAAGAATGGAAAAATTCTGCAAAACTATATTTAAAAAATAATAAAATTCCAAAATTAGGAAGTTTATTCAGAAATTCGGCTTACGCAAACTTAATAGATTATCTTAATAATTACGAAAAAAAAATTACAGGATCTCGAAATAATAAATTTAATAAATTACATGATGCTTTTTACAAAGGCGATGTTGCAAACTCAATTTTAAAATATTCACAAAAAAATGAAGGACTTCTTTCAAAAGAGGATTTTGAAAATTTTAATGTGAAATTTGAAAAAACGATTTCAGAAAAATATGGTGATTATCAAGTTCATAAAACTAATTTCTGGGGACAAGGATTAACTAGTTTAATGATGTTGAAAATGCTCAACAAACAAAAAATTAAATCATTTAATTCAGCTAGTGATATTCATAAATTTACAGAAATTTTAAAATTAACTTTTGCTGACAGAGAGATGTATTTCACTGGGAAGTACAATTCAAAAGTCAAAGCCAATCACCTATTAAATGACTCTTACCTTAATAAAAGAATTCAATTAATTAAAGAGAAGGCAATTGACTCTATAATTCCTGGGAACCCCCTATCCAAGAAATCATTGCTTCCAATTGAAAATGATATTAAACCATGGGGAGCTGGCACTGTTCATATAAGTATCATAGATAAAGATAATAATGCTATATCGTGTACACCAAGTGGTGGATGGATCAGATCTAATGAAGTGATTAATGAATTAGGATTTCCCTTAGGTAATAGATTAATGACGTTTTATTTATCAAAACCAGGTCATGTAAATTTTATAGCACCTGAACAACAACCAAGGACAACATTGAGTCCTACTTTAATTATCAATCAAAAAAAGAAAGAGATTTTAAGTTGTGGAACAATGGGTGGTGACGCTCAAGATCAATGGCAAGCACAATTTTTAATGAATTATATATTTTCGAATAAGTCTATTGACAAAGCATTAAATGAACCAAGAGTTTCATCAGAGCATTTACCTGCTTTTTTTCACCCACATGATCCTAATTTGAAACAATTACTTTTAGAGGAGCGACTTTCACCCTTTATTTCTCAATTAAATAAAAAAGGACATAAATGCCTTAAAACTACCGACTGGAGCGAAGGTTTTATTTTGTGCACTAGAAAACAAGATAAAATTTATGATGCATATGCAGATATTAGAAGTTATAAGAGTCAAATATTTCAAGCACAGGCATTAGCATGGTAAAAAAAAAGAACAAAATAGATGATTTAATTAATGTTGTGAAGAGACTAAGAAATCCAAAAAATGGATGTCCATGGGATATACAACAAACTTCAAAATCATTAGCAAAGTATACTTTAGAGGAAGCATATGAAGTTATCGAAGCAATTGAGTCAAATAATAGCAAAGAGCTAGAAGGAGAGCTTGGCGATTTATTACTACAAGTTATTTATCACTCAGTTATTGCTGCTGAAAAAAAGAAATTTTCAATTGAAGATGTCATTGATACAAGTGTAAAAAAAATGAAATCTCGTCATCCTCATATTTTTATGCGCGATGAGTCAATTAAAACCGTTCAAGATGTTAATGATTTTTGGGAAACACAAAAAAAATTTGAAAGAAAAAAGAAAGGTGCTAAATCTGTTTTAGATGGTGTAAGTGTAAATCTCCCTGCTGTTACACGTTCGCTTAAGCTTCAAAAAAGAGCTGCAAAAGAAGGATTTGATTGGAAAAATGCAAATGGAACCTTGAAGAAGGTAAAAGAGGAATTAAATGAGCTTTCAAATGAAATGAGAACAAATAACAAGAGAAAAATTAAAGAGGAATTAGGAGATTTATTATTTTCTTGTATTAATTTATCAAGAAAATTAGGACTTGATACTGAAACAATTATTAGGAACTCTAATAGGAAATTTGAGAAAAGATTTAAAAAAATGGAAAATACAATGAACAAAAAAAAATTGAAATGGAATTTGAATAATTTGGAGAGAGAATGGCAAAAATCAAAATAATTTTTTTAAGCACATTCTTTTTATTTTTTTCAAAGGGTATTTTATCCTATGAAATAACTGATTTAATAAAAATTCTTGTCGAAAAAAATGAAACAAACTCTCAATTTAAGTATGACAATTTAATTGACGATAAAAATTTAGAATTAGCTGATACTCTCTATATACCAGAAATAGATTATTCGTTTTCTATTTCAAACAGTACAACTAGCACTGATTCTACTTCTACAGTAAACGCAGATACTCATACATTAAGTGCTACGGTTAACCTCTATAACGGTGGGTTTAGTCAGTTAAATTTAATTACTACGCAAACTAGAAATCAAGCTTTTGACTATCTTAGAGAGTATCAAAAAGAGTTATTAATCAAAGAACTCCTAAACGGTTATAGTAATTTACAGACATTGATCTTTAAAAAGAAAAATCAACAACTGAATTTAGAATTTTATAGAAAAAAAGTCTTAGAGGCTGAAATATTATTTAAGGCAAACAGAATTACAAAAACAGAGGTATTAGATTTAGAAAATGAACTATTAGAAGCACAATCTGTGTCTTTAGATTATGATAGAAAAATAGATAATTTAATGCTTCAAGTTAGTAAGTTACTTGATCTCGATATTTATGATGAAGATGTAAATTTTGATTATGTGATAGAAGTATCTAATGCACAAATTAGTAAGAAATTATTTTCAGAATTAATGAATTCCTCTTATGGCCAATATCTCTCTTTTATTGAAAATACATATTTACCTGAACTAGAGATGAGCAAAAAAGATTTGAGACCTTCTGTTGACCTAACCTATTCCCTAAGTGAGAGTGATAATTATTCTGCAGCAATTGATCATAGAAGATCCTCATCCTTGTCACTATCTCTAAGCATTCCTATTTATGATGGGTTTAAAGATGAAAATAATTTTGATATTGAGGAATATAATTATCAAAAAAAATTATTAGAGCATAAAGACTTAAAGAGAGACTTACTTAATACTTACTTAGAGTCTTGGAACAATTATGATTTTTATTTAAATAAAATAAATAACCAAGAAAAAATAATTGATAGCTTAGAATTAAAATTACAAGGAAATGAAATTTTATATAAAGCCCAAAAAATAGATATTACACAACTTATTGAAAGTAAGAATGAATTAAATGATGCTCATAACATTTTATTAGATTTGAAATCTTCAAAAAAATATTATTTAATAGATATTCTGATATTAAACGGGGATCTAAATACAATTATTAATGGATTGGGATAGACTTAAAACATTTTATCACGTAGCTACAGCAGGAAGCATCTCTAGAGCTATGGATACAATTCACCTTAGTCAATCTGCTATTACTAGACAAATTCAATCTCTTGAGCATAGTTTAAAAACCAAACTATTTAAAAGACACACAAAAGGTATAACTCTGACAGAGCAAGGTTCCTATCTCTTTGAAGAAACTGAAAAAATTTTTGCTGATTTAAATTCTATAGAAAAAAAGATAGTTGAATATAAGTCAGTTCCCACTGGTAACCTCTCTATTAATACTACAGTTGCTTTTGGATCGATGTGGCTTAGCCCAAGAATAAATGAATTTATTCATGAATACCCAGAAATTAATCTTAAACTAAACTATTCTGAAGATGAGCAAGATATGCTTCGCCAAGATTATGATATTGGTTTATGGATGAGAAAACCAAGGCATTTAGATTTAGTTTCAAAGCACATCGCGACAATCAAATACCATATTTATGGATCAGCGAATTACATAAATGAAATGGGTATGCCTTTGAGAAGATCAGAGCTTAATAGCCATAGATTAATAACATATGGAATAGGAAAACCATCCCCACTTTCTGACACCAATTGGATACTGAAAACTGGTGTTAAAAAAAACCAAAAAAATAGAAGACCTCATATTACAATCAACAATCTATATGGTTTATTAGTAGCTGTTGAAACTGGTGCAGGATTAGCTGCATTACCTGACTATATGGCTCAACATAAAGCCCATCTTGTTAAAGTATTGCCAGATATAGAAGGACCAAGTTACGATGTTCATATGGTTTATCATGAAAATCTAAAAGGAAGTTTAAAATTAATAGCTTTTAGAGATTTTCTTATGAATAAAATAAGCCAGTGGAGATTTTGACTTTAAAAATTTCCTTATTTCATTAAAAATTTAATATAAATATGAATAATTTATTAAAAACATACAATTTTAGTAATTTTAAAGTTATAAAAGGACGAGGGTGTTATTTGCACACTTCAGATAATAAAAAATTATTAGATTTTTCAGCAGGTGTGGCAGTTAATTCTCTTGGGTATAATCACCCAGTTGTAAGAAAAAGTTTACAAGATCAAATAAAAACTGGCATTACTCATTTATCGGGTTCTCAAATGCATGAGTTCAAGACTAAATTATCTAAATTATTATCTGAAAATTCTAACAAAGGTGATGTGTTCTTTTCTAATTCAGGTGCGGAAAGCATTGAAGCTGCATTAAAAATAGCAAGAAACTATGGAAGTAAAAAGGGCAAAGATGAAATTATTGCTATGACCTCCTCTTTTCATGGAAGAACAATTGGAGCCTTATCAGTCGGCAGTAATAAAAAATACAAATCTGACATAGGGCCTGTTCCAGGTAAAGTAAAGTTTTGTAAATTTAATGATGTCTCTCATCTCAAAAAATTAGTAAATAAAAAAACGGTAGCAATAATAATAGAATTTGTTCAAGGAGATGGTGGTATCAATATTTGTAGTAAGAATTTCGCTAAAGCTATAAATGAAATATGTATAAATAAGAAAATTTTACTTATCGGAGATGAAATACAAGGCGGTATAGGTCGAACTGGAAAAATTTTTGCATACAAACATTATGGTGTTAATCCTGATATTATAACCTCAGCTAAAGGATTAGGTTCTGGTATTCCTATTGGCGCAACAATAGTAAAAAAATATATATCTAAGATGATTTCAACTGGTTTTCATGGTTCTACATTTGGTGGAGGTATGCTTCAGACAAGAGTTTCTTACAACGTATTGAAATCTATAAATACTAAATCTTTTTTAAATAAAGTACAAATTAATGGTAAATTATTATCAAGCTTACTTAAAAAATTACATAACAATCATAAAGATAAAATTGTTGATACCAGATGCTTAGGTCTAATGGCTGGTATAGAGTTTCAAAGTAATGAAATTGCATCGAATACATTTGGGAAGATGACAAAAAAAGGTCTTGTTGCTACTCTCATTCAAGGAAATATAATTAGAATAACACCCCCATTAATTATCACACAACAAGAGTTAAAGAAGGGTATTGAAATTATTTCAAAAAGTATTTAAATTAATCTTAAATTTTATTGAGAATTAAGATAAGTGATGAGATTAACTTTTCTTTTTTTATTTATTCCTTTTTTTGCATCTGGACTTACTTTTAAAAATGGCGAGTCTGGTAAATCTTATGAAACTATAAATTGGGGTGACACTGAAGTACACGGACGAGATATTAATAAAAAGTGGAGTCAAGATGTTGAAAACGAATTTTCACGTATTAATGGTTTTTCTCATCGATTTGAATTAAGAGCAAAAGAATGTGCCGGTGATGATTGCTCTAGGGGATCATACAAAGGTTCATGGGGAAGAACTGAAGCATATTTGAATAATCCTCTGGATAATCAACATGCTGGTGAGATTGGGGAGAATTGGTATGCTTGGTCATTTTTTATCGATGACAGTGATCTATCCTCTTTTACAGATGAGCATTTAATCCAATTTGGTCAATTCAAACAATATTTTACTTATCCAATAATAGAAGAATACTCTCATTGTGAGACTGAAAACGATAGTTATGCAGGTGTTACATTTATGTTTAAACTTAAACCTGATCACAAAGGCTTAGGTGTTAGTCGCGAATATTGTAACGAAAAAGGATTACACAAATTAGTATCAAAATATAATACTGTGATTGATAAGAATGAATTATTTAACAAGTGGCATGATATAATTTTACACGTCAAGTGGGGTGAAGATGGATTTATGAAACTATTTGTTAATGGTGATTTACAATATTCTGAAATTGGATACATAAGTGAAGTAGTCTATTCATCCAAAGAAAAATTGTATGATAGTCCAGTTTTCAGGTATGGCATTTATTCAGGGAATAGACCTAAAGAATATTCTGGAAAATTAGTAGCGTATTACGATGGTATTTCTAGAGCGCGAAAATGCACTGATAATGAATTTAGCAATCTATTAAATGAGCTTGGTTATAACTGTGATAATCTTGGTGACAAAGATGGTTTTGTAATAAACGGCGAGCCAAGATGCTTAAATTGTAAATTTAACATATCAGACTATACCTCAATGGCAGCAGATAAAAATTTTGAAGATGGTCCATATAGAATTGAATGGTATTGGCTAGAATTAAATGATGAAGGTGATATAACTAAAAATACTAACTTAGGCTTTGATGAAGTAATAGTAAAAAATGGAAATCTATCTTTTACAAATTTTTTCTCAGTTCAAGATATAATAAAAAAAAATAGGGAAAAAATAGATTTTAAAGCACAAGATGGATTATTTAGTGTTGTAGGAAACTTAGATTTAGCCTCTGATCATACTGAACAGGTAATTATGGTTGGGCCTTCAGAAAAAGATGAAAATGGAAACTATTATGTTGATGGGTTTTGGAGTGAGAACGAGAAAATTGGAATCCTTTTTAAGCCTTTAAATTAGTAATCTAGAGATTGTTTTTGAAAGACTGTACCAATACCCTCTTCTGTCTCTAACTCATTTATGAGAGCATTTTTTATTTCGCCACTTATAATATGAATTTTTTGTACACCTTGATTTAGAGCTTTTAATGAGTTTTCGACTTTTACAATCATCCCATTAGAAATGATTTTCTCATCAAATAGTTTTCTTGCCACATTTTCATCAACTGCAGAAATTCTTTCTCCTTGTGTATCTTTGATAAAAGGAACATCAGAGATAAAAATTAGCTTACTAGCTGAGAGGTTTATTGCTAATTCAGTAGCAATGGTGTCAGCATTAACATTTAATACTTCAGATGTATTTTTATCTAAAACTAAACTTGGCATAATTATCATATCATGTTCTTTAAATAAGTTTTTAATTTGTAATGCATCAACTGAAACGATGTCTCCGACTTGGCCGTAATCAATGTCATCAACTACATCTCTTCGTTTTGCTGCAATAAAGTCTTTCTTTGAAATAGGAATTGGAAAATTTCTGATATTATATCGTGAACTCAAGCTAAAAATATCTATTAAAATTTGGCCAGATATTTTTTTGGCAGCCTCTATGTCTGTAGGAGATGTTACTCTTCTACCATTTATTTTTTTTGGCTCAATACCATGTACATTGATCATATAGTTATCTAGCTGTCGTCCAAATCCAAAGACTAAAACAACTTTTAACTTCGAAATAGAGTTTAATAATTCTTTTATGTCACTTATAACATTATCTATACTACCTTCATTATCGCAAATTTTACCACTAACTTTAATGACAAGTATGGAATTTTGTAATATTGATTGGTAAAAGCTTTGATTTTTCATTATAGATATAACGGTATCATTTGTTTCAATCCTAATGATTGATCAAGATCAAAAATTATATTCATACATTCAACAGCATTACCTGAAGCACCCTTTACTAAATTATCTAAACAAGCCTCTACAACAAAGTGCCTCTGATCTTTGAAAGACAATGAAATATCACAATAATTTGAACCTACTACATTAGAGAGCTTAGTATTATTTTGTATTCTTATAAAAGGAGAAGATTTAAAACAATCAACTAAACTTAAATTTAAAGACTCATGAGTTACATCTTCAAATGTTTCTATGTGACTTGTTAGATATATACCTCTGGAGAAAGGTCCTGACAATGGAACAAATGATAGAGTCTCCTTTAAGTTAGGAAAAGATTGATAAATTTCTCCTAAATGTCGATGTGAATTTATATTGTATGAAAAAATATCTTTAGATCTTGTCGAATGATGATTTTTATTTGAGGGATTTTTACCACCACCACTTGATCCAGTTATAGCAGTAATAGATACTTTTTTTATTATAGATTGAAATGGTAATAAAGATAGTTGAGCTGTTAGTGCAAAACAACCAGGATTGGATATGTTAGAAGATTTTTTTATGTCATCAATTGAATTTTCAATAAATCCATATTGAAATTTATTTTGAATATCGGCATCAAAATTTGTTTTGTAATATTTGTTATAATCCTCTTGATTAGAAATCCTAAAATCAGAACTTAGGTCTATAATTTTAACTTTTGATAATAATTCTT
Organism: uncultured Alphaproteobacteria bacterium; assembly: GCA_902611415.1. Lineage (GTDB taxonomy): Bacteria > Pseudomonadota > Alphaproteobacteria > HIMB59 > HIMB59 > HIMB59. The sequence continues at coordinate 214,370 of CACLZM010000001.1, read as the reverse complement.
TGACATATTCATGGGCTGAACCATGAGGTAATGATAAAAAAACACAATCGAGATTTTTAAATTCATCAAGATTAGATGTCTGTAAATCTTTCAGATTTAATGACTGTAAATGTGGAAATTCCTCATCTATTTCCATTTCTCTTTGAAATATTTTTGATAATTTAACTTCAGGATGCACTGAGAGAATTCTAATTAGCTCGATACCTAAAAAACCATTTGCTCCAATGACTCCTACTTTAATCATTATTAATCCTATTAATTATCTTAGCGAAAACATTGACATGGTTAGTTGAATTATAAATATTTAAAAAATCTGAATTAGGTATAGAAAATTTATCAATTGATTGCTTATAAGCAGATACATTATTAGTTACAGGGCCACTTATTATCAGTAATTTACTGTCTAAATTATTTGATTTTAAATTTTCTATAATATTTACTGCTCCTGATACGTCATAAGCGCAAATTACAATTACTTCAATTGACTCTGTAATATCAGTATTTTGAATTATTTCTTTAGTTCCATAATCGCCATGATAACCATCACCTAATTCCATTAGAATTATCTCAGCGTCCTCAGACATATTGCTAATAATTGATGCTGAACAACTTTGTATGGTTTTTTTATCATTCATACAGGTACTCGGCAGACCGTAATCTACAAAATCTGATGTTTTATAAGCACCATTATCCTCATAAGAATATAAATCTTTTTGTGAAGCGGTACCTGCTAGTTTACATGCATTAATTTTCTTAAAATAATTACTAAGAGTTTTGATTATAAAGGATGTAACAGTAGTTTTACCAGAGTCAATACCCGTTCCTATGACTGCAATAGATGGTACTTTGTTTTTAATTTTCATTTCTTTAATTTTTGAATAATCAACTAGATTCAATTGTTTGTTACTATTATCTACAACCGATCCAAGGACTTCACATTCTGTAGCTGGTCCCAGAAGAATATTAAAATCTTTACAATTACCAATTACTCCACCTAAATTTAAAATGTGAATTTTGTCGTGTTTATTTAATTCAGTTGGAACAGAACCTGTCATCCCTGAAGAAGCAATTCTATTACCCAATGCACCAACAATAACATCTCCCTCAGTTAATTCAGTAATTCTTCCAGAGACTAACTCCAATTTATTATAATTAGGATTGACTGAAATTACTTTAACAGCAATTAATTGACCTTGATTACAATCAATTACATCTGAAATACTCAATTCATCAATATTATTGATGTTTTTGAGAACAGAACCTATTTTTTTTGTGTTAATCATCTTAAGGTTGGTTTTATATAATTATCAAGAATATAAGCAATATTTTATTTGATTTGAAATATGAGTAAAAATAATACTATAGCTTTAGATTTCGTACATTTTTAGCTGCCTGACGAATTCTTTGCTCGTTTTCAACCAGTCCTATCCGAACAAAACCCTCGCCATATTCACCAAAAGCAATGCCAGGAGAAACAGCTACATCAGCTTTAATCATTAAATCTTTTGCAAATTTTAGAGATCCTTTATTTTGGTACTTTTTGGGGATTGGCGCCCATGCAAACATACTAGCTGAAGGACTAGGTATATCCCACCCAGACCTTGACATAGACTCAACTAAAACATCTCGCCTGCTTCTATAAGTTGCTCGAATACTTGAGACACACGTTTGAGGACCATTTAGTGCTGTTGCTGCTGCAACTTGTACTGGTGTATAAGCACCATAGTCTAAGTAAGATTTAATTTTTGTTAAGGCTTCAATTAGTTTTTTATTTCCAACGGCAAAACCTATTCTCCAACCAGCCATAGCGTAAGTTTTTGACATAGAAGTAAATTCAACAGCAATTTCTTTAGCTCTATTTACTTGGAGAATTGAAGGAGGTGGTTTCTTATCAAAGTATATCTCAGCATAAGCAAGATCTGATAAAACATAAACATTATACTTCAAAGCCATCTTAACTATTTCTTTATAAAAATTTAAGTCAACTACCTGAGCTGTTGGATTAGATGGAAACGATACAATTAGAGCTACTGGAGATGGAGTGCTATTTCTTATAGATCGATCTAATCTTTCAAGATAAGTTTCAGGATCAAAAACTCCGTCTTTCATAGTCTGTAAATGTCTTAATGATGCACCTGCTATAATAAATCCATAAGGATGTATGGGATATGAGGGGTTGGGAGAAATAATAATGTCTCCAGGTGTTGATATTGCTTGAGCTAAGTTAGCTAAGCCCTCTTTTGAGCCCAATGTTACAATAACTTCACTATCAGGATTTAATTTTACACCAAATCTTTTTTGATAATATTTTGCTTGAGCTTTTCTTAGCCCAGGTATTCCTTTACTGACTGAATATCTTCCAGTCCCAGGTTTATCTGTAACTTCTTTTAGTTTGTCTCTAATGTGTTTTGGTGTAGGCATATCAGGATTACCCATGCCAAAATCAATTATATCTTTCCCATTTTTTCTAAGTTTAGCTTTGAGTTTATTTATCTCGCCAAAAATATAAGGAGGCAAACGTTCTATTCTATTAAATTTATCTTTCACAATTATAAAATAGTTTTTTTTATCAATATCTGAAGTATAAAAAAGAAATATATTAGTTAATTATATTAAAACTAAAACAATTTTGCATATTCCATCAACTCTTTATTGCCTATTTTGGTAAATAATCCTTGTCCATTATTTATGTAAACATCGTTATTACCTTTAACAAAATGATGCCCATTTACCATAAAATCAATATGTCCATCAAAATTAACATCTAGTGGATGTATTGAGAGATACCAACCATTTTCATTATGACCAACTTCAGACTTTGGCCAATTTTCTTTGTTAAATTTTGTTACACTATGAATTGAATGTTGCCAATATATAGAAAAATTACCATCGCCATCATTTAGATAAGTAATTAAATAACCACCAACATAATTTAGACCAATAGTGGAACCAACAATGTCCATATCTCCATCGTTATCAACATCTGCAATCATAGTTCCGACTGGATTACAAAGTGGAATTTTATCTTTAGTCTTAGTGTGATACCCCACATTCTTTATTTCTTTTGAGTTTTTAGTGTTCCATTTGTTGGAACCATCACCCCATAGAATTCTGATATTATGTCTTTCTTTATTTTTAGTATTATGACCTGCCCAATTGTTGTGATAATTGAAGCAATCAGAGCTATGTCCCCCAGACAGTATATCTATATGGCCGTCTCCATTGAAGTCAGCATGCCTTGCTAAGAAACCGAACTGATTTGCACAAACGGTACTTTTCATCATGCCTTTACCGTCATTGATTAGACATAGCATTTCACCGTTGCTTCCTTTCCAATCAACACTGGCAAGAATGATATCCATGTCACCGTCTTTATCAAAATCACCCGCATCAGCTCGGTGTGAAAAATTACAAAATCTTTTGAACTTTTTATTATAGTCTGCTCCATTAATATGCGTAGCACTTGACTCTTTTAAAAAACCTTCAGGTTGTGATAAAAAATACGAGTGATAACCCCCACAACCTGTTCCAAAATCATTTACTGCTGCTGCCAAATATATGTCATCCCACCCATCGCCATTAAAGTCCGCGACAAGGGGTTGAGCTGTTCCACTTTGAATAAAAGGTAAATTGTCTTGTATGAGACCTGTACCCCAAAAAGATTCATTACCTTTAGCTCTACCTGTTTTTGATTGACCAAGAATAATTTGATAATTGTGTTGAGTTACTCCGGCTTCTGCTAAACAAGCACCAGCGTTTTCATCAGCTTTACAAACATATATCCCAAGATTTGGATCTAACTTTTGTTTAAAATTCTTATCAAGATTAAGAACTGTTACAACATAATCCTGCACACCGTCTCTATTAAAATCACCAGTCGCTATAAAATCATGCAGAGTAAACCAAGGTTGTGATTTATCATAAGCTAATAATTTAGCAAGGAATTGATCTTTGAGAATTTTTTTAGGGATGAGCCATTTTTTTTTATCACTATTAGCCTCTCCCCATAAATATTTCTCATCAAATCCCTGACCTGCCTGAAATGGTAAAATATTATCAGCTTTAGCAAAACTAAAAATAAACAAAAAAACTACAATAAAATATTTCATTTATTTATTCTCATTCAATAGTAGATGCTAAAAATATCATTGTTTATCAACTATTTTAAAGCCATTTTTTAAATTGTGTAAGTTTTGTGTAAGTTTAATGACCATCATATTTCTTAAGTAGATTATCAAAATTTCTTATTTTCTTATAAACATTACTTTTTTTATCGTATTCAACTCTCCAAAAAGGAAAGTTGGGGCATTCAAGTTTTAAATATTTTGTTTCTATAAGTGAATAATCTATTGCCAATCTTAGAAATATACCAAAAGTTACTGGACAAGTATTGTCCGCTTTACTTTTTTTAGCCAATTTTAGTCTAATATCTTTAAAGTTATACTTTTTGGTAGAGGGAGTTTTTTTAATAAATTTTATAATATCTTTTGGGGTTGATATGAGCATTAATTCTCCTTTTTTCATATCAGCAAAATTAAAATCTAATTTTTTAATTTTTGGTAAAAATTCTCTATTAAATTTCTTAAATGTTTTTAATTCATCAATTGATAATTTTGTAATATCTAAATTCATTCCCACTCAATAGTAGATGGAGGCTTACTAGTTATGTCATAGAGGACTTTGTTTACTCTAGGTACTTTATTAATTATATGAGTTGCTACTTCAGATAAAGTTTCAATATCAATCTGCGTAACATCTGCTGTCATTCCATCAACTGAATTAATACATCTTAAAACGCAAGTCTCTTCGTAAGTTCTCTCATCACCCATCACACCTACAGATTTAACAGGAAGTAAAACTGCAAAAGCTTGCCATGATTTGTTGTACAAATCCTTTTCAATGAGAAAATTAATAAAAATTTCATCTATTTCTCTTAAAGTGTCTAGTCTTTGTCTATTAACCTTTCCTATACAACGGATACCAAGTCCTGGCCCAGGAAAAGGATGTCGATTAACAAATCTCTGATCTAATTTGTAGAATAGACCTAATCTTCTAACTTCGTCCTTAAAAAGCTCTTTAAAAGGCTCTATAACGTCAAATTTAAGGTCTTTTGGTAAACCACCAACATTATGATGTGATTTTATAGTCACACTCTTTCCACCATGGTAAGAGCGACTTTCTATAATATCTGTATATAGAGTTCCTTGTGCAAGATAGAAATCTTTTTGTGATAATTTTCTAATATACTTTGAGAATACCTCTATAAATAAACCGCCTATTATCTTCCTTTTAAGTTCTGGATCAGTAACATTTTTTAGTTTTTTTAAGAAAATATGTTCTGCATTGATTATATTTAATTTTAAATTGAAGGACTTAAATACAGATTTTATATTTTTAATATCATATTTTCTAAGCAATCCATTATTTACGAATATAAAGTGAACATTATCTAATTTAAGATATTTTGATATAGCAAATGCCAAAACTGTAGAGTCAACTCCACCTGATACTGCACACACTATATTTGGTTTTTTTTCTTTTACATTAATTCTTAGATATCTACCAATAATTTGGTGTAAATCATTATTTTTCCAATTTTCTTTTAAGTTACAAATATTAAATAAAAAATTTTTTAAAATTTGATTGCCAAATTCAGAGTGCGTAACCTCACAATGAAATTGTATTGCATAAATATTTTTTTTATAAATAGCTGCTGGTATTTTATTTTTAGTTTTAGCAAGAATTTTAAAACCTTTTGGAATTTTTGTTAAACTATCTCCATGAGACATCCATACTTGTTGCTCGGGTTTAGTATTATTAAATAAATCACACTTTGATATCTTTATAATTGTTTTTCCATATTCTCTTTGGTTACTATTTTCAATAACACCATCAAATTCTTTTGAGATATATTGAAAGCCATAACAAATACCTAAAATTGGAATAGGTATTTGATCTAAAGGTATGTCAATTTTAGGTGCATTTTTATTTAAAACAGAGTCTGGTCCTCCTGATAATATTAAAACTGAATGGTTTAAAATATTAGTTACATTGTTGAGATACTTTGGAGGATAAATCTCTGCATAAACTCCCAGCTCACGAATTTTCCTTCCAATTAAGTGTGTGTATTGAGATCCAAAATCTATAATTAATACTGATTTACTCAATTTGAGCGGTAATTTGGAGCTTCTTTTGTTACTTGGACACCGTGAACGTGACTTTCATTAATACCAGAATTGGTCAAACGGACAAATTTTGCATTTTTTTTGAGTATAGTGAGGTTCTTAGAGCCCGTATAACCCATTCCAGACCTCAAACCTCCTGTCAATTGAAATAAAACGTTAGATACTTGACCTTTATACGGAATTCTTCCTTCAATACCTTCAGGAACTAATTTGATGGCTTCATTAATTTCGTCTTGAAAATATCGATCTGCAGAACCTCTGGCCATAGCTCCCAGAGAGCCCATTCCACGATAGGACTTATAAGATCTTCCTTGAAATAGAAAAACTTCTCCAGGTGACTCATCTGTTCCAGCAAATAAAGAGCCTGCCATGATACAGTTGGCTCCAGCTGCAAGCGCTTTTACAATATCACCAGAATAACGTATCCCTCCATCAGAGATCATTGGAATTTTATTTTTATTGGTTATTGTAGCAATATCTTGAATGGCAGTAAATTGAGGTACTCCAACACCTGCAACAATTCTAGTAGTACAGATCGAACCTGGGCCTATGCCAACCTTAATTGCATCTGCACCTAATTTAATTAAATCTTTTGCAGCTTCAGGTGTAGCAATATTTCCTACAACAATAGGTAAATTTATTTTTTTTCTAATTTTTTTAAAAGACTCTAATACTGCTGATGAATGACCATGAGCTGTGTCAATGAATAAAATATCAACACCAGCTTTATCTAATTCTATAGCTCTTTGTAAGTCATTAGGCTTACTTCCTATTGCAGCACCAACTAATAATTGTCCATTTTTATCTTTAACAGAATAGGGAAACTTCTCTCCTCTTTGAATATCCTTAACAGTAATTAAACCAATACATTTATTGTTATTATCAGTTACAACTAGTTTCTCTATTCTATTTTCTTGTAATAATTTTTTAGCAAGACCAAAAGAAGACATTCCTTTTGATTGAGTTTGAGTAATAGAGATTACTTTTTTAGTCATTAAATCTTTAACTTTAGTTTTTTTATTAATTACAAATCGAACATCTCTATTAGTAATAATACCCTGAAGTTTATTAGCTTTATCGACCACTGGAAAACCAGATATATTTTGTTTTTCCATGACATTTAAAACATCTTCAATTGTATTATTAGTACTCATTGTTATTGGATTATAGACAATCCCTGCTTCGTATCTTTTTACTTTTTTAACTTCATAACTTTGCGTCTCAATATCATAATTTTTGTGAATTACACCTAAACCGCCATTTTGAGACATTGATATTGCCATTTTGGACTCTGTTACAGTGTCCATTGCTGCTGATACGATAGGAATATTTAGTTTTATATCTTTTGTTAGATTTGTTGAAATATCGACGTTATTCGGGAGAATAGTTGATGCTTGGGGTTTCAATAAAACATCATCAAACGTTAAATATTCTTTAACTTGGGCCATGGCCAATATTAGTTTTTTTTATATTAAAATCAAGATCTGACTAGGATAGTTTTCTTCCGTCATTGAGACCAGCTTCATAGTCTAAAGGATCTACATCATCTAAGCACCCCAGATTAATACCCATACCGTTTGGATCAGTTCTTCTATTGTGGTGAGTGTATATCCCGCAATGCTTACAAAAAAAATGTTCAGCTAAGTTTAGATTAAATTGATAAAGAGATAGATCTTCTTTTCCCTTTAAAAGTTTAAAATTAGATTTAGGAACCATTATCATTTTTGCATTTTTTCTAATACAAATGGAGCAATTGCATTGCATTATTTTTTCAAGATCAGAGTCAATCTCAAACTCAATAGCTTTACAGTGACACGATCCTTTATGAAGCACGGCTATTTTCTTTAAAGAAATTTTTTAAAATATTTTTAGTTTCACTCGCCGTTTCTAAAATAGACATATGTCCAGAATCTTCTAAAACGACTGTTTTGGATCCCTCTATATTTGAAGCCAATTCTAGACCCACTTTTTTAGGAGTCATTTTATCATGTTTGCCTACGATACATAATGTTGGGTGTTTAATACTTTTAGCAGCAGCTTCACCATTAATGTATTTATCGCAAGCATTGAAGTCTGCACCAAGAGTTCCGTCATTATTTGAAGATACTAGCTGACCACCCATACCTAAATGGCTTAATCCTGGAACAGGATGGCCACCTTTGTGACCTAAAGGTCCATGCACCCAATCCATCATAAGATCAACTGCTTTTTGATCTTTATTTAATGCTAAGTCTAAAAGTTCAGTGTTCATCTTCATTGACATAGATCCGTTGATTAATGCCAGTAAATCTAATTTCTCAGGATGTCTTTGTGCAAATTCTAATCCCACCAAGCATCCTTGAGAATGACCTACATATGAGGCTTTCTCAATACCCAAAGCTGTTAATAGGTCTGCAACCCAATCAGCCATCTCCTCGATAGTTTTTAATGGTGGTCCCTCTGAGTCACCATGGCCGGGTAGGTCTACTGCAATTGTATTGTAACCATGAAATGCAAAGTATCTTGTTTGAAGCACCCATGTAACATGGCTCAGACCACTACCATGAACAAATACAATCGAGGGTTGATTTTTATCTATTTCTCTTCCACTAGATGTGTAATATGCCTCTTTTCCGTTAACTTTAAGCTTCATTTAGAAGCTACAAGTCTTGGCTTTTGAGATGCTCTGAAACCATTTTCAAAGTCATTAATAATGTCATCCATGTCTTCTAAGCCAACAGAAAAACGTATCATATCTTCAGTTAAACCTGCCAATTCTAATGATTTTTTATCCATTTGAGAGTGAGTTGCAGATGCTGGATGAATAACTAGTGATTTTGCGTCACCAACGTTAGCTAAATGTGAAGTTAGTTTTAAAGAGTTTATAAATGTGTGACCAGCTTCTTTGCCCCCCTTAATTCCAAACGCTATCATTGAACCGGCGCCCTTAGGCATTAATTTTGCTGCAACTTTATGATCAGGGTGATCCGGTAAGCTTGGATGATTTACCCAAGAAACACTTGGGTTGTTACTTAAGTAATCAACCATTATTTTAGTATTGGATAAATGCTTTTCCATTCTCACTGAAAGAGTTTCTATTCCTATTAAAATATTAAATGCGTTTGTTGGACTCATACATGGACCAAAGTCTCTCATGCCCTCTGCCCTTGCTCTCATAGTAAATGCTGCTGGACCAAATTCTTCTGCAAAAGAAAGACCGTGATAACCATCATATGGTTCAGTCATTGTTGGAAACTTATCTCCCTTAGTCCAATCAAAGTCACCCTTTTCAACGATGATACCTCCCATAGAAGTACCATGACCTGCCATCCATTTTGTAAGAGAGTGTGTGATTATATCTGCACCTAATTCAAAGAGATTACACAAATATGGTGTGTTAAATGTTCCATCGACCATTAAAGGAATACCTGCGTCTTTTGCTATTTTGGAAATTTCAGGTAAATCCATAATTTCTATTCCAGGATTACCAATCAACTCACCCCAAATGCATTTTGTATTGGGTTGAATTGCTTTTTTAAAACCCTCAGTGTCTCTGGGCTTAACAAAAGTTGTTTCAATGCCAAATCTTTTTAAAGTTAGTCTCAGTAAGTTAAAAGATCCACCATACAATTGCGATGATGAAACAATATGATCTCCTGCGCTACAAATATTTAAAAGAGCTAGCATCATTGCACTCATACCAGAGGCAGTAGCTAAAGCAGCAGAGCCGCCCTCTAAAGCTGCAACTCTTTCTTCAAGAACAGATATAGTTGGGTTGGATATTCTGCTGTAGATATGTCCACCCTCCTCTAGATTAAATAAAGCAGCTGCGTGATCTGCGTCTTGGAACAAGTATGATGTTGTTTGATAAATTGGAACGGCACGGGAGCCAAAATTTTTATCCGGCTGATGCCCACTATGTAGAGTTTTAGTGTTAAATTTGTATGTTTTTGGATCGGTCATATCAAAATATAACATAGATTTTTTAATGAAAGTAATAGAAAAAAAGTCTCAGTTTTAAGGTTTATGTCGAAAAGACATAATTTTTAATTAGTAATTTGTAATCCACATAGTTTGATAGGCCTTTAGAGTAATTGTTGATTTGATATCAATAATTATCTCATTAGAGATTAAATCCCACCATTCATTTGATGCTATTAAATTTAATTCTGACAAATCTAAATATTGGAACACATTAGTTACATTGCTTACACAAAAAATTGATTGCTTTTTGTCGTGACTTTGTCTCCAAAAACCAAAAAAGTTCTTACCTAAATTAAATGTAAATTGTGTAGCATTTGGATGAAATGCAGATTGGTTTTTTCTAATTTCAATTAATTTTGATAATTGATTATATATTTTTGAATTAAAAGTATCAGTATTTGCAAGTAACCCATCAATTTCATCATACTTCCAAGTTCTTCTATTTATAGATCTATGATTTTTTGTTTGCTCTAGCTTTTCATAGTCATTTGTAGAGCCCAGAATACTATGTATGTAAAATGCTGGTATGCCCTCAAGTCCTAGCATTATTGCATGGCAACAAATAAATCTTTCAATTTGCAAATGATCGCTTCCTTGAAATGTTCCTTTCATAGCATCTATGAGTGAGATATTTATTTCATAAACAGTCTCGGTGTTATCTGTTTTTCTTCTTTTGGTAGTTTTTGCTCCAAAATCGGTCATGATATCTACTAAGTTATTTCTTTCTTTTTCTGTTAAAATTCCCTCTGTCGGTCTCAGGCCGATACCATCATGAGAGGCTATGAAATTGAAATAAGATGTATGATCTTTTGCAGGAGGCATGCTCATTGACCATTTTCGAAGAGCTGTGCTATCTCCCATCACAAGAGTCCATAGTAGCAAGGGTGGTAGAGCAAAATTGTATACAGCATTTGCTTCATCATTTTCACCGAAATAACTAAGATTTTCTAAGTTGGGTAAGTTTGTTTCAGTTATAAGTAAAGTGTTTTTACTAAAAGCATTCAAAAGTGTTCTAATTAATTTCACAACTTCATGAGTCTGTGGTAAATTTAGACAGTTGGTGTCATGTTCTTTCCAAAGGAATGCAATAGCATCTAACCTAAATACTCTAACACCATTTTTAAGATATAAATGAATTAACTTTATGAAGAAAAATAAAACCTCAGGATTTTTAAAATTAAAGTCAACTTGATCGTGGCTGAAAGTACACCATAAATAATAAATTTCTTTATTAATTTCAAATTCTCTAAAAAGATCTGAGCTTCTAGGGCGAACAACTTGGTCATAACCTTGTTTATTTTTAAGTTTTATAAAAAAATTTTGTGTTTCAGTTTTATTCTCAATAAAAGATTTAAAATATTTACTTTCAATAGATGCATGGTTAATAACAATATCACTCATTATCCTAAAATTTTTTGATAGTGATTTAATATCTTTCCAATCACCTAAATCTGACCTTACTTCTTCATAATCAGTTATAGAAAATCCATCATCTGAACTGTAAGGAAAAAAAGGTAGAATGTGTAAATTGTTGAATTGTTTTTTACAATACTTATCTAAGAACTTGCTTAGAGTTTTTAATTTATTATTTTTTTCTTCATATATTGAATCACCATACGTAATTAAGAAAACATCTTTTTGAGACCAATTAGGTTCAGAAATACCTAGATCTTTATTTTGAAATAAATCAAGAACTCTATTAATTAGTTTCAAAATTTCGTTTTGATCTAATATATCCTTGTAAATTATTTGAAAATGTATGTTTAGATTATTTTTTAATTCTTCTTGCACTTTAGGAGTTATCTTCCATGACGGCATCATTAAAAGATTTTAAAATAGTTGGGTCAGCACTATCAACTCTTCTCCAAGTTGGTATATTTGGATTTTCACTTGGTGAGTCTAGGAATATTTTTCCTGCTTCGATAATATTTTGTGCAAAAAGTTCAACCATTTCCTCTTCTTTGTGGACATCGAAGTTTAATCCATTCATCTCTGCATCTGTTTTATAAATCTGAACCATATCAAGGGCTAATCTATAATATGTTGCTTTTAGTGTTCTAAACTTCTCATTAGAAAATACATGACCTTGTGTAGCTAATTTTCTAAATAAAGCTTTAGAAATATCTATTGTCATTTTAGATAAACCCCTTTGCCGATTATTTTTAGATACCTCTTGGTGTTTATGTTCATAGGTATCTGCTATATCTACTTGGCAAATTTTATTATTAGCAAAGTTCCTATACATTTCAGAAAGTATTCCTATTTCAAGGCCCCAATCATGTGGAATTCTTATGTCATTCAATAAATTATATTTAAATGAAAATTCACCAGCCAGAGGATATTTAAATATATCTAAGAAATTTAAATATTCGTTAAATCCAACCATTTTCTGTAAGGATTTAACTAAAGGTGTAACTAGTAACCTTGTCACTCTTCCATTCATGGATTTTTGAGCAACCCTAGGATAAAAACCCTTACAAAAATCAAATGAAAATTTTGGATTTGCAACAGGGTAAAATAGTTTCGCTACTAAATTTTTATCATATGTGACTATATCACAATCATGCATTGCAACAGATCCTGACTCTTTCAGAGAAATTACAAATCCCATACAGTACCAAATATTTCTTCCTTTCCCTTTTTCAGCAGGAGCAAGGTCCATTTTAGATAAATGTTGATCTATTTTTTTTAATTTAGGTCCATCATTCCAAAGGATGTATTTTTTTTGAGGAAGTACTGAAAAAAATTTTTTAGCTTTTATAAATTCTTGTTTATTAGCTTGATCTAAACCGATAACAATATTTTTTATATATTTAACTTTTTTTAAAGTGTTCACAATATATGTTAAAGCTGGCTTTTCTAATTCTGAATACAAAGATGGAAGAATTAAAGTCATGGGTGAGACTTTTGAGAAGTCTAAAAGTTCTTTTTCTATTTCCTCTATAGGTTTTGAATTAAAATTATGTAGGGTAGCTATAACACCGTTTTGATGAAAATCAGGCATAGTTAAAAAATCTTATTCTCTAAAGTTTTATTTAATTTATATAGGACTTCACTCCAACCGTCAGGTGCTATCTTTGATGATTTAAAAACATTTTTTTTATTAAGACGCAATTTTGGATATGCATCGGAGGAATTTTTTATCAGGCAGGAGTATTTACAAGAATTTAACATGTCAATATCATTTTTACTGTCACCCAGAGCTATAGTATTTATTGAGTATTTATCACGAAATTGAATATCATAAACATGAGATATTAGCTTTTTAGCTATTCTTTTGTTGCATATAGAAGAAATTTGCATGAACCTACTACCTTTAATCAAAACTCCGTCTTTTTCAGATTTAAGATCTTTTTTGAATAGTTTTAATTTTGTTAGATTATCTTCCCAAAGAATGATTTGACTTGCCTCACGATCCAGCATCATATTAGTGTTATCCAAATTCGTGTATTTTTTTAAAACCTTTGGTGAGAGATCTTGGGCAATTAAAAAATTATATTTTTTTTGTTTCAGTTTTAAAAAATTATGCCAATTCTTTGAAGATAATTTAGCAATTCGAAGACTCCAATATCTTCCAAATGAAGATGAGTTTTTAATTTTATTAAATCTTATTTTAGGGAAATATATAACAGCACCATTTTCAGTACTGAAAGGCATATTTAATAATTTTAATTCTTTAAGTAATTTTTTACATTCGCTGAATGTTTTACTAGTATTAAAAATAATTTCATTTTTATTATTGATAATTGTAGATATCGTTTTCTTATTAGCTCCAAAGGAATAGTTTTCATGATCAAGTAAAGTTCCATCAAGATCAGTAAAAATAAGATATCTTTTCATTTATATGTGATTTTTTTAATTGATTGATTTCTATCTAAAGTTATTAAAACATTACAATAACTTGGTGTAGTTAATGACATCCATTTAGATAATTTTTGATAATATTTGATAAATTGTTGTAGCTTTTTTTTCAGACGAATATTACTCTTTAATGATCGAAGGTCTAATTCTTGTTTATATTTCCAATCTATTACAAATTCCCAATTTGGTAATTTTATAAATATATAATAATCGAATTTTTCAAAAAGTTTTTGGTAGTCACTTAAGGCACTATTATATGCAGTTCTCCAAATTAAATTAGAGTCATTCTTCTTTTCTAAGTCATTAATGTTTATTTTTAAATATTTTATGTCGATTGGTTTTGAGCCAACACACCAACCCTCTAAAATTAACAAATCTACTTTACTAATTTTTCTTCTATAATTTTTTTTGTTGTCAGTAACTTTATCAAAGACAGGAGTATAAACTGGAAATTTTTTTTTTATTAAATTATTTATTACTTTATCTAGTAATTTTAAATTGTGAGTACCTGGTACACCTCTAGTTTCAAATAAATCTGTGTTGAATTTTCTTGCCAATCGTTTTCTTTGAAAAGATGATAGATAAAAATCATCAATACTTAATATAACAACATTCTTTGAGTAAAATTTTAGAAAAAATTTTTTAATTAGAACTGATAAAGTAGACTTACCTGAACCCTGGGAACCTGCAATCATAAGTGTTTTCTTATATTTTAAGTGAGATAATAATTTAAGGTAATTATCTTTTATTTCATTATGACTAACATTCTTACCTGTTAATCTTTTCAGAGTATCTTGTGTAAATTTTAGTTTAGCTGTAATTTCTGACATTAATAATAAATATTATTTTAGAGGATATTTTACTAAAATTACATGTACCAGATAAAGTAAAAATACTTTGATATTTCGATTTAAAAAATTTAAATAACTTAAATTAACCTTTTACAGCCCCTGCTGTTAGACCACTGATTAATTGTCTTTGAAAAAACCATATAATCATAAATAGAGGAGCTGTCGCAGAAACAACACTTGATACTGCCCACATATAATTTCCGCCGTACTCTACTGTGCCGAGATAAGCATTAATTTTAGGAACCATTGTATAATTATGTTGATTAAGTAACAATGCGGTAACAGTAAAATCATTATACGCCAACATCATGCTAAATAAACCTGCGGTAACCACTCCAGGCCACATTACTGGCATAATAATATACCTAAATGCCTGAAAATATGAGCAACCATCAATCAAAGCACTTTCATCTAATTCTTTTGGTACAGTTTTAAAAAAAGAGTACAGCAACCAAAGAGTAAATGGTTGGTTTATAGCTACCAAAACAATAATCGTAGTTGGAAGTATTCCCCATATGTTTAATTGGAAAAAAGGAAATAAATAACCTGATACTAAAGTAATGTGTGGCATAGCTCTAAATATCAAAGCAATAATTAGAATATAAAAAGTATATTTGAATGTTGACCTAGACAATGCATAAGCACCTAAAGTTCCAAGAAACAATGAAATTGATACAACTGATACAGTTACAATCATTGTATTCATTGTAGCTCTTCCAAATTCGCCCTCTGTCCATGACTCTAAATATGCTTTAAATGTTGTCGTAGCGCCTGTTTCAATTAAAGTATTAAAACCACTTAAAGCATATGTCCAATCAGCTCTTGAGAAAAAATCTGCTTTTACTTTAAAGGAACCCCAAAGTGTCCATATAAAAGGAAAAATTGATATAGTAAGCCAAAATAATATAAAAATACTATTTACAATTATTATTTGTTTTGAATATTTATTGATTGTTTGGTTCATTTATCTTTCAGTTTTAAATTCTTTCCAAGTTCTAATTAGCACAGGTGTGAGTAAAAAAGCTATTCCTAATATAGTGAGCATTGACGTAGCTCCAGCAGAACCAAAAAGCATCTTATTTTCATTTCTTAAGTCTTGATAAATCATCCATGATAATGATTGAGCTACACCCTCAGCAGAAAAACCAATAATAGGTTCGAAAACTCTAAAATTATCCATTAAACAGATTAACATTATGAAAGTAGCCACAGGGTATAGATGGGGAATAACAATAAAACGAACACGTTCAAATCTTGTTGCGCCATCAATGTAGGCTGCTTCTAAAGGATCTTGTGGGACTGTCTGCAAGGCTGCATAAAAAACAACAAATGCAAAGGGAGTATTATGCCATATTCCATAAATAATCAGGGTTATCCATGTTAAATTACTTGAGGCTTTTAAGGACAGATTAGGGTCATCAAAAAGAATTTGGATACTGGCTCCAATTATTCCTTGAGAGTCAATCATCCAAAACAACACTAAAGAACCAATTAAAGGTGTTACAATCATTGGTAAAATAGTACCAAATACAATTAGACCTTTTAGACTCTTTGCTAAAGTATTGACACTTAAAGCTACTATAAAACCTAATACTATCACTGGTGGAGTAACAGCAAAACAAAATGTTAGTGTAAATAATAATGCTTTATAAAAAGGAAGATTTAAAACAATATCTTTGAATTCACCAATTGATGACGTGTTATCCCATGCTTCTCTTATTTCATCAAAAGCTAAGTGATTTCTATCAGTATATGTGCCAAAGCCATTAAATCTTCCTAAAGGATTTTCAGCCTCTATTTTTTCTGTAGCTTCTACATCTACTCTAACATTTGTAGTACACCCAAATGGATCACAATTCTCCACTTCCATAAGAACCTGTTCATTTTCAATATGAAGGGATTGAAAGAAACTAGAGACAATTGGTAAACCTATAAACAAAATCATCGCCAGAGCTGTAGGTAAAATAAACCAAAAGAAAGTTCTGTGAGGCATTATGTTTTTTTTGTAAGAAAGTGTGGAACTTTACTAAGATCCACACTTAATAGAATTAATTAGCTTTGGTTTATAAAAAACCTTGCTCAGTAGCCTTAGCTATGTAAGCAGCTTCAACATCAGCTAATGCTTTTTCGGCTGACTCATTACCTTGAAGAAATTCCACAAGTTCTGTACTTAAAGCACCGTGCATTAAGCTCATGTGTGGAAAACTAGGGTAAGGTGTTGTGCCTCTACTTGCTGCGTCAACAACAGGTCCTGCTGTATCACCAGGTGTGTAACCTTTAATCAACCAAACAGTTGCATTTGGGTTGTTATTGGCTAAATCAGTTGATGAAGCAGCTCCAACCAAAGCTCTAAATGAGGCCTCTGCGTTTTCATCAGATGTATTTGTTGCAATTGCAATTCCATCCCACCACAGAGTAGTTGCTGGCTTGTTTCCACCACCCACAGTTGGTGAAGGTGCTAATCGTGTATCAGCTTTGATATTTTGATCACCTTCGTCATCAAGTAAAGAAGCTGCACCTGAGTTCCAAACATGCATTAATGCAACATTACCAGACTCCCATTCTTCTTTAACAGCATTAGTATCTTGTGTTAAAAAGTCAGGATTACTTAGCTCAGTTAATTTTTTAATGACATTAAGTGCTGCAACACCTTTTTCATTATTCACATTAGGTTGTGCAGAACCTGATTTAAAAAACTCACCACCATGACCAAGATACATATTTACAAACTCTTGACCAAGATTCCATCCCGATTTGAAAGCACCTGCATATGGATTTTCCATTACTCCAGCTGCTTTAATTTTTTCAGCAGCAGCAATTACTTCTTCATATGTAGAAGGAACAGCTATGCCTAAATCGTTAAGAATACTCTCTCTGTACCAAAGATGTTGTGCATTAGCCATAAAAGCTACAGCATAAATCTTACCATCAATTGTAATCTTTTGGTTATCATTTAAGTTTGACCCATATTTTGCAACTAAATCATCTAGTGGACGAATTAAACCGTCATTCATTAAAGGTGTAATTGAACCATTAGTAACTAATTTTGCTGAAAATTCAGCAGGGTTTGCTGATAAAGCAGCTACTTGTAATTTATTATGGTCAACAGAGTGCGTGACATTAAAATCCGCATCTGGTCCAGCACAACTTTTTACTTCATCCATAAAAATTCTGTATGTAGTAAATTCGTTAGCTAAAATATTTATTGAACCGCTTGTTACACCACAAGGTGAATGGCTACCTGCAAAAACACTAGTAGATGCAAAAGAGATCAATAGAGCTATTATTAGTTTTTTCATTTATTTCCTCTTCTTTATGTTAATAAAATGTTAATTTAAATATACTAAATAAAATAAAATTTAAATGTAAGAGAAATGGTCGCGGAAATTATTATGATATTCTCTTTTATCTAAAACTAAGGCCCATTTGTTCGAAAACACCATGATTATCAACCATCACATAATTATCCATAAATTTACCATTTTCTATTGTCCAAAAATCAGAAAACTGCATTTTAATTGCCTTTCCAGTTGGTTTTACTCCTAGATAAGTACCGCTATGAGTTCCAGTTAAATAACCTGTCGCACTTATCCAATTACCTTCTGCGACAACAATATCATTTTTTACATGATAGTCTGGAAACGCCTCATAAAAAGGTTTAAGAACCTTATATTTAAAATTTTCAATTCCTTGAATATCACCAAAACCCGGAGGTCCATGCCAAATCATATCATCGTTCCAATATTTATGCTGTGCCTCTAAATCTTGTGCATTCAAAGCATCGTACATATTTTGCAACAGTATTTTATTTTCATTTATATTCATTTTTTTTCTCCTAAAATTTGTATTAAGATTGCCAATTCATTGAAACCAGTCCATTCTTTTACGATTTTATTATTTTTAATTTCCCATTGTGTAATTCCCCAGAGATAACATTCTTTATTAGATGGTTTACCATAAATTCCATTTCCTTTATGAGTTCCCACAGCACCCCAACGAATTGACACTAAATAACCATCTTTACTATTTCCCATCCAATATAGATCTTCAACACTCAGTGCAAGATCTGGAAATGATGCAATTAATGAGATTATAAAATGTTTAAGCTTAGGTATTCCAATAAATTTTCGACTAGTTGATCCTTCAAATTTTATATTTTTTGTATAAACGCTATCAATAGCAGAAAAATTTCTTCTATTCCAAATAGTATCAAAAACAGCATGAACAAATTCTCTAATGTTTATAATTTTATCAGGTATAGCGAAACTTATAGGCTTTAACTTTTTAATATTTCTTTTGGGTTTTGAATTTCTGAAATCAGGAGCAAATGGACCAATATTTCCTTTATTAGCAATTTGTTTTGCTACTTCATTTAAGTCTAATCCTAATTGTTTAATTAAACCTGCAGTATCATAAACAACATTTTCGTAATATATTTCATTATTTTTTGCTACACAGTTTGCAATACAGAACAGCCTAACTGACTTACCTGTTGGTTTGGCAAAATTACTATAACCAGTGTTAGTGCCTGTAATTATAGTTCTGTGTGAAGTATGAAAACTAGTTTTGTCATCTCCTGCCCATATAACCTCATCAGCATATAATCGAATATTTGGGAAGGCGTTATTAGTATGAACTGTATCAGAGACTATTTTTTCAGATCCAAATTGTAATCCAAGTTCATCCCAAACACGACATTTTGGGCTATAAGTATCATATATATAACCAATATTTTTTTCTTCCCATATGCTATAGGTAATTCTGACAATATAATCAATTATATTTTTATATTGTTTTTCAAATCCCTGCATTGATTGAAATGGTAAATTTTTAGGGTTTGGATTTAAAGATTTAGCATTACCACCTCCACCATAAGATTTAAGAGAGATATCAAAATTTTTAGGCATATGATGATCTTTTAAAGGGATTGGTTTTAAATCTTTAATTAGAGTTTTTTTCATAAATAAATTTACTAATACTATTAAATAAAATTCAAAGCAATGATTTTATATAAAATGAATATTATTATTTTTTCTTTTGTATTATAAATAGACTAATGTCTGATTTTCAGAAAGAAAAATCATTAGTATTAAATTTTATAAATGAAGTTGATAATGCTAATGAGGATAACTTAATTGAAATAATTTCTAAGTACACATCTAATAATTTTAATATGAAATGTACACATCCTTTTAACGAAATAATAGGTATTGAGGAATTTGCAACAAAATTTTGGTTTCCTATAAAAAAATCATTTAAGCCTATCCAAAGAAGAATGGATATCTTTTATGCTGGCACAAATTTAGTTGATAATCATTCTTCAAAATGGGTTGTGAATATGGGACATTTACTCGGAAGTTTTAATTTTCCTTTTTTTGACATTCAACCAAATTTTAAGACTATAATGTTATGGTATTGCGAGTTTTATAAAGTAGAGGATAACAAAATACAAGAAGGTGCTTTTTTTTTAGATATTTTAAAATTTATGCAACATTTAAATTTATCAGTTGTCCCAGAGTCAACGGGGATGATTGGCTTTAATCCGGGACCTAAAACACATCAGGGTTTATGCTTTGAAAAACAAAGTGAAATAGAAGGAAAGAAAACTCTTGAACTTATAATGAGAATGGCAAATCGATTAATTGGTGAGGGGATGAGGACAACAATTCCTGATTTACAAAAAGACTGGCATGAGGACATGATATGGTGGGGACCAGGGGGTATTGGTGCATCATATACCTATGATGGTTATTTAAAAGGTCACACGGGCCCCTTTGAGGATAATTTAGATTTTATTGATTTCTCCGGGCATATACTTGAAAACTCAGAGGGAAATTATGGTGGATGGTTTGGTTGGCCAAATTTAAAAATGAAACCAAAAGGTAATTACATGGGATTCAAACAAGACAAAAATCTTATTGGGGAGATGAGAGTTGTTGACCTTTATAGAAGAGATGGAGATAAAATAGCAGAAAATTGGATATTAATTGATCATCTTCATTTTTTAAAATGTGTGGGTATTGATTTACTTGAGAGAAATAAAAATGAAAATTCTAGATAAATTTTGAAGCGAGTTTAGTACCCTCTACTAATGCAATAAGTTTTTCATAACAAATATTTTCATCAATTTTTCCAAAGCCTGCAAAAGTACTAAAGCCACAATCAGTTCCAGCCATTAATTGTTCTTTGGGCACTACTGTTGAGTACTTTATTAATCTTTCAGCTACTACTTCTGGGTGTTCTACAAAATTAGATGTAGAGTCAATTACGCCAGGTACTAGCACTTTATCTTTTGGTAATTTTATTTCTTCAAAGACTTTCCACTCATGTGCGTGACGAGGATTGGATGATTCAATTAGAAAATATTTAATTTTTGATTTTAAAATTATAGGTAATATTTTTTTAAGAGCTATATCATGAGTATGTGGCCCCTCATAATTACCCCAACAAATATGCATTCTAGTTTTTTCAATATCAACGTTTATTAAAGCATGATTTAAACACTCAATTTGCATTTCAGCTTTTTTTAAAAAATCCTCCTCAGATAGATCTTTAAAATTCATATGCCTAGCTAGTGCTAAATCTGGACAATCTAATTGAACATGAATATTTGCATTAGTAATTTGTTCATACTCATTTGCCATAATACTAGAGAGTTTATTTAAATACTCATCATCGCTAGTATAAAATTTATTTGGCATAAAAACATTAATAACGCCCGGTGATGCTGCATTCATAAATGCTTTTGCATGACCATACTTTTTTAAGGCGTTGCTAAAATTTTCAATATCATTTAACAAAGAAAAATTATCTTTTATTTTTAATTCATTGGTGCAACATGGTCTTGAATAAGTGGGTGTTCCACCACTAATAGCTAACTTTTCCTTATAGTCTGGAAAATCGTCTAAATCGGCAGGCGCTCTTCGTTCACTTTCTCCTGAAAAACCATCAATTCTATCCTTAATATAAGTAGCATAACTAATCTTGCTCATCTCACCGTCACTTATGAAATCTAACCCAACTTCAAGTTGTCTTTTAACAATTTGTTCAACATTTGAGCTTAAAATATTTACAAATAATTTTTTGTTGTATTCTTCACCCTTATCCTTGGCAAAGAGATATTCTGATAGTTCTTTGGATCTTGGTAGGCTCCCAACGTGTGTTGTCAAAATTTTAGATGCCATAATAATTATGAATTGATAAATTTTTTATACTTATCTAAAAATTGTTTTTTCGAAAATTTTTTATTTTTTCTAAAGAAATCAAAAATTATTTTTTCTTTTTTTATCATTTTTTTAATGGCCAATGGTAATTCAATTAAAAAGTCTCTTTTTATTATAACAGCACCGTGTAAGTCTGCGTGAATAAGGTCGTCAGGTTTTACTTTCATATTAAAAATATCAACATTGCAATTGATTTTATGAATTTGATTGTATCCATGCCCTACTCTTATTTCACCACTTAATATTTGAAACTTTCTATTTATCTCCTGTAAATCTCTCATTGCTCCGTTTGTTATAGCTCCAACAAATCCAAAATTTAAATGTATAGATGCATTAAGTTCACCCCACCATGCACCAATTGTATTAGTCTTATCCTTATCCTCGATAACACAAATCTTTGGGTAGTTTCCTTCGAACATATACTCGTAATATTTATCTCTATTTTTAATTATATTTGTATTTTTCTTTTTTCTGGATGTAATAATCGCTGTTTTGGCAAAACCAATGATTGGTTTTAAACTTGGATTTATACAATGCATTGTTTTTTGTGTGTGTCCTTTTGATCGTAGAGTTGGATCTAATAATTCTAGTGAATTTGAGATAGTTGGAGTGTCATAATTTCTAATGTATTCAATAATTTTCTTTTCTCTTTTTGTTAGTAGTTTCAATTGTTATCCAGTTTTTAATAAAATTTGTTTCCAAATTATTGTTTCATCAAACAGAACCCATTCATTTTTGATCCCTCTTGGACCAAATTCAGCCTGAGATATTCCCATTATATGAACATTTGCATTACTAGGATCAGAAAATAATCCGGGTCCTGAATGAATTCCCTCTAATGACCATCTAATGGATGCCTTTTTATACTCATTTTTTTCCTCTAAATAGCTTACATGTTCAACTCTAAAAATTGAATCCGGAAACATAGATCTTAGTGAAGACCAAAAACTCTTTACCTCATCTACCCCTAATGCTTTTGTGCCTCCAGGCTGTTCTTGATTGACTGATCGATCATAAACTTTATCTATTATGTTAAAATTATTATTAAATATTTCCTTTAAAATGTTAGCATAATCTATTCCAGTATTATTTGTTGAGATCGGTATTTGTATATATTTTACTTCATGTGAGGTATTGTTATTAAAGGGAGCTGGGCATTTATCTTTACCGCCTTGATTTTCAATTACATTTGCTGCATGTTTTTTAGGATCAATGTTTAACTGCCTCACAATAGCACCCTGGTCTCTTACAAGCCATTCATCGTAAACCTTGTTATTCTTGCAAGCACAATCAGCTATTACTCGATACTTGAGAGTTTTACCAGTAGCTTTTCCATAAATACCATCATTTAAATGCGTCGCCTTAGATAAAATTCTATGTGATGATAAATATCCATGTTCTTCATTACCAATCCAAATAACATCTTCGCCTAATAACTGTCGATCTGGAAATTCATTCAAAGTGGCATAAGTAGCCTTCACTACAGCATCTGGGCCATATATCACACCGTCTGGAGACCTAACTGGTATACCCTCAGCATAATAGTCTCTAATTGACTCAACATCTTTATTTTCCCAAATTTGATATGTTATTTTAAATATATAATCTGGTAGATCTAAAAATTTATTATCAAAACCTTTCATTATTAGAGGTTTTTTTGTCGTATAATAAAGATACTTCCTTCTTGATTACTAATATTTTTTAAACTTCTAGTTGAACCTCTTGGAGACGAGAAAGAGTCGTTTGGTCCAATTATGGTTTTTTGATCATTGCAAGTTACTTCCCATTCACCATCTAAACATAAATAAACTTCAGACTCTTTTAATGTGTACGGATGAATATGAGCATTATTACCTTTTAACATCGTCAAACCAAAGCCTGTATTATGGTCTATGTTTGGCTCAAAATCTTTATTATGAACATTAAAATAGTCAAGGTAATTTAAAATTGAATTAGAGTTATAATGCTCATCATCTTTTAAATATTTATCCTTATTTTCATAACGGATTACATATTTTTCAATTTCTTCAGAAGTGTAATGATCGAAAGACTCCAGATCTTTTTCTTTAATAGGTTCAAGGGCAACTTTTCCATCTGGAATTTTATTTTTATCAAGATCAATTAAGGTATTATCATTTAATAAAACCATTCCAGACTCTTTTGCTTTTTCTAAAACTTTTGGTGTCCATGTTATCACACCGGGATCATTTTCTCCTAGAACAACAAATATTAATGCTTTTTCATCACTAACATTTTGAAATCCCCGAAACATATTAGTGGGAAATGAAGCAACATCTCCTTTGTTTAAAACTACTTCGCCCTCTTTACCATCTGCGCCCCAATAAAAGCGCCAAGAACCTGAAAATATCAAAAATACTTCTGCAGTAGTGTGGCTATGAAGTCCCGATCCATTCATTGGAGCGGCACTTACTGCACCTATATTGAAACCATGTTCTTCGGCTATTTTGACGTTTTGCTTGGTATCCTCACTCACTCCAGGACCAACTATAGAATAATTCAGTCTATCTTGATGCCCTTTGAGCTTACCTTCTACAAATGGAATTTTACTTGGGACTAGCTCATTAAATTTTACCAAACGACTGTTAATATCCTGCGTCATTAATTAGATTTTAAATTTCAACATATTGTTAAATATTATTTAAATTATAAAGTTAATCAAAGTAATATTTATTTATTTTATATAGGTGAGGCAATATAACATGAGCGAAATTAAAAATTTTGATACTGGTATCCCAATTAAAAGTGGAGCAAAAATTATAAATTTGGACCCTGAAGAAAATATATTAAATAAAAAAAAAATTAGAAATCTTCTCAAAAAAATTTCTGAGTCCAAAGATAGTGATTTAAGTCAAAATATAAAGAATGCATATCATGAAAATGCTGAAATCTATGCATTCCACCCTGTAAATCATATAAAAGGCATTGATGAAATAATTAATACCCTTTGGAAACCTTTACTGAATTCTTTTCCAGATTTAGAGAGAAGAGATAATTTAATAATTGGAGGGAGTTTTCAAGATAGGGTTTATGTCTCAACTGTTGGTCATTTGACTGGCACTTTTGTCAATCCATGGTTAGGAGTTCCCTCCAATGGTAAAACTATTCATTTACGAATTTGTGAAGTTCATCAAATTGAAAATGAAAAAATAATCAATTCTCATGTGTTAATTGATATTATGGATTTCATAAGGCAAGCAGGTTTTTGGCCAATTAATTCATCTTTAGGTATAGAAGAAATGTGGCCAGGACCCATTACTGGAGACGGAACAACTTTTGAAAACCTAGACTCTGATTTATCAGCTAGAACCCTTGATCAGGGTCTTACGATGCAAAGAAGTTTAGATATAAAACCAGAAACTGAGACTGGAGCTACTAAAGATAGTGTCAGACAGAAATTAATTAACCATCCTCAAAAAGATTATTGGCATCCGAAAATGATGTGGTACGGACCATGTGGTATAGGCACTGCTAGAGGTTTAAAAGGTTTTATTGAGCATCATCAGCTACCATTTAGATTGACGTTTAAAGAGAGAAATTATTGGAAAATTGGTCATTACATTGAAATAGGTGATGGTAATTATTCTATGACAGGTGGTTGGCATAGTATTCAAGCTACACACGGTTCAAGTGATTGGCTAGGGTATGAACCTACTAATAAATTAGTTACTATGAGAGTGATGGATTTTTATTTACATAATGAGGGTCTTATTAGGGAAAATTGGGTACCAATAGATATTGTCCATATTTTATTTCAATTAGGAATAGATGTGCTCGAATTAGTTCATAAGAAATAAAAATGACAGTTGAATTTATCAAAAAAAGCTTAAATGAAAAACAAAGAGCTGAAGAAAACAATAAAGTTAAAGCAGTAGTTGAGAACACTTTAAAGGAAATTGAATTAAAGGGAGATAGCTATGTAAGAGAATTATCAGAGAAATTTGATAAATACTCACCTAGTTCATTTAGATTATCTGAAGATGAAATAAGTAAATTAGTCGATGAAGTTTCTGATAATGACAAAGAGGATATTAGATTTGCACAAAAACAAGTTCGATCGTTTGCTGAGGCACAATTAAAAAGTTTAAGTGAAATTGAAGTAGAAACTCAACCAGGTGTAATTCTTGGACATAAAAACATACCTGTTCAATCTGTTGGCTGTTATGTTCCTGCTGGAAAATTTCCAATGGTGGCATCAGCTCATATGTCTGTAGTCACTGCTTCAGTTGCTGGAGTTCCTAGAATAATAGCAACAACACCACCCTATCAAGGAAAACCAAATGCTGCTGTAGTTACAGCCATGAAAATGGGAGGAGCACATGAAATATACGTTTTAGGTGGAATGCAGGGTGTTGGAGCTATGGCTATTGGGACTGAAACCATAGAACCAGTAGATATGATTGTTGGTCCTGGAAACGCATACGTTGCGGAAGCAAAAAGACAATTATTTGGTAAGGTTGGTATCGATTTATTTGCTGGTCCTACTGAAACAATGATTATCTGCGATGATACTGTAGATGCAGAGATATGTGCTACAGATCTTCTTGGACAAGCAGAGCATGGTTATAATTCACCTGCAATAATGATTACTAATTCAAGAGATTTAGCATCAGAAACAATAAAAGAAATAGATAGACTGCTCAAAATTTTACCAACAAAAGATACTGCTGGTGTTAGCTGGAAAGATTATGGTGAAATAATTTTGTGTGAAAGTTATGATGAGATGTTAATGAAAGCTAATGAAATAGCTTCAGAGCATGTTCAAGTTATGACAGATAGAGATGAATGGTTTTTAAAAAATATGACATCTTATGGAGCACTTTTTTTGGGCGCAAGAACAAATGTTGCTAATGGAGATAAAGTAATAGGAACAAACCATACTTTACCGACAAAAAAAGCTGGAAGATACACAGGAGGTTTATGGGTTGGTAAATTTATAAAAACTCATACTTATCAAAAAATTACAACTGATGAAGCAGCTACAAAAATTGCAGAATATGGATCAAGATTATCATATTTAGAGGGTTTTATAGGCCATGCCGAACAATGTAATGTCAGAGCAAGAAGATATGGTGGTATTAATGTAGCCTATGGAAAACCAGTATCTAAAATAAAACCTAAGTGATGTATTTAAAAAGCTTAAGTCTAAAGAAAAAAATAGCACTTGTGACAGGTGCGGGTAAGGGTATTGGAAGAGCTTCAGCTATTGCTTTAGCAGAAGCTGGTGCTGATTTAATAATTTTAAGTCGCACTGAAAAAGATCTAATTAGAGTTAAAAAAGAAATAAACAAATTAAAAAGAAAATGTGAATTTTATGTTTGTGATTTATTTAATTTTGATCAAATAACCCAAGTTTTTTCAAAAATTAATAGATTAGATATTTTAGTAAATAATGCGGGAACAAATATACCTGAGTTTTTTAACAAAATTAAAAAAGAAGATATGGATTATATGGTTGATTTAAATTTGAAAGCTTCTTTTCATGTTGCGCAATTAGCATCCAGAAAGATGTTAAAGACAAAAAATAGAAAAACAAATGGAGGAAGTATCATTAATATGTCCTCTCAGCTAGGCAAAGTTGGAGCACCAAATAGAAGCACTTACAATATGACAAAATTTGGTATTGAAGGGTTAACTAAAGGAATGGCTCTGGATTTAGCTTCAAGAAATATTCGTGTCAATTCTGTTTGCCCAACGTTTGTTGAAACTCCAATGGTAAAAAAGTTTTTTATTAATAAAAAATTTAAAAAAGAAACTTTAAAAAATATACCTCTTGGTAGATTAGCTACTGAAAGCGACGTAGCTACTGCAGTTGTATATCTGGCATCAAATGGTTCATCAATGATTACAGGGTCGTCGATAGTGGTAGACGGTGGTTGGACTGCTAAATAAAATTAGTAATTAACAAAATTTAGATAATTTTATGAAAGCAATAATTTTTGGATCTATAGGAACTTTAGTAGAAACGTCTGATATTCAAAGACAGTCATTTAATCATGCATTTAAGGAAATAGGACTAGATTGGTATTGGGATAAAAATAAATACAAAAATTTACTTAAAAAGTCAGGGGGGAGAAATAGAGTTGAATATTTTGCTAATATTAATCAGAGCACAGTAGACTCAAAAAAAATTATAGAACTAAAAACTCAATATTTTAACAAATATTTAAATTATAATATTATTAATCCGAGAGAGGGTGTTTTAGAGGTAATTAAATATGCTAAATTAAACAATATTAAAATTGGTCTAGCATCAACTACTACAATTAAAAATATAGATGCTATTTTCACAACTCTTAAAGATAAAATAATGAAAACAGATTTTAATTTTATTGGGAACAGTAAACTAATAAAAAAAGTAAAACCTTACCCAGATATATATTTTGAAGCCCTTAAAAAATTAAGTGTAAAAGAAAATGAGTGCATAGCAATAGAGGACTCAGTTGAGAGTGCATTATCAGCCAATAAAGCTAAAATAGAATGTATCGCATTTCCAGGACTATTTCATATGGATGATGATTTCAGTTTTTGTAAAAAATGTTTTAATAAATTAGATATTTCAATTTTTGAAAATTAATAAATTAACATTCAATCTTTTACTATACTGATATGCCTTAGGATGTCAGATAACATTTATATGACACTTATTAACTGAAGGTTGGTATTATAGACACAGTATGGTATGTTGGTTATATAGAAAGCAACCAATATCAGGAAAATATAAGTGACTTTATACAAAATGACACCCGAGCAAATCAAGAAGTTGAACTTACCGCAGAGTCGTTCATCGATATCTTTTCAAAAATTGAGAACATCTCCAAAAAAAAAGACGAAGGATACCAAGCCACCCTCGACTCAACAAAAGTAATTAACTTCTTTAATTAAACAAATATAAAAAACGTTGATAACAGATACTAAATTTATGCTTTAAATATTTCTATAATTTCACCAAATGAATTTGGAGTAAGTCCAAGTCTATCCCACTCTTCTTGTTTTACATATAAGCAAGAATAACTTTTACCTGTAGATCGAGATGCATCTTCACACCAGGTCTTAAGTCTTTCAATTTTACGAGGATCATCTAAGTTTTCAGCGCCTTTAGTTTCAACGATAAACCTATCACCATTATTTAGATGGATTACGAAATCAGGATAGTAATAGCTGATACCACCTTCATTGTTGATATATTCCATTTTAAAACCTAATTGAATGTAATTTTTAATAAAACGATTTACATCAACGGCTGTATCTAAAAAACCCGCAAAGCGAAGCTCAAAATGAGAGTCACCGACTATCTTATTAAATATAGATTTTTTAGCAGGTAAAAATTCTTGAGTTCTAGGTATGCTGAATGTTTTTTGATTAGAGACTTTAATATAGTTTTGAACTTCAGTAGAGCCAGTATCGACAACGGTTAAGGCATTAATTTGTTTTTTAAATGTTTCTCTTATTAAATACCTTACGTTAGTTTCACTTAAGTTTCTTGCCACATTAGCATCTTCAAGATCAACAGTCTGCCCAAACAATTTATCTCTTAGAAAACTTTTAAGTTTACCATAAAGAATATCTTGTCCTCCATATAGGCGTAGCTCTGTCATAATTGATTTTGTAAAAAAAGTAATTATAGAGGTAGCATTAACATGCAAACTATCTAATTTAACCTCTCTTCTAACCTCATCGTCAAGAATATCTCTTAAAAGTATGTTTTTTTGTTCTTCTGGACTAAAAGTTTTTAACTCTAATGGTGTAAACTCAAATTTGTTTACATCAAGTTCTTCTAAGTTTTTGTATTCACGAATTATACTTGGAGAAAGAATAGGTATTTCAATATCTAATTTTTCTAAATCTTTATTTTTATCGATTTCAATAATAGTTGGTCCAGATGGGTCAGAGCCCTTACCCATAGATCTTTTCTCTAGTATAACACCCTCCGACTTAATACTTTCAACAAATTCCATAAAGGCTGGAGTGCCCACTACATTTAGTTCTTCTGTTTGATCTTCACCGAAATACATTCTTCTTAACCCCCTTCCCAATGCTTGTTCAGGAAGAATATTTGATGATGCCACAAAGGGTCTTAAGCCAACGACAGTAGTGACATTTTTTACATCCCAGCCTTCTTTTAACATTAATACAGAGACAATTGCTTTAATGTTATTATCTTCACTGTCTACTTTA
Source organism: uncultured Alphaproteobacteria bacterium (assembly GCA_902611415.1). GTDB lineage: Bacteria > Pseudomonadota > Alphaproteobacteria > HIMB59 > HIMB59 > HIMB59. Next base: position 184,091 of record CACLZM010000001.1, on the reverse strand, counting down.
TTTGCTAATTCTCTAAGCTCTTGAAGTTCTTTTTGACTTTTTGCTGATGCACCCTCATCTATTCGTCCCTCTTTATTAGTATGTATGACAAAAGTTCCTCCTTTTAATAAAGGGTAATTATTTTCTAAATATTCTTTTACATCATCACAATTCTTAGTGTCATCCACCATAACAAATAACAGAGCTTTTTTTCCAAGCTTTTTATGAGTTTCGAAATCTTGTTCCCAAACAGTAACTCCAAGGTCAATATAATCTCTCCATCTTTCTGAGAATTTTGCTGATGTGTTCTCTTCTAACTTTCCCCTGCTAGCTTCATCTGGAAGTATTGGGGTTTTTACTACCTCCTGAGCTATAGCTTCTACTAATGGATAATCAGATATGGTATGAGGAAATATATTTCCTTTTTGGTCTTTAGGAGTAGCTGTAACATCTAGTTGTAAAGGTAATTTTTTATTTTTTTGAATAAGATTATTGTTAATAGTTTCTATTGTTTTAAACCATGCAAGTTTTTTATCATGTATATGATGGGCTTCATCGTTTAAAACAATAATGTCATCAATATTATTAACTATATCTCTTACTAAAATTTTATTATCTGATGTTTTAGTAACAGGTTTATCGCCCAAAAAATAATCCATAGATGAATTTTCATTATTACTATCACTTCGAGTAACAAAACGTTGAATATTAGTTAAAAAAATATTTCCATTTTTTGATAAAGTGCCAATATTATCTTGAATGTGAATTTTAGGATAAAAATTCCATGATCTGCCACTATATCCATTTGGAGGAATTACTGGGTCATTATTAAAAACTTTTAAGCCCTCAATATCGCCTTTCAACCTATCAAGAACAATCGTATTAGGGGCAAGAAGAAGGAAATTTTGTGAAAGCTCAGAGTCTTCAATAAATTCTTTATGAAAGAAACACCACGCCATTAATAAAGACAGCACTTTTGTTTTTCCAGTACCAGTTGCTTGCTTTATTACTAATCTCAGCCATGACTCTTCAAACATTGAGTCAACCATAACTCCAGATGAGTCATATTTTAATAGTTCAGATAGATTTCTAATATTTTCATATTCATATAGATAAATAATAGACTCAACTGACTCTCTTTGAGCAAAATAGTATTGAAATCCATTTAGATGATCTGTTTTAAACCAATAATTCAAAAGAGTTTGTGATACTTCAGAAATATTTGGATAACCATTATTTCTCCATTCGTACACATCTTTTCTTATCTTATTAACTAATGGCGGTAATAATTTCTCTCTACCTTTGTCACCGATACCTTCACTTCCTGGATACCAACGAACATTCGGTTCTAAAATTACATGAGGATGACGAGGAAAGTTTTTATCTAGGCCCATTAGAGTTTAACCTCTATAACTTTCATTGTATCATTGCCAAATATATCAACTACTTTAACAGCAACCTTAGTTTTGTTTTTTGTTATTTCTCTGTAAGATGATTTTAGTTCTAATTTTTCTAATTTATTATCTTTATATTTACCCCTAAATGATTGCCATTCATTTTCGAAAACATAATTACCTGTCCATTCTTCTTCAATCTCACCTTTTTCAGTTTTAAATTTTATAATTTCAAGTTTTGATTCATAATCAAAATCTACAGACCAGTAATCAACCCAATCATGCCAGTTTTTTGTAAGGATGTTCTCAGATATAATACCATCATTATCCTTTTTCTTTTCAACTATTTGGCCATTTTCTACAATGATTTTTGATTTTCCATTTGTTAGAGATTCATCAATGCCTATATTGTCTTCATTATAGAAAACAGCAAAATCAATTAATTCTACAGCAATTTTATTTCCATTAAAATGTGGCTTAAATTCAATATAAGCTACATCATGAAAAATTACTTCACCCTTTGATACAGCTCGTTTATCAAAAACTTCCATGGGAATTTGTTTGTAAGATAAACTAATACCTTTTGACTTTGCTTCTTCTTGTATTGTAGGAAACAAACCCATTTCATATTCAAAACCAAGAATATCAACTGAGGTTATCTTGTTTTTGAGACACTCTGATAAAACTTCTTCAACATGCAGTCTAGATAGAGGTTGATTAATCGGGCCAAGTGATACAAAGACTGAGCCTTTTTTTCCATGAATAGTTTCAAAACCATTAATACTCATCGCTCCATATGCATCTAAAATTAGATTTTCAAATTCTTTTTCTTTTTTAATTTTTTGCTTTATTTTAATTTCATCTCTTTCATTCTTTCCATCATAAATATAATGATGTCTTTGATATTTTCCTAAATTAAGAATTTCGAATGCTCTCCAGTTATTTTTGTTTTTTTTTAGTTCTCTTTGAATACCTATCATTCTTTTTCTTGTAGCATGAATTGCAAACTTACCTAAATCAGAACACAACCACTTTCTTTCTAATTTTTCTGCAACCGCCGCAACAGTTCCAGATCCACAAAAAAAATCACAAACTATTTCACCTTTATTTGAAGATCCTTTAATTATTCTTTCTAAAAGTTTTTCAGGTTTCTGGGTAGGATAACTTGTATTTTCAAGAGAATTTCCTTGTATGGGGTGTAAATCTGACCATACGTCACCAGGATTTTTTCCTTTTTTCTCAAGCTCTTCGCCTGAGATACCATATCTATTGGCACCACGATTAGCCCTGGCTAATGTTTCAGGACTGTACGCTACAGAGACATCAATTAAGTTAAATGTATAGTTGTCTGATTTTGAGTAAAAAAATATTGAGTCATATTTTTTACCATACCTCTCTCTAGAACTCGCACCTCTAACATAGTGCCAAACTATTTCATTCTGAAAATTATCTTTTCCAAATACCTCATTCAGAATTGCTCTTAAGTATGAATTTAACCTCCAATCGCAATGAACAAAGATACTTCCGTCATCAGCTAATAAGTCTCGCATAAGAATTAATCTCTCATATATCATAGATAAAAATGAATCTTCTCCCTTACCCCAAGTGTCTCTATAAGCAAATTGCTCAAGAACATTTGGTTTTTTCTCGTAAGAGCCCTCTCCAATCTCAATATTCATTGAAAAGTCTGCGCCAACATCAAAAGGAGGGTCTATGTATATTAATTTTATGCCACCTTCTTTTTCTATTTCTTTTCTCATTGGCCCATTTTTTAATGATGAAAGAATAAATTTATTATCTCCCCAAATTAGTTTATTTGTCCAGCCAGTCATTTGGCGACCAGAGTCAAAATCAAAAGAGCCTTGAGATATTTTTATTTTCTCATTTCTTGGCTCATCTATTTGTTCAATAATCTGAAATGGTAAAACTACATTTGTAATTTCATCAGATTTACCATTCCAAATAAGCTCAACTTGTTTTGATTGATCAAATAATAAAAATCTGTATTTATCAGGGAGCTCTTTACCCTGTTCAATTAAATTTACAATATCTCTTTTTTCATTATCGTTTAATTTCATAACAAACAAAATATATTACAAATGTTACCTATATGCTACCTTGGCTAAATGAAAAATAAGAAAATGGCGCGCTCTGCAGGATTCGAACCTGCGACCCTCTGCTTAGAAGGCAGATGCTCTATCCAGCTGAGCTAAGAGCGCATTTATTGGAATATTTACCACTTCAACTTTATATTTTCTACTTTAATATGCATTAATTTTTAAATGAACAATATTTTAATAAAAGTCGAAAATTTGGTTAAAACATTTGGTGGATTAGTTGCACTAAATAATTGCTCCTTAGAAATTAAGGATAAAGCTATAACAGGAATTATCGGACCTAATGGGTCTGGTAAGACTACTTTATTTAATGTAATTACTGGTAATCTGAAGCCAGATACTGGTAAAGTTTTCTATAATGGTGTTGAAATAACAAATGAAGAGTCCCACGACTTATTTCATTTGGGAGTATTAAGAACATTTCAAATCGCACACGAATTTTCAAATATGACAGTTATTGAGAATTTAATGGTAGTGCCAGGTAATCAAAAAGGTGAAAAGCTTCTTTATTCGCTGATGAATAGTCAAAAAATTAAAAAAGAAGATGAATTAATTAAAGATAAAGCCATGGAAGTATTAAAATTTTTAAAAATTGAACACCTTAAGAATGAGAGAGCTGGAAATCTATCTGGAGGTCAAAAAAAACTTTTAGAATTGGCAAGGACAATGATGGTAGATGCTAAAATAGTTTTTTTAGATGAAGTTGGCGCTGGAGTTAATAAAACACTGCTTAGAGACATAAGTGACTCAATTTTAAAACTTAATCAAGATAAAGGTTACACATTTTGTATGATTGAACACGATTTTAATTTTATAAGTGAACTGTGTGACCCTGTAATTGTTTTAGCTGAGGGATCAGTACTTTTTAAAGGCTCTGCTGAGGACGTAAAGTCAAATGAACAGGTTATCGAGTCTTATTTAGGTAAGGGATTAAAAAAATAATGTTTTTTTCTGCTTCAAATTTAACTGGTGGATATGGAGGTGTAAACATTATCGAAGATTGTTCTTTTAACGTTAACAGAGGTGAAATAGTGTCAATTCTAGGTCCTAATGGTGCTGGTAAGTCAACAGCAATGAAAGCTATGCTTGGTATACTTGACTTAAAAAATGGAAATGTCGTGCTTGATGGAAAAGATATCACAAAACTCAAAACACAAGAAAGAATAAAGCTAGGTATATCCTTTGTACCTCAAATTAAAAATATTTTTACAGAATTAACAGTAAAAGAGAACTTAGAGATGGGTGCTTTTTTAAATGATACTAATTTATCAAAAAGATTAGAGGAGATGTATGATTTATTTCCTATAATTAAAGAGAAAAAGGATCAATTTGCAGGCGAATTATCAGGTGGTCAACGACAGCAAGTTGCAATCGCCAGAGCTTTAATGACTGAGCCAAATGTTTTAATGTTAGATGAACCAACTGCTGGGGTTTCACCTGTAATTATGACAGAATTATTTGAGCACATATTAAATATAAAAAAACAAAACATAGCTATACTAATGGTCGAGCAAAATGCTCGTCAGGCTTTAGAAATATCTGATCGAGGTTATATCCTAGTGACAGGTAAAAATGCTTACGAAGGCAAAGGTGATTACCTTCTAAATGATAAAGAGATTAGAAAGGCTTTTTTAGGAGGGTAAATGGATTTTTTAAACTCAATTATACTTCTAACTAATTTTATTATTGTGCCTGGAATAACTTATGGATCACAGTTGGCTTTGGGTGCGATTGGGGTAACTCTCATTTATGGTGTTTTAAGATTTGCAAACTTTGCATATGGAGACTTGATGGCTTTTGGAACAATGATTGTAATCCTTGTTACTTGGATTTTACAATCAAAAGGAATTACGTTTGGTTTGCTTCCAACCGCTTTACTAGCATTACCAGTTGGTATCCTATTGACAATTGCTGTGAGTTTATTTTTTGACAAAACGGTATTTGAATATTATAGAAATAAAAAAAGTGACCCAGTAACTTTTATAGTTGTTAGTCTTGGTATTATGTTTGTTTTAAACGCAGTTGTTAGAATTATCATTGGTCCAAACGATATTAACTTTATGGATGGTCACAAGTTTATTATGAAAGCTAGAGAATTTAAACAAATGACAGGATTAAATGAAGGACTAGCATTAAAATCAACTCAAGTGATAACATTAATTACAACAATTATTACTTGCTCCATACTTTTTTATTTTTTAAATAAAACAAAAACAGGTAAATCTATGAGAGCTTATTCAAATAATGAGGATTTAGCTTTGTTATCAGGCATAGATCCTAAAAAAATTGTTTTACTTACCTGGATAATCGTTTCAATTTTAGCAACTGTTGCAGGAACTTTGTATGGATTAGATAAAAGCTTCAAACCATTCACTTATTTTAATAACCTTCTTCCTATTTTCGCAGCAACAATTGTTGGTGGAATTGGAAATCCTTTAGGTGCGTTTTATGGTGGATTTCTCATTGCTTTTTCTGAAATAGGTCTCACTTACGCTTACAAAAAATTTTTTAAGTACATCATGCCTGAAGGTTTAGAACCAAGCACACTAATACAATTTATCTCTACTGATTATAAATTTGCGATATCTTTTGCGATATTAATAGTCGTTCTTATTTTTAGGCCAAATGGTATCTTTAAAGGAAAAGTCATATGATCAAAAATTCTGACTTTAAAATTTGTTTCTCAGTAATGACTGTTTTAACCATTTTAGTAGGTTTATTTCAGTCATGGGGAATTGCACTATCAATGTTAAATCTCTGTCTTATCTCTGCTGTAATGGCGATGGGAGTAAATATTCAATGGGGTTTTGCTGGTTTAATTAATTTTGGTGTAATGGGTTTTTTGGCCATAGGAGGGTTAGCAACTGTTTTAATATCAGTTCCCCCTGTTCCTGAAGCTTGGAGTGCAGGTGGTATTGGAATTTTAGTTTCAGGTTTATTTTTATTAGCAGTTGTTCTTAGTGTTTTAATAATTAATAAAAGATTTCCTAATCATAAATATAAAAACTATTTTATATTCGTAATCATAATTTTATCTATACCATTGCTTAAATTTATAGCTGGTCCATCAATTAGTAAAATTGAGTCAATTAATGCAGCTACATCTGGTTTTTTAGGTGGAGCTAATTTGCCAATAATATTTTCATGGTTTGTTGGTGCAATTTTGTGTGCTCTAGTAGCTTTTGTCGTAGGAAAAGTTTGTTTAGGATTAAGGTCTGACTATTTAGCAATATCAACTTTGCTAGTCTCTGGAATAATTATAACTATTGTTAAACATGAGGAGTGGTTATCAAGGGGAGTAAAGAATGTTATTGGTTTAAAAAGACCAGTTCCATATGAAGTGGATTTACAAAACTCTGAGTGGTTTATAAAAATTGTTGAATTTTTAAACTCTTCAAAATTATCAAAAGTCTTAGATTTTGATGAAAGAACCTCTTTACTTAATCAACTTGTAATTTCCTCTTCTGGAGTATTTGTAAAGTTATGCTTCAGTTTAATCTTTTTAGCTGTTGTATTAATAATTCTATATTTTTTTGAGAAAGCCCTGAATTCTCCGTGGGGAAGAATGATGAGAGCGATAAGAGATAATGAAGAGGCAGCAAAAGCGATGGGTAAAAATGTTGTAAAGCAGCACCTTTTTATTTTCATGTTGGGATCAGCAATTATTGGATTTGCAGGCGCAATGCTAGTAACTTATGACGGTCTTTTTACTCCCTCAAGCTATCAACCTTTAAGATATACTTTTTTAATATGGGTAATGGTCTTATTAGGGGGTACAGGGAATAATTATGGAGCTATATTAGGAGGTTTTGTAGTTTGGTTTATTTGGATACAATCAGCTCCTTTTGCACTGCTTGTAATTAATATATTCACTAATCATTTAGATGAAACTAATTATATTAGAGAACATCTTGTAAATAGTGTTCCATACTTTAGATATTTAATGATGGGTCTTGGGCTTTTACTAGTAATGAGATATAGGCCAAAAGGTTTGCTTCCAGAGAAAATTATAAAAAATTAATCGTTATGTAAATCAGCCCCACCATATAAGTGGGGCTAAAAATTAGTTATTATCTTTGTGCAACGTCAATAAATTGACCGCCCTCAATACCTTTTTCAAGGAATGCTCCAAATGCCTCTCCTACTTCAGTAAAGTTTACATCTGTTGCTCCATCATAGTCTACGGCAAATCCTGCACAAGCTAGGTCAAGACCTTTCTTCAATTCACCAGCATAAATTTTGGTACCTGGACCATTGGCTACGCTCATAATATTTGCAGCTATTGATGCACTGTCATCTGATTTACCTTTACACATTGCTAGCATAATTAATGCAGCAGCGTCATATGACTCTCCAACATAAACTGATGGATCAACACCATTAGCTTCTGCATAAGCTTTAAATTTCATGGCACCAGCACCAAGAGAGCCTGGCATTGAACCAAATGAGCCATCAAGATCAGTTCCAAAAGTATCAGTCAATGAGTCACCAATCATACCATCAGACAGTACAAATGTATCAAAAGCGCCACTATCTAATGATCCTTGGATAATTTGATTACCACCTTGATCTAAGTAACCAATAACAACTAGTGCATCTCCACCAGCTGATGAAAGTACACCTACTTCAGCACTATAATCTGCCTTATCGCCTTCATGAGCAGTTTTAGCTGTAACTTCAATGCCTCTAGCAATTGCTGCAGCTTCATAGACATCTGCTAAGCCAACACCATAATCAGTGTTAACATATGTAATTGCAACACTTGAAATACCTCTATCGCTAGTAATGTCTGCTAAAACCTCTCCACCTCTTGCATCTGAAGGAGCTGTTCTAAAAAACAAACCGTTATCTTCAGCAGTAGTCAAAGCAGGTGATGTTGCAGATGGTGAAATCATTGGCACTCCATTTGGAACAGCTACGTTTGAAAGAACTGCACCTGTGACACCAGAACAGTCTGCTCCCATAATTGCTGTAACACCTTGTGAAATTAAAAATTCAGCTGCAGATGCTGCCGCTGCTGAATCGATACATGTTGAGTCAGCTCTAATAGAACTAACAGTTGAACCACCTAATAATGCACCTGAGTCTGAAGCTTCATTAAAAGCTAGCTCAGCGCCTGCAGCCATACCCGGCGTTAATGATTCAATAGGTCCTGTAAAACCTAAAATAATGCCAACTTTAACTTCTTTAGCGTATGACGTGCTAAACATGAATAAAGCAAGCAGAGTAGTAATGAACTTAATCATTTCTTTCCCCCTTATTAATTAATAAATATGCAGTGATAATAGTATTATATTTAAAAAAATGAATATTTAATTACTAGTGTGTCCAGGAAGTTTTTCTATTATTTGAGAAATTACTAGCATAACTCTTTGGTTTTACTGATTTATAGGTTTGATCAATAACTCTGTATAAATATGAGTTCTTTTGACACCACAAGATAGCATCATCTAAGCTGTCAAAGTTTAATTTTAGTTGTTTAGTTGTGTTTTTTGAGCTATTCCAGCCCATTAATACATCTTTTTGAATACTAGGATCAAACTCAAACTCGATAGTCCACATCTTAGTTTTTTTTAAGCCTGATTGCATATTAGTTTTTGAGGGACGCTTAATTGTTACTTTTTTCATTTATTTTTGGTCGGGGAGACAGGATTCGAACCTGCGACTTTCTGCTCCCAAAGCAGACACTCTACCAGACTGAGCTACTCCCCGAGTATTGAATATATATACTTTTGTCTTATAAATAGTCAAACAGATAAATCTCATGCAAAAAGTAACGAAAATAAAAAAATTACTTATATCGAACAGCTTCTTCAAGTTTTGGAAATATCAATTTTTAGTTTGTAGTTATAACAAGAAAATAAAACCTTATAAGATTTTTAGAGAAATATTAAATGTTGGAGATGTCGTTTTTGCTCTTTGTTTTAGTCCTGAGGAGAAAAAGTTTTATTTGATCAAGCAATTCAGACCATTTTACTTTGTCAGAAATAAAACATTAAAATATGAAATTGTAGGAGGATTAGTAGATAAAGGTGAGTCGCTCATTACTGCTTTAAAAAGAGAAATCAAAGAAGAAATAGGAGTAAAAACAAAAAAAGTTGTGAAATTAACTACATACTGCCCAGTACCAGGCTACTCAGATGAAATAGTTCATGTCTATTATGCAGAGGTTGAAAAAATTAAGCTAAAAACTCTTTATAATAAAAATGAGAATGAGGAAATTAAAATTTTTAAATTAAGTCTTACTGAATTAAAAAAAATAAATGAAAGTAAATCCTTACAAAACGTCTTAACAAAAATTTCTATTTATGAATATTTAAAAAAATTTAAAAAGAGTTAACGTTATTTATAATCTTGTTTTCTTTTAAGAAATCAGCAACTTGATTTGCTACGTCTATTGCCACATTAGATTGAGCCTCTTTTGAGGAAGCTCCTAAGTGAGGTGTAAGAAGTAAATTTTTTGTTCCAAACATTACATTATCTGTTGCAGGCTCATTTTCATAAACATCAATTGCAGCACCTGCAATAATTTCATTATTGAGTGCATCTTTTAAATCAGATTCATTAATCAGACCGCCCCTAGCACAATTTATAATCACTGATGTAGGTTTCATTGTTGATATTGTTTCTTTGTTAATCATATACTTTGTTTCATCATTCAATTTTGTATGGAGAGAAATAATATCAGCTTCCTTAATCAAATCTTCAGTCGAGACCTTTTTAACATCAAATTTCGATAAATCATCATCACTTGCTGATTTAGAATTAGTAATAATTTTCATTCCAATTGTTGAGCATATTTCAGCTACTCTTTGACCTATGTTGCCATAGCCTACTATTCCAAGCACTTTTCCTTTTAGCTCAGTACCAAGAAACTTAGGTTTTTCCCATTTTCCTTGATGAGTTGAGTCATTAGCTAGATGTATGTTTCTCATAATTGAAAACATTAAACCGACGCTTAACTCAGCTGTTGCTTCTAAATTTCCTAGAGGTGTATTCATCACTAGTATTCGATTTTTTGTTGCTTGATCTAGGTCAACATTATCGACACCAACTCCTGCTCTACCAATAACTTTAAGGTTCTTACAGTCAGCGAGTATATCTGAGGTTAATTTAGTTGCAGATCTGATTAAAATGCCATCATATTGATCAATCACACCTTTAAGCTCCTCAGGAGACATCCCAGTTTTGATATCATAATCAATCTGTTTTGACTTTAAGACATCTTCTACCTTATCGCTCATTTTATCAGAAATTAAAATCTTCATTATTTATACCTTCCCATTGTTTCAAAAAAAGACCATTCAATCCATGGTAAAACTTTTTCTATGTCAGAGGCTTCAACAGTTGCACCTCCCCAAATTCTAATGCCTGCTGGTGCATCTTTATATGCATTAATATCGTACCCAGCGTCCTCTTTCTCTAATGTAGAGCATATTTCTTTCACTAGTTTTTTTTGATTATCACTATCTAAAGCTACAAAGTCAGGATGTGTAAACTTAAAACATATACTTGTTGAAGAATATGTATTTGGGTCAACAGCTAAAAACTCTACCCAATCTCTCTGATCAATCCAGTCCTTAATAACTTGAAGATTTTTTTTTGATCTGGATATTAATTCTTTTTGCCCACCTATTTCAATACACCAATTCAATGCATCCAATGCATCTTCTGCAGCGAGCAAGGAGGGAGTATTTATAGTAGCTCCTTCAAAAATTTCTTTAGAAAACTTCTTGTTTTTGGCTAATTGAAAAATTTTAGGCATTGGCCAAGATGGCTCGTAAGTCTCAAGTCTTTCAACTGCTCTTGGTGATAGAGCAATCATACCGTGTGCAGCCTCTCCACCCAAAACTTTTTGCCATGACCAGGTGACAACATCTAATTTTTTAAAATCCATATCCATAGCAAAAACTGCTGAAGTAGCGTCACAAATAGATAAACCTAATCTATTTTCTGGTATCCAATCTGCATTGGGAATGCACACACCTGAAGTAGTGCCATTCCATGTAAAAACAACATCATTATCAAAATTTACTTTTGACAAATCAGGGAGTTCTCCATAATTATCAGTTTTATGAACTGTCACATTCTCTAATTTTAATTGTTTTGTAATATCCTTTACCCAAGTTAATCCAAAAGTTTCCCAACCACATACTTCTACATCTTTTAAACCCAGAAGACTCCACATAGCCATTTCAATCGCACCAGTATCTGAGGCAGGGACGATACCTACTAAATAATCATCTGGTAACTCTAAAACTTGCTTCGATTTAACAATTACTTCATTGAGTTTTGCCTTGCCGCTTTTTGCTCTATGCGATCTACCTAAAACGGCATCATTCAAAGCTTCTAATTTCCATCCAGGTCTTTTAGAACATGGACCCGATGAAAAGAATGGATGATTTGGTTTAATGGTAGGTTTTTGCATAATTAATATCTCTCCTTAGCGTTTGTGAACTATTCAATAATTTTGTAAAAAAATAAACCATCTAATGGTTTGGGTTCAAACCAGGTAGCTTTGGGGGGCATAAATTTTAAATTTTTAGAGTATTCTATTACTAAATCCATACTAACTGGTCTCATTAATGTCGATAAATCTGTTATACCCGTATCAACTTGATTAATCAAATAATCAGTACCTAATGAGGGTGGGACGAATTCGACCCTTTGATCAGTAGTCTCGTCCTGAATATTCAATATTTCTTTCAAGACAAATTCACCAAAATCAATACAGTCAGCGCCATTTGTGGAGAAGTCGTTTTTCAAATCTATTTTAAAATACTTACCCTGATAGTAGATTACAAAAAAGCGGTCTATCTTCTCATGATATTTTAGCTCTTCAACATGGAAATATGTTTTTAAATCAGATATGAACGAATCTTTATTGTAGGCATCAGGAAATTTAACAGTTCTGTTGTATGCTAGGTTTAAGCATTTAGATTTTGGAAAAACAATAGATAAAAATTTAGTATCTTTATTGACATCTAATTGAGCAAAGCCCTCTATTCTATGATGGCCATCTGCAACAAAGAGTTCCTTAAAATTAATACCAGTGAAATCAGTGTTAGTTTTATATATTGAATGAGTGTACTTGCCAGATTTAAACTTTATAAGTGGTTTTTTGTCATGATGAATATCAAGGTTTAAATCTATATTTTCATCATCGTAAAAAAGATAAATAGGAGACAATTGAAATTTTACTTTAGATAATTGATCAGCTCTTTCTTTGCCTTTACTCACTAAAATTTTTTCGTGGGGCTTAATATTTCTATTAATGTAGTCTTGTATATTTAACAGAGAAATTAACCCTGTTTGCGAATGACCGTCAGAGTCTATTCTATATAAAAAATACTCATTTTCAGACTTATATATAATTTTATCATCGATAAGTCTTTGGTAATATTTCTTTGATAAATCAAAAAATTCATTATCAGATAGTTTCTTATTAAAATAAATATCTGGCCTTAGAATTTGTAAAAGATTGAGCTTATGGATTTGATCAGAACTAAAATTATAGTCAATGATATCTGTGCTAGGTGAAATAATTGATTGTAGATATTTATTGTTAAGTACATAAGTATTTGGTAATAATGGCTTCATTTATGAACAGAAACAAAGCACCGTATTATTTTGCTTTAGTAATAGCTTTGATTTTCTTTTTTTATGGAATATTTTCAGTTTTAATTCACTAATCTTCTTTGTTTGTTGAATTTGGAAGACTCTTTTCCTCATACCAAATAGATTTATCTGGAATATTGCCATCCCATAAGTAACTCTCATAATCAAATTTTGGCATGCCTTTATCTGATCTTTCGTAATAAAGTCCGAACTCTCTGCAATATTCTGATAATTGATCTGCCTCAATCTCTAATATATTTAGTTTTTCCCATTTTTTTGAAGATGCAATCCATTTGAAACCTTTAGATTTTAACCAATCCTTGTGATAATAAGTTTCAGAACCTGATACTGCGAATGTAATATTTTCACTCATAAAGAACCTCTTGAAATAATTTGTACGGATAATATGTAAAAATAGATAAATTTTCAAAAGAATTTTTTGAATTTACAAAAGAATTTAGATCTTTGAGGTTATATATCATCATATTGGGCATAAATTCCTTTTGTTTGTCTAAATTGCTTAAATTATTATCTGAATTACTAGTTAGAGTAACATTAATTTTTAAATTACCATTAATTTCAATACTGCACTTAAAGTTAGTTAATTTTTTAGTAATCTTATCAAGAATTTTATCATTTTTGAGAATTGATATTTTTTTTTCACGATATTGATAAATTAAGTAAAAAAGCTCTGGGCATAATTCAAACAAAACATCTTTACTATATAAACTATTCTCAAATTTATTAAGATCCTTAAAAGATTTTGTGTAATTAATAATATTTTGTTTTAATGAATCCTCGTATAGTTTTTTTATATTTGTTTCGTCAATTAAAAAAAGGTTATCAATTAATTTTGAGTTGACCAATTTGTTATAATATTTTAAGTCATTTAAACTACTTACAATTGGATAATCAGTTATAACTTTAATATTATTTTTTAGACAAAGATAAATGTATTCAAACTTTATGCTAGAAGGTAAAAAATTTAAAACGAAATCTACGCTTTTGTCTTTAATAAGATCTTCATAAGCACCGTAATATTTTTTAAAATTATGCGTCTCAGCAAATATCTGTGCTACCTCAATATTCCTTGAACTATTAGCATATAGATTAAGTGTGCTTGATAGTTTATTTTTTTTTATAAAGTCAATTGATTTTTGGTCTGAACTCAATATAGCTAAATTGCTTTTCATTTTAATTTTATTATAATCCTTGAATGAAACAGGTTTTTTTAAGCTATCACGATATACATACTGATTGTATAAAATTAGCAAAATTAATAAAAAAAAAATATAAACCTAAAAAACTAATTCTCATATCTAGGGGTGGCCTCATTCCTGGTTCTATTATTGCTAATTACTTAGGAATTCAGGATATTGATGTTATTGCTCTTAAAACTTACTCAGACAGGAAAAAAAATACTGATATTAAGATTTTTAAAAGAATTAAGTCTGAGAAAAAACTGGTTGTAATTGATGATTTAGTTGACAGCGGTGACACAGCAAAAATAGTTAAAGATATGATGCCAAATTCAAAGTTTGTTGTTTTGTATGCTAAGACTTCAGGAAAAAAACAAGCCGATCTTCATTTATATGATTTTAAAGATAAAGACTGGCTTGTTTTTCCTTGGGAACAAGATTAAATATTTATTTTATTCTATTGAGGCACCTCTCCGTCTATACCTTGTACATAGAACATCATAGAGGCCAACATACCATCGTCAGCAACTTCGCCCTCTTTAACAACTAGTTCTCCAGCTTGATTGTAAATAGGTCCCTCAAAAGAGTGAATAGTGCCATTTTCAATTCCCTCTTCTATCGCTTTTGCTTCAGCTATTAAATCTGATGATAGTAATTTCTCATTATAAGGTGACATTTCTACCATACCGTCCTTAAACCCTTGCCATGTATCTTCGGAGGACCATGTACCGTCAACAACCGCTTGTGCTTTAGCTGCATAGTATGGGCCCCAAATGTCCTCTATTGCTGTCATGTGAGCATTTGGGCAAAATGCCTCTTGATTTGAAGCTTGTCCAAAAGCAAGAACACCAGCTTTTTCAGCTGCCTGACATGGTGCATACGAGTCTGTATGTTGAACAATTATATCAGCTCCTTGATTAATAAGAGTATTTGCTGCATCTGCCTCTTTACCAGGATCGTACCAAGAATATACCCAAATTATTTTTATCTTAACATCTGGGTTAACTTTTGAGGCTGCTAAATAAAACGCATTTATTCCTCTGATAACCTCAGGAATAGGGAAAGATACTATATAGCCGATAGTATTTGTTTTTGTCATTTTACCCGCAATATGACCTATAACTGTCCTACCTTCATAAAACCTTGCTGAATATGTAGAAACATTATCAGCCCTTTTAAAACCAGTTGCGTGCTCAAATTTTACGTCAGGAAATTCACTTGCAACCTCTAAAGTTTGGTCCATATAGTTGAAAGAAGTAGTAAATATCAAATCATGTCCAGACTCTGCAAGCTTTCTAATTGATCTAACAGCATCAGCATTTTCTGGAACATTTTCTATATAAGTAGTTGAAACGGAGTCACCAAGTTCTTTCTCTAAGTATTGTCTACCAACATCATGCATATAAGTCCAGCCATGATCTCCAGGTGGTCCGATATAGATAAAACCTATCTTTTTTTGGTCATCTGAAACGTCTTTTTGTATATTTTGATTAGTAATAAAAAAAATGCCTGCGATTACTACAATGGCTGCAATTACTACTAATACCAATGATTGTTTTTTCATTTTAATTTCCCTAATAATTAAATCTGTTAGTAGATTTATATAATAAAAATAAAGATTCGTTATATATTAGAAAAAATTACAGTGGATAACCTTATGAATTTTTTTCATAAGGTATATTCAGACAAGATGGAGCACTAAGTTTTAATCTTACCTTATTTGATGAAATAAATACTAAGACTATTAAAGTAGCAATATAGGGCATCATGTTAAAAAATTGACCGGGTAATTTTACACCTATAGCTTGTAGGTTCATTTGCATAATAGCTACGCCTCCAAAGATATAAGCACCAACTAATAGTCTCCAAGGTTTCCAAGTTGCAAAAACAACTAAAGCTAGGGCTATCCAACCTCTACCGGCAGTCATTCCCTCCTGCCACATTGGTGCATAACAAATGGATATGTAGTAACCTGCTAGAGAGCTCATAACACCACCAAATATAATCGTTAAATATCTTGTTTTTATAACGTTATATCCCAACGCATAAGCTGAGTTATGATTTTCGCCAACTGCTCTTACGATAAGTCCAGATTTTGTCTTTGATAAGAAATAACCTACTAAAAACACCAACAAAAAAGAAATCACTATGAAATAGTAAGGATTTAATCCATCTATGGGTGTTCCAGCAAATTTTTTACCAAGCATTGCACTTAAGCCAATACCAAAAATAGTTAATGCTAATCCAGTTGCTATTTGGTTAGTCATAAGGTTTAAAACTAGAAAAGCAAATATTCCTGATAAAATTACTCCAGATATTATTGATAAAAATAAGGAATAAAAATAATTACCAGTTAAAACTAAAGTAATAAATCCTGTTACTGCTCCAACTAACATCAATCCCTCTAATCCTAGATTGAGTACGCCACTTTTTTCAGTAACCAACTCGCCAATACCAGCAAAAACAAGAGGCGTTGTAGAGATTAAAACTATATTTAAAATACCTATAATTAATTCAATACTCATTTAATAAACACCCTATATTTATTTAAAAAATCTGTGCCTAGCAAAAAGAATAGAACTAAACCCTGGAAAACAAAACCTACTGCAGATGGTATTTTAAGAAATAGTTGTGCATCCTCGGCTCCTAAATAAGTTAATGCAATTAGTAAAGAGGATAAGATTATACCAAAAGGGTTCAATCTACCCAAAAATGCAACAATAATTGCAGTAAAGCCATAATTAGGAGAAATATCTCTGTACAATAAACCTATGGGTCCTGAAACCTCAAATAGACCTGCTAATCCTGCGCATGCTCCACTAATAATAAAAGTATAAAAAATTAAATTTTTATATTTAAAACCTGCATATTGTGATGCTTTGGAACTTAAGCCAGAGACTTTAAGTTTAAATCCAAATAATGTTTTGTTATAAACAATATAAGTTATAAAACATATTATTATTGCAAAATAGACACCAATATGAACACGAAGGCCATCAAATAATACAGGTAGTCTTCCTGCATCAGGAAAAGGCATCGATTTAGGTAAACCATATCCTGCAGGATCTTTCCAAGGACCAACAACAAAATAATCTAGAATAAAAAGAGCCACATAGGTTAACATCAAACTAGTTAAAATTTCATTTGTATTAAATTTTGTTTTAAGAATAGCAGGTATAGTTGCCCAAAATGCCCCTCCTATTGCACCAAATAAAATCATTAACGGAAGTAAAAAAACACTTGTCGAGTCGTTAAATAGAAGTCCAATACCGCCACCAAATATTGCTCCCATTGTTAGCTGTCCTTCAGCTCCAATATTGTAAATATTGTTTTTAAAACAATAAGATAATCCTAAAGCTATAATTGCAAGTGGTGTGGCTTTTACAAACAGTTCAGAAATACCATAAGAATTTGAAATAGGACTCATAAAAAAAATTTTAAAAGACTCAATCGGACTTAAATCCAAAATTAAAAAAATAAAGGAGCCAAAAAATAAAGTTAAAGCAACTGCAACTAATGGCGACAAATAAAATATTAAATTTGAGTAATCCTCTCTTAATTGTACTTTAATCAAGAAGACCACCCATATACTTGCCTAATTTGGTGATATTTATATCCTTTACATTTAAGGGATTTGATAAAGACCCCTCATATAAAACCGATATTTGGTGACATACTTCAAGTAATTCATCTAAATCGTGTGAGATAATAATAATAGATACTCCCTTTTGTGATAATTCTACTATTGTTTTCTTAATAAATGCTTCAGAGCCTGCATCTATACCCCATGTAGGTTGAGATAAAATTAATAGCTCAGGATTTGACATAATTTCTCTTCCAATAATAAATTTTTGAAGATTTCCTCCAGAGAGTTTACCAGCTTTGACATTATAAGAGGGAGTATCAACATTAAAATTTTTTATTACATCACTTGCATAAGAATTAATCTTTTCAAAGTTTATAAAATCACCTTTCTTAAATTCACTTTTATGGTTCATACTTAAAAATATATTCTCAGATAAAGACATCTCAGGTACTGCACTGTGGCCTAATCTTTCTTCTGTAACATATGAAATAGATAGAGATTTTCTTTGAAATGTAGATAGATTATTAATGTTTAAATCTTTAAAAATAATGTCTCCACTAAATTCATAATCGTTTTCATTAAGTAAAATTTCCATTAATTCTTTCTGGCCATTTCCTGCAACTCCAGCTATGCCAAAAATTTGTCCCTTTTTTAAATTTAAATCAATTTTATTTAAATTAATTGTAAATGGATCTTTAGATTGAGTTGATAAATTTTTAATATTAAAAATATCTTTAGAAAAATTAATGTCGCTAACCTGTTTTGCTTTAGACACTTTGTAGCCTAACATTTTATATCCTAAGGTTTCAGGATCTTCATTTTGTGTCGAAATTGTACTTACTACTTTTCCATTCCTCATAATTGTTACATAATCAGACAGATTTATGATTTCTTCTAATTTATGAGATATAAAAATTACTGTTAATCCGTCTTTAACTAGTTTTTTTATAATTTTAAATAATTTAGTAATTTCATCTGGTGTAAGAACAGAAGTTGGTTCGTCCATAATAAGAATTTTTGGATTATTCAATAATGATCTAACTATTTCTACAGATTGTCTCTGACCAACAGAAAGAGAGCTAATAGGAGAATTTAAATTTAAGTTAAAACCGTACTTATCACAAATTGTCTTAGAATTATCTTTTAATTTAGTTAAAGATATATTTTCATTCATACCCAGAATTAAATTTTCAGCAACAGTAAGTGACTCAAATAAACTGAAGTGTTGAAAAACCATATTTATACCTAAGTTTTTAGCAGTAGATGGAGAATTAATTATTGCTAAATCAGAATCTATTAAAATTTCACCACTGTCAGGTTTTACATGACCATATAAAATTTTTACTAATGTTGACTTTCCAGCGCCATTTTCACCTAAGATAGCATGAATAGATTGCTCTTTGATATTAAAGGATACATCATCATTTGCTATAACTCCGGGATAGGATTTAAAAATATTTTTAAATTCAACAATGGATTGCATAAATATTTATAGATTCCTTTTTTAAAGATTAAATTGTTTTTTTTAAATTTAGGATAAAATTATAAATATAAGGGTTCAGAGTCGTAAGATGACCAAAGATACCATGTTACAATAGTTGAATAATTTCGCCATTTGTTAGAATGAAAAGATAATTTAGTTAAATTTTGATCTCTATAATATTTCTTATAGGCATTAATAAAACCAAGGTCTCCTAATGGCATTATGTTAGGCAAACCTAAATAAAATATTGAAAACATTTCAGCAGTCCATTTACCAATACCAAAAATTTGAGTTAAGTTATTGTTAACTTTTTCAAAATTACTATTGCTTAACTTTATATCAGTTACTAAGTTATAATTATTTAGAAGTGAATTTAAACACTTTTTCTTATTCTTACTTAATGGTAATTTTTTTATTTTACTTTTATTTATTTTAAAATTTTTAAAATTTATAGGACCAATTATACTCTTAGAATTTTTATAAATAGACATAGCAGCGGAAACAGATATTTGCTGTGAACAGATAGATTTAAATAAAACGTCAAATTTATTTTTATTTGTTTTTAATTGATGATTTGGATTATAGTAATGTTTAAAAACAGGGTCATTCTTTAATAAATAAGTACAACCTTTTTTCCAATAATTCATCGATCATTAAATGACTTAACTAAACTCGAAGTATCATATTTTTTATAAATTGTATTTTGTAAACTTTTATATTTTTTAAAGACACTTTTTGTAAGATTTAAATTTAAATTAGATTTTTTAGCTTGTTGTAAAACATATTTTAAATCTTTGGTCATTAATTCTGTAGAAAAACCAAAATTAAATTTATTTTTGGTAAGTGTTGGATACCTGTTAGTAAATTGCCAAGAATTAGCTGCGCCATTTTTTATAGCATTAAAAATTTTTTTTTGATCTAGATTATTTTTTTTACTAAAAAGATAAGCCTCTGATATCGAGTATAAAATACCACAAATTAAAATTTGATTAGTAAATTTAGTTAATTGACCTGAACCTAATTTCCCCATATGTGTTATACTTTTAGAGTAAGAGGAAATTATACTTTTTGATTTGTTAAAGTTTGGTTTATTTCCACCAACCATTACTGATAAAGAGCCTTTTTTAGCACCCTCTTCCCCACCAGTAATAGGAGCATCTAAAAATTTTACTTTTCTTTGATTAAATAACCTAGAAAGTAAGTTTATTTGTCTTAGTGATATAGTTGAGTGATCAATAATAATTGAATTTTTGTGAAAATTTGAAGTTTTTATAAACTTGTTAAAAAAAGAATTAACTGCAAGATCATCTTTTAAGCAAGAAATAATAAAGTCAAATTTAATATCATTTTTAAAATTATAGCTTTCAGCTATAAATTTTTTTTTCCATTTATTTTCAACTGATTTAGTTCTATTAAATACAAAAAGTTTAAAATTTTGATTTTTGGATAAATATCCAGCCATATGGAAGCCCATTTTCCCAAGACCAACAAATAGAATATTATAAGTTGGCATAGAAAATTATTTTTTTTTCTAATTTTGAATAATCAAATTCCATATTTGGAAGATTTGTTTCAAAATTTAATAGTTTTAAAAAACCCATAGCTGGAAATAAATCCCAAATTTTTGATCCATAGACAGTTAAAAAAGATCTTTCACCCTCTATAGCTTCAATTACATCATAGCCAATTGATCTTGATCTTATTTTTTCTGTGTAAGAAGTAATTATATCTTTAAAATAAATTTTAGCATGTTCACCCAAAAATCCAATTTGATTGCTATAATTTTGCGGCTTTATTTGCTCATGGTTTTTAAATATTGAATTGTTATGTGTATGATAAAAAATATCACCAATAGGATCATATATTATAGCAAATTCACATTGAGTATATTTTATATATGAAATCATTATTGCAACTTTATTAATACCATTTATAAAATTTCTTGTTCCATCAATTGGGTCTACGGTCAAATATTCATTTTTTTTTGTTAATTCAGAATTACTTTCTTCAGATATAATATTTGGAAATCCTATATTTTTAAAATATTTAATTAGTTCATTCTCTATAATCACATCATATGTAGTGACTTTAGAATTATCATCTTTAGTTGAAACTTCATTTTCACTAAGTTTTCCAATATTTGGAATAATGATGTCTGTAGCAATTTTCTTTAAGTAGTCATGAGTATCTAAAAAAAAATTATTATCAATCATCATTTATTATTTTTTCTAAAATATGAGAGTCTTTTCGAGAAACACATAAGATTAATATATCGTTATTCAAAGGTATGTGATCATCATTTTTTAACTCTAATGTTTCATTAGTTAAGGTACATATGTGATTTATAACTTCAGATTTTTTTATATTTTCATATATCTCATTTTTATATTTTATTTCATAAATTATGTACTCATCTTTAAAAATAGAATGATAAGATAAAAGAGAGCCTTTAGAAATTTTTTCAATTATTCTAGATGTTGTTAACTCTCTTGGGTTAATTATAACATCTATGCCCAAATCATTTGCAAAAGATGAGTACGACTCATTATTAATTACTGATATAACTGATTTAGACCCTCTTTTTTTAGCAATTATTGACAATATTGTATTAATTTGATCATTATCTGTGACGGTAATTACTAAATCAGAATTGTTCAGTTTAATTTCTTCGTACAAAGTTTGATCGAGAGCATCGCCATGAAAGATTGTCGTATTTTTGAGTAGACCAGCTAAAAAATTACAACGTTCTTTATCTAGTTCTAAAATTTTCAAGTTTATTTCTTGATCGTCTTGTTCAATTAAAGTTGATAAATTTTGACCAATATTTCCCCCACCAACAATAAGAACATCTAATACATAATCTTTAAAACCAAAGAACTTTATAAGTTTATTCAAATATTTTTTTTTGATTAATAGATAGAGTTGATCTGAGATTGATATATTTTTAAAATCAAAATTTATTTTATCTTCTTTACTATGGCCTAAATAACAAAGGTTATTGGTTTTAAAGAAAACTTTTATTTCATCATATGTATGATTTTTAAATAAGTTAGATGACTGCATTCCAATTAATAAATAATCTTGAGTAATTAAAGATTCACTAAAAAAAGCTCCAGGTAAATGAATCTTCTCAAATATATTGTTAGATACCTCCCATTCGGGAGATATAATATGATCAAGAAAACTATTTGATTCAATCAATAATGATTTATTTTCATCTAAAATTAAATTTTGATTTCTAACTCTTGCAATTGAAGTATCAACTTTTAAAAATTCTTTTGCAAATTTACTTGTTATAATATTTTTTTCATCACTTCGTGTAACAGCTATAAAACAATCAATTTTAGATTCAAAATTTTTATAGAATGAGGGATTCAAAGGGTCATCATAAATTGTTTTTATATCAAATCTTTCTGCAAGATTTTTTAATTCATTGGCATCATCATCTAAAAGAAAAACATTTTTTCCTTGTTCTGATAATTTTTTTGCAAGATTTGCACCAACTATTCCTGAGCCAAGTATAAGAATATTCATTAATCTATATTTATTTTCAATGATTTAACTTTTCGGTACAAAGATACTCTATCTAGTTTGAGCATTTTAGCAGTCAATGTCATATTAAAATTATTTATTCTTAATTTTTGAAGAAGATAATCTTTTTCAAATTTATCCTTAGCTTCTCTAAAATTTAAGTCATAAAGATCAGTACTATCTATTGAGTTATTCATCAAATCTTCAATTAATTTTTTTGATACAAATAAATTATTATCTGTTAGTAGTCCTGTTATGTTTTCAGAGAGATTCATTAATTCAAATATGTTTCCAGGCCAGGTATGATTTAATAATAATTTCTTCACGTCATCATCAATTTTAATTTTATTATCAAATTTCTTTAGAACAAAAATATTTAAATAATGTTTAAATAGCGGGAAAATTTCATCTTTTCTTAAAGTTAATGGATTTAATATAATTTTGTGATCAATATTATTTACAAATGGATCTTTCATATCTATTTTTTTACTATCAAATATAATAGAAGCATTTATTTTTTTACTTTTTACTAAATTTAAATAATTTAGTAGTTCAATTTGATTAAAATTCTCATAATCATTCAAATAAATAGTAAAATAATTATGTAATGAACTTAATTTTAATAAATCAGACTCGTTCATTAAATTTTCATTTAAGTTAATAAATGTATCAGGATTACTAGATGATAAATTCATGTGAATAGTATTTGCAAGAAAGTTTTTTCCAATTCCATTAGGTCCTATAATTAAAATAGAGGAATTATTTTTTATCTTAGTCAGATTTTTGAAAATATTCTCAATATATTTACCATAACCAATAGAATCTATTTTTGAATGAAATGAGATTTTGTTTCTATAATTATTAATTGTAACACGTTGTTTTAGTTCGAGTAAATTTTTTTGGATTATATGAATAAGTTTTTTAGTTTCAAATGGCTTTTCAATAAAGTCGTTTGCTCCTGCTTTAACAGACTCGATTGCGTTATCTATATTTGCATGACCACTAAAGGAAATAATTACTAAATTTTCATGTTTATTTTTTAAATATTCAATTATGTCTATCCCTTGTTTTGAGCTATTTTTTAGCCATAAATCTACTAATAATACATCATAATCAAAATTTCTTAGTTCAAGATCAACAAATTCTTTATATGAATTAGCGTATGTAACATCATATCCATGTTTAGAAAGTATAAGCGAAATTTGTTTACAAATTTCTAGTTCATCATCAATTACCAATATTTTAGTCATAAAAAATTATTTCAATTTTAAATCCTGAATAGCTGTTCGTTGTTATATTCATCTTATAGGAGTTGTCAGTAATTATTTTATTTATTAAAGATAATCCCAATCCAGATGAATTTTTTGTTGAAAAATATGGTTTAATTAAGTCATCAATATTACCATCAAATCCAGGGCCATTATCAAAAAAGGTTAAAACCAACTTTTTAGCTATTTTTTTTAAAGATATTTCAATTGTAGGATTATTAGTTGATCTTAAAGCTTCAATTGAATTTTTGAAAAGATTATTAAAAATTATATCCAGATATGAATGATCAAAATTAACAAATAGATTTTCTTCAATATTATGAATTATTTCAATTTTATCATAATTTCTTTTATACTCCTCAATATAAACTAAACAAATTTCTGATAAACTTAACTTAGTAATATTTGCTTTAGGCAATCTTGCATATGTAGAAAATTCATTTACAAGGTTTTGAATTAAAAAAATTTGTCTTTTAATAGATTTAATTGAATTAATTAATTCTTCATCTTCGAGTTGACTTTCAATAAATTCTGTTGATAAAAGCATAGGTGTCAATGGATTTTTAATCTCATGAGAAATTTTTCTAGCAAGATCTGCAATGGCGTTATTTTTTTCGGCAAATATTAGATCGGTATAGTCATTAAATATTATAATTTGATCAAATAGAGAATTATTATCAATAAAAATAGATTTCACAAAAAAATACTTTTGAATATTTTCTAATTTAACTTCTAAGTTTATTTCGTACGATTTTTTATAAAAATTTTGACTGTTATTAAAATAGTTTGAAAGTAATTTAGTAAAATTTTCAAATGATGTATTTTTTTTACTAATAAATATTGCGGATGCTGTATTTTCAAAAATCATTGATTTATTATTTAAAACAAAAATACCATATGGTGAATTTTCAATAATATTGTTTATAAAACTCAATTGATCGTTAATAGTTGCATTAACCTCCTGTAGATTATTTTTTTGATTGATTATAGTTTTACTCATCTCATGAAAAGAGTTTGTTAACACAGAGATATCATCCTTATTGCTCAATTTTTCAAATTCCAATTGTTTATATTTTCCTTTTCTGAGGTCTATAATTGAGTTATTTAAATCTCTAATTGGTTTAGCCAATCTAAAACTAAAATTTGTTCCTATTATGATGAATATAAAAATTAAACTCGTAGAAAGAATTATATAGATAGTAAAAAAAGTTATTTGAATATTTCTTTTATTATTATCAATAGAATTTATAGCTTCGTATGATTGTATAATGTTCTGATAATAATTTAATGTTTCTAAATCAATATTTTTAAGTAGCAATAAATAATTAGAGTTATTTAAATTTACTTTGGAGAAAAGCTGATCATTTGAAAAAAAAATAGTAATATCGTTTTCGCTTTTAGCGCTTGCATCCATTAAATTTTGGTCTGATAAAAATATTTTTTCGTCTGAAATATGTTCAATAAATTGGTTACCATTATTGTAATTGTATACGGTTGTAATATTAAATCTTTGTATAATATCTCTATCTATTAATCTTTCAGCAAGAACATAATTTCTTATAAACTTTGAGTCTGTTATGAGATCTCTTTCAGTTTGGTTAATATATTTCTGTGCCAATTGATAAGAGTTATTAACTGTAGATTTAAATGCTGGACCTAACCAAGTGCTTACTTCAATGTTAAAAAAAATAGCAGATGCTAGCAGTATTATCCCACTAGGAATAATTGAAAAAAGACCAAAAAAAAGAAAAAATTTATTGAAAAGTCTAAGACCTACTACCTCTCGATTTTTATATTTTAAGTAATTAATAAAAAAAATTGATAAGTACAAAAGAAGTATTAATAGAAATACAAAATCAGCAATTAAAATATATTGAATAAGCTCAGCATTACGGACTATTTCATTTGATGAAATAAGTGAATATACAGTTAAAGAAAAAAGCGTTATAAAAATAGAAATCAATATAAATGCAGAAAATTTATTAAAATAATTTGACATTAAATAACTCTAAAATTCATTTTATACTTCTTGCAGGCGGTAATAGTTTACGATTTTCATCTAATACAAATAAGCTTTTAGCAAAATTTAAAAATAAAAATTTACTAGTACATAATATTGAATTTATTAAAGAACTTAAATTTAAAAAGATAACCCTTATAATTAATAATCAAAAAAACACAAATATTAACAATTTTGATGATTTAGAAGTAATAAAAGGAGGAAAAACAAGATCAGAAAGTGTAAAGAATGCTTTAAACAAATCCAGATTTAAATCAAAATACGTAATCATACATGATGCAGCTAGACCGTTAAATTCTCAAAAATTAATCAAAAACATAATTAAGAATTTATTAGAAAAAAATTATGATTGTGTAGTTCCTTATACTAAGTGTTCTGATACTGTTATTATTGGTCATGATAATATTGACAGAGAAAAACTTAAACTTATTAAAACACCACAAGGATTCATTAAAAATAAAATTTCTCTTTTACATAAAAAAAATAAAAGAAAGTTATTAACTGATGACAGTCAACTTTTTAGAAACGAAAAAAATAAATTTAAAATTAAATATTTATTACAAAATGAAATAAATTTAAAAATTACATACAAAGACGAATTAGTTTCATTAAATAGATTAGTTGAAAAGAATATCTTAGTAGGAATTGGCTATGATATTCACAGAACTATAAAAACTAATAAAAATAATTTATTAAAACTTGGTGGTGCAAAAATAAAATCAAAAGTAAAAGTTATTTCTCATTCAGATGGAGATGTAATACTACATGCTATAACAGACTCTATTCTAGGAGCACTATCTCGTAGAGATATAGGTACATATTTTCCAAATAACAAAAAAAACTTAAATAGAAATTCAATAGACTTTTTGAATTATGCTTTGAACAAAATGAATTTAAAGAAAAAGATAATCAATAATATTGATCTAATGATCGTTTCGGAAGAACCTAAAATAAATCCACATTTTAAGAGTATTCTACAGAGTATTTCAAAGAACCTTAATATTAATAAAAATGTTATTTCTATCAAAGCTACTACAAATGAAAAATCTGGATTAATAGGTAGAGGAAATTTTATAGCCTGTTGGTCGAATGTTTCTCTGATAGATAACTAAACTACTTTTTTTAGCTTTTCAAAGTCTTCATCTGCGTGATAACTTGACCTTGTCATCGGTGAGGAGGAAATCATTTTAAATCCTAATTCTAAGCAAACATTATAAAGACTTTTAAACTCGTCGGGAGAGTAAAACTTATGAACTTTTTCATGATGAATAGAAGGCTGAAGGTATTGACCTATAGTGACAAAATCAATATTAGAAGCTTTCATATCTTTTAGAACTTCTATTATTTCTGAATAATCCTCACCTAACCCAACCATAATACCAGACTTTGTAAATATTGATCTATCGAATTCTTTAACTTCTCTTAAAAGCTTTAAACTCTCAATATAATTTGAGCCAGGTCTGATTTGTTTATAGATTCTTGGAACTGTCTCTAAGTTGTGATTAAAAACATCAGGCTTCACCTTTGCGATATCGATGTAGTTTCTATTTTTTCTTAGGAAATCCGGCGTTAAAATTTCTATTGTTGTATGATTAGATAGTTCTCTTATGTACTTAATAGTATCAATAAAATGCTGAGCACCACCGTCAGGTAAGTCATCTCTGTCTACACTTGTTACCACAACATGTTTAAGTCCTAATTTTAAAACAGATTTAGCAACGTTAAGTGGTTCCATTGGATCTGGTGGCTCTGAGGGTTTACCTGTTTTTACATTACAAAATGCACATGCTCTAGTACAGGTATCTCCTAGTATCATAAAAGTTGCATGTTTTTTTTCCCAACATTCTCCAATATTTGGACATGCAGCTTCTTGGCAGACAGTAACTAAGTTATGAGATTTAACTATATCTAGTGTCTCAAAATATTTTTTTGATGTTGGTGCTTTTACTTTTAGCCAATTAGGTTTTTTTATTGTAGTAGGGTTAAATTTTTTAATTTTTTCTGGATGTCTGATCATGTTTAAAAATGTAAAGGTTTTTCAAAAGCTGATAGAACGCTTTCATGAATAGACTCTGATAAAGTTGGATGTGCAAAAACAGTATTAATAAATTCATCTTCTGTTGACTCAGAGGAAATAGCTAAGCCAAATGTGGCTATCATTTCTGTAACATCAGGTCCAATTAGATGTGCGCCCAATACCTCTCCAGTCTCAGAATTAAAGAGCGTTTTAACAAAACCATATGAGTTAGACATAGTTTGTGATTTACCATTTGCTAAAAATGGAAAATTACCAGTCTTGTATGGAGTATTATTATCTTTCAGTTGTTGTTCAGTGAAACCAACAGTAGCTATTTGTGGTAAGCTATATATACAACCAGGGATATTATTTTCTTTTGGTTTGTGAGTATCATTACCTGTTGAAATATGAGTCACACAATTTATGGCATCGTGCATGGCTTTATGAGCTAACCATGGAGCACCAATGATATCACCAATGGCATATAAACCCTTAATATTTGTCTCATAATTATGGTTGGTATTAATATAACCGGTATCAGATAGATTTAAGTTTAGGGTACTTATAAAGTCTTTATCTAAATTAGGTATAACACCTACAGATAGTATTAATGCATCACATACAACCTTTTGCTCAGTATTGTTAAAGGATATGTTCTTTTTGTCTTCAACAATTTTCTCAATTTTTGAATTTAATTCAAATTTAATACCCTTTTTTTCAAATATTTTTTTTGCTTCATTTGAAATATCGTCATCAAACTGAGGTAAAATCTTATTTTTAGACTCAAACACTGTAACATCCGAACCTAAAGCATTATAAATACTTGCAAACTCTATTCCAATGGCTCCTGATCCGATAATACATAATTTTTTTGGAAGAAATTTAGGTATCATTGCTTCTTTGGAACTCCAAATTAAATTAGAAAATTTAATTTCACCAATTGTTCTAGGTTTGCATCCCGTAGCAATAATCATATTCTTAGAGGAAATTTCATCTGAAGTTGTATTTACAAAAAATTCATTATCTTTTTTTTTGGGATATGCTCGATGTTTATAAATATCTATTTTATTTTTTTTCATAAGAGAGTTAACGCCTTTTGATAAATTATCAGATGCTGTTCTTGACATTTCAACAACTTTATCTAGAGCAATTTTGGTAAGATCTTTCTTATTAAGCCCAAAATGATTAGCCTCTTCCATGAATTCTGCTGAATGTAGTAATGATTTAGTTGGAATACATCCCCAATTAAGACATACACCTCCTAGTTTATCCTCTTCAAACAAAGCAACCTTCATTCCAAGTTGAGCAGCTTTTATAGCAGCAACATATCCACCAGGACCACCGCCTACTATTGTTAAATCATACTTAATTGTCATCTGAAATATTTTCTAAATTTTTTACAACACTAGAAAAAAATTGTGAAGCTAAAACTCCATCAACAGCTCTATGATCACATGATAATGTCAAATTTATAAAACTCCCTATTTCAATCTTTCCTTTGTCCACATAAACATCCTCAAAAATCTGGCCTACTGCTAATATGTATGTTTGTCCTGGTAAAATAATAGCATCAAAACTACGGATATTAAATGAACCTAAATTAGATATACTTATGACACCATCTGACAGATCAGAGGGTGAAAGTTTATTATATCTTGTTAAATTTATCTTTTCATTAAGATTGGAGTTGATTTCATTTAAATTAAAATTATTGATCTTTTTGATTACAGGCATTTTTAAGCCAAACTTAGAGTCAACGGCAATACCAATATTATGATCTTTATTAATAGTAAATTCACCATTATCCTTATATGTACAATTTGAGTCTGGAAATGCTTTGAATGCATTTGATATAGATTGCATTAATATCGCATTTAAAGAGTACTTATTACCTTTTAATTTTTGATCTTTTCTAAATTTTAATAGAGTAGCTACATTCACCCTGGTGTTTAAATAAAAATGTGGAATGTTATTTTTGGAATGTGTTGTTGCTTTTGCAATAGCTTGTCGTAATCTATTAATATTAGGACTTTCAGACAAATGACTTGAGTCTGATACATCTCTTAAAATAATTCTATTATCTGGACCAGTACCTTTTAATTTTGATAAATCTATAGATTTTTCATTTGAGATTTTTTTGGCAATTGGAGATATAAATACTCTTATAGCCCCGTTATCTAAATTCTCATTTATATCAAGATCATCGGTATGAATTCTTCTCGAAAACGATTTTATTTTTGAAATATCAATATTATTTTTTTGAGCTATTTTTTTAGCTAAGGGTGTAATTAATATTTTATCTGAAACAAAATCTTTATCATTTTCAGAAGGATTTATTTCTAAAGTTTGTATTTTATTATCTGAATTATTATTTTTTAGAAAATTATTTATATCCTCTTGTGTAAAAGTCAAATCGTCTGAAATTATTGCAACTAATTGATTAACATTTGCTGTTTCACCTTCCTTGGATATTATTTTAGCAATATACCCATCTTCTGGTGACTCGTACTCCATTGTAGCTTTATCTGTTTCAACTTCGAATAAAACCTCACCACTTAATATTGGATCTTTTTCTTTTTTTATCCATTTAACAATTTTACCCTCCTCCATTGTGGGAGATAAAGAAGGTAAATTAACTTCATATAACATTAATTTATATATGACACTTTTTTAACAGCAGATACAATTTCATCGGTGTTGGGTAATGCCAATTTTTCTAAATTTTCTGCATATGGCATTGGGACATCTTTTCCACTAACTTTAATTATTTCTGAGTCAAGGAAATCAAAGCAATTTGATTGAATTAAATAAGATAAGTGTGATCCAAAACTTGTACTACCAAAGCCATCCTCAACAATTACAACTCTATTGGTTTTCTTAACGGAATTATATATTAATTCTTCATCTAGAGGTTTAATTGATCTTAAATCTATAATATCAGGACTAATCCCAAGTTTTTCAATTGATGGGAGGGTGTTTAATATTCTTTGAACACTCATTGAAAAACCAATAATAGTGACATCTTTACCTTCTTTAATAAGATTGCCTTTACCAATAGGAATTAAAAAGTCGTTCTCTTCTGGTACGTTAGTTTTTTCTTTATAGAGTAATTCATGTTCTAAAAAAACAACAGGATTGGGATTTCGAATAGATGATTTTAATAAACCCTTTGCATCTCTTGCATTTGAAGGAGCAATTACTATCAAGCCTGGAATATGAGAGAACCAAGATATGAAACATTGGCTATGTTGTGCTCCAACTCTAGCCGCAGCACCATTTGGGCCTCGAAAAACTATAGGAACATTTATTTCTCCACCTGACATATATAAAGATTTAGCAGCAGAATTAACTATTTGATCAATCGCTTGCATAGAAAAATTAAAAGTCATAAATTCGCATATAGGCTTAAGTCCTGCCATGGCTGCTCCAATAGCTAAACCTGTAAAACCATGTTCAGAAATAGGAGTATCTAAAACCCTTTTTGATCCAAATTTATCAAGAAGCCCTTGGGTTACTTTATATGCACCATCATATTCAGCTACCTCTTCTCCTAAGAGAAAAACATCTTTGTCTAAATTCATTTCTTCTTCAATAGCTTGATTCAATGCCTCTCTCATAGATATTTCTTTTTCAGACCAATTCTTTTCACCTAAATTTTCTTTTGTTTGATTTAAAAGAGAATTCATTGAAATATTTAATTCTGATGAAAGAGGTTCAGATTCGTTAGAGGAGACTTGCGGAGATTTTTCAATAGGTTTTTCTGGTAACTCCTCTATTTCCTCTCCATCAACTTTAAGTAGAGCTATCTCAGTATTAACACTTATATTTTCAGTGCCCTCTTTAACTAGTATTTTCTCAACTTTACCATCATCGGGTGACTCTAGTTCCATAGTAGCTTTATCAGTCTCAATTTCTGCTAAAATATCTCCTGAAACTACACTATCTCCCTCTTTAACTAACCATTTTAATAAGTTACCTGTTTCCATTGTTGGAGATAAAGCTGGTAGAAGTATTTTCATAAATATACCTCAGTGTATAATTCTTTTAAATCTGGAAGTTGCGACTCAAGTGAAAATTTTTCTACATCTTTAATTTGTCTCTTAATATCACTTTCAATATCTTTAATCGTGTCCTCTTGAATTTTATAATCATTTAATAAAGCTTCTTTCATCATTAACACAGGGTCTATCTCTTTCATTTTATTCACTTCATCTTTAGTCCTGTATAGACCAGGATCAGACATTGAATGGCCTCTAAATCTATATGTATCCATTTCAATAATGTAGGGCTTAGAATTTTTTTCGATATATTCTCTTGCCCTTATAGCTGACTCACTCACATTAAAAAAATTCATTCCATCTACTTTTTCACCTTTAATGCCAAATACAGTTGCTCGTTCGTACAACTCACCTCCTGCTGCAGACCTTCCAATGGATGTACCCATTCCATATTTATTGTTTTCGATAATAAATAATACTGGTAACTCCCAAAGTGATGCTAAATTAAATGCCTCAAAAACTTGGCCATTACTCATAGCTCCATCCCCTAAATAGACTCTTGAAATCTTTTTTTCGCTTCTGTATTTATGTGCAAAACCTATGCCAACGCCTAAAGGTACTTGTGCTCCAACGATACCGTGTCCACCATAAAATCTATTAGCTTTGGAGAACATGTGCATTGATCCACCCTTGCCTTTTGAAATTCCATCTTTCCTTCCAGTTAATTCAGACATTACTAGTTTAGGATCTACTCCACGAGCTAATATATGTCCATGATCTCTATAAGCAGTGATAACGGTATCCTCTGAGTTAATAGAAGAAAGAATACCTATGACAACAGCCTCTTGGCCAATGTATAAATGACAGAAACCTCCAATTTTTCCAGCTCCATATAATTGAGCAGCTTTTTCTTCAAATTTTCTAATTAAAAACATTTTTTCGTAAAACTTCAGTAACTGGTCATTTGTAAAATTATTTTTGTTTTTTTTATTCATCTTAATCTAATTTTAATATGGTCTCTCCATCTTGAATATTAGGGTTATTCTGCTTTGTAATTTCATCAATATAATCCTCTTTATTAGAATAGAAAGAGTGTAAATCAATATTAATATCTAACATTTTTTGATCGAGATTGGATTGCAATTTTTTATACATTTTTTCCTCAAATTGATAAATTAAGTAATTTCCAACATTGAACTTTCCATAAACTGTGTGATATATCAGGTAAATCAATACAAATATAAAAAAGAAATTTATTAAACTA
The DNA here is from genome assembly GCA_902611415.1 of uncultured Alphaproteobacteria bacterium. Classification (GTDB taxonomy): domain Bacteria; phylum Pseudomonadota; class Alphaproteobacteria; order HIMB59; family HIMB59; genus HIMB59. Next base: position 150,617 of record CACLZM010000001.1, on the reverse strand, counting down.
CTAGCTTTTAAAAACTTCACTTAATTCACCAGCATAACCTTTAATCTTGTCATTTTCTGATATTCTAAGTAACTGATTATATTTTGCAACTCTATCAGATCTAGCTAATGAACCAGTTTTAATCAAAGGACAGCGTGAAGCAACAGCTAAATCTGAGATAAAAGAATCTTCAGTTTCTCCTGACCTATGAGACATAATAGATGCAAAACTATTTTCTGTCGCTAGGTTGATAGCTTCTAAAGTTTCTTTGACTGTGCCTATTTGATTCAATTTAATTAAAATACTGTTAGCTTGTTTTTCATCTATACCAGTTTGCAACTTTTGTATATTTGTAACAAAAAGATCATCGCCAACTAATCGTATCTTTGAACCAAGTTTATTTGTAATTTTTACCCAACCTTCATAATCTTCTTCATTAAGTGCATCTTCAATTGAAAAAATAGGATAGTTTTTACAAATATTTTCATAAACACTAATCATTTCTTCAGTTGAATATGAGTTACCTTCGAAATTATATTTTCCATCAGAGTAAAACTCACTAGAAGCTGCATCTAATGAAATTTTAAAGTGATCATTTAATTTGAAGCCTGCTTTTGAAATTGAATTACATATTAAATCTAGAACATCTAAATGAGATTTTAAATTAGGAGCAAAACCCCCTTCATCGCCAAGATTAGTATTTAAAGATCTAGATTTTAATACTTTTTTTATATTGGCTATTACAGAATGTGTTGAAGATAAAGCTTCAGTTAAAGATTTAAATCCTATTGGTAAAATCATAAACTCTTGAAAATCAACATCATTATCAGCATGTTGTCCGCCATTTATTACATTCAACATTGGAACAGGGATAATTAAATTATCTAAACCCTGAGAGAGAAATATTGCACCAAAGTTTGCATAAGACCAAGCCTTATAGTAAGCAAGACTAAGAGATAAAATAGTGTTTGCTCCATAATTTGATTTATTTTCTGTGCCATCTAAATCTATTAGCAATTGATCAAATTCTCTGAAGTCACCAAAACTTTTATCTAAAATTTTTGGTTTTATGAGTTTGTTAACATTAGATACAGCTTTTAAGACACCTTTGCCACTCATTCTATTTGTGTCTAAATCTCTTAATTCTAATGCTTCAAATTTTCCTGTGGATGCACCTGATGGAACCATTCCACGAAATGGATATGGTATATTTTCAAATATCATTTCACATTCTACAGTTGGGTTACCCCTACTATCAAAAATTTCTCTTGCTGTTATATTTTTAATTTTCATTTATTTTGCCGCCTTATTTATTTTGTTTATAGCATTTAAGAGTTCTGGCATTTTATGTAAATATACCATATTAGGACCGTCACTTAATGCAGTTTCTGGGTTAGGGTGAGTTTCAATGAAGAAACCTGCAATCCTTAAAGAAGAAGCAGCTTTCGATAATGGTGTCACATACTCTCTAGCACCTCCACTTTTTTTACCCAATCCACCAGGTAGTTGCACACTGTGAGTTGAGTCAAAAATAACTGGGTATCCAAATGTTTTCATTAAATGAATACCTTTAAAGTCATTTATTAAATAATTATATCCAAATGAATTTCCCCTTTCAGTTATTAATATTTTTTTGTTATTTTCATTTTCAATTTTATTGATGATATTTGAAACTTCTTTATGTGATAAAAACTGTCCTTTTTTAACATTGACAATCTTTTTTGTTTGTGCAGCAGCTTTTATTAAATCTGTTTGCCTACATAAAAAAGCTGGAATTTGTATTATATCAAGAAAATCAGCCAACTTATCAACTTGAGAAGTCTCATGAACGTCGGAAGTAATATATATTTTTAAATCATTTTTGAGATTTTTTAATATATCTATGGATTTATCAAGAGAAATTTTATGACGTATTGTTTTATGAGAGCTTCTATTAGCTTTGTCAAAACTACATTTGAATACTAAATTAAACTTTTCTTTTTTTGTATATTTAATAAGAGATTGCGCAACTTTTCTGACTAATTTTTCATTTTCTAACAAGCATGGGCCAGATATTAAAGTCAGTCTATCAGTATCATTTTTAATAAGATTTTTAGATAATTGGACAGATCTAGGCATTTTTATTAATTAAACTATTTTTTATAAATGAGAAAAATATAGGGTGAGGCTTAAACGGTTTAGATTTCAGCTCAGGGTGAAATTGAACACCGAGGAACCATTTGTGATTTTTATTTTCAATGATTTCTAATAATTTTTTATCTTTTGAAAATCCAGAAAAGACAAGACCTTTTTTTTCTATTGAAGATCTATATTTAGGATTCACTTCATACCTGTGTCTATGTCTTTCATGAATTAATTTTTTTTTATAAATTTTTGAGGCTAAAGATTTATGTTTTATATAACAAGGATAAGAGCCCAATCTCATAGTAGCACCTAAATCATTTTCTTTTGTTCTTGTAACCTTTTGATTTTTTTTACTCCATTCGGTCATTAACGATATGACATTATTAGTATGCTTGCCAAATTCAGAGCTACCTGAGTTTTTCATTTTCAAAACATTTTTAGCAAATTCAATAATTGATAATTGCATGCCCAAACATATTCCTAAGAATGGAATTTGATTTTCTCTAGCATATCTAATAGCTTCTATTTTTCCACTTATACCTCTATTGCCAAAACCACCAGGTATAAGTATGCCTGCGGCCTGCATTAATAACTCATCAACATTTTTTTTGTTTATTGTCTCAGAGTCAATCCATTTGATTTTAACATTTACTTTATTGTGAACACCTGCATGATAAATAGCTTCGTAGAGAGATTTATAACTATCTTTTAAATGAACATATTTTCCAATTATAAATATATTTAGTTCCTCTTTTGCCCTTGACTCTAATACTTCAAAGTTTGTCCATTTTGATAGATCTTTTTTCTTTGTAGATTTTATATTTAGATTTTTTATAACTAAGTCATCTAATTTAGATTTTGATAATAAAGAAGGTACTTGGTATATGCTTCCTACATCATAGGACGGAATAACAGCATTAGTTGATACGTTACAAAACAAACTAATTTTTTGAATTTCTTCATACTTTATTTTTTTATTACTTCTACAAACAATTATATCAGGCTGAATTCCTGCATTTAAAAGCTCTTTAACAGAGTGCTGAGTGGGCTTTGTTTTAATTTCACCAGATGTTTCAATGTAAGGAAGTAAAGTTAAATGTATCAGTAGTGTGTCTAGCTGTCTTTCATTTTTAAATTGTCTGATGGCTTCCAAGAAAGGAAGACTTTCAATGTCACCAACAGTGCCCCCTATTTCACAAATAATTACATCGTCCTTATTAGTTGATTTTTTTATCGAATTTTTAATTTCTTCAGTGACGTGAGGTATTACTTGTACTGTAGATCCTAAATATTCACCTTTTCTTTCCTTTGATAGTATAGTCGAGTAAATTTTACCCGATGAAATAGAGTCATTTTTAGAACATTTTATATCTGTAAACCTCTCATAATGGCCTAAGTCTAAATCAGTCTCATAACCGTCATCAGTAACATAAACTTCACCGTGTTGGTATGGACTCATTGTTCCAGGATCAACGTTTAAATACGGATCTAATTTTCTAATTTTTAGTTTAATACCTCTAGATCTAAGAAGAGAGGCTAATGATGCAGTGACTATTCCCTTACCTAGCGATGAAACAACACCTCCGGTAACGAAAATTAATTTCACTGATTAGGCACTTCTGGAATCATTTCCCTTATTGAATCGTCTAAAATAATTTCTTCTTGAATAGTCTCTAAATCAGTCGAAGATGAATATTGTTTTGTAATAATTGCACCCATGAACAAACACCAAAATAAAAAACCAAAACCTAAAACATAAGTAATTTTAGTCATTCCTGAAAAAGAGGATTTATTTGCTGTCATTCCACCTGTAAGAGATGTTTGAGTGCCTAGCCCAAGACTTCCACCTTCAGTTTTCTGAAAAAGTATAATTAAAATGAGCACCACTCCAATAATTGCGCTAATAATTAAAAAAAGGTTTATCATAAATTTATTTAAAGTATTTAATAAATGAAGGTTTTGTTGAAGCAGAGCCTACCAATACCCCATCTAATTTTTGTAAACTTAAAATTTCTCTTATATTTGATAAATTTACGGAACCACCATATAAAATTTTTATTTTTTTAAAAGAATAAATTTTTAATATTTTGGTTAAAAAATGCAAAATATCATTAATTTCTGTCATTTTTGGTGTTAATCCTGTGCCAATTGACCATAAAGGCTCATAAGCTAATATAACTTCATTATAAAAATTTGATTTTTTGAAAATTTTATTTATTTGTTTTTTTAAAAAATTTTTAGTTTTTTTTGATTTATAAATATCTACAGGCTCTCCAATACAAACAATTGGTGTAATTTTGTTATGTAGACAGAGATCAGTTTTTTTTTGAATTATCAAATCTGTTTCACCAAAATTAGACCTAACTTCTGAATGACCAAGAATACAAAATTTAATCTTATTACTAACTAAATCTTGAATATCTATAGACCCTGTAGATGCGCCTTTTCCATGTAAATCTATATTTTGTGCTGCATAGATATTTTTAGGATATCTAGATTTGAGAGTGAGGTTATAAAAGTTATTAGGACTGGTAATAAGTTTGTATTTCTTTGTGCTTGGTAGTTTAGACACTTCCTTTGATAAGTTCATACTTTCAGATATATTTAAATATGATTTCCAATTAAATATTATATATTTCATTAGATTAACTGATATCAAAATACTTACAAAAATGAAAACTAAAAAACTAATTGTTATACTATTTAGTGCTGCACTAGGCATAAGTTTCATATTTATTGGATTTGGATCCTATGTGGGTAAAAATTATGTTTTAAAAGTAGGAAACCAAAAAATATCAACATCTGAGTTTTCTAGAGCATATGAAAACTATAAATCAGAAAATGGCCTTTCTAATTTATCAGAACAAGAGGAGTTATTTTCAAAAATTCAATTTACAAATGAATATGTAAATGAACTAGTTTTCCTTAATTATTTAGATGAAAAAATTAGTGTTAGTGAAAACTCCAAAAAAGTAGTTTTAAAAAAATCTCTTAATAATGATGAAATGTTTAGAAATCTAGATGAAGCATCACTTCAAAATTACTTAAAAGAAATTGAGGGAAATATTTATATTGATTTATTCAATGATAGCCTTGATGCGCAGACATTAGTTAGTCACGAAATTAATCCAGATCTTCTGGTTGAAAAAGAATTAAATATATATGAGATTAAGAATGACGATAATCTTCTCAATTATCAATTAGAGGAAGATTTTTACTCCAATTACGAATTATATGAAATTTCAATAAATGAAATAAGTCTTAAAAATTATATTCAAGAAGAACTACTAACTGATGACATTATAAATGGATATTATGAGGCAAATATAAATAAATTTATTGACCCCAAAAATTATAGCTATGAACAAATTATTTTAGATAATATTTCAAATAAAAATTTTAATGAGCTGAAACAGAGTGATGACTCTCAATTCAAATTATTCGAAAACGTTGATGAAAAATTAATATTACCTCAAATACTTGAAGCATTAGAAAAACTTAGCATAGGAGATGAAGGTAATAATATTAAAATTGGAGAAAAATACTTTTTTGTAAAACTTTTATCTTTTGAAGAAGAATATCAAAAGAAGTTAGAGGATGTTTATGAGGATGTAGTAGCGACTTTAACTAAATTAGAAATAGAAAATTTTACAATATCAAATGATATTAAAAATTTAGATAGCTATATTACTAATCAAATCTTCTTTAGTAATTCATTTAATTTTTTAGAAAATATTCCTGATCAATACAATTTTATTAACTTTAATCAATCATCTGGAGAGATTAAAAAAGATAATTTCCTATTTCAATTTAATGTTCAAAAAATATTTAAGGAAGACCTACCATTGGATTTCAAAGAAAAATTTCTAAATTCTTTTAGTAATTATAAAAAAAATATAGATATTTCGCATAATGATGAATTGTTAAAAAAAGCAGGAACAGTGAAAGTCAACTATTTTACTGACTCCCTAACTATTAAAAATAATTTTATTGAGCCAGAGATTTTAGAAAAAATAATTATTATTAAAAAAGATCAAAAATTAAAAGTAGTGTTACCAAATGAAGTTATTTATTTAGATCTAAATTCAATTGGATCTATCGACTCTTTAAATATAAAACAAAATATAGTGAATTTAATATACTCAAAAATTATTAAAGAAATAAAAGATACTCTAGATATAGAAGTTGATAACGAACAACTTTTACAACTTTAATATGTATGTTCACGGTAAAAAAGTTTTTCTAGATACTGAAAATACTATTACAATTTATAATAAACTTGCAAATAAATTTAAAGATGTCTCCATTTTAGAGTCAGTCATTGGGGGTGATAATAAAGGAAGATACTCTATTATTCTTTTTAATATATTACAAAATGTTGAAATTTTTCATAATTATGTGCTTGTAAATAATCAAAAGAAAAAAATTAAATCACCAGACTCTTATATAAGGGACATTTATAAAAATTTAAAAATTAAAACTATATATGATCAGAATATACCTCTACCCATATTTATTGGTAATGTATCATTTGATTTATGTAAGTTTACCCTTCCAAAATTAAGTTATAAGTCTGATAAGAATGAAATTGGAATACCATTGGCACATTTTGTAAAACCTAGAAATCTAATAATCATAGATAATGTTCTTAATGAGACACATTTAATTGAAGTTTCAAATATCAAGAAAAATCCAGTAAAATCAATTAAAAAATTAGAGAAAATACTTAAAGAACCTTTTTCAAAAAATAAAAAATTAAATTTAAGTAAACCTAAAAAATTTAAAAACCATATTAAGAAGGATGAATTTATTAAAAGAGTTAAGGAAATAAAAAAAGATATTAAAGTTGGTGAGATATTTCAAGCTGTTCTTTCTCAAAGATTTTCTAATGACTATTTAATTGATCCATTTAATTTTTATAGGGCATTAAGATCAATTAATCCCTCACCTTATCTTGTATTTTTAAACTTAAAAAATTATCAAATTATCTGCTCTAGTCCTGAGACTATGATTAAAGTAAAAAATAAAGAAATTACACTTAGACCTATTGCCGGAACTAGAAGAAGAGGTAAAAATGAGATTGAAGATAATAATTTAAAAAATGAATTACTTAAGGATAAAAAAGAATTAGCTGAACATTTAATGTTAGTTGATTTAGGTAGAAATGATGTTGGTCAAATTTCAAAAAATAATACTGTAAAAGTAACTGAACAAAATATAATAGAGTATTATTCTCATGTTATGCATATAGTCAGTAATGTTACTGGAGAATTAAAAAATAATTTAACACCTATAGATGTTCTATTTGCTGGTTTGCCAGCAGGAACTGTTTCTGGAGCACCTAAAATTAGAGCACTAGAAATATTAGAAAAACATGAGGATATTAATAGGGAATTTTATTCAGGCTCAGTTTTTTATTTAGATGCAAATGGAGATATGGATAGTTGTATTAATCTAAGAACTGCAATGATTAAAAATAAAAAAATATATGCGCAAAGTGGAGCAGGTATTGTTTTTGACAGCATACCTGAAAATGAACATAATGAGTGTATCAATAAGGCTAGTGCTTTATTTGAAGCTTACAATTTAGCTCATAACATATAATGATTACTCTCATAGATAATTACGATAGCTTCACATATAATTTGTATCATTGTTTAAGTAAAAGAGATCAAGTTTTAGTTATCAAAAATGACATGATTTTAAAAAATATTGATAAAATTATTAATAGTAAAGGAGTTGTTATATCACCTGGACCAAGTAATCCATTTAATGCAGGAGAATGTCTTGATTTAGTTCATCAAATATACTCATTTATACCAATATTAGGTGTTTGTTTAGGTCATCAAATTTTAGGAGTTTATTTTGGAGCTAAAATAGACACATTAAGTACACCAATGCATGGAAAAGTATCAAATTTAAAAAAAATAAATGAATGTAAGATATATAAAAATATTGATAAAAAGTTCCGTGCAACTAGATATCACTCTTTATACCTAAATAAAAATAATTTTCCTCAAAATTTAAAAATAACAAGCATTTCAGAGGATGATAAAATTATAATGAGTTTTAAACATGAATTATTTTCTATTTATGGTGTGCAATATCATCCTGAGAGTATTGAAACTCTTATGGGTTCAAAGATTTTAGAAAATTTTATGGATTGTATATGAAATTTAAATTAGATGACTCAATAACTAATAGAAATGTTGAATATGCTATTAAGTATTTATTTGACTCAGATAATATTTCTCATCAAGCGATTATTATTCATCAATTAAATAAATTAATTAATAATAGCGATATACTTTTATCTTTAAGAAAATTTATTTTTAAAAATTCTAATAAAATTAAACAATATTCTAATTCTTTGGATACATGCGGGACTGGAGGTGATGGGTTAAAGACATTAAATATATCAACAACAGTAGCTATATTGTTATCATCTGTTGATATTCCAATTGCAAAACATGGTAATCGTGCTGCTAGCTCATTAAGTGGCTCTTCTGATATTATTTCTGAATTGAATATATCTAGTGAAAAAGATTCGAAGAAAATAATTAATAAAATAACAAATGATAAATTTGTCTATTTAAATGCACCTTTTTTTTACCCAAATCTTAGTAAAGTTGGAGAAGTTAGAAAAAAATTAGGTATAAAAACGATATTTAATTATATGGGCCCTACATTAAATCCATTAGGCGCAAAATATCAAATATTAGGTACTGTGAATAAAAACTCAGCAGAAATAATGTTAAAAATACTATCTAAAATTGATAATAAAAATTCTACAATTTTTTTCTCAGATGATGGATTAGACGAAATAAGTATATTTGCTCCAACAAATTTTTATTTTAAAAGAGGAAAAAATATCACTAAAAAGAAGATATCTCATACAAAATATAAAAAATACCTTTCATCTAAATTAAATTTTAAGGATATTAAAGGAGGTATTCCCTCTTATAATGCAAGCAGGCTGATTGAATTATTCCAGGGAAAAAAAGATAGTTACAGAGATATAACTATTATTAATTCAATTTACGCGATGCAAACAATAAAACCGACTATTAAATTTGATGAATGCTTTGATATATTAAGTAATTCTCTTGATACGTCTAAGGCTTTAAATCATTTAAAAAAAATTAAAAAATAATGAATATTTTAGATAAAATAGTTTTAGAAAAAACTAATCATATAAAATATTTAAAACAAAAAACTAATAAAAAAAAGAATTCTAAATATAGTAAATCGAAATACTTTCTTAGTGCAATAGAAAGTAATCTAAATATTAATAAAAACGCTCTTATCGCTGAATTTAAAAGATATAGTCCTTCGGTTAAAAATTTTAATAAAATAAAGTATATTCAGGATATTCTCGAACAATATCATAAATCAAAATGTTGTTGTATATCCATCTTGACTGACAAAAATTTTGGTGGAAGTTTAAATGATATAAAAATTGCAAAAAAAATTACTGATAAGCCAATTATTAGAAAAGATTTTATAATAAATGAAACACAAGTATTTGAAACTAAAGAATTTGGTGCAGATGCTTTATTGTTAATTGCAAAAATTTTATCTAAATCAAATATAAAAAAATTACATAATTTGGCAATTGATATTGGTCTAGATGTATTAATAGAGATTGAAAATATTACTGAAGCAAGGAAAATTGAGGGTATAGATGCAAATTTGATTGGAATCAATAATAGAAATCTAAAAGAACAAAAGATTGATATAAATAAATCAATAAAACTATCTAAAATATTAAAAAATAAAATAATAATTAGTGAAAGTGGAGTTACAGTTTCAAATATAAAAAAAATTAAAAAAGAAAGTGGAATATCTTCTTTTTTAATAGGTGGTAGTATTTTAAAAAATGATAATAAAATTAAATATATAAATAGATTGTATGAGGCTTAATGAGTTTATCACACTTCAATAAAAAAAATAAAAATATTGAAATGGTTGATATATCAAAAAAAAATAAAACAAAAAGATTTGCTGAGGCAAGATCTTTAATTGAAATTGATAAAAAACTCTATTCAGTAATCAAAGGTGATAAAGAACTTAAAAATAATTTATTTAACACAGCCAAAATTGCAGGTATTTATGCTGCCAAAAATACCTCACACCAGATACCTTTAACACACAATATTCCAATAGATTATGTTTCTTTGACCCTTAATTTAAGAGACGAGGTATATATAGAAATAAAAAGTGTTGTGAAATCAAACTACTCAACAGGATTAGAGATAGAAGCCTTAAATTCGGTTTCGTGTGCCTCTATTACAACTTTTGATATGCTTAAGTCTTTTAAAAAAAAGATAATTATTAAAAAAATTGAAATAATAAAAAAAAGAGGAGGTAAAAACAATATTGGATGATATTTTTAAGACAATTAAATTAATTTCAAGTTATCTTCCAAAAAATAAATTTTCATCAATTTTTAGTCAAAATCTAAATAATAATCATTTAATCAAATCTAATATAGTGATTAAGAAAAATATACCTCCTCAAAATCAATCATCAATGGATGGTATAGCAATAACAAATGTTGGAAAAAAATTTAAAATTATTGGAAAATCGAAATTAAATATTTTTAATAAAATAAAGGTAAATTTAAATGAGTGTTTAATTGTAAAAACTGGGTCGCTAATTCCTGATAATATAAAATATATAGTTCCCCAAGAACAAATTTTTATAAATGAAGGAAATGCTTATGTAATTAATTTTAATAAAAATAATAGATTCATAAGAAAAAAGGGACATATCTTCAAAAAAGGTAGTAAAATTGATTTTCAGAATAAATATTTATCTTTTTATGAATTAAGCAGTATAAAAAGCCTGAAAGATATAAAAGTCAAAATACTACAACCATTAAAATTTAAAATTATTTCGACAGGTAGCGAATTTACTAAAGATCATTTTATTCTCCCTACAAATGGTTATTATTTAAATAATTTTATAAAAAAGAATAATCATATTGTTGAAAAGAGTATTCATATAAAAGATGATCAAAAGTTATTACTAAAAGAAATAAACAATTCAAAATCAGATATTACAGTTATTATTGGAGGCACAGGTAAAAGTAAAGATGATATCAATTTTGAAAATTTTAATTTAATTATTGATGGTCTTGATTTAAAACCAGGTAGACCTTTTAAATTATTTATAAAGAAAAATAAAATTTATATGTTTTTTCCTGGAAACCCATGCTCTTCATTTGTATTGACCAATATAATTATTAAATCATTAATCGAGATTTATAATAATAGAAAATCGAAGATTAAATATGATTTAATTGATATCAATAATGTAAAATTTAATTTTAAAATTTTGAAAAGAAAATCTTTTTTATTTGGTTTAAGAGATCAGAAAAGTATTAAAGTATTTAATAATCAAGAAAGTTCTAATTTAAAAAATATATTATATGCAAACTGTCTGATTTATTATGATAGAACTAATAAACTAAGGTTATATCAAATAAATGACTAAAAACGCCAAAAAGCTTTTAGATTTTTTGAGAAAATATATTGAGAAAAATAAAATATCTCCTAATTATGAGGAAATGAAAGAACACATGGGTTTAAAATCTAAATCCTCCATATTTCAATATTTAGAATATTTAGAAGAACAAGGTCACATAAAAAAAGACAAATTAAAATCTAGGTCTATTGAATTAAATAATTTAATTCCTTTTTATAATGCGATATCTGCGGGTAAACCTATAGATAGTTTGAGTCAACAAATAGAATATATTGATGTAAATAGTTTTATAAAATCGAATAAAAGGAACTGTGTCGCTTGTAAAGTAAGTGGTAATTCAATGGAGTCATATGGTATTTTTGAAGATGATATAATCATATTAGAAAAAGTTACAAATTATAATTCAAATGATATTCATGCTATTCAGATAGATGATAGTGAGATAACTCTAAAAAAAATTAAATTAATCAAAGATGAAATTGAAATATTTGGCGATCACAAAAATTTTTCATCAATCAAGTATAAAAAAGATAGGATTAAAATATTGGGTAAGATGATTAATTTAGTCAGAAAATATTAATGATAATCACTAGATTCGCCCCCTCTCCTACTGGAAATTTTCATATGGGAAGTTTAAGGACTGCAATTTACAATTTTTTATTTGCAAAAAAAAATGAAGGAAAATTTCTTTTAAGAATAGAAGACACAGATAGGGAAAGATCAAAAAAAATATATGAAGAGGAAATATTAAAAATATTTAATATATTTAAACTTCAATATGATAATCTTAGTTATCAATCTAAAAATTTAAGTATTCATCAAGAATATTTAGAAAAACTGATGTCAAATGATATGGCGTATCATTCAAAGGATGGGCCTTATAAGTTTAGAGTGAACAGAGATAATGAATTTTTTGAGTATGATGATTTAATTTTAGGAAAAATAAAAGTACCATCTAATACTATAGAAGATTTTTCAATTGCAAGATCTGACAAAAGCCCAACTTTTATATTATCAAACTTAATTGACGACCATTTAGAGAATGTGACTAATGTCATTCGTGGAAACGATCATACTACTAATTCAATTAAACAAATAATGATATCGGATGCTTTAAATTTTAAAGATATAAAATATGCCCATATACCTCTGATACACGACATTAATGGCAAAAAGTTATCAAAAAGAAATAATATAACTAATGTAAACGATTATTTGAGTGAAGGTTACCTATCAGACTCAATATTTAATTTTATCATTAAATTAGGTAATAATTTCAATGATATCGAATATTTAGATATTGAAGATGCAATTGATAATTTCAATTTATCTAAAGTAGTTTTATCACCAGCTAAATTTGATATTGAAAAGTTAGATTTCATTAATCGTCATTATTTAAATAAATTATCTTTTATAGAATTTAAAAATTTTTTAGAAAAAAATATAGAAAAACAAGTATCTAATTTTCAGTTAGAACTTGTTTTCCAGGACATATTAGAAAGATGTAACAAATATACAGATATCAATATAGAGGTATCAAAACTTTTAAACTTTTTTGAAAAAAATATTGTCCTTGAAATTGATGAAAATGAAAAAGCTTTAATTAAAAAAATTTATTCAATTATTAAAAGTTTGCATGATGCTGATAATACTGTATTAATGCTTGAGAAAAATGACTTACCTTTAAAGAAAATAGGTAAGATAATCAGAAAAATTACAGTAAATTTTGAGTCCAAAATACCAATTGAAAAGATTATTTTATTCTTTGGTATTGAAAAAGTGAAAGAAAAGTTATTATTATACTTAAATGATTGATGAAAAACGTTTTAAATTAGTCGATACTAAAACTGGCAAGGAGTATGAATTTGATGGGATCAAAGGATCTATTGGGCCAGATGTAATTAACATATCATCACTATACAAGAAGACAGGTCTATTTACTTATGACCCTGGTTTTACATCAACTGCAGCTTGTAATTCTAAAATAACATACATTGATGGCGAAAAAGGTATTCTTCAATATAGAGGTTATCCTATTGAAGAACTTGCAAATAATAGCTCTCATCTAGAAGTTTGTTACTTACTTATGCACGGTGAGTTGCCATCAGAGAGTGATAAAAATGAATTTGAAGAAATCATTAAAAACCACACATTATTAAATGAACAAATAATTCAGTTTTACAGGGGTTTTAGAAGAGATGCACACCCTATGGCCATGATGATTGGAATTGTTGGAGCTTTGTCATCATTTTATCATGACTCTTTAAATATTGAAGATCCTGAGCATAGAATGATTGCGTCACATAGAATTTTAGCAAAGATGCCAACCATTGCTGCAATGGCATATAAATACTCTGTTGGTCAGCCTTTCGTTTATCCTGTTAATAAACTTAATTACGCAGATAATTTTTTACATATGTGCTTTGCAACTCCAACAAAGGAATATGAAATAAATCCACTCTTTTCAAAAATAATGGATCAAATCTTTATTCTTCATGCTGATCATGAACAAAATGCCTCAACATCAACTGTAAGAACTGCTGGCTCGTCTCTAGCAAACCCATATGCATGTTTATCAGCTGGCATCTCATCACTTTGGGGGAAATCTCACGGTGGTGCTAATGAAGCTGTGATAGATATGATTGATGAAATAGTATTAAATGATTTAAAACCTAAAGACTTTATAGAGGAAGTTAAAAATAAAAAAAATAAAATAAGATTGATGGGTTTTGGACATAGAGTCTATAAAAGCTATGACCCAAGAGCTAAAGTTTTAAAGAAAAGCACAGAAGATTTATTCAAGGATCTAAAAATTAAATCAAAAGAACTCGAAATAGCTAAAGAAATTGAAGAATTAGCCTTAAATGACACATATTTTAAAGAGAAAAATCTGTACCCAAATGTTGATTTTTACTCTGGAATTCTTTTAAAAGCACTAAATATACCTACATCAATGTTTACACCAATATTTGCAGTTGGAAGAACAGTAGGCTGGTTATCACAATGGAAAGAAATGATAGAAGACAAAGAATTTAAAATCACAAGACCCAGACAATTATTTACCGGAGATAAAGATAAGTCCTATAAAAAAGTCCCCGATAGAGAGAAAAAATCAATATTTAATTTATTGTGGCTTAAGAAAACTTTTCTAAATAATCAGTAATTATACTTGAACGAAAGTTTTCAAAATTACATCTTTTAGTCCCATCAAACATATTTTTTCTATAATTATAAAGCTTATCTTTATTTAATTTTAAAATTGTAAAAAAATCTAACAAATTAGTGTCTGTAAAATCACTTTGAATGAACTCTTTTATAATTTCTTTTTTATTGAAAATATTAACTAATGATAAGTATTTCGATCTTACAAACAATTTAAAAATATAATAATTTATAATATTAGCTTTATAAAATATTAAGTGTGGTATATTTGAAAAACATAGTTCTAGATGAACAGTCCCTGAACAAGCAAAAGCAAAATCTAGTTTAGATATTTTTTTATAGTAAGAATTATCATTCAAATGTATTTGTATATTAGAATTATCTTTAAAATAGTTTTCTATAATTTCACGATATTCGGTTGTAACAAAAAAATTAAAAACAAGATCTTTATATTTTTTGAGATTTAATAATAATTTTTTAATTATAGGTATATTTTTATATATTTCTTGTTGTCTACTACCCAAAAAAATACCAATATTATTGATTTCATTATAATCATTAGAATAGTAAGTTTTGTTCTTTAAAGGATGACCAATATAATTATAGATATTTGAGTTGTAATAACTTTTTTCAATACTAAAGATTGAAAAAATCTTATCAAAATTTCTATTAATAAATTTTGCTTTACTTGATTTCCAGATAAAAACTGATGGACCTACAATTTGACAATATTTTATTTTGTTTGATTTAAATTTTTGTAAATAAAATTTTGAAAAATCAAATGAATCTACAAAAAAAATATGAGTAAATAAATGTAAATCAACAATTTCTTTGATTTTAAGTCTTAGATTGAAAAGATATTTTAAATTACTAACAATATCTACAAAACCCATAATTGAGGTAATATTTATATTTGTTAAATCATTAAATTCTAAATAGCTCTCATTCATACCAAATGTAAATATTTGTTTTTTATTAATTTTAAAATAATTATCATCAAGTATTGATTTGACAATTTGTCTTCCAGATTGTTCAAAAGTAATAAATAAAATCTTCATCTTATAAAATGATTAAAGAAACATTATTTGTTCGTATTTTTTTTAAAAAATTTTCCTTTTGTGAAATAATAATATTATTATTAAATAAACAAATTGCTCGAAATTTATATTTTATAAGTAACGAAAGTGTCTCCATACCAATTATAGGAAAATCAATTTCATCTATTTGATTTAATTTTTTAGATTTCACAAAAATCAAATTATTAAATTTAGATGTAATTTTACCGATTTTTTTTATCATATTATTAGTACCAAATATATCTTCCATAGCTATTACCCTATCGCCATTTAAAATAAATGATTGTGCTATGTTCATTGAAAATATTTTTTTTATAAAGTCTTTTTTAATTTTTAATTCATTTATAATTTTTTTATTTTCGTTGTGATAATAATTATCATTATAAGAAACAAGCATTTCTCTTAATACTTTTTTTTGAGAAAGGAGAGCTAATTTATTATTTGATAAATACTTTTTTAAAATTTTTGATTGGTTATTAATATTATTTAAAAATATATCCTTTGAAATCAAAAGCTTTGACTTTAATGAAAAATTAAATTTTTTAAAAGATGGAAGATTTACGTAACCAATAATCAAAATATTATTAAGATTTTTTGATCTAATAAATAATATAATTTTTTCAATATCTTCTATTTTAAATATCTTGAGTTTATTTTTAAAATTTTTTTTTAATTTTTTATTTTCATCAATTAATACAATTTGTTTTAATAAATTCTTTTTACTTAGGTAATTAGCTACTTCATTAACAAATAATCCTGATCCAGCTATTAGACAGATATCATTTTTGGATATGGCCGAGTTTTTCATTTAAAATCGATTTGTATTCTAAAAATATACCCTCTACTTTGTTTTTATTTGAAAAATTAATGTCTTTTGTCGTAAAACTTTCATGTAAATATGAAATTTTATCAATGTCTTCTTTACTGAAGTTGTTTCTTCTTATTCCAACCAAATTTAAACCTCTTAATTTTGCTCTGTTACCAAGTGCTAAACTAAATGGTAATACGTTTTTATCTATTCCACTCATGCCTCCTATCATGGAGTATGAACCTATGGTCACAAATTGTATAATTGCAGATAAACCTCCTATAACGACATTATCAAGAATATTTACATGTCCTCCTAATGTAACTTGATTCACTAATATGTTATTATTATTAATTTTACAATCATGAGCGACGTGTACACCTGTCATAAATAAATTATTATCGTTTATACTAGTTATCATTCCTCCATCTTTTGTTCCTTTGCTAATTGTAACATTTTCTCTAAATGTATTTGAATTTCCAATTTTTAAAAAACTATCCTCACCTGAAAATTTTAGATCTTGTGGGTCGCATCCAATGTTAGAAAAAGGATAAAAAATATTATTTTTACCTATAGATGTATTACCTGTTATAGACACATGAGACTTTAATACTGTTCCATCATCTATTGAAATTTTACCATCTAAATTACAATAAGGACCAATTTTGACATTATTTCCTAATTGAACCGAATTACCTATAGTACTACTTGGGTGTATCTGGGATGTCATGAATCATAGCAGAAAAAATACATTGTGCATGTATAACATCATTTACTTGGCATTTTCCTTCAAATTTGTAAACATTTTTAACTTTATTTAATCGGTTAACTTTAAGATCTAATACATCTCCAGGTATAATAGGTTTTCTAAACTTACACTTATCTATAGTCATAAACGATACACCTGGGTTTTTCATTGAGTCCTTTTGTTTCATGGCGACTGTAAAACAAGCTGCTTGAACTATTGCTTCTACAACTAAGACACCAGGCATCAGAGGTCTGCCGGGGAAATGTCCTTGAAAAAAAGGTTCGTTTATAGTTACACATTTTCTGGCATGTGCTGAAATATCTGGTTCAAAACTAATAATTCTATCAATTAAAAGAAAAGGATACCTGTGGGGTAATATTGTTTGAATAAAATTAATGTCCATGTTTTCTTTGCCTTATTATTTTTTTCTTCCATTCTTTTATATCAATGGCGGGAAAACCAGCAACAACAGAATTGTCTGAAATATTTTTTGTAACACCACTCTTTCCAGCTATGACAACATTATGACCAATTTTGATATGTCCAGCAAAACCTACTTGACCACCTACTGTAACATTATTGCCTATAGTTACACTTCCGGAAATACCAGTTTGACCAGCGATACAAGCATTATCTCCAATTTCTACATTGTGAGCAATATGAACTAAATTATCAATCATTGAATTTTTACCTATATATGTGTAATCAATTTTTCCTCTATCAATAGCACAACCAGAACCTAGATGAACATTATCATCAATTATAACAATTCCTATTTGAGGACTTAAAAAAGAAGATCCTCTTTTTTTTAAGTCAAAACCAAAACCTGTAGTTCCAATTATAGAATTATCACATATAACAACATTGTTTTTAATTATAGAATTCTTAATAACTACATTATTCTTAATTATACAGTTTTTTCCTATTTCAACACCTTTACCAATTACACAGTTATTAAATATTTTTGAAGATGAGTCAATTTTGGCATATTTAGATATAAATGAATTATTTATATGAATAAAATCATCACCATAATCAATACAATCTTCATGTTGGTAAATATAATTGATAATTTCATTCCAAGATTCATTCAAATCATTTACAAGTATAATATTTTCAAATTTTAAATTATGAAAAATATTTTCTTTAGATGTGATCAGAAGAATATTATCATATTTAAAATTAGGAAAACTTGACTCATCATTGATAAATAAAATAGAATTTTTTCTTGTGCAATTTAAAGAAGACACATCTAAAATTTTAAAGTTTTTGTTTATACGTTTAGATTTTATATTTTTATCAATAATTTTTTTCAGATCATTAGAATATAGAGTATTTATAATAGAAAAAAAATTTTCTCTTTGAAAATTAAACATAAGTTCTCAAAAAGAAGTTCCTATTGAAAAGTTAAATTCTCTTGTTCTATCATCATTATTTTTATCAATTGGTATAGCATATGAAAGTGAAATAGGGCCTACTGCTGTTAAAACATCAAATGATATTCCTGCTGAGGATCTAATATCGATATCACTATTATCATTATAATCACTATCCCAAATAGAGCCTAAAGTATAAAATAGTTTTGTATAAACATTATCTTTGTCATCAAATAAAAATGACCCCCCATAACCTATTGTGCTAGTAAAGAATTTATTTCCACCTATGTATATATTATCTTGTTTGGGACCTATTCCTCTGTAATCAAATCCTTTAAAATTTAACCCCCCGAGGCTAAAAGAATTTATGGTGCTTAGGTTATCTTCAAGTGACTCTGCATAGCCAATATCATTTGATAAAAATACAAATCTATTTGAATTTTTAAATTTTTTATAAATGTCACTTTTGATTATAAACTTATAATAACTATCATCAGATACCTTTTCAGGAGAGTACTCAAAAAATAGACTATTCTTTACTCCATCAGTAGGATAAAGAAAATCATTGGTACTATCATGAGTGATAGATGAATTTAGACTATAAATGTTGTATTTACCGATATTATCGTTTACGGAAGAAATATTTTTCTTTGCAGAATGTCTATCTGAAGTTTTATAAGATAAACCTGATGTAATACTAGTTGTTTCGTTGTAATCAAAATTTATTGAATAACTAAATCCAAACTCATCTGACTTAAATCCAAAAGAGTCACTTAAATCTGTTTCATCATTGAAAATTGAATAACTGTTTTTAATATTAGATGATGATACTGGATATTGTATGAAAGATATTTTAAATAAAATATCCTCTTGATTACCTGTAAAAATTGTTTCAAAGCTATTACCAGATCCAAAAATATTATCATCTTTTGCAGATATAGTTAAACCGGCACCATAATCTCCTGAATAAGTACCACCAACTAGAAAACTCCCAGTTTTCTTCTTTTCATCTATATCAATAATTATATTTGATTTACCCTCATTTGTTTCACTTGTTATAGTTACTTTATTAATATACCTATTTTTAGATAACTCCCTCTTTGTTACAGTAAGTAAATTATTGTTGAAATAATCACCTGGTTCGAATTGTAACTTAGATCTAATAGTCTCGTCTTTTGTAATATTATTACCAATTATATTAATTTTATTAATAGTCGAGGGTACAATTTTATCTTGATAAAATAATAGTTTATTAGATTTATTATCACTCTCAAATTTAGTAACATATACAATATTGAAATTATTATTATTTATTAAAATTTTATTTAATTTGTCAGTGAAACTATCAATAATATTTTGATCATAGTAAAGATTATTTTTATGCATTTTTTCTTTAAATTTATTAAAATTTTTTTCTAAAATATCAGAAGAGATTAAATTTGAAGTTTCAATTTCAATATTATCTAATTTTATCCTTTCACCTTCTTCAATGAAGAAATTAACTGTATATTTGTTAGATAAGTTTTCGCTAATACTAAAATCTACATTAACATTAAAAAAACCTTTTTGATTATAAAAAGATTTTATTTTATTTACATCAAATCTAAAATTTTCAATATTTAAATTAGAACCAGAAGTAAAAATATTATAAAAATTTCTAGCTTTTGAATTAACTAGAGACAATAAATATCTATCAGAAAAAGTATCGTTTCCAATAAATTTGATTCTATTAATTTGTGATTGATTATTTTCAGTTATTTCATAAATCAAGTTAACTCTATCATTTGAATATTTTTCTAATGAAACTATGACGTTTACTTTGTTGAAACCTTGAGATTTATAAATACTTTTTATTAAATTGATGTCGTCATTAATAAGATTTTTATTAACAAATCTATTTTCTTTTGCTGAAATATTTTTAATTAATAAATCATCATCAATTCTTGAATTACCATTAAAAAAAATATTCTCAATTAATTTATTCTCTTGAATTATAATATAATGATTGTTCTTGTCTTTATTATATTCTATGTCAAATATTAGTTCTGATCTGTATAGATCTTTTAGAAGTATGTTAATATCGTCTTCAGATATTATATTTTTATTGAGATCAATAGATGTTTGTGTTTGTAAATCTTTGAGACTCAATTTAGAAAGACCATTAATAGTTAAATTGTTTGCATATGATTTTGTTATGTAAAAAAAAATTAATATTAAATAGAGTAATAAAGAAAAATTTCTAATCATAATTTAAATTAATTGAGTCTATAAATTTGAGTCTATCACTAAGTGTCCTGAATTTCATGGGCTTTGATGAAATATTAAGATTTTTCATGATAAAATTTATTATTTCATTATAGCGTATTTCCTCAGATAAGTATTTTTTTTGTGCTATGTTATTTAAAACCATAAATCTTATCTGATTATCAGGTGTTAAATCTTTTAAAGTGCTTAGGTACTTATATATTTTAAAACGTTTATCGTTAAATTTTTGCAATTTTAGCATCTCAGTTTTAAAAAAAGTTGTTTTTGTCTTAAATATTAGTGATGGGTAGAAGATAAATAAAGGATTGGCTAATGTGTAAATCATATCATTATCAAAACAATTTATATTTATAATATTATTATTATTAATAACTAAACTATGTACATAAGCCTCTCTTGATATTAAAAAATCTATTTTATGCAAATCAATTTTATATATTATTGAGAGTTCAAATATTTCCAAAATTTTATTTATGAAGTTAGATGAATCAATAGAATTATTAATACCCATTTTCCATTTTGGATGATCTAGCACCTTTGATAATTTTACTGAATTTAAATTAATTGTTTTTTTAAAATAAAATGGACCACCCGAAGCTGTAATATAAATTTTTTTTATTTTTTCATTAGTAATATTATTTTCTATAAGTGAGAAATGTTCAGAGTCTAATGGAATTAATTTATTATTTGTTTTAAATATTTTATCTATCAATGTATCTCCACCAGCAATAATCATTTCTTTATTTGCAATAGCAATATGGGATTTTTGATTATATTTTAAAAAAATATTTATATATAATAAAGATTTATATCCATAATCTAAAAAATAAATGATATCAAATTTATTTTTTTTTAAAAATAATTTGAAATTTAGATTTTCATTATGATCGCTTAATTTAAAAAAATGATTAATTTTGTATTTTTTAGATTGTTGAAGTAATAATCTATAATTATTAAAACATGTTATACCAAATATATTTATATTTTTGGAATGACAAAAATTTAATAACTTAATACCTAGCTTACCAGTCGAACCAATTATAAGAATTTTTGGTGTCATATTAAATTAAAATTAAAATCATTATAAAAAAGAACATACTATCTAATCTATCTAATATACCACCATGATTTTGAAGAATATTAGAAAAATCCTTCAATTCATTTTTCCTTTTAATGTAAGAGAAAAAAATATCGCCAAAAAATAAAGATATTGATAATAAAACTGATAAATAAATTGGGAAATTGAAATTATATATTAAAAAAAATGAAACAATAAAAGATATCCCAGTACCAGACCATGTTTTTTTTGGACTGATGAATGGTATAATTAAGGGTCCTTTAAATATTTTTCCAAAAATATAAGCAATAGTATCATTAAAGAAAGCTATAAATATTGTAAAATAGAGTAAATTTCTATCTATATAAACAATACTGAAAAAATTATAAATAAAAATTAGAATACAAATAAGAAAAATTTTTTTTAAATAAAAATTTGGAAAAATAATATTAATAAATAATTATGAGTATGTTTAATAAATTGATAATTAAATGATTTAAATAAATTATTGGAAATAAAAACGTAAATGAAATCAGTATTAAATAATCGCTAGTATTATTTAAAAATTTTGATTTATATAAATCGTATATAATCAAACCTGAAATAAATATTAATATTATGTAGTCTAATTTTAAAAAATAACCAAATATAAAAAACAGTGATATTAATGAGCCAATAAATATTCTATTTTTATCAATTACCAAATTTTCGATCAATCTTATTAAACTTTTCAATAAACTTCTTAACATCATTTTTTTTAATATTTGGCCATAATTTTTTAGTAAAAAAAAGTTCAGTAAATGAAATTTGATATAACATAAAATCACTTATTCTTTGATAGCCTCCTGATCTAATCAATATATCTGGATCTGGAATTCCTGAGGATGAAAGTTGTTCATGATATTTTTTTTTGTCGAATATTTTCATTCGAGATAAAGCTTTTGATGCATAAATAATGTCATCTTTACCGCTATAGTTTAAATATATTATAAGTTTTTTTTTTGTTTTTAAATTATTCCTTTCAAATTTTTTTAAATTTTCAACAATCTTATTTGGTAGAAAATTTAAGTTACCTTTAAAAATAACTCTAAATTTATAATGATTTTTTTTTTTAGTTGGATCTAAAAAATCATTTAAAACTTTTTTGATAATATCTATTAAAACAGAACCTCTTTTAAAATTATGTTTAGACAAAGCAAAGGCTGAGATATAATTTATTTCGTAATTTTCAAAAATAAATTCTGTAATTTCTAATAGTTTTTTAGCACCATACTTATATGAGTCAAACTTACTTATCTTATTTTTTTTTGACCATCTATTATTTCCATCCATAATAAATGCTAAATGATTTATTTTATTATTCAATTTTATACTTTTAAGATGTCTGACTCTTTTGCAGATGAAATATTATCAATATCTTTAATTGCATTATCTGTGATTTTTTGAATATCTTCTTGGAATTTTTTACATTCATCTACAGAAATTAATTTCTCTTTCTCAAAATTTTTGACTTCATCAATATGCTTTCTTCTAATACCTCTTATTGAAATTTTAAAATTTTCAGAAATTTCAGATATAATTTTTACTAATTCTTTTCTTCTCTCTGCAGTTAGCTCAGGAAATTTTAAAATGATATTAGATCCATCAGACTGAGGTGTTACACCTAAATTAGAATCTAAAATAGTCTTTTCTACGATTTTAGTTAAAGAATTATCCCATACATTAACGTTTAAAGTCATATTGTCTAAATTGTTAATATTCGATAGTTGGGTTAATGGTGTTTTTGAGCCGTAACTGTCCACTAATATATTTTTCAAAATATCTGGGGATACACGTCCAGTTCTAATATTTTTTAATTCATTAGAAAAAGCATCAACAGTAATTTTCATATCTTTATAACAATTATCTCTATCAAACATTATTATTTTAATTCTTTTATAGTTGAATAGGAACCATTGCCATCAATAATGTCTAATATGTTTGAGCTTTTTAGTATTGAAAAAATTATTATTGGTAATGATCTATCTTTGGCTAAACTTATAGCTGTAGCGTCCATAACTTTTATCTCTTTATTTAAATAATCAGAATAAGAAATCTCTGATATTTTGAAAGCATTAGAATTTTTAATAGGATCTTTATCATAAATACCATCAACTTTAGTTCCTTTTAAAATAACATCTGAGTTCATTTCAGAAGCTCTTAGTACTGCAGCTGTGTCTGTTGAAAAAAAAGGATTTCCCGTTCCAGAAGCAAAAATCACTACACGATTTTTATCTAAATGATTAGATGCTTTATTTTTAATATAAGGTTCAGCAACTCTATTGATACTTATAGCGGTCATTACTCTGGATTCTACTCCTATTTTTTTTAAATTAGATTGTAAAGCAAGAGAGTTTATTACAGTTCCAAGCATACCCATATAATCTGATGTTACTCTGTCGACTACTCCATTAGAAAAAGAGGTACCTCTGATAAAATTTCCACCACCTAAAACAATCGAAATTTTTATGTTTTTTGATTTAAGTAATTTTATACTATTTGAAAGTTCATTTAGAAAAGCAAAGTCAAAACCCTGCTCATTAGATCCTGCTAAAGACTCACCAGATATCTTTAGCATGATATTTTTATACATATTATTAGATAGTATATAAATCCATAGATGTAATGTTAAGGCTTATGTTATTATTTTTTGAAATTTCACTCAAAAAAGAACTTACACTTTTTTTCGGATCAGTTATTAAAGCTTGCCCTAAAAGAGTATTTTCTTTTAAAAATTTATTTAATTTTCCTTTGAGTATCTGATCTTTTTTATCTTCAGGCACATTTGTCATTTGTTTCAAAATAATATCTTTTTCATCATCAAGAATTTTTGAATTAATTGAATTTTCATCAATACCCATAGGTTTCATCGCAGAGACTTGCATGGCTATAATCTTTAACTCATCAACTAACTTAAGGGCAGAATTTTGATTATCTGTGGAAATTTCAACAACTGAACCAATTTTTGAACAATTTGAATTATATTTATTATGAAGGTAACTTATAAAAATTGAGTTGTCAGAAAAATATTTCTTATATGATACAATTTGAATATTTTCACCAATTTTAGAAATAAGATCTGTTAGACAATCACTCAAAATTCGTTCATTAATAGTTAAAGTAGTTAAATCTTTATCAGTTCCATTATCATTTATATTTTTATTTTCATGAATAGCTTTACAAAGAGACTCAGCAAAATCTAAAAAATCATTATTTTTAGCTACAAAATCAGTTTCACATTTTATTTTGCAAACTGTAAACTCTGTATTTGAAGAATTATTATAAAACGAGACAACACCTTCATTTGTTTCTCTATCTTGCTTTTTTTGTGCCTTAAGAATACCTTTTTCTCTTAACCATTTAACTGATGCGTCTATATCATTGTTATTTTCAGAGAGAGCTTTTTTGCAATCAACAATGCCACTACCAGTGGTATCTCTTAGCTTTTTGATTAATTCCATACTACTCATTTTTATTACTATCTTCAGATGATGTATCATCATTTTTCGAAATTAAAACCTTTTTAAAGTTATCAAGAATAAATTGCACAGATTTGACACCATCATCATTTGCAGGAATTGGATAATCAATTAATTCAGGATCACAATTTGTATCTACAATGCCTATTATTGGTATCCCTAATTTCTTTGCCTCTAACACTGCAATGTGTTCTCTATTAGTATCTATAATAAAAATTACGTCAGGTGTTGATTTCATTTCAATAATACCCCCTAGAGTTTTATCTAATCTGATTTTCTTTTTTTCTATATCTGATAATTCTTTTTTAGTAAAAACTGTATCATCAGACTTTAATATACCATCATAATTATTAAGAGTATTAATTGAATTTTTTACAGTATTCCAATTAGTAATCATACCTCCAAGCCATCTAAAATTTACGTAATAATTATTAGTTTCTTTTGCTATAGTTTCAACAATTTCACTGTGTTGTTTTTTAGTTGAAACAAATAAAAATTTTTTTTTATTTTTTGCAGACTCATGTGCAAATTTTAGTGCATTTTCAATTAAAGGTAGTGACTTTCTCAAGTCCAGAATATGTGTGCCGTTTTTTTCACCATAAATGTACTTTTCCATTTTTGGGTTCCATCTTTTTTTGTTATGACCAAAGTGAGAGCCATTCTTTAAAAGATCTTCAAGTGATATTTCAATTTCCATTTTGCCTCCGGTTTAGCTTTAGTTAATAGAAGGGAAACCTTTAGGCACCGGATGTCTATTAACCTGTTTTTTTTGAAGTTTTAAAGAATAAATTGTAATAATCAAGAGTTAATTCAATGAAATATTGACTATTTTGTTATCATTATGAACTCTTATATTGTTGGAAGCATTAACTTTATCTAATTCTAGTAATTCCTCATAGGAAATATGGTTTATCTGATTAATTAAATCATCATCATTGATAATGAGTAAATTATCAATATTTACATTATAAAAGTCATTTTTAATAACTGTTTTAATTTTGGTTTTTATGTATTGCGCGTGAAGTGAACCTAAGTCAAATTTATCATCAAAAAGTCTTAAGTCAAAAAAACCACTTTCATTTATTACATTTAAGAGAATATATCTTTTACCATTTCTAGTAGTTTTATATTGTGACTTAACAACATAAAAATAAAAATCCTCTAAAAACTCAAGTTTAAAATTAATTTTTTCTTTAAAAGATGATTGATTTAGTTTTGATAGTATTTTTGTTTGTTTTTTTTGAGAGTAAAGAAATCCATAGCTTTCAAATTCAGCTTTGATTGGATCAACTTTAGTATAACTTTTGTTAAGAAAAAACTGATCATCAGATAAGTCATTAAATAATGTTGCTCCAGATTTTTTTTGTATAATATTTTCAACATTAGCAAATAGTTTTGAGATGCTCGTATGAAGTGAATTTAAAGAATTTGATAATATAAGTTTTTCTATTTGTCTTTTATTTAATACAGATCTCGATAATCTATCATTAAAATCTGACAGAGATTTAAATTTACCATTTTTTTTTCTTTCTTTTACTAATTCTTTCATTGACTCCTCACCTACTCCCTTTAGAGCAGCTAAACCATAGATAATCTTATCTTCATATACTGTAAATTTATATTCTGAATAATTTATATCAGGTGGTAAAATTTTTAAATCTTGTTCATACATTTCATTTAGTATTACAAAAATTTTGTCAGTATTATTTAACGAGTTGTTAAGTAATTCACAATAAAATTCTAGTGGAAAATGTGCTTTTAAATATGCTGTATAATAAGTAATAAAAGCGTAAGCGGCTGCATGACTTTTATTAAATCCATATTCTGCAAATTTTTCGATTAAAGAAAATAGTTTCTCAGCATCTTTAGATCTAACCTTTTTATTTAAAGCACCTTTAATAAAATTATCCTTTTGACTCATTAATTCAGCTTTAATTTTTTTACCAATAGCTCTTCTCAATAAATCTGCTTGACCTAAAGTATATCCTGATATTACTTGAGCTATTTTCATAATTTGTTCTTGATAAACAATTATTCCATAAGTTTCTCTCAAAATTGGTTCAAGTAAAGGATGATCATATATTATTTTTTCCTCACCTTTTTTTCTTTTAATAAAGCTATCAATAAATTGCATTGGACCAGGCCTATTCAAAGCTAAGACTGCTATAACTTCTTCCAAGCTTGTTGGTTTGAGTTTAATCAAAGTGTCAACCATCGCAGCACTTTCAACTTGAAACACTCCACACGTATAGCCATCACTTAATAATTTGAAGGTTTTTTCATCACTGAAAGGAATTTCATTTAAATCAATAGAAATTTGATTTTTAGCTTTTATTAATTTAAGAGTCTCATCAATTATTGTGAGATTAGCTAGTCCAAGAAAATCAAATTTTAATAACCCTGCTTTCTCACAATCCTTCATATTGTATTGTGTAGCCATTATCTCTGAGTCATCATCCTTGAATAAAGGAATATTTCCATAAAGCTTATCCGAAGAAATTATTATTCCTGCAGCATGTGTAGATACATTTCTTAGTGCGCCCTCCATTGACTCGGCTTTTTCCATCATTGGAGAGTCAGCTAAATCACCTAATTGATCAGAATGATTAGCTTTCAACTCACTAATACTTAATGGATGAACTGGATTATAAGGTATTTTATTTACCATTCTCTCTACTTCAGAGTATGGAACACCCTCTACTCTACCTATATCCTTCAATATTCCTCTGGAGATCATCGATCCAAAGGTAATTATTTGTGCAACATTTTGATACCCATACTTTTTTTGAACATACTCGATAACTTCATCTCTTCTTGATTTACAAAAATCAATATCAAAGTCAGGCATTGACACTCTATCTGGGTTTAAAAATCTTTCAAAAAGCAAACCATATTGAATTGGATCTACATCTGTGATTAATAAAGACCACGCAACAATAGAACCAGCACCTGATCCTCTTCCGGGACCAACAGGAATTGAATTTGATTTAGCCCATCTAATAAAATCACTTACTATAAGAAAGTATCCAGAGAATTTCATTTTTATAATAACATTTAATTCATATTCTAAACGATCCCTGTATATTTTTGATTGACTATTGAATTCTTCGATGCTTATGTTTGCAAGTATTTTTTTTAATCTTAAATCTAAGCCACTTCTAGATTGTTTAATAATTTCTTTATCTTCATCGGAGTCAAAATCTGATTTAAAATTTGGCAATGTAATAGGTTTTTCTTCAATTAGAAAATTAATTTTATTTGCTATCAAATTTGAATTTTGTATTAAAGGGATTAAGCTATTATTATCTTGGTTAATATTAGCTAAAGAATAATTATTTTTTAGATTAAACGAAGTATTTTGTAAATATTCACCATTTTTTAAACAATGAAGTATTTTTATTGCATCATAATCTTTATCTTGTTTGTAAAAACTAAATGAAGATAAAAATGAATAAATCTTAGTTTTTTTAGATATTTCATTTAACGGTTTATTGTCTAAATTTTCATCAAATTCAAAAAAGATATCATTTTTAAAGAAATTTTTTAAAGCAGTGATTTCTTCAATAATAATTTTTAAATTATTTGTATTTATATTCAAATCTTGGAAATAACTAAATAACCCACCTAAAATCAAAATGTTACCTTCGGAAAAATTATTAATATTATTTAAAGATAAATTAAAATCATTTTCGGTATTTATTTTTGTAGATAATATATTGAGATTTTTAAAGCCAAATTCATTTTTGCTTAGAAAAGTAAGTCGCGATTTGTGGTTTAATTTTGAAATATAATCAACATCTAATCCTATAATCGGTTGAACACCTTTGTTTTTACATTTTGTTGAAAATTCAAGAGCACCTGATAATAATTTGTAATCTGTTAATGCGATTGCAGGTAATTTTTCCTTTTCAGCAAAATTTACAAGATCCTCAATTTTAATATTGGACTCGCAAATAGAATAATTTGAATAATTTCTTAGAGGTATTAGCATTCTTTTATTGATTTATTCTCAATTGTATAAGACTTATCAAAAAGTGGACGAAATGAAATATCATGACTGGCTATTATTGTTGATAAATTGAATTTTTTTGAACTATTTAATATAAGATCAATAACCAAATTTGCATTTTCTTTATCTAAATAACTTGTAGGTTCATCAGCTATTAAAAGTTTAGGGCTATTCACTAGCGATCTTGCAACACAAACTCTTTGTTTTTGTCCATTTGATAACTGATTAGGGTATTTAAATTTAAATTGACTCAAATTAAAATATGACAAGATTTTTTCAATTTTTCTCGTATCATTAATTTTTAATTTAATGTTATCGAAAATGTTTAATTCAGATATCAGATAGTGATCTTGAAATATAATACCAATATCGTCTTTCAAAAGATCAAAATGGTTTTTTACTAGTTTGCCATCAAAGTAAATTTCTCCAGAGTCTGAACTATCTAATCCTGATATTAAGTTTAATAAAGTTGACTTACCACATCCTGATGGACCAAATAAAAAAATATTTTGGTTATGCTCTACTGATAAATTTAATTTATTGATTACTTGAAAATTTCCTACCTTAGATAGATATGATTTATTAATATTTTTTAATTCTAATAAACTCATCTTAATATTAAATTTGGTTTAATTCTAAATATTCTCAATATTGGAATGTAAGAGGCAACTAAACTTGAAAAAAGAGAAATACTTACAATAAACACTATGTCGTTTAATTTAATACTATAAGGCATAGATGTTAGATATCTTATTTCATTATTCCAAAGCTCAAAATTTAACAAATATGATAAAAAATTTTCAACTGAGTCTATATTTGTAGATAGCAACAATCCTAAACAAGTACCAATAACAATTGAGAAAAATGATATGAAAAAAGAATTTAAAAAAAATATAAAACAAATTTTTGATTGCTTTATTCCCAATGCTTTTAATAAAATAATATCTTTATACTTTTCTTTTATAAAAAAAATTTGATTTGAAATTATTGTAAAGGAAGAAATCACAATAATAAAAAAGAGAATAACAAACATAACATTTTTTTCAGTAGATAATGCTTGAGCTAAAGTTTGATTTTGATCCTCCCATGTTGAGTAGTTTAGGCCATCTAAATCCCTATAATCAAAGTCTTTATCATTCAAATAAACATCTATAACTTTATTGCTTATGTTATTTTTAAACTGATCAATATTGCTAAAAATAAAATATTTATCAAAGTCATATACTCCTGTATTAAATACTCCTTTAATGATTAATTGTCTTGAATTTAAAACAGGGCCTAAAATTGTCATAGAATTTCCAGGAATATTGATTTGAAGAGGCATTCCTACTTTTAAATTTAAAGACCTAGCTAGTTCAACTCCAATGAAAACCCAATTTTCGATATTTTTTTCAATTTCAAATATATTTTGATTTATTTTAGGTATCTTATAAATGTCTTCTTTATTAAGAGATTTCATTAAAAGACCTTCTATACCATTTTCATTACTTGTGATTACTCTATTTTGAATATTTTCAACAAAAGATATTGAAGGATTTTTATCTTGAATTTTTTTTATTTCGTCTTTTTTTGCATTATAAATAGTAATATCTCCATTGACACCACTTAATGAATCAACTAATTGTTCTCTAAAACCATTCATCACAGACATTACAGTAATTAAAATTGAAATACCTAAAATTAATGCTAAAGAAGATAAGATTGTTGATACTGAGAACGCTTTATCTTTTTTAAAATTAAATATATAGGAGAAAGATAATTTATGGAGTGTATTGTTCAAATTCAAAATTCTCAATTTCTTGTTTAGTTAAGAATATCTTATCACTGTTAGATCTACTAATCAGTTCAATTTGACCTTTTTCTTTAAAATTTTTCCCGATAATCAATGTCCAAGGTATTCCAATCAATTCAGAGTCTTTAATTTTTCTTCCTATACTTAAATCTCTATCATCTAAACAAACATTATCATATTTAGTAATAAGCAGATTATAAATACTTTCTACATCAGCTAAATAGTCAGAGTTTGATTGCATTATGATATTTATCTTAAATGGTGAAATATTAATTGGCCATTTGATACCTTTATCATCGTGGAATGCCTCTATTATTGCTGCTGTTAATCTGGAAACACCTATTCCATACGATCCCATATATGGTGTTATTCTTTTTCCATCTTGATTTAGCACGAAACATTCTAATGGCTTAGTATATTTTGTACCAAAATTAAATATATGCCCTACTTCAATACCTCTTCCAATTATCATATCAGATTTTGATTTATCAATCATTTCGTCAGATGCAGAATACATTGTTGTAATTTCTTCATAACTTTTTTCGTATAAGTTAGAGTCAACTAATTTAGAGTCATAAGCAAGTTCGCTTTCACCGGTATTAGCTAATATTTGAAACTCATGAGATAAATCTCCACCAATGGCACCCGTCGCAGCTTTTACAGGAATCGGTTGTAATCCAAGATCTAGAAAGGTTTTTAAATAACTTCTAAAAAATTTTTTATAAGTTTCAAGAGCAGCTTCTTCGGTTAAGTCAAAACTATAGGCATCTTTCATTAAGAATTCTCTACCTCGCATTACGCCAAAACGAGGTCTAATTTCATCTCTAAATTTCCATTGAATATGGTAGAGATATTTTGGAAGACCTTTATAGGAATTTACATAATCAGAAAATAAATCTGTAATTACTTCTTCATTAGTTGGTCCATATAATAAATCATTATCATGTCTGTCAGTAATTCTTAACATCTCTTTTCCATAGTCTGCATATCTACCACTTTTTTTCCATAATTCTGAAGATTGTATAGTAGACATTAACATTTCATTACAACCTATTTCGTCTTGATTATTTCGAATTATATTCTCAATATTTTTTAGGACTTTAAAACCTAATGGTAACCATGTGTATATACCAGAGGTGTGTTGCCTAATCATCGATGAACGCAACATTAATTGATGGGAAATAATTTTAGCTTCTTTTGGTGACTCTTTTAATGAGTTAAATAAAAGATTTGAAAGTTTCATTTAAAGTATTCGAATATATTATTTTCATATTTTATTATAAAAAAAGATACGATCATTGATAGAGTAAATGAAACTAAAAATTTAATTCCTAAATAAGACTTTTTTGGCATACCCTCTTCAAAATCAGATCTTTTAATAGGTAATATTGTCATAAAAATAACCCACCAGATAATAAAAAGTAAAAATAAAAACTTCATATCAAAGATATGTGTATTAATAATTCAGGCTTTAATGAAAAATTTCTATTATAAGTTTTTCTTGAAACATCCTCTACTAACCCGCTTAGCGAATTTTCATCTATCTCCTCCTTAATAAACAATATTTTATTTAGTAAGATATCTTTAATTTCATCTTGGATTGCTTCTTTATCATAGGAAAAAGGGAAACCTTTATCAGATATTTGAAATTTAATAATATCAAATTGTTTGTTTAGAATTAAATTAATACTAACTACACCATTATGAAGTATCTTTCCCCTTTCATTTATAAAATTATCTTCTTCAATAATTAGATTTTGAACAACAGGTAGTTTTTTTATAACAAACTGTTCAATTAACTTATGATTTTTATTTACTAAATCTAATTGGCATAAATCTCCACTTAAAAGAAGATTAGTTTTTTCAATTTTTAAGCTTTTAGCTATTTCTAAATGTTTTTTTAAATGAAGATATTCTCCATGCATGGGGATTAAAGACTTAGGTTGAATGAAAGAGTAAAATTCTTTTATTTCATTTTTTCCTGGATGTCCTGAAACATGAACAAATTCCTCTTCATCAGAGATAATATTTAAGCCTAAGTAACTAAAAGAATTTTTTAAATATGAAATTGATTTTTCGTTACCAGGAATTTCTTTTGATGAAAAAATTATATTATCTTTTGTGCTTAATTTAATTTGATTATGTGTATTATGAGCAATCTTCCAAAGAGCAGAGTTTTTTTCACCTTGGCTACCTGTGCAGATTAAAAGTACTTTATCTTTATTATAATCCTGAAATTTTTTTTCATTAAGAATTTCAAAATTTTCAATTAACTTTTCTTCTATAGCAGTATTAATAGCTCTTTTTATACTTCTTCCTACAACAAATATTTTTTTATCATGCTTAATCGCATTTGAAATAATGGTTTTAAGTCTAGCAATATTTGAGGAAAAACAAGTAACTATAATTCTACCTTCAAGTTTATTAAATAAATTATCAAACGATGGACCTAACTCAGATTCTGAGCGTGATATTTCGTTTACACCTGCGTTTGTTGAGTCACCAATAAGTAAATCGATATTTTCATCTTTTAATAACTGATAATTTTTGTAATCAAAAGGTGAGCCAGTAACAGGATTTTTATCTATTTTCCAATCACCTGTATGATAAATATTTCCTTCCAATGTTTTAAAAAATATACCTGTAGGATCAGGTATAGAGTGAGTTGTTGGAATTAATTGAAATGAAAAGTTCTCAAACTCTACTTTTTGAAAGTCTTCAACTATTACAAATTTTTTCTCAAAATCTTTTTTTTTATTGAACTTATGTTTTATATAAGAAAAAGTAAATTGATTGCAATAGATTGGAAAATAAATCTTATCAAAGTAATACTCTAGTCCTCCAACATGGTCTTCATGCGCGTGAGTTAGTATCATTGCTTTAGGTTTAATGGATGTATTCAAAAAAATATATGGATCAGGAATAGTTATATCTACACCGGGGAGACTATCATCAGCAAATGAAATACCACCATCAACTATTATTTGTTCTCCTTTAAAGGAGTATAAATAGTTATTGCCCCCTATTTCACCTATTCCTCCAATAGGCAAAAAATAATTGTTATTTTTATTATTTAATAATTCTAAGTTTTTCATTTAAAAAAATATGATAAAAAAAAATACCTAAAAGAGTTAAATCTTCTCTATAAATAAAATTAGCTTTTTTATAGTCGATAGAGGTAGCATATCCACCAGTAAAAATCACTTTAAAATTTCTTTTATAGGTAGTTTTAATTAATTTTATGTAAGACTCTATCATTATTTTATAACCCACATTAAAACCAGACATTAGAGCTTGATTAGTATTTTTACCTATGATTGTAGGTTTATTAGAAAATTTCATGATCTTTATACCAGAAGCTAAAGAAATTAGATTTTCATAAGAGGTGGTGAGACCGGGTAATATTACACCTCCGTAATATTTTTTATTTATAATGATATCTAATGTAGTGGCAGTGCCTAAATCAACTATGATAAAAAATTTAGATTTTGGATAAATATTAATTGCGGATAAAACATTAATAATCCTATCATTACCTAGTTGGTGTAAATTTACAGTTTTATGAACTAAAGTAGATAATTTTTTCTTATTAATGAAAAATAAACGATTTCGATATGACTTTAAATTTTTAATTATAACTTTGTCTACTTCTGAGACAACAGAGCAAATATAAATTTTATTATGAGTTTTAAGTTTATTCTTAAAAAAAAGAGTTACTAATTTCAAATCTTTCTTTGAGTATCTAATTTGAGAGATATTTTTTAAATTCTTATCAACAAATGATGAAAATTTTATAGATGTATTTCCAATATCAACTAATAAATTCAAATTAGCTCTCCAAAGAAAATATTTTTAGTTCCATTATCTATTTTAATCTTTAAAGATAAATCTTCATTTACTGATAATATTTCAATAATATTTTTTCCTAAAATTGGATGATTTAATTTAAAGTCCCTAAACATATATTTATTAAGATATCTCACTAAATTCTTATTAGATATTTTTTTTGTTAAATTATGTTCAATAAAATCAATAATTATGTTTGATAAATCGAGAATATTTGATTTTTCATTGATAATGCTAAATAGAGAAAATGAATCGACTATTGGAGAATTGTTTATATTTATTCCTATACCCGTTTTTAGATATGATTTTTTACCTAAGATAGTTGATTTGACAACAACACCAACTATTTTTTTATTTTTAAATAACAAATCATTTGGCCATTTGTAGTCTAGGTTAATATTAAAATTAATTTTAAAAAATTTATGGATTATATAACAAATATAAAAGTTATTTCTTAAAGCAAATGAGGCTTTTAATTTTTGATTAATTGTTAAATAAATATTACCTATAGGGCTTAACCATTTTTTTTTGCCCCTTCCAGTGCCTTTAATCTGTCTAAAAGATTGGATATATAAATTATTTTTTTTTAAAATTTTTTTATAATTATTAAAGCTGATAATTTCATCTTGTGTAGAATTAATCGATTCAAAGATAACTTTATACAATTTTTATTTGAAAAGATTATCTACTAAATTAATTAAAGGGTCCGGATAGATGAAAAATAAAGTTATAATTAATCCAGATGTTATAAATATAACTTTGCCTGTTTTGTTATTATCATCTAGTAACTCTATTTCTAATTTATTGAAAAACATATTCTTAATAATTGTTAAGTAATAAAATGCAGCAATTACTGAACTTAAAACAGCAATAATTGATAAAAAAATAAATCCATCGTTTATAGAAGCTGAAAGAATGAAGAACTTTGCGAAGAATCCTGCAAAAGGTGGTATTCCTGCGAGAGAAAAGAAAAACACCAACATGCTTATGGATTTCGAATTTGAGTTAAATCTTAAACCATTGAGTTGGGATATTTTTGTAAATTCCCCATCTACAGTTCTCAAGTTCAGTAAAACAGCAAAAATACCAAACGTAGTAATCAGATAAATAATCAAGTAAAAAAATAATGTGCCCTCAGACATAAATTGATAACTCATTATTCCGAGAAGCATAAAACCAATGTGGTTGATGGAGCTGAAGGCTAGAAGTCTTTTTATAACTTTTTGTGAAATGGCCCCATATACACCTACTAATAATGAAAAAGCACATACCATTTGAAAAATGTAATTAAGAGATTTAATTTCAGAAATGTTAAGTTCTTGATAAACCCTGAATAAAAATATTAATGATGCAAATTTAGGTAAAGTTGCAAAAAAGAGTGTAGATATAGTTGGAGATCCTTCGTACACATCAGGTGTCCAAATATGAAATGGAGCAGCGGAAACTTTAAAAAATAAAGAAATAAGTACTAATGATAATCCTATTTCGCTTATTGCAGTGAAATTGTCTAAGTTTTGTATATTAAAAGACCCAGTATCGTAATAAATCATTGAAATACCAAATAGAAGAAATCCTGATGATAAAGCACCAAGAGAAAAATATTTTATACCTGCTTCATTTGAAGATAAATTTTTAGTATTGAAAGCAGCCATCAAGTACAAGGATAAAGATTGTAGTTCTAAACCAATAAAAGCTGTTAAAAAATTATTACTTGAAATAAGAACAAATGAGCCAAGAATAGCGAAAAGTATAAATAACACATATTCGTATCTATATAAATTTTCATTCTTCAAGGGTCTTTTTAACAGTAGAATAAACACGATTGAGCCAATAGATAAAATAATTTTAGATAAAACAAATAAATTAATTGTATTAAGTGACAATTTTGTGGTGCTATAAAATTCTTTTCCATAATTTAAAAGCAAAATACTCAACAAAATGAAACCGAAAGTATTTAAAGATATAGCCCTATCCTTATTAAATAATCCAAAACATAAAGTTATCAAAATCAAAGATAATATAAAAATTTCTGGTATGAATTGATATAAATTAATCATTATATAATGCTTAAGGAAATACTCTTATTTATCATTTCAAATAAAAGTTTTGGATAAACTCCTAAAAGCATTGTGAGAAATGCTAAACAGGAGAAGTAGAAAATTTCAATATTTGTTAAGTCAGCTAATTGCTTAATATCTGATTTTAAATCTCCGAAATTAATATTTTTATACAATAAGAGCATGTATGAAGCTCCTAAGATTACTCCAATAGCGGTAAAAAAAGTGAGATAAACACTAACACTTATGGTTGACATTATAACTAAGAACTCACCAACAAAACCACTAGTTCCAGGTAGGCCCACAGATGAGAGCATAAAAACCATAAAAAAGAATGAATATTTAGGCATTACATTTGTTACACCGCTATAATCAGATATCATTCTAGTGTGATGTCTTTCGTATACCACGCCGACTATTAAAAATAATGCTGCAGAAACAATTCCATGACTTATCATCTGAAAATATGCACCATTAATTCCATCTTGAGTTAAAGTGAAAATGCCA
The DNA here is from genome assembly GCA_902611415.1 of uncultured Alphaproteobacteria bacterium. Classification (GTDB taxonomy): domain Bacteria; phylum Pseudomonadota; class Alphaproteobacteria; order HIMB59; family HIMB59; genus HIMB59. The sequence continues at coordinate 112,804 of CACLZM010000001.1, read as the reverse complement.
ATGGTAACAAATCCCATATGAGCAACAGAGGAATAGGCAATCATTTTTTTCATATCTAGTTGTCTTAGAGCTACGATTGAAGTGTAAACAATAGCTACACAACTTAGTGCAAAAATCATTGGTTGAAAATAAATTGAGGCATACTCAAAAAAAGGTAAAGATAGTCTTATAAAGCCGTATGCACCTAATTTAAGAAGCACACCAGCCAAAATTACTGATCCACTCGTGGGCGCTTGAACGTGTGCATCAGGTAACCATGTATGAAAAGGAAACATAGGTACTTTTACTGCAAAAGATGCAAAAAAACATAAAAAGAGAACCAACTCAATTTGCTGATCAAATGTAAAGTCCGAAATTAACTCAATATTGCCTGATTTCACTTTAGAAATAATATAAATAATCGCAAGTAACATTAAAACAGATCCTGCTAGTGTGTAGAGAAAGAATTTGAAGGTAGCATAAAGTCTGTTCTCTCCTCCCCAAATTCCAATTATCAAAAACATCGGGATTAAAACAGCTTCAAAGAAAACGTAAAAAATTACAAGATCGATACTAACAAATACTCCTATAATAAAACTCTCAAGCAATAAAAAATAAATAACAAATTCTTTGGCTCTATTTTGAATAGAGCTAATAGAACACAACAAACAAATAGGGACTAAGAATGTAGTCAGTAATATAAGTGGTATTGAAACACCGTCAACTCCGACATAGTAATTTATATCAAACTTATCAAACCAAGTATGAAACTCTATAAATTGATAACCATTTTTTGATTTATCATAAAAAATTGGTAATAACAAACTAAGAAGAAATTCACCTGTTGTTATCCATAAACCTGATAGAAAAATAGTTTTATTTTTAAGTTGCGTACTACTTGAAAGTGAGAGTGTTAATGCTCCTATAATAGGTGTTAGAATTAACAGTGATAATATTGGGAAACTCATCTTAGGTTATGGATATATAAAAAATGATAGTTATAAAGAGTGTGAAACCAGAAATTATTATAAAAGTGTAATCGAAAATATACCCTGTTTGTATCCTTTTAAATGCTTTTGAAATAGAAGAAACTATTGAGGCACTTCCGTTTGGTAAATACTTATCAATTATACCTTGGTCTATTTTAGTCCATAAAAACTTACCTAAATTGTAAAGTGGTAAAACAAAAATTTTGTTATAAAGTTCATCAAAATACCATTTGTTCAAAATAAAATTATAGATTGTGTCAAAACGTTTTTTTAAGTCAGCAAGTTTATTTAAATTATAACCATAATAATAAACTGCCAACCCTACACCGAAAGCTACAAAAGATTTTGATAAAATTGGATAAAAAGACGAGTAATATTGCTTATTTTGACTCAAAAATATTATTCCGTTCCAGAAATTTATTGAATTATATCCCGCTAACAAATCGTTTAGGAAGAAGCCTGCTAGAATTGCTCCTACAGAAAGTAATAATAATGGAACTAACATAAAAGGACCGGATTCATGAATTTTTTCATAATCATAAGATCCATTATAATTTCCATGAAACACCTTAAATATGAGCCTGAAAGAGTAAAATGCCGTCATGGCAGAGACAATAGCTAAAATTACATAAACCAATGGGCCTAAACTAATTAAGTTAAATGATGAACTTAAAATTAGATCTTTTGAAAAGTAACCTGATGAATATGGAAAACCTATAATAGCTAATGTACCTATCCACATCATTACTGCGGTGATTTTCATCTTTGAAAAAAGATTTCCCATTTTATCCATATCTTGTTCATCGTGAACACCATGAATAACAGATCCTGAAGATAAAAAGAGTAATGCCTTAAAATAACCATGTGTTATTAAATGAAAAATTGCGATATTAAATGCGCCTAAACCACAAGCCACAAACATGAAACCCAACTGACTACAAGTTGAGTAAGCTATTACCTTTTTTATATCTTTTTGAAAAAAGCCCACTGATGCAGCGAAGAATGCTGTTAATAGACCTATTATTAAAACAAAAGTCATTATGAAGTCAGACATGACCATTAATTCTGAAAATCTTACAGTCAAGAATACACCAGCTGTTACCATTGTTGCTGCATGAATTAATGCTGAGACAGGTGTAGGTCCCTCCATAGCATCAGGTAACCATGTATGAAAGCCAAACTGGGCAGATTTTCCCATAGCACCTATGAAAAGGAAAAAACAAGAAAAAATTAAAGCATTAATTTCAAATCCTAAAAAATTAATTTGATAGCTAAATAATTTCTCTTTCCCTGCAATTATTTCATTAATAGATAATGTGTCTAAAAATATATAGAGAGTTGCAATACCGATGAGAAATCCAAAATCTGCAACTCTGTTTACTAAAAAAGCTTTCATTGCAGCTAAATTTGCAGACTTCTTATGATGCCAGAAACCTATTAATAAATAAGAGGCTAGACCAACACCCTCCCAACCAAAAAATAACTGAATTAAATTATCACTTACTACTAAGGCAACCATACAAAAAGTAAACAGACTCAAATAAGTCATGAACCTTACTTTTGAGTTATCATGAGACATGTACTCAATTGAATAAATATGAACCAATGCGGAAACTGTGAGAACAAGTGTTAACATCAAAAGAGTAAGAGAATTTACAGAAATTCCCCAATTAAAGAACTGACCAGAAACAAAAAACCACTCTAGGACAGGAATTATAATTTCAGACGATGAAGAATTAGAAAAACTGATAAATAAGAACCAACTTAAAATAGCTGCTATAGATATTAAAGTAGAGGAGAAATATTGGGCAGTTTTTTCGCCTAATAACACTCCAAAAGGATATGTAAAAATGGTTGAAATTAGAGGAAGAAAAAAAAGTAATTTATAACTTAACATTAATCTTTTAATTGATTGATTTGAGTAATATCAATCTCTCCCTTATTTCTGAAATAAATAACCAATATGGCTAAGCCAATGGCTGCTTCTGCAGCGGCAATAGTTAAAATAAAAATGGAAAATACCTGACCATTAATATCATTTAGGAAAACCGAAGCTGATACAAAATTAATATTTGCAGCCAATAATATAATTTCAATACACATTAAAATTAGGATCATATTTCTTCTATTTAAAAATAATCCAAAGCATCCTATGATAAAAACAATTAAAGAAAGTATGAAGAAATGATTATACGTGAGGCTAGTCATCTTTAATACCCTCACCAGACTTAATTTTTACTAGTTTTACTCTATCTTCGGCTGTAGTAGAGTTTTGACTTTCTATATTTTGTCTTTTGATTGTTGGTCTATACACATGTGTTAAAACAATTGCACCAATCATAGCAAGTAACAAAACGATACCGCTTAACTGAAAATCAATAAAATACTCTGTGTAAAGCACATCTCCAATTTGTTCAGTATTATTTTTAGACCTAATAAAAGTGTCTAAATTATCTTTTGAAGTTTTAAATACAGTTAAATAGATTATTTCAGCTAAAATTATACCAGCAAAAAGTAATGCAAGGGGTATATATCTTTTAATATTAAACATTAAAGTTGTGATTTGAATATCAAGCATCATCACAACAAAAAGAAATAGTATGGCTACTGCTCCTATATAAACGATCGCAAGGATAATACCAACGAACTCTGCGCCGATAAGAATAAAAAGAAATGTGGAATTAAGAAAAGCTAATACAAGAAAGAGTACAGAGTTGACTGGGTTTTTTGAAAATATGACAAAAATACATGTGGTGATCAAAAATGCTGCGAACAAAAAAAAAGAACCAACAAGAAACATTATCTATATTTGCTGTCCCTTTTAAGATTTTCACTAATTTGTTTTTCCCATATATCTCCGTTTCGTAAAAGCTTTTCCTTATCATAAAGTAATTCTTCTCTTGTTTCAGTAGCATACTCAAAATTGGGTCCTTCAACAATTGCATCTACTGGGCATGCCTCTTCGCATAAACCACAATAAATACACTTTGTCATGTCAATGTCATATCGGGTAGTTCTTCTACTTCCGTCGGGTTTTGCTTCTGCTTCGATAGTTATAGCTTGCGCAGGGCAAACTGCTTCACATAACTTACATGCTATACATCTTTCCTCACCATTTGGGTATCTTCTCAAAGCATGTTCTCCCCTAAAGCGAGGACTGATAGGGCCTTTTTGATTAGGGTAATTAAGAGTTACTTTTGGCTTAAAAAAATAGGTAATCGTTAATTTCAAACCTTTCATTAGTTCGAAAAGAGTAAAGGATTTAATGTATTTAATTAGTGTTGTCATTGTTAATTAGGTAATAATCCAAAGTAAAATAAAAATGCCGATGTAATAACTACCCAAATCAAAGTAAAAGGTAGAAAGATTTTCCAGCCAAGTCGCATAAGTTGGTCATACCTATATCTAGGGAAAGTTGCTCTGACCCATAAAAACACAAAAAGAATTAAAAATACTTTAATTACAAACCAAAATATTCCAGGTATTGCATTTAAAGGGAATATATCTATTGGAGGGTACCAACCTCCTAAAAATAAAATTACAGTTAGGGAACTCATTAAAATCATATTGGCGTATTCTGCTAAAAAAAATAATCCAAATGATATTGATGAGTATTCGGTGAAAAAACCTGCAACTAATGTGGCTTCATCTTCAGGTAAATCAAATGGGAGTCTATTTGTTTCAGCTAATGCTGAAATTATAAATATAACAAACATAGGTAACAGTGGTATTGCAAACCACATATTCTTTTGACTCTCTACAATATCAATTAAATTTAATGAGCCGACACAAATTAAAACTGTTATGATTACAAAACCTATTGATACTTCATAAGAAATCATCTGAGCTGCTGATCTTAATGCCCCTAAAAATGGATACTTAGAATTACTAGCCCAACCAGCGATAATAACTCCATAAACACCAAACGATGACACAGCGAACAAATATAGAATACCTATATTTATATTTGCTATAACATAAGTTGAGCTAATTGGGATAACAGCCCAAGCTATTAAACTTAATATTAAAGTAAGCATAGGCGCAAAGATAAAAAGGAACTTGTTTGAGCTAGAGGGAAGTAAATTCTCCTTAGTGAGTAATTTTAAGACATCAGCAAAACTCTGTAGTATTCCGAATGGTCCAACAACGTTAGGGCCTTTTCTTAATTGAACAGCACCAAGCACTTTTCTTTCTAGGTACACTAATAATGCAACAGAAACTAGAACAGGGACAACAAAACTAAATATTTTTAAAATACCAATTGTTAACTCAAAGGATAAACTTGTCATTATGCTGATTTCTCCAAAAGAGATGGAGTTGAGATTATTTCCTCAACACATTTGGCCATAGTGACAGAATTTTTTGAAATCACATCTGACATATAAAAATTACTTACAGGATATTCTGCCTTACAATCTTCAAATTCAATATCTGGTGTAATTGAAGTTGAATTTTCAACAGCAATAATTTCATGATAATCAGAAAGAATTGGGTATTTGTCAAATAACTCAGATCTTAATTGATCAAAAGTATTTGGTGTAAAATCAAAAGATAATTCATCAGACAGTTTTTTTAGTATTGACCACTCTTCTTTGGCGGACCCAATTGGATTATGGCATTTTTTTGCCTCTTGAGGTCTACCTTCAATATTTACAAAAGTACCATTTTTCTCTGTATAAAGAGGTGTTGGTAAAACAATATCAGACCCCATTGCTCCATCATCACCATGATGGCCAAAATAAACTTTAAAACAGTTATTAAACTGCTCGTTGGCAATATGTTCTGAACCAAAAGAAAGAACCAATTCAAAATTATCTTTTTTTAAATTAGAAAACGGTTCACAGAGGTTATTAGTAGTATTACCTATAATCAATTGGCCCACACGTGAGGCATATGGATTTAAAAAATTTAGATTATTTTTTTCTTTTGTAATAACTTTGTATTTATCAGCATATGAAAAAATAGATTTTAAAGTTTTAATATTTTTAATTTTATTTAAAAACGCAGAGCCAATAATTATTAGAGGGTTTGTAGATTTTTTTAATGCTTTGATTAGATTTTCATTATTTAAACTTGATAAACTTTCTCCTAGATACTCTGTTTTATAGTTCAAAGATATATTTTCACCAATGTTAAATACTTTTGCATCATTATTGTAAGCTTTAAATATCTTATGATTTATAATTGGTGTTTCTATTTTTGGGTTTGTTCCTAAAAGTATAATTAAATCTGAATTTTCTATATCGTTCAAAGGTGTGTTAAAACGATAACTATCTAAGCTTTCTAGAATAGCATGATTATCAGTTCGGCACTCCACATTGTCTTTACCATAATTTGACATAAATTTTTTGATTGCATATCCGGTTTCTAAATCTACGTGCTCACCAATCAAAGCTAATGGTTTTAGAGTTTTTAATTTATCTTTTAAAACTTTTAATGACTCTTCCCAATTTGATATTGATAATTTTTGGTTTTCTTTAATGTAGGGTGTGTCTATTCTTTGTTGGTAGTAACCATCATAGTTAAATCGAACTTTATCTGAAATCCACTCTTCATTTATGTATTCATTTGTTCTTGGTGTAACTCTTAAAATCTCCTCCGCTCTACTATCGACTCTGATATTAGAACCAACACTATCGAAGATATCGATTGAGTCAGTACGTTTTAGCTCCCAAGGACGTGCTTTAAATTGATATGGCTTACTCGTAAGTGCTCCTACAGGGCATAAATCAATGACGTTACCTGAAAGCTCTGAAGTGATTGATTGTTCAAGGTAAGTGGTAATTTCTGCATTCTCTCCTCTACCTAACATACCTAATTCTGGAACTCCGGCTACTTCAGTGGCAAATCTTACACACCTAGTGCAATGAATGCATCTAGTCATTATAGTGTTTACCAAAGGTCCCATATTTTTATTATCTACAGCCCTTTTATTCTCTTTATATCTAGATTTGTCGAAACCGTAGTACATGGCCTGATCCTGTAAATCGCATTCTCCACCTTGATCGCATATTGGGCAATCTAATGGGTGATTAATTAGTAAAAACTCCATTACACCTTTTCTACCTGCGTTTACTTTTTCAGAATTGGTGATTATCGACATGCCCTCCATTAGAGGCATAGTGCAAGAAGATACTAATTTTGGAGCTTTTTCAATTTCTACTAAACACATTCTACAGTTACCAGCTATAGAGAGTTTGTCGTGATAGCAAAATCTTGGAATTTCTTCACCAGCGATTTCGCAGGCTTGCATCACAGTCAGATTTTTATCTACCTGAATTTCTTTTTGATTAACTTTAATATTTATTAGATCGTCACTCATGAAGCTTTTAACTTTTTATTATATTTACTTATTAACTCTGATTTAAAATTTTTAATGAGTCCTTGTATAGGCCAAGCTGCTGCATCTCCTAAAGCGCAGATAGTATGACCCTCTACTTGCTTTGTAACATTTTCTAAAAGCTCTATTTGTTCTGGAGATATCTCTCCTCTAACTAATCTCTGCATCATTCTATGCATCCAGCCTGTTCCCTCTCTACAAGGTGTACATTGACCACAACTTTCATGTTTGTAAAAGTGAGCAAATCTCTCAATCACCTCAGCAATATCATTATTCTTGTTAACAACAATCACTCCTGCTGTACCTAATCCTGAGCCATTAGCTTTTAGATCATCAAAATTCATTAGAACTGACTCACAAATATTTTTTGGAAGCATTGGGGTACTAGAACCTCCTGGTACTATTGCCTTTAAATTATCCCAACCTCCTTCAACTCCATCACAATGCTTTTCTACTAATTCTTTAAGTGGTATTCCCATTTCCTCTTCTATTGTGCATGGTTTATTAACGTTACCAGATATGCAAAAAATTTTTGTACCTGTATTATTTTCAGCGCCAATTGACTTAAACCAATCTGGGCCTCTTTTTAAAATAGTTGGAACTACTGCGATTGACTCCACATTGTTAATAGTTGTTGGCATACCATACAAACCTACACCGGCAGGAAAAGGAGGTTTTAATCTTGGTTGTCCTTTTTTTCCTTCTAAACTCTCTAAAAGAGCTGTCTCTTCTCCACATATGTAAGCTCCGGCACCTCTGTGAACATAAAGATCAAAATCAAATCCGCTACCACAAGCATTTTTTCCGATAAAGCCTCGTTCATATGCCTCTTCAATTGCCTTTTCTAATTGGACATATTCGTAATGGTATTCGCCCCTTATGTATATGTAACATTTAGTGGCTTGAATTGCGTATGAAGCAATCAAGCAACCTTCTACAAGAGTATGAGGGTCATTTCTAATAATTTCTCTATCTTTACAAGTACCGGGTTCAGACTCATCAGCATTTACAACCAAATAATGCTGTTTACCAGTATTCTTTGGCATGAATGACCATTTAAGACCAGTAGAAAATCCAGCTCCACCTCTTCCTCTTAACTGACTGGATTTAACTAATTCGATAATATCATTTTGATCTTTAGACAAAATTTCTTTTGTGTTTGACCATGAACCTCTTTTTAAAGCTCCCTCTAAGAAGGGTTCTTGAAAACCATGAAGGTTTTTAAAAACTTTATCTTTTTCATTAAGCATTTTCTGAACTTCTCCTACCTTTTTGAGAACCAATGACATTTGGTTTTCCCTCTTTAATATTGTCTATAATTTTTTTTGTAGACTCTTCATCTAAATCCTCAAAGAAGTCATTATTGATTTGTATCATAGGTCCATTTGAGCAAGCCCCAAGACACTCTACTTCAACAACTGTAAATTTATTATCGTCACTGGTATCATTAATTTCACATTTTGTTTCTTTACAAATAGTTTTCGTAATCTTATTGGAACCTCTCAGCCAACAAGGAGAGGTTCTACAAATCTGAACAAGATTTTCTCCAACAGGTCTTGTATTATACATTGAATAAAACGAGGCCACTTCTGTGACCCTTATTTTAGGCATATTTAAAGTTTCAGCGATTGTTTCTATACATTCGATACTTATCCAATTATTGTTTTGCTCTTGCGCCAAATAGAGAAGAGGCATAACTGCGCTTTGTTCTCTACCTTTAGGGTATTTTGAAATTATATTTTTGATTGATCTTAGATTATCTTTAGACCAGGAAAATTTTTCGCCTGATCTAGAAAAATTATTTGATAAACCTGGATGATTACCGCTCATCTGTCTACCTCTCCAAATACTATATCTAAGCTTCCTAAAATCGATGGCACATCAGCTAGTTGGTGGCCCTTTGATAAAAAATGTAGTGCCTGTAAATGGACAAAGCCTGGTGCTCTCAACTTGCATCGATATGGTTTGGAGCTTCCATCTGAAACTAATACAACACCAAATTCTCCTTTTGGTGCCTCTACACTTTTGTATGTAATACCTTCAGGAACTCTATAACCCTCGGTAAATAATTTAAAATGATGGATTATAGCTTCCATTGAATTTTTCATTTCTGATCTCTTAGGTGGAGTAATTTTATTATTCTCAACCATTACGGGTCCTTCTGGAATATTTTCAATACATTGTAAGATTATCTTAACTGACTCTCTCATCTCTTCCATTCTCACCAAATATCTATCATAGGTGTCACCAGTTTTTCCAACTGGTATGTCGAAATCTAAATCCTCATAAACATCATAAGGTTGAGATTTTCTTAAATCCCAAGCTACACCACTAGCACGAAGAACAGGGCCACTGCAACTTAGTCTTATTGCATCATCTTTATTTAAAATACCTATATCAACAGATCGTTGTTTGAATATTCTATTTTCAGTAAGTAGTTCTTCAAGCGTATCTATGAATTTAGGAAAATTAGTAAAGTACTTTTTCATTTTTTCTAATAAATTTTCAGGCAAGTCTTGGTGAACTCCACCAGGACGAAAATAAGCTGCATGAAATCTTGCTCCAGATACAGCTTCATGGAACTCCAACATTTTTTCTCTTTCTTCGAAAGCCCACAGCATTGGAGTAGCGGCGCCTATATCCATAGCAAATGCTGGTATATTTAATAAATGATTTAGTATCCTTGTAACTTCTGCAAACATAACTCTGATGTATTGAGCTCGTTTAGGAGCTTCAATATTTAATAAATTCTCAACAGCTAAAGCGAAAGCATGTTCTTGACACATTGGTGAGACATAATCTAGACGATCAAAATATGGAATAGCTTGAGTATAAGTTTTCTGTTCAATTAATTTTTCAGTTCCTCTATGCAAAAGTCCAATGTGAGGTTCAGCTTTATTAACTACCTCCCCTTCTAATTGTACAAGAAGTCTTAAAACACCATGAGCGGCAGGATGTTGGGGTCCAAAGTTTAGAGTTACAGGTTTAAAATTCTCTGACATTACTTCTTTTCAAGCTCCTCTTTAATTGTTTCTTTCATTCCCTCCCAGGGACTTTCATTGTCAAAATCCCTAAATTCCTGTTTTAATGTTACAGGTTCATAAACAACTTTTTTTAAGTTTTCATCATAACGAACCTCTTCATAACCCGTCAGAGGAAAGTCTTTTCTGAGCGGATGACCTTGAAAATTATAATCATTCATTATTCTTTGAAGATTTGGGTGATTAACAAAGTTTATGCCAAAAAGATCGTAACATTCTCTTTCAAACCAATCGGCAGACTCAAAAATTTGTGTTATTGAATTGATATCTAAATTATCTTCGGAAATGTTAGTAAAAATAAATAATCTTTTATTAAATTTTAAACTTAGAAAAGAGTAGATAAGAGTAAATCGTTCATTTGAATAACTTGATTTGGATAGCATATTATCAGTTACAGTAATATCAATTAACTGATCATAGAGTAGATCTTCGTCTTCTTTAATTTTTTGTGTTACTTCTAGAATGGAGTCTTTGTTAACTAATATATTGTCTATTCCAGACTTTATTGGAAAATGGAAGTTACCAGTTGAATATTTTTGTAAAATATTTGGAGACAAGAAATTTACCTATAAATCTTCTTTTTCTTTTTGATTTTATCTTGAAGTTGCATAATGCCGTACAAAAGAGCTTCTGCTGTAGGTGGACATCCAGGAACATAAATATCAACAGGCACTATCCTATCGCATCCTCGAACAACAGAGTAAGAGTAGTGATAATATCCTCCTCCATTAGCACAAGAACCCATAGAGATTACCCATCTTGGTTCAGGCATTTGATCATAAACTTTTCTCAAAGCAGAAGCCATTTTGTTTGTAAGAGTTCCCGCAACAATCATTACATCAGATTGTCTTGGAGAACCTCTTGGAATTACACCTAAACGATCTAGATCGTATCTACTCATATAGGAGTGCATCATCTCAACACCACAACATGCTAAACCGAAAGTCATAGGCCATAAAGATCCTGACCTCGCCCAATTTATTAAATTTTCAAATGATGCTGTTACAAAACCTTTTTTTTCAAATAGCTCATCAATATTTAATGATTTGTCTTTTTCTAATACTACTCCCAATCTAGTGCTCCATTTTTCCATTCATATATAAATCCTACTGTGAGAATAAATAAAAAAAACATCATTGAATAAAAACCAAGAGCTCCAATATTGCTAAGACTCACGGCCCAGGGAAATAAAAACGCAATTTCTAAATCAAATATAATAAATAGTATTGATACTAAATAAAACTTAACATCAAATTTTGACCGAGCGTCGTCAAATGCCTCAAAACCACATTCATATGCAGATAGTTTTTCAGTATCAGGTGAGCTAGGTGATAATATTTTTGAAAGCAAATACATAGCGATTGCCATTCCTGCCCCAATAACAATGAATATCAATATGAAAATATAATCTAGGTTATACATTAAAAGTTTTGATTTTCCGTAACGCAATACATTATAAGAAACAATATGTATTTAGTGACGATAAAAATGACGCATTAGTCTTACACTTGATTTTTTAATATTTGAGTGTAAAAAAGTTAAAAAAATATTTTATCCTCTAGTATAATAAGCAACTCTATCTTCTGTAAAGATAGGAAATGATTCATTTATTGTTTGTTTTTTTAAATTACTACAATAATAGCCAATATTTTCTATTAAAAGGTCCTTACATTCAGTTCCAAAGTGGATTTCATCAGCATAAATAGATTGATAAGAGCCATCTAATCTTGAACCATAAATACCAAATTTAAAATTTGCCAAATTATCTGAGTTTTTTACACTTTTTTGATCTTTCCAGAGTGTTTGGTTTTTTCTGTAATGCAATAACTTTCCATTTAACCAAATTTTATGAAAAGCTTTGGAAATATCCTTTTTATTAAAATTAATATTGAAGACTAAATCATACCATTTATTTCTTTGTAAATTTTTTGCAGATATTATTTGGTACCAATCATGCCTAGCTTCACAAAAAATTCTTTTATCAGTATCCTCTGGACCTCCAGCACCAGGTGAGCAATCATCATTCCCTCCTTCAATAATAATAACTCCCTCACTAGATTCGTGTCTCCAAAGCAAACCTTTCTTCTTGTCTATTTGAAGCATAAACATAGGACCAAAAAAACTCTCTGTGCTATGAAATTGCAATATTGATTTATTCATAGCACTATCATTATTTAGTTCGTAATTTTCTGTGATTAAAAAAGAATAAGATAACCATATTTCTCCTTGAAAACCATAATTGGTTCCTACCTCTACTCTTTTTTGTTTTTCACCATTTGGTCGTGAGCAATCTTTTAATTTGTTATAACACTCATCTCCTGGTGCTTGGATAAAAAAAGCAGTATCTCCGTATCTTGTTTTCTCTTTCTGAAGTTGAAAAAGTACCAAGTTCTTTTTTCTTTGATATTTTTTTATTTCTTCTTTTGAACTAGCATTCCAACCTGGGTCAATTTTAAAACCTTTAATTGTTGTATCGCCAAAGCTCATACCAAGTGTCTTTAATCCATGAACATCTTTTGATTTATAAGAAGAACATGAAAATAAAGAAAAAATTAAAAAAAACGAAATGAATGTTTTGAAGTGGCGGGAGCGACGGGACTCGAACCCGCGACCTCCTGCGTGACAGTAAGGAATCCTAGGTCGTTTTAAGCCTATATTACCAAGACTTTTTAAACACCCATAAGAGTTGCTCACCAAGTGTTCACCTTTCTAGTGAAACACTACCACATTTTACGAAATAATGATTCAAATATTCCAATATTGGTGAACAGAATATCCATTGATATTTGACCATGGATCATGCACCGCGAAACGCTGTTTTAGGAATCATAGAGCATGGTGTTAGCCTCATGTTAACTTGTTACGGGGGTAGCATTTACTTCGTACCCTACGATTCAAAAATGCGTGTTAAACATGTATTAAAGTGTACCTTTACTAATTTTGAACCCCCCCTATGCGTAGCTTTCAAAGTTAACAAAAGTAAACATTTCAGGGTAACAAAAGGTTACATTACCTACGAGAGTTCTGTGCGAGAAATACGGAAAAACTACTAATAACTCCGTATCAACTATTGAAAACATTAACAAAATAACCCTAATAACCCCCTCTTAGAGAGAGCATTTTATTTGTATAGAGAAGTATTTCGATTAATTTCGCATTAAATTCATCAAATTTGGACAAATTTCGTTTTGATTTTAAATCCACTATGAACAATAATATATCTTATGAGAATAATTATCACCCTATTACTATTAATCCCTAGTTTGAGTTGGGGACTTACTTTTAAGGATGGGCAACAAGTTGATGGCAATGAAAAAACGGAAGATAAAGTATTAAAATCTGAGGAAATATCTTCAGATATCATTGGGAGATGGAGAGGTTTAGCTAATTGCGAATGGAATGGACGCTATGAGTTAGGCAATGGAATTATTGAAGGTGTAATTGATCTAGTTATCAAAAAAGATAAGAAAGATCCCAAAAAAGTTATTATAAAAAAAGAAAAATGGCTTTGGCCATCTTTTGGAGGAAGAGTCAAAATAAAATCATTTAAGGTTAATGAGAATTCTTTCGAAATTGTAAGCAAAGAGCCTGTTGATGATAAGGATAATACCAGGAAGTGGTTTGGGAAAATGTCAAGCAATAATCATATTGAGGTCACTGATGAATGGAATAATTGCGATGCTCTGCTCTATCGAGCAGAGAATGTTAAATTTGAAGCATTTACTCCCAGAATTCCTATTGATTTTATAGATGGTGTTGAAAATGATCAAAAATATACGATTGAGGGTTTTTTAACTTACCCTCAAGAGCAAAAAGAAAAATATCCTTTAATGATTTTAATTATGAATTCTGCCTGTGACTTTGGGCAAAGAAATTTTACTTTAGGTCAGGATATAAAAAAAGCAGGTGTTGCTACATTAGAGATTGATAGCTGTCTTCCACGAGGCCTCAGTATTTACAATATGATTATCCAAGGCAACAGCAGTAAACTAACACCATGGATGGGAGCAGCTGACGCTCTCTATGGTTTAAAGCACATGCAATCTCATCCCAAAATAGATCCTGAAAAAATTGCGGTAATGGGTTTTAGTTGGGGTGGTTCATCTGCAGTTTACACTGGTCTTGATATGATTAGAAAGCCAATAATTGATGATGAAAATTTAAATGATTTTGCATTAAGAATAGGAGTTTATCCATATTGTAGATATTTAGATAAACAGGGTGTAACTAAAAATAAAATTCATTTTTTAACAGGTGAAAAGGATGAGACTACTCCTGCCTTATTTTGTAAAGATATGGCAAAAAACTTTAACGATTTTGGTGGTAATGCAACTATAGATATTTTTCCTAACGCCCATCATAACTTTGATGGATGGAGCAATTGGGATGAGGCAGAATTTTCAAATCAATGGTTTAGAGTAACTAAAAATTGCAAATACTGGCTTGCTGCGGATGGAAAAAGAACGTGGCGAATGGAAGATAAAGTAATTCATTTAGATAATTACGATACTTGGGATGTTTCTGCTGATAAGCATTACAAAGATTATAAAAAAGAATGTGAGCATTGGGGGGTCGTAGAGGGAAGAAACAATGAAGCGGCTATTAATTCTGCAAAAAAAACAATATCTTTGCTTGAAGAATACTTAATGTAAAAATTGAATCAATTTCAATTAATTTCGCATTAAATTCATCAAATTTGGAAGAATTTAAGTAACGACACGAATGAACTAGAAACGATATTAAACTTCTAATTCTTTTTTTCTTAGTTCAGGTAGTAGTGTTTTTAATCTTCTCTTCAAACTTATTTCTAACTTCTTTCTAGCTGACTCTGATAGATCAGTCTGAATAAAAAGGCTATTAAGTTTTGACTCAATCCTTTCGTATTCATGAAGAAGTTTTTCATAGTCCGATAAGTAACGATCCATTTATGCTCTCTTCCAAAATAGTTTATGTAGTTCTTTTTGATCACTCTCTTCAAGTGACTTTCTAATTTCTGAAGCAATACAGATAACCTTCTTTGGCCTTTCCCATTTCCCAAAGCTATAGGGTATGGGATTGGGAAATCTGTTCTGCATTGAAATCACTTCCATTATTATTGTCTAAAAGTACATGGGGGGTTTTGCTCACCATATGTTCACCACTAGAAAGAAATTTTATGGAATTAGACGACATGGTTTATTGATTCAATTAATTTTTGTTGAACAGATAAGTATTGAAAAAGTTAGGAAATATATAACCCAAGATTATCTTAATGTGGCGGGAGCGACGGGACTCGAACCCGCGACCTCCTGCGTGACAGGCAGGCGTTCTAACCAAACTGAACTACACCCCCGACAATTGTCGAATGGTGGGCGATGACGGACTCGAACCGCCGACCCTCTCGGTGTAAACGAGATGCTCTACCAACTGAGCTAATCGCCCTATCTAATTTGCAAAAAATTAGACTGTGGACTTTATTAGTTCTTTTAGCTGTTTTCCAGCAAGAAATTTTGGCTTTTTTGATGCAGGAATTTGGATTGACTCTCCCGTTCTTGGGTTTCTTCCAGTCTTAGCTTTTGTGTTAGCTACCTTAAAAGTACCAAAACCGGCAATCTTAACATCCCCTCCTGCTTTCAAAGTAGATGTGATAATATCAAATAAACTTTCTACAGCCTTAGTTGCATCTGATTTTCCAACACCATTTTTCGTACTATATTCAGCAATGAGTTCATTTTTGTTCATACCGAACCTCCTTAGTGATTCTATTAGTTAATTGTAGTAAGAAAAAGGTAAGAAAATCAACAACAATATACTAGTTGACGAATGTTTTTTCCTGATTTTGCTGGTTTTTTGGCTTCATAGACTCTGTAACTAGGTGTCTCCAGTCCAATTTTTTGTTGATTTTACTAATTTTTCCATCGAGAGCTAAGTCCAATACCTCTTTTGCAAACTCGACTTTCTTAATTATCAACTTGTTTTGAATGTCTTTTTGTATTTCAACTAAGTCCTTTTCATTTTCTTTTGGGATTATAACAGTTTTAATACCGTACCTTATCGCAGCCAATAATTTCTCTTTTAATCCCCCAATTGGAAGAACTCTTCCTTTTAATGTAATTTCCCCAGTCATTGCAATGTCTCTTTTAATTTTAATATCAGTTAGAGATGAAATTAATGAGGTAAATATTGTAATTCCAGCACTTGGACCATCTTTAGGTATAGCTCCTTCAGGTACATGTAAATGAATGTCTATTTTATCGAAAACCTTTGGATTTACTCCGAACTCAACGGAATTAGATTTAATGTAACCTAAAGCAGCAGTAATAGACTCTTTCATCACGTCACCAAGTTTACCTGTTGCATTAATCATTCCCTTACCTGAAGATAAATTAACTTCAATATTTAAGATATCTCCGCCAACCTGAGTCCATGCAAGCCCATTGGTAATGCCCACTAAATTTTTCTTTTCTAAAACACTATCCTTGAATTTTTCCGGTCCTAAAAAATTTTTTATAGCTTTATCATCAAAAACAAATGGTTTTTTTGACCTTGATTTATTTTTTTCTAATCGGAAAACAAGTTTTCTAAATAACTTATCAAAAACTTTTTCAAGCCCTCTGACACCTGACTCCCTAGTATAGTGTCTTACTATTTTTGTAATAGATGCCTTATCAAGCTTAAATTCATTATTTTTTAAAATATTTTTATTCATTTTTCTTGGTATTAAATATTTTTTTGCAATTTCAACTTTTTCTTTTTCTGTATAACCAGATACTTCAATGACCTCTAATCTATCAAGAAGAGGACCAGGTATGTTGTAAGTATTACCTGTGCATATAAACATTACATTTGATAAGTCATAATCAACCTCAAGATAATGATCATTAAATTGATTATTTTGCTCAGGATCTAAAACTTCTAATAATGCAGAGGATGGATCTCCTCTCCAGTCACTACCCACTTTGTCAATTTCATCTAATAAAATAATGGGATTAGATGTTTTGGTTTTCTTCATAGCCTGAATAAATCGACCAGGCATTGAGCCAATATAAGTTCTTCTGTGGCCTCTAATTTCAGCCTCATCCCTAATTCCACCAAGAGAAATCTTTGCAAATTCTCTGCCAGTAGCTCTAGCTATAGATTTACCTAATGAAGTCTTACCAACACCAGGAGGTCCTACAAAACATAGTATTGTACCAGATGCTTTCTTTGATCTTTTTTTGACTGCTAAAAATTCAAGTATTCTCTCTTTTACTTTTTCGAGACCATAGTGGTCGTCATTTAATATTTTTTCAGAACCTTTTATATCGATGACTTCTTTTGAGAATTTTTCCCATGGTATATCTAATATCCATTCTAGGTAATTCCGAATTACTGATGCTTCTGCAGACATTGGACTCATAGATTTTAATTTTTTAAATTCATTTAAAGCTTTTTCTTTTGCCTCTTTTGATAGTTTTACCTCATTTATTTTTTTCTCTATTTCAGAATATTCGTTAGAGCCATCTTCACCATCACCAAGTTCTTTCTGTATGGCTTTCATTTGTTCATTTAAGTAGTACTCTCTTTGGGTTTTTTCCATTTGTCTTTTTACCCTATTTTTAATTTTTTTCTCAAGTGCGGAAAAGTTAAGTTCTTTTGAAAAGAAATTAAGTAAGTTTTGAATTTTTTTATTAATATCAATAATTTCTAAATTTTTTTGTTTATCTTCAATTCCGATGTTTAAGTTGTAATAAATATTATCAATGAACTGATATGGATCTTCAATATTTAAAAGTCCTTCAAGGATGTCATTATTATTTCCTATATTTTGTATATAATTTTGAAATTCATTTTTTAAAACTCTTAAAGAAGCTTTTAATTCAACTGAATTTTTTTTGTTAATTACTACTGGTTCAATTTTAGCTGTAAGGAAGTTATTACTTGCCTTAACAGCAGACTTTATTTTTACGATTTCTAAACCTTCAGTAAGAACTTTATATGTATTATCAGGCAACTTAAGAAACTGGATAATTTTTGATTTTACACCATAAGAATAAACATCATTAACTTGGGGATCATCAGTTGTTGGTTCTTTTTGCGTAAATAAATAAATAATCTTATTGTTGTTATTCATAGCAAAATTGATTGCATCAATAGATTTAGCTCGGCCAACAAACAAAGGTGAGGTTATAGAGGGATAAACAACTAAGTCCCTTAGAGGTAAAATAGGTCCAATGATTTGATTTTCCATACTATTAAGATAGTGAGGAATTTTTAATTTTCACCCACTTTTTTTTTAATTTTAGCTTTTTCTTTATATACGATTATTGGTCTATTTGAGATTACTGACTCTTTACTTAAAACTACCTTATCCACAGAATCCTTATCAGGAATATCATACATACAATCTAGGAGTAGCTTTTCCATAATTGACCTTAGGCCTCGTGCACCAATTTTTTTTTCAACAGCTAATTGAGCAATTTGCTCTCTACCATCTTCAGTTATCTCGAATTCAACCCCTTCAAAAGAAAAAAGAGCCTTGTATTGTTTTGATATTGCATTTTTTGGTCTTGTAATAATCTCTTTTAAATCTTCTAGGGATAATTCATTTAGACTAGCGCTCACAGGGAGCCTTCCTACTAGTTCAGGTATTAATCCGAATTTAATCAAATCGTCATTCTCAAGTTGTGATGTCATTGGTTGATCCTGATTAATTGATTTATTAAAACCTATAGACTTTTTATTAACTCTATTTTTTATGATTTTATCAATGCCTTCAAACGCGCCCCCGCAAACAAACAATATATTTTTTGTATCAACTTGAAGGAACTCTTGTTGGGGATGTTTTCTTCCACCCTGAGGAGGCACACTGGCAGTTGTTCCCTCAATTATTTTTAGCAAAGCTTGTTGAACTCCCTCACCAGATACATCTCTTGTAATTGATGGATTTTCACTTTTTCTGCCCACTTTATCTATTTCATCAATATATACGATACCCTTTTGAGCCAAAGCTACATCATAATCACATTGCTGCAGTAATCTTAAAATAATATTTTCAACATCTTCACCAACATATCCCGCCTCCGTCAACGTAGTCGCATCAGCAATTGTAAAAGGTACATTTAAAAATTTTGCTAGGGTTTGTGCTAAAAGTGTTTTACCACAACCTGTTGGTCCAATAAGTAATATGTTTGATTTAGAAATTTCTATATCTTTTGAGGGGTTTTGAACTCTCTTATAATGATTGTAAACAGATACAGATAATATTTTTTTTGCATGATCTTGACCAATTATATGATCATCAAGATAATTATAAATCTCACTTGGCTTTGGTATCTCAAATTTTTTCTTTGTGTCAATTTTATCATCTTCAACAAGTATATCCTTACATAAAACCACACACTCATTACAAATATAGACATTTGGTCCAGCAATTAATTTTTTAACCTCTTCTTGGCTTTTACCACAAAAGGAGCATGATATTTTTTTATCAGAGCTATTAGCAGAGATTATTTTTTCATCAGACATTTTTATTTTTCAATTCTAGTAGTAATTACTTTATCTATCAAACCAAATTTTTGCGCCTCTTCAGGGTCAAAGAATCTATCTCTTTCCATTGCCTTTTCTATTTCACCAATGCTTATTTTGGTATGCTTTTGATATATTTCATTGAGTCTTTTTTTTGTCTTTAATATCTCTTCGGCATGAATTTTAATATCACTTGCTTGTCCTGAAAAACCACCAGATGGTTGATGAATCATTATTTTAGAGTGTGGTAAGGCATACCTGTTGCCCTCTTTTCCTGCAGCGAGTATTAATGAACCTGCAGAGGCAGCTTGACCAATACAAACAGTATGAACAGGGCATTTAATATACTGTATAGTGTCATACATCGCCAATCCAGCTGTGACCAGACCACCAGGTGAGTTAATATAAAGATTAATTGGTTCTTCAGGATTTTCAGACTCTAAAAATAAAAGTTGAGCGCATATCAAAGAGGCAGTTTCATCATTGATAGCACCTGTTAAAAATATAATTCTTTCTCTAAGCAGTCTGGAGAAAATATCAAAAGATCTCTCCCCTTTTCCTGATTGTTCAATGACTATGGGTACTAGATTCATGATTTTGAGATCCTTTTTTCATAAGCTCTTCTAAGCTTAACTTAGTTTCTTTAATTTTAAAAGTTTTCATAGACTCATCTGCTATTTTATTTCTAAGAAGAGTACCATAAGCAGCTTCTGCCGTTCTTTGATCAATTTTTTCACCATAATATTTTTGAATATACTCTTGGAGTTCTTTCTGCTCAACTTTTACATTTAAAAATTTTACTAATTCAGAAAAAAGAACGTCTTTTTGAATATTCTCACTTGTGAGTTTTTTTAAACTATCAATTCTTTCTTTGTGCTCATCTTTCATTTTAGATAGATCAATTTGATATTTTCTTTTAAGTTCAAGATTTACAACCTCCTCGTTGATGTCAATCTTTTTCTTTTGTGATAGAACTTTAAGTAGATCTTCAATAAAAAACTCTTTTTGAAGATAGTTCATATCCTCATTGAGTTTATTATCAATTTTGTCATTTAATTCTTTAGTAGATTTTAATTTTAAAATCTTAATCAACTCGTCATCATTCTTGGGATAGATCTTTTTATTTATATCTTTGATTTGAGCATTTATCTTTATTCCTTTTGTAGAAAAATTTATGTCAGATTTATTTTTAATTTTTAAAAGAGCTCTTTTTAAGTCTAAAAATACTTCTTCTTTAGTTTGGGTGTTTAAGTCTACTCTTACCTCTTTTTGAGAAAATAATTTTTTTTGTTCATCTTCATAATTTAATATTTCAAAATCTATAACGGAATTTTCATCTGATATATCTATACTCTCTAATGAATAGTACTCTTTTCTTACTTTTTCTCTAAAATCATCAATATCTTTTTTTGTTACCTCTGATGTGACTTTCTCTATTTCACTTGTTTTTAACTCATCCATTTTAATTTCGGGTTTTAAATAAAAAGCCAAGGTAAAATTATAATTATCTTTAAAATTAACATCAGGTTGTATAAGGGATTGTATTTTTTCATCCTCACTGATTTTATTTATATTTTTTGATACCTCTTCATTTAATACCTCGTTTTCAATTTGAGGACCAATTTTAGACTTTATGATGCTTACCGGTACTTTGCCCTTTCTAAAACCTGCAATTTCAAAAGTGGGTTGCTTTTCTGATATTTTTTCATCGATAATTTTAGCAATAGCGCTTTGATCTAAAGATACCTCAAAAGATGATTTGTAACTTTTTTTTTCTATGTTTTTATAATCCATATTACTTGTATTCTGGTGCGCCAGGAGGGACTCGAACCCCCACGGTTGCCCACTGGTTCCTAAGACCAGCGCGTCTACCATTCCGCCACTGGCGCACAAATTGGGGCGAGTAAGGGGACTTGAACCCCCGACCTCCGGTACCACAAACCGGCGCTCTAACCAACTGAGCTACACCCGCCAAAAATTGAATTAATTTATAGTATAGATATTATGCAAATTAAACATTATATTTGGATCGCTAAATATGAAAAAAATTGAGGCAATAATTAAACCTTTTAAATTAGAGGATGTTAAAGATGCCCTTGGCGAAATAGGCCTAAGTGGATTAACCGTATCTGAAGTAAAAGGGTTTGGTAGACAAAAAGGTCATACTGAGCTTTATAGAGGGGCTGAGTATGTAGTAGACTTTCTGCCAAAGGTTAAAATTGAATTAGTAGTTGATGACAAGAAATACAAAGAAGCAATCGATGTTATTATCAAGCATTCTAATACAGGTAAAATCGGCGACGGTAAAATTTTTGTATACGAAGTTTCAGAGGCTATTAGAATTCGCACAGGCGAAAAAGGTAAAGACGCAATTTAGTTTTTACACAAACCAAGTTAACAACTCAGGAGGTTATTAGATGGACAAAAAATCATTACAAAAAATGATCGATGAAAATGGTATTAAGTATATTGATTTTAGATTTACTGATCCTTTAGGAACATGGCAGCACTTTTCAAACCATATTAATACATTTGAAATGGATGTATTTGAGGAAGGTATTGGTTTCGACGGCTCTTCAATTAGATGTTTTCAGTCAATTGAAGCTAGTGACATGATATTAATTCCAGATATTGAGACTGCATTTGTAGATCCTTTTTTTACAGATCCTACTCTAGTTCTAATATGTGATATTCAAGATCCAATTACCGGGCAAAAGTACGATAAAGATCCAAGATACGTTGCAAAAAAAGCAGAAGAATACGTTAAAACCTCAGGAGTTGGTGATAGTATTTTCTTTGGACCAGAAGCTGAATTTTTTCTTTTCAACAACGTTCAAATTAACACGCACCCTCATCACTCCTCTTTTTCTGTTGACTCCGGTGAAGCCGTTTGGAATACAGGCACAGCCGAAGGTCCAAATCTAGGTTATAAAGTTAGAAATAAAGGTGGATACTTCCCATGCCCACCTCATGACACTATGCAGGATGTTAGATCAGAAATGGTAAATCACATGGTTGCGATTGGTATGAGTGTTGAAGCGCAACACCACGAAGTTGCTACTGCTGGTCAATGTGAAATTGATTTAAAATTCGACACATTGGTTAAGATGGCCGATGATCTTCAAAAATATAAATACGTTGTAAGAAATACAGCAAAAAGTAATGGTTTAAGTGCTACTTTTATGCCAAAACCTCTTTCAAACGACAATGGTTCAGGAATGCATTGTCATCAAAGTATTTGGTCAAACGGTAAACCAGTATTTTATGGTGAAGGCGGATATGCTAATCTTAGCGATGAAGCAAAATTTTATATTGGTGGTTTGCTTAAGCACGCACCATCTTTATTAGCTTTTACAAATCCAACTATTAACTCTTACAAGAGATTAGTTCCAGGTTATGAGGCTCCAGTTAAGCTTGCATACTCTAATAGAAATAGAAGTGCTATATGTAGAATACCCGCATACTCACCATCTCCTAAGGCAAAAAGAGTTGAGTTTAGATGTCCAGATGCAACTGCAAATGGTTATTTAGCATTTTCAGCTATGCTTATGGCAGGTTTAGATGGAATTAAGAATAGAATTGATCCTGGTGAACCAATGGATAAAAATCTTTATGATTTACCTCCTGAAGAGCAATCTAAAGTAAAGGAAGTACCTGGTACTCTTGAGGAAGCGATTAATAATCTTGAGTCAAATCATGATTATCTTTTAGAGGGTAATGTGTTTACTAAAGATTTAATCGAGTCATATATCGAATACAAAAGAGAAGAAGAAATCGAACCAAATAAACTGCTAGTTACACCTGCAGAGTTCGACATGTATTACGATTACTAAACTAAATTAAAAGCAACCTGTCTAAATATTTTTTATTATCTACTTTGGACGGGTTGCTAGTTAGATTTTCAAACATAAGCAACTCTCTTAAATAATTAATATCGTCACGATATGAAAACTCTTTATTATTTATGTAGTTGATGTCTTCTTTAATTTTAAAGAGTTGAAAAAGATCCTTATTATTTTTTAAAGGATTTTTTATATCTACTATTTTTAAAAAGTATTCATTATCAATTTTAGAAAAGTTTGAAATAATTTGATTTTTCATTTTTGTAAAATACTTAACTAATTTTAGATTATTTGTTAAAAGACATACCTTCATAAAAGACAATTTATGAAATGGTTCACTAGTCTTTGAATAAAATGAAAAGAAATTTTCAATATTAATGACTTGATCAGAGTCTCTATCAAAAGGTTTATTTCTATCGTCAATTATTAGGATATTTGGATCAATATATTGTTTCATTATCGAGTAAAATCTCCTTACAATTTTAATATTATCTATGTGATCATTTTTGTTTGATTGATATATAAAAAAAATATCTAAATCGGAAAAATTCGTAGCCATTTTAACACCGTAACTTCCAAATAAAATCGGTGTTAAGTCAGAGAAAATATTACTTCTATTGACAATGTATTCATATTTAACTAGTTCAAAAATATAAAAAATAAACTTTCTTACAGCGGTATTTCGTTTTTTGAGGAAGTCAGTATTTGTTATTTTTTTTGAAAGTAACAAATAATCTAAAAGGAATAAAATTTCATAAATATCCTGAATTGATTTTTTTAAATCTAAATCAAAATTATCAGAAAATTCTCTCAGCTTAAAAGTAGGTATGCCATAATTAAAAAAATAGACTAGTGACTCTATTAAAAAATGATTATTGTAAATAAGATTTGTTAATTTTGAAGAATTCTCAAATATGAAAGCTAACTCTAAAAAAATTTTATTATTGTATTTGTATAAAGCAGTTAAATGGACTCCAGACTTATAATAGTTAATTAAATAGTCAAATTTTATAATTAGATCATCTCGTTTATTATGTGTTGATAAAATATTTATGAGACTTGAAATAGACTCTAAATAATCATTTTTTACTGTTTCTGAACTATTGATGTTCTCAGCTCGTTTTAAAAGACTATAAATAATTTTTTGGCTAGACTCATTAAATTTTTCACGTCGTAAACTTTCTCTATTTATTTTAGGGAAAAATAAACGCTGATATATTGTTTGAATTTCAAATTTATGCTTCTCTAATTTTTTTGAAAAGTTATCTAATACTAAATTTAAATAGGTTTCATTAGAGTCAATTATATTCTGAAAAGTATTCTTTTTTATGTGTAAATAATTCTCAATTTTACGGAAGTAATAATATGCCTCTGTTATATTTTTTAAGTCATTTTTTGGAATTATATTTTCATGTTTTTTTAAATTTATAAGTAATTTATGAATATTACTCTCTTTAAGAGAATTTATTTTTCCAGACCAAAGAAGTTGGTTAAAATGTATTATATTTTCACAAGATCGAATAAAGCCATAAGAATTTTTTATATCTAGCTTTTGTTCAGTATTACTGGAGGCAAAAAGCTTTTTAATTTCATCTATAGCGTAATAGTCAAATGTTCTTCTAAATAAAAAACTTTTTATTGCTTCCTTAAATGAGAAATATTTTTGAATATCGCCATACAAAAAACTTGATCTATGAAATGCTAATCTCTCCCAATTTCTGCCAACTGAAGTATAGTAATTAATTGCTTGATCCATATCAGATATAATTAATGAATCACCAAAATCTGGTCGTAATCTTAAATCTATTTTATGAAAAAAAGTCTCAGAAATATTCGATATGTCACTAATGGTTTTCTTTATAGATTTATTAAAATCTTGGAGGGGAATAGGACTATTTTTGGAGTCATAGAATATGATTATATCGATATCAGAGGCAAAATTTAAATCTCTTACTCCAATTTTACCCATACCTAAAATAAAATAATATTTTTTTAAACTATTATTAAATGATCTGTATAGATTGATATTAATGATTTTACTTAAAATATTTTTGCATAAAACAGACCACAATCTTGATCCATTAGACTGAGAAATTAAATTTTGATGAATTGATATAAAAATTAAATAAATAAGCTCATTTTTAAGTGTATTTATATTGAGAAAGTTAGTTGTAGAGGAATTAGAATATTTTTTTATATTACTTTTGTAGTGGTTAAGTATTAATTGAACATCAACCTTTGAAACATCATAAGAATTATTGAGATATTCATATTTTGATAAGAAAGTGGAAGATTTATATAATCTCTCTAACTCCAAATGGCATTCCTCTCAAAATAATTTAGTAAGCCACTATAGTTATTAATAACTGAGATTTCTTTTTTTACTTTTTTGGAATTTGATATGTTACTTAGTGCAGTGAATATACTTTTTTTTAATAAATTAATATTTAAATATTTGTAATGCTCTAATTCATTTATTGTATTAATTATTGAAGCTGTCTTCTTTTTGACATTCTCAAGATCTAATTTTTCTAAAAAAAAAGCGTCTTTCGCAAATTGCCTACCAATCATAAATTGAGTAATATTTTTTGACTGAAAAAATTTAAAGGTTTCTAAATCATTAACCTCACCATTAGGAATAAGTTCCATTTCAGGAAATTGATCACAACACTCTAAAAATAAATTGTAATTAATTTTTGGAATTGTTCTATTTTTTTTGGTATCTAAGTTCAAAACACCATTTCTACAATGTATAAATACTTTTTTAATTCCTATTTCATTAAACAATTTAAGATAATCAAAAATATAACTCTTATCCTCATTCATACCTAAACCAAGTCTACATTTTACCGATACATCTTTATTATATTTGATCAATTCATATAAACATTTTTTTACTAAGTCATACTTTTGGGTTAAAGCTAAACCAAGCATATTTTCTTGGACTCTAGAGCTTGGGCAACCTAAATTAAAATTTACATGTTTAATAATATCTACTTTATTTAAAATATTTATTGCTCTT
The DNA here is from genome assembly GCA_902611415.1 of uncultured Alphaproteobacteria bacterium. GTDB lineage: Bacteria > Pseudomonadota > Alphaproteobacteria > HIMB59 > HIMB59 > HIMB59. Next base: position 86,105 of record CACLZM010000001.1, on the reverse strand, counting down.
TTAATTTCTTCAGGATCTGAGCCTGCAATTTGAATGGCACTTTTATTATTTTTTAAAAAATGCTTGGTTATTGTTTTAGTCTCATTGTGGATAATTGCTTTATCCACTATCATTTCAGAAAAGGTAGTTACACTATTTCCATAAATGTTTTCGACTAAACTTCTAAAATAGCAGTCTGTGTAACCCATCATTGGTGCTAAATAATAATTCATCGAAAAAATTCTTTTAATAATTGAAAAATACTTTAATAAAAGTAAAAATCATTAAAAATCAAGACATTGGAAAATTTCAACATAAATCAACTAGTTTTTAATTCTGATGGGCTAATACCTACAATTGCTCAAGAGAAGTCAACTAATGAAATTCTTATGATGGCCTATTCAAATAAAAATTCTATTGAAATGACAGTAAAAACAAAAAAAGCTCACTTTTGGAGTAGAAGTAAAAAAAAATTATGGTTAAAAGGCGAAACTTCTGGCAATAAACTTAATATTACTAATATTTATACTGATTGTGACAGTGACGCTTTAATTTATGAAGTAGAGCTTGAAGGAATTGGCGCTTGTCATACGGGTAAAAAAAGTTGTTTTTATAAAAAATTAGAATTATGAGCGATATAATAGCATATAAAGACTCGAATAATAATTATTGGGATACTGAAGTTGAAAATAGCACTCCCATTGAACCTAAATCTGATGATGCATTAAATATAATGCGCCACGATATGGCTCATATTTTGGCTGAAGCTGTAATTACTCTTTTTCCAAATGCTAAACCAACTATTGGTCCTTTTATAAAGAACGGTTTTTATTATGACTTTGATATGGAAAGCACTCTATCAGATGATGACTTAGCTAATATAGAAAAAAAAATGAAAGAAATTCTCTTAGAGGGAAGAGACTTTTTAAAGAGGGCAGTAACTAAAAAAGAAGCATCAGAAATATTTAAGGATAATAAATATAAATTGGAACTTATTAATAATTTAGATAATTCCGATGAAATAACACTTTACGAGCAAAAAAATTTTACTGACCTTTGTAAAGGCCCTCATCATAAAAGCACAAAAGATTATAATGCCAGCTTTAAAATAACAAATGTATCAGGGGCTTATTGGAGAGGTATTAGCACTAACAAAATGCTTCAAAGAATTTATGCAACCGCTTGGTATTCTGAAAAAGAACTTCGGGTTTATTTAAAAAATTTAGAAGAGGCTAAAGAAAGAAATCATAGAAGATTAGGCACTGATATGGGTTTGTTCCTTCTAACTGATTTATCAGCAGGGAATGTATTTTGGAAAGATAAAGGCTTAACATTGTATCAAAATATTGAAAAATATATTCGCTCTGAGCAACAAAAACTTAACTATTTTGAAGTAAAAACACCTGAGCTAGTTTCAAATGAGCTTTGGATAAAGTCTGGTCATTGGGACAATTTTAAAGAAAATATGTTTACATCAGAAACTGACAATAAGACATTTGCACTAAAACCTATGAATTGTCCATGTCATATTGTTTTATTTAACTCTCAACTAATAACTTACAAAGATTTACCACTTAGATACTCGGAGTTTGGTAAGTGTCATAGATACGAACCCTCTGGAGCTCTAAATGGATTATTTAGGGTCAGAGGTTTTACTCAAGATGATGCCCACATATTTTGTTCTGCAGAACAAATTTATGATGTTTGTAATGAGACAACCCTATTAATTGAGAGAGTGTATAAAAAGTTCGGATTTGAAAAAATAAAATATAATATTTCTACTCGCCCAGAAAAAAGTATTGGTACGCAAGAAAACTGGGACAATGCTGAAAATCAGTTAAAAAAAGTTTTAAAAGACAACAATAAAGAATTTAATATTTTAGAGGGTGAAGGGGCATTCTATGGCCCAAAAATAGAATTTACATTAGAGGACTCACTGGGTCGAGAATGGCAATGTGGAACGATACAAATTGACTTCAATCTCCCTGATAGATTGGGTGCAAAATACAAAGACAAAGATGACAAAAATCAAGTTCCAATAATGATACACCGAGCAGTTGTCGGATCTCTAGAAAGGTTTATAGCAATTATTCTTGAAAACACTAATGGCTGGCTTCCTTTATTTGTTACGCCCATACAACTTGCAATTCTACCTGTGTCTGAAAAATTTGTTGATCATAGTAACCGAATTAAAGGTGAACTTCAAAAACTGGGTGTAAGAGTAATTGTTGATGGATCTGATAACAAATTGGGTTATAAAATAAGAAATTCTGTTTCTAAAAAGATACCCTATTCTCTAGTAATGGGTGAGAAAGAGATTGAGTCAGACTCATTTACTCTAAGAAGTAATGAGGGTAAGAATACTTCTTTTGATGATATTAAAACTCTCTCAGATTTCTTTATCAGTAATTAACTATTAAAAAGTTAATTTATAAAATAAGTTAATTTCTTAAAATGAGCGACCACATCAAGGCAGTAATTATAGTAGTTTTAAGTGGGTTAATATGGAGTTTTGGACCGCTGGTAGTTAAAAATATGATAGACCCTCAAATCTATCAACTCCCCTACCTTGTTATAAGAGGGCTTACAGTTGCAACTATCATATCCTTATATCTTATTGTTAATGAACAAAAAAACTTTTTTATGAATGTAATTAAAATAGATAAAGTTTCTGTAATTGGTGGTCTTAGTTTAACAACAGCCATGGTTGGTTTTATTTATTCAATTAGCAATACAACTGCTGCAGTTACTCTATTTATGTTGGCGTTAATGCCTTTTTTAGCATCATTAATTGCCCTTGTGTTTATTAATGAGAAAATCTCAAAACAAAATTTTATAACCATGATTATTGCGTTTTTTGGTGCTTTAATAATGATATATGCCAGTGCCTTTAGTGGATCGTTGTATGGATTAATTATGGGCTTTATATCAAGTCTTGGCTTTGCAGCATTCACTGTTGCTTTGAGAAGCAAAAGTAACTTTAAAAAATTTTATATTTTAATTTATGCAGGAATTTTTTGCGCAGCTATTTCCGCCTTTTTAATGATTTTTAATGATCAAGAAATCTATTTACCCTTCAGAAATATTCTTTTGAGTATGACTCATGGTTTGATCGTAGCAACTGGGCTTATCCTTTTTAGCATTGGTTCGAAACAATTACTTTCGGGAGAACTAACAATGCTATCTTTATTAGAAGTAGTTGGAGGAATTTTTTGGGCGTGGCTACCTATTCTGGGTATCAATGAAACACCAGATATAAATACAATTATAGGAGGAATTATTATTTGCTTAGCTATCGCGATGAATTCATATCGTTTTGATAAAAACAGGCTTCAAAATTTAATTAGATAGTAAGACCAACAACACCAATGAAAGTTAAAGAGATGCCTAAAGTTTGAATTTTAGATATTTTTTCTTTTAAAACTAGTCTAGCCAATAAAACTGTAACAAGACCAAAACCTGAAGAAATGACTACTGCAATACTCACTTTGTCAAAAGCATATGCAGAGACCAAACAAAAATAACCTGTAGTTTCTAATATTCCTTGAAAAAATAAAATAGGAACTGCTTTTTTTGTCAGTGTTATTTTAGACTTCATAAAAAATAATAAGGAAGCAATACCCAATAAGCTAAAAAATCTTACATATATAACAGCCTCAATTGGATCTAAAGAATTAGAGGCCTCTTGAGAAAAAATAAGGCCCAATGCCAGCATTCCACTTGCCATAAATGACACTATTAAAGACTCTTTTATCTGTTTTTTTGACAAACCTAGGCTTTCTTTAAAACTATCAGCGCTTATGGATACAAATATTGCGCCAGATATAACGACAAGAGTGGCAATCCATTGAGTAAGTGTGGGTTCACTTCCTAAAAAAAATCTTATAACAAAAACAAAAAAAGGATTGGTCGCTGTTATCGAGGCTACAATTGACACTGGTCCCATTTGGAGACCTCTGTACAAACAAAGAAGTCCAAACATTATTAAAATTCCTGATAGGAAACTATTACTCAGACCAATCGCGTTTGGAGAAAGACCACTTCCAAAAAAATAGAATAAAATTAAATAAAATATTGAGCCAACAACCAACATCCAAAAAAGTGAATTTTTAAATCCAACTTCCTTTGATGAAAATCTGGCTAAAAAATCTCCAACACCAAAACTAAAAGCTGAGAGAATACCCAATAAAATTGCCATAAATAATTAAAATCTAAACGTGAAAACTCTCACCACAGCCGCATTCACTGGTCTGATTAGGATTTTTAAAAATAAACCTTTCTCCAAATTCTTCTTTAATAAAGTCCATTTCTGTACCTATTACATACATAACTGCTTTATCTTCAATATAGAGAGGGAACTTGTAATCATTTACAAGCTCACAACCTTGTATGCTATCATTATTCACATACTCCATTGTATAACTTAATCCTGCACACCCTTTAGTGCTTAAGCCAATTTTCAAACCAATAGCATTACTATTATTAACTAATAATTTAGAAATTTGTTCTTCAGCAGTTTTGGATAATGAAAATAAAGGATTGGTCATATTAAAAACCTAAAGCTAACTTTGCATCTTCGCTCATCATATCTTTATTCCATGGTGGTTCAAAGGTTAGTTTTATACTAACCTGTCCTACATTTTTTAATTCATGAACTTTTTTAGCAACTTCTAGTGGAAAACTATCGGCTACTGGGCAGTTAACTGTTGTCAGTGTCATAATAATTTTAATATTGTTAAAATTATCAATTGATATGTCGTAAATTAAACCAAGATCATAAATATTCATATCCATTTCAGGATCTTTTATATCTGTGAGAACTTTAATTATATGATCATTTGTTAATGTCACTAACTGTGATGATGATATTTCTCCGTAAGTAATTTCACCTTCAGAACTTACTTTTGGCATAAAGTCAGAAAGTGTTTTATTATCCATAGCTTATTGAAGAAGTTTTAGAGTTTTTTTCAAAGAGTCTATAAAATGATCAATATCATTAAGATCGTTATAAATACCAAAAGAGACTCTGCAAGAACCAGGGATGCCTAGCTTTTTCATAAATGGTTGGCAACAATGGTGACCTCCTCTGATCATTATTCCATATTGGTCAAGAAAAGTGGCAATATCATTAAAATTTTGGTTTTTAATATTAAAAGAAACAATGGATGTAGCATTTCCATCTTCATTAGAGCCGTATATATCTACTTCTTTGAATTCACGTAAAGCTTTAATTAATGTAGATCTGAGTTTTTTTTCATTCAGAAAATAGTCTTGGTAATTATTATTATTCAAATATTCCATAGCAGTTTTAAAGCCAATTGCAGCCTCAATTGAAGGCGTACCCGGTTCAAATTTATTAGGTAACATAGCATAAGAAAAATCACTAGATGAAACTTCATTGATCATCCCTCCTCCAAGTGTTGGAGGATTTAATTTATTTAAAATATCTTCTTTACCATACATAATTCCAATACCAGATGGACCATAAAGTTTATGAGATGAAAAAGAGTAAAAATCACAATCCAAATCTTTTACGTCAATTTTTAAGTGTGCTATTGATTGACAACCATCAACGGCAACATAAGTATCTTTATTTATTGATTTTTTAATCTTTTTGATATCAAGTATTTGGCCAGTTACATTTGACATGTGTGTTAAAGAGAGAACCTTTGTGGAGTCATCACAATTATTAATAATATCGTCTTCAGATAAAATGCCATCTTTCGAAATAGGAATTATTTTTAATGCTAAACCTAATTTTTTACATAAGTTCATCCAAGGCAAATAATTTGAGTGATGTTCTAATTCAGTTACAACAATCTTATCGCCCTCTTTAAGATGTTCAGCTAATGAATTAGCAATAATATTTATAGAGTCAGTAGCCCCTCTTGTAAAAATTATCTCATTTGTAGATTTAGAATTAATAAAATTTTTTGCTACATCTCTAGATTTTTCATATAAATCTGTAGCATCTATACTAAGTGAATTCATTCCTCTATGAACATTTTCATAAGAATTTTCTAAAAATTCAGAAATAGAGTTAATTACTTGTTTGGGTTTCTGAGTGCTTGCTGCAGAGTCAAGATAAGTAATAGCTTTGTCTCTGATCTTTTTATCTAAAATTGGAAAATCTAATTTAATATTATTCATGATAATAAACTTTCAATTAACTCATTTGAATAATTCTTTAACATATCGTCTTTAATTGACTCAATAATCTCAACAATAAATGCTTTTTTTAATATTTTTTTAGCTATTTCGCTATCAATTCCTCTGGACTTAAAATAATAAATTTGCTCGTCATCTAATTTGGAAACAGTAGACCCGTGACTACATTTTACATCATCTGCATAAATTTCAAGTTCTGGTTTATTGTTGGCTTTCGATATGTCATCTAAAAGCAATGATCTACTCATTTGATATCCATCAGTTTTCTGAGCAATAGAGTCAACATATATCTTTCCTTGAAAGTTTGTAATAGCGCCCTTCTCAACAATAGATTTAAAAACTTCTCTACTTGATGAAGAGGGCTTTAAATGTTGTATAAAAGAATAATTGTCATTTACACCATAATTGTTGATATTAAGACCATATAAATCAAAGTTACACTCTTGATTTAATGAAGCATAAAACTCGTTTCTTGTATGGATATTATCTGATTGAAAAGAAACAAAATTTAAATATGAGCTGTCTTGTAAATTAGTCTCAAAGTATAAAAAAGATTTATTATTTGAAACATTAAAGTGAACTACATTTAACTTAGAATTATTAGATAAATCTAAGAAAATTGATTTTGGGTACTCATCGTTTGATTTGCTATTTAAAATAATAAGATTGATTTCATTTGTAGAAGATTTAGATATATGTATGTTCTCATTTATTTCAGAAATATCTAAAAATAAGTTTCTATCATCAAATGTATCTAAATTTACTGATTTAGTTTCTCTTTTTACTAAAGAGGAGACTCTAAAAAAACTATCCTCATTATTGTAATTCCAGAGATTTAAATTAGCTGTTAAGTCGAATGGATTTGAAATAGAAGATGTAATATTTTTAGTATTATCTAATAGTTTAGAAAAATCTATATCTCTAAGTAAGATTTCTGATTTGACATCTTTATGGAGTTGGGCGTATTTATAATTTTCAATTTTAAAATTTTTATATGGGTTTTGATTATCTAAGATGTCTTTGGCATATTGAGATACACTTTTAGATTGTATCTTGTCTAAATTTAATACAAGTTCCATTAAGCGGTTTGAGATATCTCTTCGTAACCTTTTTCTTCTAGCTCTAAAGCTAAAGAGTAATCACCAGATTTTACGATTTTACCATCTGCAATAATATGAACAAAATCAGGCTTTATATAATTTAAAAGTCTTTGATAATGCGTAATAACTAAGAAAGAATTCTCATTATTTCTCAATTTATTTACTCCCTCAGAGACAATTCTTAAGGCATCAATGTCTAAACCGGAGTCTGTTTCATCTAAAATAGCCATTTTGGGACTTAACATAGACATCTGTAAAATTTCTTGTTTCTTTTTTTCACCACCAGAATAGTTAACATTTAGATCTCTTTTAAGCATTTCAGTGCTTATATTCAATTCTTCTGCTTTTGATTTCATTAATTTAGCAAATTCCAATGCGTCCATTTCACTTTGACCTAAATATTTTCTTTTTGAATTGATTGCTGTTTTCAAAAAAAATGAAGTTTGCACACCTGGTATTTCCATTGGATATTGAAATGCAAGAAATAATCCCTCGTTTGCTCTTTCATCAACATCTAATTCCAATAAATTTTTTCCATTGTAATCTATTGTTCCATCATTTATTTCATATTTATCTTTACCGGATAGCACGTAAGAGAGTGTGCTTTTACCAGAACCGTTAGGGCCCATAAGTGCGTGAACCTCACCTTTATTAATAGATAAATCCAAACCTTTAATTATTTTTTTTTCTTCAATAGAGACATGAAGGTTTTTAATTTCTAACATTATCCAACGCTTCCCTCTAAGCTAATTGCGACTAATTTTTGAGCTTCAACAGCAAACTCCATTGGTAAATGTTGAAGTACCTCTTTACAAAAACCATTCACAATTAACCCCACTGCATCTTCACTATTTAATCCTCTTTGCTGACAGTAAAATAATTGATCTTCATTAATTTTTGAGGTTGTGGCCTCGTGCTCAACCATTGAGTCAGAATTACTTGACTCTATATATGGAACTGTATGGGCTCCACATTGATTACCAATTAATAGAGAGTCACATTGAGTAAAATTTCTCGCATTTTTGGCTTTCGACAAAATATTTACTAGGCCTCTATACGTATTATTAGCTTTTCCAGCTGAAATGCCTTTTGATATGATTTTAGAAGACGTGTTTTTACCAATGTGTATCATTTTTGTGCCAGTGTCAGCTTGTTGCATATTGTTAGTTATGGCTACTGAATAAAATTCTCCTTTAGAGTTATCTCCTTGTAAAATGCAGCTTGGATATTTCCATGTAATTGCAGAGCCTGTCTCGACTTGAGTCCAAGATATTTTAGAATTTTTTCCTCTGCAGGCACCTCTTTTGGTTACAAAGTTGTAGATGCCTCCCTTGCCCTCTTTATCTCCTGGGTACCAGTTTTGAACTGTTGAATACTTAATTTCAGCATTATCTAGGGCAACTAACTCTACATTAGCGGCATGAAGTTGGTTTTCATCTCTCATTGGTGCAGTACATCCTTCTAGGTAACTCACATAACTGTCTTTATCAGCGATGATAAGCGTTCTTTCGAATTGACCAGTATTCATTGCATTAATTCTAAAATATGTTGATAATTCCACTGGGCACCTTACTCCCTCAGGAATGTAAATAAACGATCCATCAGTGAAAACGGCTGAGTTTAATGCTGCGAAAGAATGATCTGATACTGGAATTACACTTCCTAGATATTTTTTTACTAATTCTGGGTGAGTTTTTACTGCCTCAGAAATTGAACAAAATACTATACCTAAGTCACTCAGTTGTTTTTTATATGTCGTGGCAACTGATACGGAGTCGAAAACAGCATCAACAGCTATACCAGATAAAATTTTTTGTTCTTTTAATGGAATACCAAGTTTTTCGTAAGTTTTTAGTATTTCTGGGTCTATTTCATCTAGTGACTTTGGTTTATCTTTTAAACTTTTAGGTATTGAGTAATAATAACAATCTTGATAATCAATTTCTGGAATATTCAATTTGGCCCATTGAGGCTTCGGTAATTTGTTGAAGACTTTAAATGCATTTAGTCTCCATTCAAGCATCCACTCTGGTTCATCTTTTTGGGCAGATATGAATTTTATTATTTCTTCATTTAAACCTTTTGGAGGTCGGATCTCGTCTACTTCAGTAGAAAAACCATATTTGTAATCACTACTACCCAGTGTGTTTACTTGTTTAATTGTTTGTTCTGTAGCTGCCATAGGTCTCGATATATATGATAAATAAGGATTTTTACAAGAAAATACGAGTAAATACCCTAATTAGTTCAGTTTCTGTTTAATAATCCCACCACCTAAAACCCTATCATTATTATACAAAACACAAGCTTGACCTTTGGTAATTGCCTCTGCAGGTTCATCAAACTCAAAAGAGTAGGAATTAGATTGTTTAATAAGTTTTCCCTTTTTTGGTTCAGATAAAGATCTAATTTTTGCACTACAAGGGATTTCAACAGTTTTTTTGGAAAGGTCGTACTCTGGCATAATAAAATTCAAATCACCTAATAAAAGGGATTTACCTAACAAATCTTTCTTATCACCAACAATTATTTGGTTTTTATCTTTAATGATATCAACAACATAAAGTGGGTCTTCATTTGCTATACCTAAGCCTCTTCTTTGGCCAACTGTAAAATTTTGAATACCGTCATGAAAAGATAAAACATTACCTGAAAGGTCGAGTATTTCACCTTTCTTCTTATTTGATTTAATAAATTTTTTATAATCTCCATCTGGAATGAAACATATATCTTGACTATCCTTCTTGTCATAAACGATAAGACCAAGATCCTCTGCTATTTTTCTAGTTTCTGCTTTAGATATCTCACCAAGTGGAAATCTTAGGTAATCTAACTGATCCTGTGTTGTTGCAAATAAAAAATAACTTTGATCCTTCGATTTATCCTCGGCCCTATACATATGGGCATCTTTAATATTACCTTTTCTTCTAATGTAATGACCTGTTGCCATACAATCTGCCTCTAATTTTTTTGCAAAGTTCATTAAATCTCTAAACTTAACAGTCTCATTACACTTAACACAAGGTATGGGTGTCTCACCATTTTCGTAAGCGTTGATAAAGTAATCGATTACATCTGATTTAAATGTTTTTTCATAATTAAATACATAGTGGGGTATATCTAATTTTTGGGCAACTCTTCTAGCGTCATAAATATCAAGACCTGAACAACAAGAACCTTTTTTTGCAGAGTTATTAGAAGTATAAAGCTGAAGAGTTATACCTATAACATTGTATCCCTCTTTTTTTAATAGACCAGCTGTGACAGAACTGTCCACTCCACCAGACATAGCAACCACCACTGTTGTGCTTGATGGATCTTTATTAAAACCTAATGAATTCATTTATAACTTGCTTTTTTTATCAAAAGTAATCTATGATCTCTTCTTTAATTATGCCAGAAGTATTTATACAAGGTGGCGAAGGTAAACTTCAAGCCAAATACTCACCTAGTGAGCAAGAAAAACCAAATATAGCTATAATTCTTCATCCTAATCCTAAACACGGTGGAACTATGGACACTAAAGTTAATTATGCTGCATTTAAAGTGATGAAAGATGCTGGTTTTTCAACTTTAAGAATAAATTTTCGTGGTGTTGGCAAGAGTGATGGTGCCTTCACTGAGGGAGAGGGAGAGCTAAATGATGCGAGTGTCTCTTTAGATTGGCTCCAAAAAAAAAATGAGGATTTTAGGTCGTGTTGGATTGTAGGATTCTCCTTTGGTGCATGGATTGGATTTCAAACTCTAATGAGAAGACCAGAAGTAGATGGATTAATTTTAATAGCTCCACCTGTAAATTTGTACGATTTTAATTTTTTATCACCCTGTCCTATAAAAACATTGATAGTTAAAGCTGAACAAGATGAAATAGTAAAAAGAGATAATTTAAAAGAATTTTTTGAAACATTTAAAAAACAAAAAAATGCAGAAGTTTCAATGGAAACTATCTCAAAATCAAATCACTTATTTGAGGGAAAGCTAGATCCTCTTATGAATACTTTAAATAAGTATATTCAAAAACACAAAAGCTAACACTTTTCACCTAAGTAAATATTTTTTAAAACTTTTGTAGTTTCATAATATGTAGATTGTTTTTTTAGCATATATCTTATACCAAGTAATGCCATTCCTTGGGATTCTATAAAATCTCCATCTATTTGGAAATCATCAATTAAAAAAATATTATCAAAATAATTACTGAAAATTTTTTTTAAAGTTAGATTTTTTCTTCCACCACCCGTTAAAATAATTTTGAATTCTGATTGCGAGGAAATCAAAGAATTAATAGCAAATGGAATAACTTCAAGCAATGTATAAATTAAATCATTTAAATTTTTATCTTTAATAGAATAATCTATATATTTATGAAAATAATTTCTGTCTAAAGATTTAGGAATTTTTTCTAAAAAATACTTGTCACTTATTATTCTCTTAAATAGAACATCAATTTTTTGACCATTATTAGATAATGAACCATCAACATCAAATCTTTCTTTAGTTTTTTCATAAATTAAATCATTAACGATGGCATTACCAAAAGAACTATCACCAGCAGTAATTTTTTGGTTATCAATTACAGTTATATTAGTAACACCTCCTATATTCACAAAAATAACCTTTTTTAAATCTAGTTGATTAGCTAAGACTCGGTGGAATTCTGGCATTATTGGTGCCCCATTACCACCATTTAACAAATCGTTTTTTCTGAAGTTACATATTACAGGAGAGTTAGTGTTAAATCTAATACTCTTATCAAATAGTTGTATTGAAATTTTTGTTTTTTGATCGTGATATATTGTTTGTCCATGCATTGCAATTAAGTCTATTTCGAAATTATTTTTTTTTATAAAATTGTTTATAGAATCCTTATATTCTTGATTTAGCTGGTTTATAACTTTGGTATCGTCTAAGTATCCTTTCAAAATTACATTACGTAATTTTAATTGCAGATCATCACTATATGGAATGAATTCATTTGATATATCAGTCACATATGAAACTCCATCAGATTTGACCAAGCTACAATCAATACCATCTAAAGAAGTACCAGACATGCAACCGAGGGCGATATATTCCATTTGATATCTATAAAATTATGTTAATTATTATATATGATAGATTATATACAGTTATTTAAAGATAGAAATCTATTCAATCAATGCACTAATGAAATAGAACTTAATAATTTACTCAATAAGAAAAAAATTATTTTTTATATTGGATTTGATGCAACTGCTGATGCATTACATGCCGGTAGTCTTGTACAATTAAGAGCTATTAAGACACTAATCAAACATGGTCATCAGGCAATAGTACTATTAGGTGGAGGCACAACAAAAATTGGTGACCCCTCTGGCAAAGATGCCTCAAGACAAATTTTAACTTACGAAACAATTCAAAAAAATATTGAGAATTTTAAAAGAATATTTGAACATTATTTTAGAGATTTCAAAGAAAATATAAAATTTATAAATAATGATCAATGGCTTGATAAATTAAACTACATAGAGTTATTGAGAGATTTGGGAAGTCAAGTCTCAATCAATCGAATGCTTACATTTGAGAGTGTTAAAGAGAGACTTAAAAGAGAGCAATCATTATCATTTTTAGAATTTAATTATATGATACTTCAAAGTTATGATTTTCTTCACTTAAATAAACATGAAAATTGCGAGTTGCAAATTGGTGGCTCGGATCAATGGGGTAATATCGTTTTGGGTATGGAAATTATATCAAAAATAAACAAAAAGGATGCTTTTGGTCTGACTACACCTCTTTTAACTACCTCTACGGGTAAGAAGATGGGTAAGACCGAGCAAGGCGCTGTCTGGATAGATCAAAATAAATACAGTTCTTACGATTTCTATCAGTATTGGAGAAATGTGGACGATAATGATGTGGAAAAGCTATTACTTATTTTTAGTGATTTAAATAAAGAAGAAATAAAAATATTAATTAAAGAAGATATCAATAATGCGAAAAAAAAATTAGCATATTTAGTGACTACAGATTGTCACTCAGAAAGCTCAGCACAAGGTGCTGAAGAAAAAGCAAGATCAATTTTTGAAAATAATTCTTACGATAATATTGATGAAATTAACTTTAAAATAGACTCAAAACTCATAGATACACTAACATCCAATAGTACGGTCTCATCAAAATCTGAAGCAAAAAGGCTAATTGATGGTGGTGGTATAAAGATTGACGACGACCAAATTAACGATATTAATCTTACGATTGACAAGTCTTATAACAAAAAAATACTTAAGATTGGTAAAAAAAAATATTTTAAAATTATTGTTAAGTAATCAATATATCCTTTATAGCATCATTAACAAAATTTAAATCTTCTTTGGACTTACCTGCTCCAGCATAGTGACCGTAGCTTGAAGGAATGATACGTAATTCACCATTTTTAATATTTTTTATTTCAATTTCATTATCCTCTGGGGGGAAGTATAAATCATTTTTACCTGGCATTAAAATACATCGCGCAGTAATAGAGTTAAGAGCTTTATCAAATTGATTATTAAATTTATTATTGTTGCTAATGTCGTGCTCTTGCCAAGTTCTTATCATCGCTAATAAATCATTTGCATCCTTACGATAATAAATTCTATTCCAAAGTTTATCCAAAACTTCTTTTGCATCTTTGTAACCATCATCGATATATTTTTTTTCCCTAAACCAGTCTTGCCCATGCGCCCATCCAGCCCATACTCTTGCCATTGTTGTTTTTCCATTTTGAGGTTGTTTTTCATAATTTCCAGAATTCCAGTTTGGATCTGAAGTCAAAGCAGCATATACGCCCTCTAAAAATACATATGTATGCTCTGTGGTTTTAGCATGACCACACATAGATATCATATTTTCTACCATGTCTGGAAAATATGACGCCCACTCAAATGCTTGTTGTCCTCCCATTGACCAACCTATAACTAATTTAATTTTTTCTATGTTAAATTTTTCTTTTAGAAGTGTGTATTGTGCTTGCACATTATCATATATTGTAATTAAGGGAAAATTAGGTCCATTAAAGGGTTTTTCTGTATTACTTGGTGAGGAGGAAACACCATTACAAAACATGTTTGGAATAATGATGAAATATTTATCTGGGTCTATGGGAAAATTATTACCAATCAGATATCCTTGCTCAAGATGCGTACCAGCATACCTAGTAGGAAATAAAATTACATTTGATTTGTCAGAATTTAGTTTCCCAAATGCTAAATAATTTAATTGTAAATCTATTATGTCGCCTGATTTTAATTTGAAATTATTTAATTGGTATTTATGTAGTTCCTCTTTACTAATCAATTAAAATAACTTTAGATATTCTTTGATTTCCCAATCAGTTGTAGTTGTATGATATCTAGACCACTCATCATATTTATATCCAATAAAATTGTTTATCATAGCCTCAGAAAAAACTTTTCTAGTTAATTTATCAGCAGCAAAAGCGTCTACTGCCTCTAATAAATTTCTTGGCAGAGTAGTAACCTCTTTTTTTTCTTTCTCGGTCAAATCATAAAGACTTTTATTAGTTGGTTTTGGGGGCTTCATTTTTTTGTCGATACCCTCTGTAACAGCTGCGGCTAATAAAGAAAAAGTTAAATAAGGATTTTGAGTTAAATCAGATGCCCTATTTTCTATACAATATCTATTTTGTGGTAGTCTTATCATAGCTGATCTATTGTTACTGCCGTATGTCATGTGTGTAGGAGCCCATGTATGACGGCCACCATCAAGGCCCTCAACTGTAGGAACAAATCCGTTATATGAGTTAACAGTTGGGCAGGCTAGAGCTGTAATCGCTGCTCCATGTTTTAAAATACCAGCGACAGCATTGTAGGCTTTATCAGAGAAATTATTCCCATTCTTATAAATATTATTATTTTTCTTTTTAATTGATGCCACACTATGATTGATGTGAGCACCAGCTCTCCAATCACTAATAGTTGTCTTTGGCATAAATGATACAAAATATCCATATTTTTTTGCAACTTCCTTGAGTAATACTCTTAAAAATACAAATCTATCAGCCATCCCTAAAATATCTGTGTAACCGAAATCTAATTCATACTGGCCATATGCACCCTCAGCAACGACGTCATGGAGATCCCATTTCAAATCATTATTTAAAATATCTATTATTTCTTTTAAAAAATGCATTCCATCTATTGAGTATTCTGAGTCATACCCAAAAGCTTGTCTTCTTAAATTTATGGGATCTCTGTCAATTGCTTTAACTGGTTTGTCGCCCTCCCACTTCATTAAAAAAAATTCAGGTTCGATACCAACAAAAAATTTCAAGTCAGATTTAGCGCTTTCCTTTATTTGTTTTTTTAACGTCATTCTTGGGCAAACATCGTAAGGTTTGTTATTCCAATATAAATCTGCAAAAACCCATGCACATGTTTTATCCCATGGACATATAACAAGACTATCCAAATCTGGCACAGGGATTTGATCATTATCTGCTGGAGTTAATTCTGGAACAAAGGAAACAGAATGAACAGCAAATTGAGGGCCTTTACCCATACAAAGATCCTCAAAATCAGATATTGGCATAGGCTTAGTTTTTGGACTACCCAGAAAATCAATCCAATTAGAATAAATGTATTTTACGCCTTTTTTTTCTAAATCCTTTTTTATTTTTCTAACTTTTTTTACATCAGGTAAGGCGTCTTTAAAATTTTCAAAATATTGACCCAAGTTAGTCTCCTCCTAAAATTTAAATCTTATCGAATTGAAATTATATGACCATAATATAAAATTACTACTTCAAATTATGAATATTGATTACTTTAAAAAATCATGGATTAAATTTTACAAAAGAGGCTTTATGATGGGATTTTTTGTTTTAACTTTTATACTCACTGTTGATCAGTTTTTACAGACACCACTTTTTTTTAGTAAGATTACAGATATAAAAGTATTTATGTTCATTATATCCACTATTTTTTTTGCAGCAGTTTTTTGTGGTCTTTTAGCAGTAATTTTTTTATCACTTATTATGATCGCTACTAAAAAATAATCACAATTTAATATTTTCTAACCAATTCATTAATTCAAGTTCTCTGTTAAATTGATCTTCATTTTCAAAACTTTGTAATTTATTTAATAATGCTTCAAATTCATTTTCACTCATAATCTTTAAATAATTTCTTTTCCAATAACTCATTAATTTACCGATATAGTTGTATGGTAGTTCTGGATGATATTGAGTACAAAATATGTTTTGTTTTTTATGACATATAGATTGAATAGAATGATTATTCTCAGAAATTATGTCAAAGTCCTTGGGAAGAGTTTCTAAACTATCGTAATGATGACCAGGGGCAGTAAATAAATTTTTTTTATTTTTATAAACAAAATGATTTTTTATAATTTTTATTTTTTCAGAATATCCAAACTCTGGACTCATAGAACTTGATATTTTTCCTCCAAATGCTGTTACAGCCACTTGAAGACCCCAACAACTTCCCCAAATTGGTCTTTCTAGAGTTGCTATTCTATCAAATATCTTCAACTGATTTTTATTGTGATCATTGTCATCATAAATATTACCAAGACCTCCGGTCCATAAAAAGGCATCGTAATCTTCAAAACTAAATTTATTTACATCCTCAATGTAAGGTTTATAAACCGAGATATTTGAGAGGGGATTTTGCTTTTTAATAATTTCTTCAAAAAAACTATATTGATAAGAAGAATTTGATTTAACATGTTCATTATCGTGGTTTTTATCCATGCCACTGATAATTAGTAAATTCAAGTTTTCTGTTTATTTATGTCTAGAGAATTTCTTTTTTAAAATCAATTCATTATCTTTTTTTGCTATTTTTCTTAAAATAAAAATCATAAATGCAATCCAAATAACTGCTGCTATTAATTTATTTTCAGCTATTGATTGAATGAGATTTTGAAAAAAGAGATTTGAAGTGTTGTAATCCATATATTATAAGGCGGGGATAAAATTCCCCGCCCTAAATTATACATTATTTTGTTTTTTTTGCAGTATCAGACTCGTGTCTTGCTGTTGCCATAGTGACTAGCACGCATAGAGCAATAACAAAAAGGGTCCAAAATATCAGTGCACCTTCACTGTTGGCATATGTGAAATAAGCGTCCACACCTTCCCAACTATTTTCAGGTCCTGGAAATGTATTCATATTTTCTCCTTCCTTATATGTTACTGATATGCCTTGAGATTTAACTCAGCGCTATCAATACCTGCTTTTTGAACTGCATCTGGTACACGTAACCAATTCATCATTTTCATAATGAATGATAAACCATAACCAGGTACAAATCCTACTAAGAACATGACTATACATCCAACTAACTGTCCACCAAAACTTGTTGGAGGAATATCACCAGATGCTGGATAGCCTGATGCAAATAATCCCATTGCAATCACACCCCATATACCGGCAACTCCATGAACAGATATAGCTCCTACTGGATCATCAATCTTGAAAACACTGTGTAACCAATTATTCGCAGGAATAATTATAACACCGCCAACAAAACCGAGAACAAAGGCTAATCCTGGATACCAAACATCAAGCCCAGACGCACAGGAGAATATACCTGCAAGACCACCTGACATCATCCAGAATGGGTTACCTTTACTCATCCAGAATGCACCAATCATTCCTCCACCTAGACCCATGAGGGTATTGAAAGCGAAAGATGATAATGTTGCTGGAGCACCGTAAATGTTTATCCATCCACCAAACTCTGCACCTGCCCAGATTAAACAACCACCGAGGAATCCGAAGAAACCAACAATAATCATTAAAAGACCAATAAATGAGAAACGAAGATCATGACCCTCAATCTCATTCGCAGAACCGTCAGCATTGTATTTACCAACTCTAGGTCCTAAGTTTAAGACAACTCCGAAAGCAAACCAACCTGCTACCATGTGAACAACACCAGCTGCTCCAACATCATGATATCCGAATTGTGTTACTAACCAACCATCAGGATGCCAGCCCCATGAAGCGGCTAAGATCCATGCTACAGACCCTAATACAACAGCCAAGAAAGTAAATGAGCTAATTCTTATTCTCTCAAGAACAGATCCTGAAAAAATAGAAGCTGTAGTACAAGCAAATAATGTAAATGCCGCCCAGAAAACACCTGTGGCTTGGTCACTTAACATTGGCCCCATAGATACATTCCATGGAGTACCATAACCGTCAAGTGCTATTGGAGTAAATCCCTCTGGAAATGCAAGATAAATATACCAACCAAATAACCAGAAGGTTGGTATCATAAACGCGAACGCTAAAAGGTTTTTTGTAGCTGAAGAGACCGCGTTTTTAAAACGAGACGATCCTACTTCATACATCAAGAAACCTACGTGAATTGCAATCATTAACGCAGTACACCACCAATAGTAAGCTTCCATACTGACGTTCGCTTGCATCATCACGTACGATTCAAGTTCTTCAAGTGTCATTATATGACCTCCTTATTAATTATTACTTTTTATTTTTATAAAAATAAAAAAGAACAGAGAAAAAATCTTTTTACAACTTTTTAGAATCTTCTTTCCTGTACTTTTATGTATTTTACTTTTAATTGACTTAATTATAAAATCAAAAGAAGTTAATTAATGTTAAAAAAAGATTGAGTTCAATTGTTTTTTTAATGGTATGCACTATTTGCATATTCAAATAGAGGAGATATATAATGGCAACAAACCTTCACCAATTTGCTAAAAAAAATGGTGTCAAATATTTTTTTGTAAGCTTTGTAGATTTATTTGGGGTGCTTAGATCAAAGCTTGTACCTGCAACAGCTATAGATGAAATTCAATCTGAAGGAGCTGGGTTTGCAGGTTTTGCAACATGGCTTGATATGTCTCCAGCTGACTCTGATATGTTTGGTATGCCTGATGGTGATAGTGTTATCCAGCTTCCTTGGAATAAAGAAATAGCTTGGGTTGCCTCTGATTTGCATATGGATGGTAAACCAGTAGAAGCTTCACCCAGAATAGCCTTAAAAAGACAAATAGAAGAAGCAGCTAAAAAAAATCTTTATATGAAGTCAGGTGTTGAATGTGAATTTTTTTTGGTCAATGAAGACGGGACATCTTTATCAGATCAAAGGGATACGCAAGCAAAACCATGCTATGACTCCTCTGCTTTAATGAGAAGATATGATGTTATCACTGAGATATGTGACTCAACGATTGCACTAGGATGGAAACCTTACCAAAACGATCATGAAGATGCGAATGGGCAATTTGAAATGAACTGGGATTTTTCAGATTGTTTAGTAACAGCAGATAGACATGCTTTTTTTAAATTCATGGTGAAATCTATTGCAGAAAAACATTCACTAAGGGCAACTTTCATGCCCAAACCTTTTACAAATTTAACAGGTAATGGATGTCATTGTCATATTTCTATTTGGGATAAATCTGGCAAAAAAAATATGTTTTTAGATAAAAAAGATGAATTAGGTTTATCCAAAACTGGTTACAATTTCTTAGGTGGAATAATGGAAAGTGCGGACAAAATGGCTGCTGTTTTTAACCCAACTGTAAACTCCTATAAAAGAATTAACGGTAGTGTAACAACATCAGGTGCAACATGGTCGCCAAGCTCGATTACTTGGGCAGGTAACAACAGGACACACATGGTAAGAGTTCCTGGAGCAGGAAGATTTGAATTAAGATTAATGGATGGAGCTACAAATCCTTATTTACTTCAAGCAGGTATTTTACTTTTAGGTTTGGACGGTTTAAATAATAAAAGAGACCCTGGAAAACGATTAGATATTAATATGTACACAGAGGGTCACAAGGCTGGGAAAGTAAAAAAATTGCCATTAAATCTTCTTGATGCAATACGTGATTTTGATAAATCAAAAATCATTAGAGCAGGTTTTGGTGATGATTTAGTCAATAGCTATGTAAAATTAAAAAATCAAGATTGGGGTACTTTTAATAAACACCTTTCTAGTTGGGAAAGAGAAACAACTCTAGATTGTTAAATTATTAATGACACCTGAAGTTTTACAAGAAAAGTTTCTTGATTGGCAATGTCAATCTAGAATTCAGGCATTTAGAACACAAAATGGTAGACCAAACTCATCTATGGCACCAATATTGCTTGATAAGAAAGGAAATGAACTTCTAAGAATTATTGTTGTAATTTCAGAAAATGATCCTGTAAACACGACAAAACTGTTTGAACACACATTTAAACGAACTTACGATCCAGCTGATCGTTTTGATAAAATGAATAAATTTTTATCTTCTGAATATTTTATGGATAAAGATAAATTTTCAGACTCTTTATTTGCTACTTTTCCAAAAGATTCAAGCATCTCAAAAAAAGTAGTTAAAGATGGCTCATGTATTTTAGATTTTATTCACCTTTCTACAAATTATAGATTGTCATGTTCTCCTTTTATTCTCGATAAAAATGAGGAACATTGGGAAAATATTTTTTGGCATAATAAAAATTTTAATCCTGGTTTGGGGAATGACATAGATGTTATAAAGTTTATTCCAAATTGGAAAAAATCTAAATTAATAAGAATTAAAGATTAAAATATTTGAAAGGATAAGGGAGCAAAGGCTCCCTTATTTATAAAATTTTACTCAACTAACTTAAAGTTCTCACCCTTAGCGTATGTTCTTTTTAACTGTACCAAGGGATGATTAGGTGACATTTGAAACTTAATTAAAAGTTCTCTTGCTAACATATCTCTATCTTGTTGGTTTTTTGGAAGTTTAATCTTCTTTGGCAAAGTGATCCAAGCGTTTGCATTTCTGTCAAACACAGCAGGGGTATCACCTTCAAAACCCATATGGATGTCCTCTAACCAATTTAAATCATCCCAACCCATAATTTCGATATATTGTTTAAGAAATGGTGTTAAGTGCTTGTAATCAGGAATTAAGTTAACATCATAACGATAGCCAATATGCTGGCCAATCATTTTTTCTCTTGATGTTTTAATTTCCTTATCTTTTAATTTAGCTCCGCCGACAACTTGATAACCTTTTGACTTATTAGGTTTTTTTGATTTTGCAGAAGTTGATTTCTTTTTTGTAACTTTCTTTTTAACCATAATACTCTCCTAAATTGAGTGGTAGTTATCTACACCTACTGTTAAATCTGTACCAGCTAATGGAACTTTAGCCATTGCTGATGACTCCATTGTCAATGCAGCTAGATCTTCTGGCTCAAGTGAGTGAATGTTTGTCTTACCACATGCTCTTGCTAACATTTGGCACTCAAGAGTCATAGTGCTAAGCAAATTATAAACTCTTTCTGCTGCCTCTGTTGGGTCTAATCTACTTCTAAGAACAGGATCCTGTGTGGCCACACCAACTGGACATCTACCAGTATGACAGTGATAGCAGTAACCTGCCTCCACTCCCATTTCTTTTTCATAATCAGCTTCTGGAATATCTTTGTTACAGTTCAGTGCTACTAATCCAGCTGTACCGATAGCAATAGCATCTGCCCCAAGAGCTAAGGCTTTAGCCATATCAGCTCCATCTCTAATACCTCCAGCAAATACCAATGATATTTCACCAGTTTTGCCAACATCGTCCAAAGCTCTTCTTGCTTCTCTAATTGCCCCAATACCAGGAATACCAGTATTAGCTGCTGCGATGTGTGGACCAGCTGCTGTTGAACCTTCCATAGAGTCTAAAAATATAGAGTCAGGGTCACATTTTGCTGCCATTCTGACATCGTCATAAACTCTTGATGCGCCTAATTTCAATTGAATTGGCACTTGATTGTCAGTTAATTCTCTTAATTCTTGAACCTTAAGAGCTAAATCGTCAGGTCCCATCCAGTCTGGGTGTCTAGCAGGAGATCTTTGATCAATACCAGCAGGTAACGATCTCATCTCAGCTACTTGGTCAGTAACTTTCTGGCCCATTAAGTGACCACCCATCCCAACTTTTTGACCTTGGCCAATGAAAACCTCAATAGCGTCAGCTAATTGAGCATGGTGTGGGTTGAAGCCATACCTGGATTGAATACATTGATAATACCATTTGTGAGAGTACCTTCTCTCATCAGGTATCATACCCCCTTCTCCAGAGCAAGTTGCACTTCCAGCCATTGATGAACCTCTAGCTAAAGCAGTTTTTGCTTCATAAGAAAGAGCACCAAAACTCATACTTGTTATGTAAACAGGAATGTCAAGTTTGATAGGATTTTTTGCTCTAGGACCTATTATTGTTTCTGTTAGACACTTCTCTCTGTAACCTTCAATAACAAATCTTGTTAATGTGCCAGGTAAAAAAACTAAATCATCCCAGTGAGGAATTTTTTTCATTAACGCCATACCACGCATACGATAACGACCAAGTTGTGATTTGATATGAATGTCGTCCATTACCTCGGGGGTAAAAATTGAGTTTTGTCCTAATAATTGTGTATTACGTTTTGCCATTAGCCTAATATTCCTTTCTTTTCTGCTGGCTCTAGATTGTCATAATTCCAGAGCATTCTTCCTGCAACGTATTTCTTAAATTTTGAAGCTGGGACCTTGCAATCAATCTCAGCATTTTTAATTTTTTGTTCTAGCCATCTAACCTCGTGTTCATTCATTTCACCAGGTACACAGTCTGTTCCAAGCGAATGAGGCTCTCCTCCTACAAAAATGATTCCATCATACATTGAGTCACCCATGTTTGCGTTTACATCACCACAAACTATAATTCTTCCTCTTTGCATCATAAATCCAGTGTAAGCTCCAGCATTTCCGCCAATAAGAATAGTGCCACCTTTCATATCAATTCCAGTTCTTGCACCTGCATCGCCTTTAACAATTAGGTCACCGCCTCTAAGAGCAGCTCCAAAACAAGATCCTGCATTGTTTTCAACAACAACTTTTCCTGACATCATATTTTCAGCACATGACCAACCAACTCTTCCATTAACTCTCACTGTTGGTCCATCGATACAACCGATACCAAAATAACCTAAGCTACCCTCAAAGATTAAGTTTAACTTATTTAGAATTCCCACACCAAGTGAATGTTTTGCACCAGGGTTTTTAATAACTATAGACCCATATCCCTTTCGAATTGCATCTCTAATTTTTTGATTCAATTCATGAGCATCAATGCCTTCACAATCAATGGAGGTTCTTTTATTAAAATCAACTTCATGATTACCGTAGTAGGTATAATTTTCTTCTTCTGTTACTTCAAAATATAATTTTTGCGATCTACCTGATAAATTTTCATCATCAAAAGCAGTAGTTCTTTTTGTTATGCCTGCCATACTTTTACCTCCGCTTCATAAGGGTCATATGTTTTAATTTCGTGAGGAAATATATTCCTAATTGCAACTTCCTCTGATGCACATGCTACGATGTCTTTACTTTCGTAGATTACCATTGGCTTAGCGGCCATATGGTCTTTTGCCATTCCCAACTGATCCTTTGTTGCTACAACATATGTAAAAACTCCATCGAGTTCATCCAAGCTATCATGCATAGCTTTTTCTAGTTCAATGCCGTTAGCCATCTTATCAGCTATATAAACAGCAATTATTTCTGAGTCACAATTTGAATTAAACCTGTAACCTTTTCTTTCAAGTACTCTTCGATTGCCCCAATAATTAGTCAATTGACCATTATGAACAACTGACACATCCTCAAAAGGGAAAGCCCAATAAGGGTGTGCGGATTTAATATCTACATCAGACTCGGTAGCCATCCTTGTATGGCCAATACCGTGGGTACCCATAAATTTATCAAGGCCATATTGATTGGATACAGTATTTGCATCGCCTAAGTCTTTAATGAGCTCGAGACCCTTACCAATTGATAAAATTTCAGTTTTTTCGACTGTTTCTATCTCAGTAGCCAAATCTGTGAGGTCACCTTTAAAATCAAATATATATCTGAAAGCGTATGGGGTGCTGGAGCTTTCTTTTGTTACTTTAGCACCATGTTTTTTTAAAATAGAGTCGACAGCATTTTTTCTATTTTTTAAATCAGCAGGTGAGTCGACAGTTGCATTTACCTTTTCAGCCTCGTTTTCAGATATTTTAAATCTCATTACAAAGCCTTTTTTTAAAGGTGTTCCGTACATAGCATATCCTGTTGAGTCAGGTCCCCTATGTTTAAGACCTTGTAACATAAGGCCCATTTGTTCACCGACGTTGACTGTCTTCTGTTTATTTATAACTCCAGCTATTCCACACATACTTTTCTCCTATCTTATCTTATGGTAAGCAATCTAGGTATTTATCGAGATCCCATTGAGTCGGAGTTGCTAAAAATTCTTCCCACTCATCTCTTTTATACTCCATAAACACTTTCATCATGTCACCTGGTAGAGCATCTTGTATTACCTTGTCGGTTTCTAATCGATCTAATGCCTCACCAAGAGTCATTGGTAATTTTTCAACTTGCTTACCAGCTTTCATTTGTTCATACATATTTTGTTGTTCAGGTTTGCCTGGATCCATTTTCTTTGTAATACCATGGTCGAATGCTTTCAACAGACCGCTTCCCATTAAGTATGGGTTGTGGGCTGAGTCGACTGATCGATATTCAAATCTACCAGGGGCAGATACCCTTAAACCACAGGTTCTGTTTTGATATCCCCAGTCCGCATAAACTGGAGCCCAAAAACCTGTATCCCAAAGTCTTCTATATGAATTCACAGTTGAGGAACCCAAGGCTGTCAAAGCAGGAAGGTGTTCCATGACACCACCAATTGCTTGAAGGCCTATTTTTCCAGGAATTCTTCTATCTTTTCCGTCCGGCATAAAGACATTTGTACCTCCTCTACGGTGATGAAATACATTTTCCATACCTGGGATAGTCTTGTTACCACATGGTATTAACTCATCTTTTCCGCCCTTCCAGAGTGAAATATTTGTGTGACACCCAGAAGCAGACACGCCGACAAATGGCTTACTCAGAAAACAAGCAATCAAATTAAATTCTCTTGCTACTTGAGCACATATTTGTCTGTAAGTTGATAACCTGTCAGCGTTTCTAACAACATCATCGTAGTTGAAATTTAGTTCTAATTGTCCAGGCGCGTCCTCATGATCACCTTGGATAATGTCCAAACCCATTGCACGTGAATACTCAATTACTTTCATGTAAACAGGTCTTAATGATTCAAATTGATCAATGTGATAGCAGTAGGGCTTAGAGAAACCTGAACCGGTCGGTGAACCATCTTCGTTTTTTGTTAACCACATCATTTCAGGTTCTGTCCCTGCTCGTAATTCTAGTTTGTGTTTCTTTTTAAATTCTTCGTGGGCTCTTTTTAAGTTACCTCTGCAATCAGATGTAAGATATCCACCAGGATCTTTTTCTTCTTCCCTGTTTCTAAAACAAGTACAAAAAACTCTGGCAATTCTTTTATCCCATGGAATTTGAACAAATGTTTCAGGGTCAGGTATACCCACTAATTCGTGAGCCTCTGGTCCATAACCTATGTAATCACCATGTCTATTTGTAAATAGATTAGCAGTAGCTCCATAAACTAATTGGAAACCTTTATTGGCTACACTCTCCCAATGATCTGCAGGAACACCTTTACCTACAATTCGACCTGTAACAGAAATAAATTGATAATAAATGTACTCAATTCCTAATTTATCAATTTTTTTTCTAACTTGTTTTATATAGTCTTGTCTCTTTTTATCCTTAACGTACGTTTCTAGCGCTGTCATTTTATTCCTCCTCCTTTTACATCAACTCCAAGGGAACGGGCTCTTTGAAACCGGATGTAACTTCCCTTCTTCATAACGAGAAAATCTAAAAGGTTCTAGAATTTCAGATTTCTCACCAAGTAACTCATTAGATACAAGATCACCTAACCCAGCCATTTTGTATCCATGGTTTGCATCAGCTATAATATATACGTTTTCTCTGTATCGGTCGAATACGGGAAAACGATCTGGAGTAACACAGCCAATACCGCCAGCTTTTTGCTTTTTGTATTTAGCGTGACATCCATCAAATTGCTTTTGGCAAAAAGCCAAAGCTGAGGTCCATTTATCCTCAAAAGAAGCCCTTGGTTGAAACTCATCTGAGTCATGACCATAAGGGTCAAGACTTATATCGTTTACAGGTTTATTTATGTCATATGGAGAGGAGCCGCCTTGTATACCATCTCTGTAGACATCGGGCTTATAGTAAAAACCCCACATAACATTTTCATGTATAACATCTCCTGTTTTATTTGAGACAAGTGTAGCTTCTGTATCAACATGAATAACTGGGTACTCTGTTCCGTTTGCTGTTTTATAACTTCTTGGATCAACTTCCAACTCACCCTCTTCAAGCGCCATGTATGACCACATAGGTATATCATCAGTAAATGAACCATCAGGTTTTTTTATTTTTACGGTGTTAGGTAATTCTAAAATTTCCCAGAATTTTCTTACCCATGGACCAGCCGCAACAACTAATTGAGTGCATTCAATTTTACCCTCTGATGTTTCTACAGCCGAAACTGCGCCACTACCATTAGAAGAAATTAAATTGTTAACAGTCACACCTTCTAAAACTTTTGCACCAGCCGATACTGCTAACTTATGGAAGCCCTCTATGGCTCCTCTATTAGCTCCATATCCTGTTTTCTTTTCGTGTAAAACTGAAGTGATGCCTTGAGCTTGCCAATCTGGCAACATGTCTTTCATATACTTATCACAATCTGATGCTCCCTCAATAAACTCAGAGTCAAATCCTATTTCTTTTTGCTGCTCATAAACTTCAGACATTCCCTCTTGCATAAGCTCGGAGTTGATCTGCATGTAGCCAACTGGCTTGTAAGTTAAAGCCTCAGCATTCTCATTCCAAACATTTACAGAATGAGCCATTAGTCTTCTCATTGCAGGCTGGTAGTAATTGTTCCTTACAATTCCACATGCAACACCACTAGCTCCATTTGCAACTTTGGATTTTTCCAAAACGACTACAGAATTTTCTTTGAGTTGGCCTTTGCTGGATAATTTTTTACAAAGATGCCATGCGGTGCTCAGACCGTGAATTCCAGCACCGATTATTAAATAGTCACATTTAGTAGGTAAGCTCATTATTTTAGTAACCTCCAAGCAATTACATTTTGTCTGCGAGGTATGAAAAAAACACATTTTGTTTCATATTATGAAACAAAATTTTTACAAAAATCTATTATTTATCAACAATAATCGTCAATTGGCAACAATTAGTCGAGAAATTTTAATAGAGGCAGATTGAAGGAGATCAACATAATCCATCATAGTTTTTGGGTTTAAGATATTTTTACTTCCTGATAAAGCGATTCCTGCAAATGATCTTTTATCTTTGTCTAAAATAGCAACTCCTATTCCATAAGAGTTTTCAAAAGCTTCTCCATGATTAAGCGCATAACCGTTAGTTCTAATTTTGCCAAGTTGTCTTTTTAAATCATTTAAATTTGTAATTGTATTGTTTGTATGAGGATAAAAATTATAACTTCGATAAATTGTTGCAATTTCATTTTCAGGTCTGTAAGCAAGCATGACTTTTCCCAAAGCACAGCAATGAGCGTCAAGTCTCATTCTAAAAGTTCTAATAGTTGCATCATCATTGTTGTCAGAAATTTTATCAGAATGAACTATTTGAGATCCTTCAAGCATTGCCAAATAGGTAATTAAATTCGTTTTACTAGAGACCTCTTTTAGAATTTCTTTAGAAGTCTCAGAAATTGACTGAAGATAATCTGAGGTTTCTCCAAATTGAAAAGCTTTATGCCCCATAGTGTATGTATTAGTTCCAGTATTTTTATGGATATAACCAAGTTGAGATAAAACAGACAATAGTCTAAATGTAGTTGTTCTAGATAAAACTGCTTTTCTGGAAATATTTGATGCCTTCAACGGGAAAATTGATTTTGATAAAATTTCAAGAATTTTAAAAGATTTTTCCAGAGATTTATTTATATATTTTAAGTCTTGTTGCAAAACTGTCCTCCAACAATGTTCCAGATTGTGAAACATTATAGTTAAGTATAAGTTATTGGCAACTAATGATTAAATCTTACCAGGCACCCAACCGGTTCCCGCTAAAGGAACCCTTGCCATTGCAGCAGCTTCAACTGTTAATGCACATAGGTCCTCAGGTTCAAGATTATGTAAATCGTTTTTACCACATGCCCTCGCTATAGTTTGGGCTTCAAGAGTCATAACCTTTAGATAATTAGATAATCTCTTTCCGCCTTTTACTGGATCTAATCTTTTCATTAATTTTGGGTCTTGTGTATTTATACCAGATGGGTCTTTACCCTCATGCCAATCATCGAAGGCACCAGCTGTTGTTCCAAGTTTTTTGTAATCACTCTCCCACTTTGGATCATTATCACCAAGTGCAATTAATGCTGATGAGCCAATGGAAACAGCATCAGCACCCAATGCCATAGCTTTAGCAACATCAGCACCATTTCTAATTCCGCCTGAAATAATTAACTGAACTTTCCTGTGCATATCTAAGTCTAATAAAGCATCTACTGCTGGCCTGATACATGCCAATGTTGGCTGACCTACGTTTTCGATAAATACCTCTTGTGTAGCTGCAGTACCTCCTTGCATGCCATCAAGCACCACTACATCAGCACCTGCTTTTACTGCAAGAGCAGTATCGTAGTAAGGCCTAGATCCTGCAATTTTTACAAATATAGGAACTTTCCAACCTGTTATCTCCCTGAGTTCTAAAATCTTAATTTCTAAATCATCTGGTCCGGTCCAATCTGGATGTCTACATGCTGATCTCTGATCAATCCCTTTTGGTAGTGTTCTCATCTCGGCAACACGATCACTTATCTTTTGACCGAGTAACATACCTCCACCGCCAGGTTTGGCACCTTGACCTATCACAACTTCAATAGCATCTGCTTTTCTTAAATCCTCTGGGTTCATTCCATACCTTGAGGGAAGTAATTGGTAAACCAAATGCTTTGATTGTCCTCTCTCCTCAGGGGTCATACCACCATCGCCTGTAGTCGTTGAAGTCCCGGCAATACTAGCTCCTCTTCCAAGCGCTTCTTTTGCAGGTCCTGAGAGAGCTCCAAAGCTCATTCCAGCAATTGTTATTGGAATATCTAATTCAAGCGGTTTTTTTGCAAATCTTGTTCCAAGAGTGACGTTAGTGCTACACTTTTCTCTGTAGCCCTCTAAAGGGTATCTTGACATTGATGCGCCTAAAAAAAGAAGATCGTCAAAATGAGGTAATCTTTTTTTTGAACCACCGCCTCTAATGTCATAAATACCTGTTTCTGCAGCTCTTCGAATTTCAGAGTTTGTATAGTCATCAAATGTCCAAGATTTTCTTGGTGTAGTTTTAAATTTTTCTGCCATTAGTACTCAGATACATTATCTATATTAAAATTATAAAGTTTTCTTGCTGAACCATACATTTTGAAGTTTTTAATCTCACTTTCATTTATACTTGCTTTTTTTAAAAGAGATCTCAAAATATTTTGATCTTTTTTTTTCATTTTTTTCTCTTCGCAGTCAGCACCGAGTGATTTCACCTTACCCTTAATAAAAATATTTGCTTCATAGATACTGTCTCCAAGAGCGTCTCCAGCATCTCCACATATAACTAAATTTCCAGATTGAGCCATAAATGCAGACATATGGCCTACCGATCCTTTAACTATAATATCTATTCCTTTCATTGAAATCCCACAACGTGAACTAGTATCACCATCAATGATCAAAGTTCCACCATGTGCTGTAGCTCCGGCTGATTGGGATGCATTACCCTTAACATGAACAGTTCCAGACATCATATTTTCTGCAACACCTGTGCCCACATTTCCATTTACAATGATATTTGCATTCATGTTCATACCAGCACAATAGTATCCTGTGTGACCATCAATAGTGACTTCAATCTCGTCTTTTAATCCAGCACAAATAGCGTGATTTCCATCTGGATTTGAAATTTTAAAAATCTTTTTGTTTGATTTTCTATCTATACTTTGAAGAGTTTCATTAACTTTCCTCAATGACTCTTTTTTTAAATTTAAATTCATTATTTGCCCCAGCTATATACTTTTCCGGGCTCTGGTTCAAAAATTTTTGCTGAATTTACATTTGGTAAATGTGCCATTGCTTGAAACTCTGAGGCAATAGCAACATAATCCTTTGTTTCTGCAACAACTGCGGGCTTACAAGCAATCTCATCTCTAACAATTGCCATGCCATTTTTGGTTCCAGAAATAAATGTGTAAAAACCATCGAGGTCCTTCAGTCCATCCAAAAGTGTTTCTTTGAGTGATTTTTTGTCAGATAATCCATTTGAAATATAACCTGCAGCGACTTCCGTATCATTCATGGACTTTATTTCAATCCCTTTTTTCTGAAGCGATCTTCTTAAATTGTTATGATTTGACAAGGATCCGTTATGTACAAGACATTCATCCTCACCTGTGGAATATGGATGAGAGCCATCTGTCGTGATTGCACTTTCTGTTGCCATCCTTGTATGCCCAATAGCATGTGAGCCAGAAAACTTCTCTAGTGAAAAATTTTTAACAACATCCTTCGGATTTCCCACTTGTTTAAATATTTCTATGCAACTACCATATCCAACTAAACTTAATTCTTCATGATTTTTTAAAATTTCTATAAATTTCTTAGGCTTCATTGCTGTTTCAATTATTAAATGATCTGAAATAGATTTTACTTTTATATCTTTTACATGCTTAGATAGTTTTTTTGAAATTTCTTTTACCTGATCAGTATTAGAGCAGACTGAATATTTATACTTCTTTTTTTTCTCAGATGAGTATATCGCAAAACCTGCGCTATCAGGACCACGCGTAGCCATACTATTCATCATCCCAGTGAGAAATTTACCTAATTGTGAATTGTATTTTTTATTTTTTAAATATATTCCAACTATACCACACATTAAAATTAAATACCCTCATACCCATACTCTAATGACGAGTCAGTAATGCTATGGTAAAAAGAACCACCAAAACTTCTTAATGCATAAAGGTTAAAACAAAACGGTTGGTCGTCTAAATAGTCGATCAATATGTTAATTCCGTTATATGTAGTGTTCACGCAATTATTTGGTTTAAACATATTTTCGTTAAAATTTATTGGAGAACCTTTTTTTAAAACATTTTTTGCATTTACGCCAGATATTTGTAATACAGCTCTTGATTGTGAAATATCTGTAATAGCAAAATCCTGATCTTTAATCGATTTGTAAATTTCTTCTTTCAAGTCAATTTTTTTTGAGATAATTAACCAGGTATCAGGGCCGGTCCACAATACTCTTGTTTCTTGGTTGTGAGAAACTTTTAGGCTTTCTGTCGGTAAATTAAGTTGATTTATGGTAACTTTTTCAATCTCAATTGAGCTTTTTTTAAATTTAGCAATTTGGAAAATACTTAGGTCTTTTATTTCCGAAATTTTTAATAGGTTTTCTTTATTCTCATGGTCGCCAAACAAGCCGAGCTTATGATCAAAATGAAGTGGTGATAGATTTTGAGCTTGTTCCATTATGATCTCACCCTTGAGCCTTCGGGGTCAACATAGTGTGAGGATACTACCTCAACGGGAATTGAAATATCTTTTAAAGGAGAGACAGCATATAGATTTTTACCAATTTTATTTTTACCATCTTTTATTATGGCTATGGAAAAAGGATTATTATATTCAACACTCCAACAAGAAGATGAAACATGTCCAAGTTTAGGTATTGGGGCAACAGCACTGTTATCTTCTATAATATGTGAACCCTCTGGGATCTTTGTTTTTTTGTCTAATGGAACAAGTCCAACAATAGTTTGTCTATCCGACTCAGTGAATGCGTCTTTAGATAAAGATCTTTTACCTATGAAATCTTTTTTCTGACTCACCATACTATTCAGTCCAACATCAAAAGGAATAGTGCGTCCGTCTAATTCTGCTCCTGCGACATGACCCATTTCTATTCTTAAGGTTGATAGAGCCTCTGTTCCGTATGGTTGAATATCAAATGACTGACCTTCTTCCATGATCTTCTTCCAAATATAAAGACCATAGTTTGACTCGACATTTACCTCATAAGCTAGTTCGCCAGAAAAAGAAATTCTATAAATTCTAGCTTTGATACCGTCTATTGAAGAGTCAACAAGACCCATGAATGGTAGACCCTCATTTGACATATCTACATCAGGAAATAATTTTGATAAAAGATCTCTAGATTTCGGACCTGCCACTGCTATACCAGACCACTGTTCAGTAGTTGATAAGACATTTACATCTAAATCTGGCCATACAACTTGTAAATAATACTCTAAGTGCGATAAAACATTTGCAGCTTGGGCAGTAGTGGTAGTCATATGAAAATGATTTTCAGATAATCGAGATGTTGTTCCATCATCAAAAACCATGCCATCTTCCCTTAGCATTACACCATATCTAGCTTTTCCAACGGGCAGTTTCAGCCATGCATTTGTATAAACTCTGTTTAAGAATTCTGGTGCATCCGGACCTTTAATATCAATCTTACCAAGTGTCGTAACATCACAAATTCCAACGTTTTTTCTTACATTTGCAGCTTCCCTATTAACAGCACTGTTCATATCCTCAGAACCCCTTGGGTAGTATCTGGGTCTTTGCCATAAACCTGCCGCTACAAAAACAGCATTATTTTCCTCATGCCATGTATGAATGGGAGATTTTCTTGTCGGTAAATAGTGATTACCAACTTCTCTACCCACGATAGCTCCAATTGTTACAGGAGTGTACGGTGGTCTAAATGTTGTATGACCAACTTCTGGAACAATCTTTTTTTCAATTTTAGATACATATTGCAAACCATTTAAATTACTTGTCTTGCCTTGATCGCCAGCCATCCCAAGAGTTGTATATCTTTTGACGTGCTCAATTGATCTGAAGCCTTCTCTAATTGCTAGCTCTACATCAGAAACTGCAACGTCATTTTGAAAGTCGATAAAGCGTTTTGGTTTTTTTCCAGATGGTAAAGGCATACACCAGAGCTTTTCATGTTTTTCATAGCTAGGTTCATTTGAGTTGGGACTATTTGTAGGATTATTTTGATCTGTGAATTTGTTTGATAAATCAAAGCCCACTTGAAAACCTTCAGCTAGAGATTGATTTAAGGTAAAAGAACCATTAGCTGCTCCAATTGCTGTTTCTTTTTGTCTTTTTTTATCCGGTACGAACGCATCAATATCCTCATTAAACTTTAATTTATTTCCAGCTTGGGAAGATAAATGTACCGTTGGTGTCCAGCCTCCGGACATACAAATGCAATCACACTCTACTGTTTCTTCTGAAATAAAAGACTCTTTTGAAGAGTCAAGCTTGCCGATGATAGCAGAATTTATCTTCAAATGTCCTTTAGTGTCTGCGATCCCTGAATTAAATTTTATAGAAATACCCTTTTGCTGAACTTCCTTGACTAATTCACCGTTTGAGCTGTCTCGAGTGTCTACAATGATTGGTTCAATATCATTTTTAATAAACTCAAGGGCAGTTGAATATGCTGTATCATTATTGGTAAATATAATTGGTTTCTTACCAACTAATGTTTCATAAACCTTCATATACTCTTTTGCTGCTGAGGCTAATACAATTCCTGGTCTATCATTGTTTCCAAAAGATATTGGTCTTTCAATAGAACCAGTTGAAACTATTACTTCTCCAGCTCTAATATAATGTAGTCTTTGTCTTGGTGTGTATTTTGACGGATTTTCAATATGATCGCTAACTCTTTCAATCATTACCGTCATATTGTGATCATAGTATCCGAAGACTTGTGACCTTTTTTTTAATATTACATTTGGCATACTTTTTAGTTGGGAAATGGTATCACTAGCCCACTCTTTTCCTGACATGTTACCAATCGTAACTTCGTCAGTTAGAAGAGAGCCACCAAAATTAGGCTTGTCTTCTGCTAATATAACCCTTGCCCCATTTTTAGCAGCAGCCAGAGCACTTGCGAGGCCTGATGGGCCAGAGCCAACAACTAGTACATCGCAGTGTTCATAATTATGCTCGTACCTATCTGGGTCAGGTAACAGCGGTGCTTTACCCATACCAGCAGCTTTTCTTATAAATGGTTCATAGATTTTCATCCAAAAACTTTTTGGCCACATAAATGTTTTGTAATAGAAACCTGCAGGAAAAAAACGATTTAAGACATTATTGATTTCTCCAATATCAAATTGAACTGAAGGCCAACAATTTTGACTTTTAGCTTTTAATCCCTCAACTAACTCAACTTCGGTTGCAATGATATTAGGTTCAGATTTATTGCCATCATGCAATTGTACCATTGCATTTGGTTCTTCAACACCAACTCCCAAAAAACCGCGAGGTCGATGATACTTAAAACTTCTTCCAACTAAATGAACACCATTTGCAATTAAAGCAGATGCAAGAGTGTCTCCTTCATAGCCATGATAAATAGTACCGTTAAAAGTAAAATTAATTTTCTTATCCTTATTAATAAGTCCAGTTGAGTTGGTTGTTCTAAAACTGTTAAACATTAAAGTCCTCGTTCATTTTACAAGTGTCAAAAATTTCATGTGTAGCGGTGTCTCTTGAGACTTTAAACCATTGTCTACATCCAGAAACATGATGCCATAGTTCTGAGTGTTTTCCCCTTGGGTTATCTCTGTAGTAAACAAAATTATCCCAATCCTCGGTTGAAATTTCTTCTCCTAGTTGAGGTCTTTTTATAGTGGCGTCTCCGCCATAAGAAAATTCATTTTGTGAGCGCTTACCACAGTATGGGCATTTTATTTCTAACATCTTTTAACCGATCCAAGGTTTAGGGCCTACACCCTTTTCATCTATAATTTTTCCAGTATGAAATCTTTCAAGGTTAAATTCTGAGTTGAGTTCATGTACTTGATCTTGTGCTATTGTATGTGCAAAAACAAAACCTGAGCTAGGAGTAGCTTTAAAGCCTCCATAACACCAACCGCAATTAAGATATACCCCCTCAATATGAGTTTTATCGATTATTGGAGAACCATCCATGGACATATCCATAATACCTCCCCAAGTTCGAAGCATTTTGAGTCTACTAAAGTTTGGGAAGACAGCCAATCCACCTGTTAAAACATGCTGTATCATTGGCATATTTCCTCTTTGAGCATAGCTATTGTAACCATCTAAATCACCACCCATAACCATTTCACCTTTGTCAGATTGGCTACAATAAAAGTGACCTGCTCCGAATGTAACTACGTTATGAAGTAAAGGTTTAACTGGTTCTGAGACACAAGCTTGCAGAACATGTGCTTCAATTGGAAGTCTCATATTTAACATGTCTGCTAAAAGTGTAGTGCTTCCAGCAACACACAATCCAACTTTTTTAGTTTTAATATTTCCTCTTGATGTTTGAACACCTTCTATTTTTCCGTTGTTAACATCAAAACCTGTCACTTCACAATTTTGAATTATATCGACACCCATGGAGTCTGCCTGTCTCGCATATCCCCAAGCAACTGCATCATGTCTTGCAGTTCCTCCACGTGGTTGCATTAAACCACCATGAATGGGAAAACGACATGTTTCTGAAAAATCTGCAAATGGGATCATCTTTTTTAAATCATCCCTTCCAAGAAGAATTGCATCAATACCATTTAATCTCATAGAGTTACCTCTTCTAGCGTAAGCATTCATTTGTGCATCAGAGTGAGCTAAGTTTATAATTCCTCTCGGTGAGTACATAACGTTGTAATTTAATTCTTGGCTAAGTGTTTCCCAAAGCTTCATGCCAAACTCATAAAAATGAGCGTTTGAATCAAACATATAGTTAGATCTCAAGATGGTGGTGTTTCTTCCAACATTACCTCCACCAATCCAACCCTTTTCAAGAATGGCAACGTTTGTGATGCCATGTTCTTTTGCAAGATAATAAGCTGTTGCAAGACCATGACCACCGCCGCCTACAATTATGACATCGTATTCTTTTTTAGGCTCAGGGTCTTTCCAAGCTACCTCCCAATTTTCATGGTTGGTGAAAGCATTTTTTACTAAACTAAAAACTGAGTACTTTTGCATGATTCAATTAAACCTCTTCGAAAATATATATTCCTAATAAAATGCTACAATAAACCTGTTCCATAATATGAAACAACATTTTTATTATCCCTGTATTTATTACAGAGTATGACAAAAAATGGATTGGAAATTAAAATTTAATTATTAATATTAATTCAAATCGGAGGAGAATAATGACAAAAGTTGCACTAATTGGTACAGGTCCCTGTGGACTATCTTTTTTAAGATCTCTGCATCAAGCGCAAAGCAAAGGCGAAAATATTCCTGAGGTTGTTGCCTTTGAAAAACAAGAAAGTTGGGGTGGTCTTTGGAATTATACTTGGAGAACCGGGTCTGATCAATATGGAGATCCAATTCACAATAGCATGTATAGATACCTTTGGTCGAATGGGCCAAAAGAGTGCCTTGAATTTGCAGATTATTCTTTTGATGAGCATTTCAAAAAACCAATTCCCTCCTTCCCTCCAAGAGCCGTCCTTCAAGATTACATTTTAGGTCGTGCAGAAAATTCAGATGTAAAAAAATACGTAAAGTTTAACACTACTGTTACCTCTGTTGCTGATAATGGTAATGGATTTGATATTACATACCGAAATAAAAAAGACGATCAAACTAAAACTGAGAGTTTTGATAAATTAGTTGTTGCGACTGGTCACTTCTCTGTTCCCTACATTCCTGAATATGAGGGAATGAATAGTTTTCCAGGGAGAATAATGCACTCTCATGATTTCAGAGACGCTGAAGAGTTTAGAGATAAAAACGTTGTCGTTCTTGGAAGTAGTTATTCTGCTGAAGATGTAGCGTTACAGTGCCATAAATATGGAGCTAAAACTGTTACTATTGGTTATAGAAACAATCCAATGGGTTTCAATTGGCCTGAAGGCATGAAAGAAGTACATTACATGGATAAGATCGATGGAAACAAAGCAGTTTTTAAAGATGGCACAGTTCAAGAAATGGATGCCTTAATACTATGTACAGGTTACTTGCATCATTTTCCTTTTTTACCAGAAGATCTAAAATTAAAAACTCATAACAGGCTGTATCCTCCAAACTTATACAAAGGAGTAGTATGGCAAAATAATCAAAATTTGTTTTATCTTGGTATGCAAGATCAGTTTCATACTTTTAACATGTTTGATGCCCAAGCTTGGTATGTTAGAGACATAATAATGAACAAAATAATTCTGCCTTCAGCTGATGAGTTAGCAAAGGATATTGATAACTGGGTTAAAAAGGAAGAGGCCCTAGAGGATGCCTATCAAATGATTGATTTTCAAACAGATTATTGTGTGGATTTATGTTCTGCTGTTGACTACCCAAAAATTGACTTTGAGTTAATTCGCAAACATTTTTATGATTGGGAGCACCATAAGGAAGAAAATATCCTGACTTATAGAGATAAATCCTTTTCCTCGCCTGTCACTGGCACCACTGGTCCCTCACATCACACTACATGGTTGGATGCTATGGATGACTCTATGGCTACATATTTAGATACAAAATAAATATTATATGTCCAATAATACTCTTAATTTTATTGGATGGGTTTTATTTATTATTTCTGCCGTAGGCTTTATAATATCAAGTATTGGTAGTTTCTGGGCTATGTTTGGAAGTCTTTTTTTCTTTGTAGCTTGTTTTGTTTTTTTAATACCCTTCTTTAGAAAAGAAAAAAATAAAGATTAAGGAATATTTTTGTCTATCCCCTTTGGGATGAGTTTTTCTTTATCGTAAAATGGTAAATCAATTATTTCGCAGTCAGCTAAATTATCATTAACAGACTCGACTTTAATTTGAAATTCTTTCCACTCACCAGGGTAGTCAAAACGTACATAACCTACATACTTTTCTAAAGTAGGAGACCAAGTTGATGCTGAAAGATATCCAATTTTTTGTTCATTTGATGATAAATAAACTTTTGCTCTTGGAATAATTTCTTTATCGGTAGTTATACCAAATAATCTCTTTCCAAATTTTGTTGATAAAAATTCTAAAGCTTTTTTTCCAATAAAATTTTCTTTCTCTAAATCAACTAGAGAGCCTAATCCAATTTCATAAGGATTCATTGAAGAGTCAAAATCTGTGTTGTTATCTAGGATGCCCGCTTCAATTCTTCTTATATCCATTGATTCTAGACCATCAAATGTCATACCCATCGGATATCCGATTTCACAAATAGTATCCCAAATTTTTTTATAATCAGTCTTATTTCCTAGAGTATAAATTTCGTAGCCTAATTCAGAAGTCCATCCTGTTCTAGAGACATATACATTTTGATCAGCAATTTTTGAATAACCTGAATGATAGTATTTAAATTCATCGTTTATTTCTCCATTTGTTAGCTTTGAAATTATATCTTTAGAAATTGGACCTTGAATTTGTATCACTCGAGAATTAGGGTCAGTTATAGTAACTTCATAGTTTTTTTGATGAGCTTTTAACCAAGTTTCAAGGGGTCCATCAGGTTGGACGTACCAAAATTTATTTTGCTCTAATCTAAAAAGTACACCATCTATAAATATTCCGCCATTTTCATAACAGGCAATTGCGTATTTACCTCTTCCTACTTTCATATCTTTAATTTTGCGACAAAATATTTTATCAAGAAATTCCTCTGACTGTGGTCCCTCTATTTGAATAGGTTTTTCAGGTACATCATACATGACAGCTTTTCTTCTCAAATTCCAGTAACTATCTTTGATTTTATTTCCAACAGATATTGGAAAATAGCGATCGGCGTATACACCATAAGAATTATCCTCTTTATGATAAAATTCAAAAAAAGGCCCTTTATCAAACCTGTTATCACTAATTGGTAAAGTTGAAGATTTATCTAAAAAAATTGAACTCATTTAAAAAGATAAAAAAATTAGGATTTAACTCTTG
The DNA here is from genome assembly GCA_902611415.1 of uncultured Alphaproteobacteria bacterium. Lineage (GTDB taxonomy): Bacteria > Pseudomonadota > Alphaproteobacteria > HIMB59 > HIMB59 > HIMB59. Next base: position 46,936 of record CACLZM010000001.1, on the reverse strand, counting down.
ATTTACTTGGATCATAAAATGGAAAAGGTACAACCTTAGCCTTTATTCTTTTTTGTTGACCATCTAACTTACCTATTTCAACTTCAGTATTAAGCTCGCTGTATTTGACATTTATTTTACAAAGAGCAATATTTTTATTTAGAACAGGGGATTTCATACCACTTGTTATAATGCCAACTTGTTCCCTTCCATTATTTGAAGGATGAACACAGTCACCATGCCCGGTAGTTTCATTTCCCTCAATCTCCAGTCCAACTAGTTTTCTTTGAGGGTTTGTCTTTCTTTCAAGTAAAGCTTCTTTACCAATAAAGTTATCCTCTTTTGATTTAAGAGGAACTGTAAAACCAATTCCTGCCTCAAACGGATCAGTTTGATCATCGAATTCATAATTTGCGAAAACTAAACCAGCTTCAATTCTAACTAAATCCAAAGCGTCCAATCCCATAGGCACAATTCCAAACTCTTCTCCAGCTTTCATTACAGCATCCCAAACTTCAGCAGCTTTACTCGGATGACAAAATATTTCATAACCTAGTTCACCTGTATATCCAGTTCTAGAAACCATTAAAGGAATTCCATCTAAAGTATTTAATCTAGCTATAGAAAACCTAAACCACTCTAAATCAGTCAATGATGTTTGATGAGGAGGTGTCCAGATTATCTTTTTTAATATTTCTCTACTCTTTGGCCCTTGGACGGAAACATTATGTAAATTATCAGTAGAAGATTTAATCCATACCTTTAAGTTATGTTCCTTTGCTTTTTCTCTTAACCATTCACCGCAATATTCATCTCCACAAATCCACCTAAAATTATCATCCGTCATTTTGAATACTGTACCGTCATCAAGCATACCTCCATGCTCGTAGCACATCGCAGTGTAAACAACTTGGCCAACAGATAGTTTTCTGATGTTTCTGGTGCAAGTCATTTGTAAAAGTTCTTCAGCGTCTGGGCCTCGTACTTCAAACTTTCTTAGTGCAGATAGATCCATAATAATAGCTCTCTCTCTGCAAGCTTCATATTCTTGGTGCGCCCCGAGATTATTATAATTAGAAGCTAACCAGAAGCCTTTGTACTCAACAATATTTTCAGTAAGTTTTGATACTCTTGGGTGAAAACCAGTTTCTTTAGTTAATTTGGGATCAGAGTCTGCTTTCATTCTAAATGCCATTCCTTTACTAAAAGGTCTATTCGGTCTATAGACTCTAACAAAAATGTCAGTAGGATTCCATCCATTAGCTGCATCTACATCGTCTGGACAGGCAGAGGAGACACAAACTAAATTTTTCAGGGCTTTAAACATCACATAGTCTCCTGGTCTAGACCATGGTTCATCAAAAATTAAAGCATTATTTGCATCAATGGCTGTGTTGTAAAATAAATTTATAGCATTCCAACCTAGTCTTTTTCTCACAGTAAACTTATCTAATACATAATTGAAATTATCAGAGCAATTTGGATGACCAAAATAGCCAATATCATCATAAAATTTTGAAGTACATGCAGTACCGAACGTATCATGTCTTCCGACAGTGTCTCTGTAGACTTCAACCATTGGCATTTGATTTTCATCGTAATATTTAGAATGGAGACCTGGCATTGGAAAAGCACTTCCCATTAAATATCTACTATTAGTTGTATCTATTGAGAGCTCTTGGCCTTTTTGAAGGCTCTCTGAGTCGAATGCCATAAAGTCAGAACATTGTCTTCCATAAACATCAATTATCTGAATAAAGTCTCCTTCTTTGACCTCATAGGCCATTGCGGTATATCTTTTAACAAAAATTTCTTCAACAGGATCCATTAAAGGATCTGGTAATAAAAATTCCCCCTCTTCACGTTTTTTATTTCTTTGAACAATTACTCGTAGTTCGGATGCAGGAATATTTTCATGTGTAATTTCACTTTCGCCTGGTGCAGAAATTATACAAACAATGGAGTCGTTTGATTTAAACTCTTCAATTGAACCTGAGAGTGAATTTTGAGAAAATACTAAAATCGATTGACTAATAGACTCTACCTCATATCCAAGTTTTTTTAATTTAGTACGTGCTATTTGAGCTGACTCCTCCTCGCTCGTAAGGATTTTTTTTGTTAATTGTCCGTTGTGCTCGTTATTAAGACCTAAAGCTGATAGATTACACTCTCGCTTTGAATTAAAGCATACAATCTCGGCCTGTTGATGGCCTTCTAAATTAATTATTTTAAATTTGTCATCTGGTTCTAATTTTAATGTGAGAGAACCTCCACCAGTTACCAAATAATTTTCTAAGTCGTCACCAAGAGCTGGTAATCCAGGTTCATAAGGTTGAGTAACTCTTGGGATGATCATTCTCTATGCTAATCCAAGAGCTTTTTTTCTTTCCTCTGCCCAATTTCTAACAATAACATCTACACATATAGCTATAAGAGAGACAAATATTCCAAGTGTTAAAGCGACACCTGCACCGTCTTTTGTTCTAGATAAAGCACCAAAAATAATTTGTCCTAGATCTTCAGTTCCTATAAGTGCGCCTAAAATTACCATCTGAAGAGAGAAAACGACTGTTTGGTTGACTCCCAACATTACTGTTGGGAAAGCAATGGGTATTTCAATATTTGTCCATCGTTGAAAAGCTGAAACTCCTGACATAGTTCCAGCCTCGTGAAGAGATAGTGGAACACTTTTTAAACCCCAAACTGTATATCTTGTTGCTGGAACTGTAGCATAAACTATAGCTGCAATTAGCACTGAAGTGTCAGTTATATTAAATAAAAATATAACTGGAATTAGGTAAACGAAAGAAGGGAATGTTTCAAAAAAATCGCAGAAAGATAAAAGTATTCTTCCACCTCTTTCAGTTCTACCAAATATTGAACCTAAAATAATTCCATTAAGTGAAGCCATAATTACTGCAAATGATCCCATATACATTGTAATTAAAGCTCTGTCCCAATATTCAGATAATGCAATAAACAATAACATACCGCCAACGATCAAAGCTGTTCTTGCATTACCTACAATATACGCTGCACCCATCGCTAGAGTAAATGTTGCAATAACTGGCATACCTAAGTAGGCATGTTTCATTGGTCCTAATACTTGCGTTAGCAAAAACTTGTTAAAAGAATTTAATGAGTAAAAAAATGTCTCCCAAACCCAGTCAACTGCACCATCAATGTAATGAGCTATTGTTAAACCTTTTTCTATGGGAATAACATATAAGTAGTTTATTTTATCAAAGTAACCACCAGATATAAAAGCAATGATTGAAAAAATGACGACAGAAATAGCAAAAATAATTAATAATTTATATCTTTGGAAGAATGTTAAATTTTCAAAATAGTCTTTTTGTTTATCTGCCCAAGCTTTTGTAAATCTATCGAGGATAACCGCTATAATAACGATACACAAACCTGCCTCTGCTGCTTTTCCAATTTTTAAACTGTTTAATGCAATTTTTAAATTCAAACCTAAGCCTTTAGCTCCTACGAATGAAGCTATGACAACCATTGCTAGACATTGCATAATAACTGTATTTACGCCATTAAGAATATCTCTTCTAGCTGCTGGAATTAAAACTTTAAAAAGCAATTGCGGTTTTGTACACCCACTCATTAAGCCTGCCTCAACAACTTCAGGAGAAATTCTTTTCAGTCCAAGAATTGTATTTCTTATCATAGGTGGAGTTGCAATAATAATAGTAGCGATTGAACCAGCGTGATCTCCTAGTCCAAATAAAGCAATAATTGGAACTAAATATGCAAACTGAGGCATAGTCTGCATAACATTTAAAACTGGTTGTAAGGCAGTCTCGACTTTTTTATCAAGGTATCCCCAAATTCCAAAAGAAAGACCAAGAACGAAACAAATTGGCGTAGTAATCAACACAAATGACAATGTTTGAATTGACGGAACGTAATTTCCAAATACCGAAATATATAAAGCACCTATACCTCCTAAAAGCCCAAGCCTGATACCATTTAGCTGGTATCCAAGAAGAAATGCACCCACAGTTGTTGCTGTCCAAGGCAATGCAGGCCAACTTAACCAATCATTTTCTTTTAGCCATGAGTCGCTTACAAATACATCTATTATTTTGTCTCCGCCTAATAAGAGTTCTCTTACGACAGTGATTAAAAAGAGCAAACCTTGTGAAACAGCTTTAGTGAATTCTCTAAAAGCAGCTTTTTCTTCGTACATTTCAAAGACTGGATCCCAAACCTTTAATGGGAACCACTCATATAAAGCATTAAAGATTACGTTATTAATTGCTAATGGAATTCCTTTAAGGACTGATGGGAGTCTCCATAAATAATTATTTTCACTTTGTGGGATAAGAAAGTAAAGAATAAGAAAAATAAATATAAGAATGCCAAATTGAGCTGGCTTAGAATTTCTTATAGTTTCTAAGTAGTTCTTATCCACCAAATAAAACTTTTATTACTTTTGAAGGGTTGATTGATCCAACTTCTGAACTATCTTTAGGATCTATAACTTTTATTATTTCTTTACTATTAAGAATTTTTTCAGCAACACTCTCTATAATGTCGTCTTTAGATACTTTTAAATTGTCTGAAGCATTTGTGTCCTTAGGGTCCATTATAGACTCTATTTTTAATACTTTTTCTCTAGGAACATCTTCTGTAAATTTTTTAACATAATCAGTTGCGGGGTTTAAAACAATATTACCCGGGGTATCTAATTGTTCAATAATTCCATCTTTCATAATTGCAATACGATCAGCTAATCTAAGAGCCTCATCAAAATCGTGTGTAACAAACATAATTGTTTTGTTAAGAACCCCTTGAAGTCTTAAAAATTCATCCTGCATTTCTTTTCGAATTAAAGGATCTAATGCAGAGAATGGTTCATCTAAAAACCAAATGTCTGGCTCAACTGCCAGTGATCTAGCTATTCCTACTCTTTGTTGCTGTCCACCAGATAACTCTCTTGGAAAGTAATTTTCTCTTCCTTTGAGCCCAACCAATTCGACCATTTCTAAAGCCTTGTACATACTATTTTCTGTACTGACTCCTTTTACCTGCAAGGGGAAGGCAATATTTTCAATGACTGTTTTATGAGGAAGTAGGGCAAAATTTTGAAAAACCATTCCCATTTTCTCTCTTCTAAGCTCAACTAATTGTTTGTTGTTCATTAAACAAATATCTTCACCGTCAACTAATATTTTACCTGCGGTTGCGTCAGTCAATCTTGAAATACATCTCAATAAGGTGGATTTTCCTGAGCCTGATAGGCCCATGACAACTAACATCTCTCCTTTTTCAACATCAAAAGAGGCATTATTTACACCCACTATACATCCTGCTTCTTGAAATTGTTTAGCATCCACAGACCCATTAGAGTCTGCTAATAGCTTGTTCGCATTGGCGCCAAAGATCTTGTAGACAGAATCGCAACTAATAGTTGGTGACATAAGATTAACCTATCAAAAAAAATTAAAACTAAAATCCTCCCATTTAAGGGAGGATTTTAAAAATATTATATTACTTCATGAAGAGATCGATTTGATCTCTGTTATTAGCAATATATGCAGTAGCTGCCTCTGCGTGAGTCATACCACCGTTATCAACATAGTTAGCCATTTCACCAATGTTACCTGATGTAAATTCCATTTTTGTGTAGAATTTATATGCAGATGTGTGAGTGATTGGGAACTTGATGTGTGCTGCTTTTTTTAACCAACCAATTGGTGAACCACAACCAGTTGTCTCAACAGAACCGCCGTCTTCAATTCTACAACCTTGGTAGAAAGGTGGGAATTCAATAAATACAAATCCCTCAGCATCAGTAAAGTTTGGTGTCCAGTTAAAGATCACTGTTCCTCTACCTTCTTTTTTTGCAGCTGCTAGTTCTGCCCATAGTGCATCAGCACTACCAGCAAACTTAACCATCCACTGGTCATCTAGGCCAAGACCTTTTAGTCTGTTAGGCATCACATCAGTGTGCCATTCATAAGGACCTTCTAACCATCTACCTTTACCTTCAGAGTCAGGTGTAGCAAAGTTAGCTTGACACTCAGGAGATTTTAAAGCTTCCCAATTTGGAAGACCTGGACATAAATTTTCATCAATAACCCATTGTGGAACACCCATATCTTCAAGAGTTGGAGCTAAGTGTGAACCAGCATCGATTAAACCACCTTTGTCCATAGCTTCATAAAATGGTTTAGCCATAGTTGACTGCCATGTTTCATGGGCAACGTGAAGCTCACCTACTCTGACAGCTTCATATCTTGTTGCTGACTCAGCAGGGACTAATTCAACATCATAACCAAGCTCTTCAAAAGCTTGTGCCATAACGTTAGCCATAACGATTTGGCTTGACCAGTTTAAAACTGGAATTCTAATCGGGTCTGCCGCTTTTGCTACAGTTGTAAAACCAGCAAACAGGACTAGAGCGTAAAATAATGAAATAAATTTTTTCATTTACTCCTCCTATATCTATTATAATAGTAGAAGTAATATAGGGCATAAGACAACAAGGTTGAAGCCTTAAAATCCAAAATATGAAACAACTAGTCTTTAAAAAAAACCAAAAAATCAACAAAAAAATGATTTTTGTGAGTAAAGAAAATCTGTCGCATAATTACAGGCAAATCGATAAGTTTTCAGGTAATTCAAAGATTATAAGTGTAATAAAAGGTGATGGCTATGGGCACGGCCTTTTGGAATGTTGTAAAATATTAAAAACGAGTAAATGTAAAGATTTTTATGTTGCTAGGTTAGATGATGCTATCAAACTGAGAGAAAATTTTAAGAATATCAATATTTACCTGTTATCAGGTGTGATTTCAAACAATGATTTAAAAGAAATAAAAAAATATAAAATAATTCCTATTATTAATAATGTCGATCAATTATCCTTATTAAAAAATCTACAAAAACTTAAGTACGTTTTGCATATTGATACTGGAATGAATCGTCTTGGATTGCAGTCAAGCGAACTTGAAAAATATTCAAATTTAATCGATAAAAAAAATATTATCTTTTTAATGTCTCACCTATCTTCTGCAGATGATTTAAAAAAAAATGAGTCAAGTAAACAATTAAATAAACTTATTGACCTAAATAAAAATTATAATTTACCTTTAAGCATAGCTAATTCCTCTGGAATTTTTTTAGGAAAACAATATCATTTAAATTATGTAAGACCTGGAAAAAGCCTATACGGAATTAATCCTTTCTATAAAAAAAGATTTAACTTAAGACAGGTTATGAGTATTTACTCACCTATATTACAAGTTCAAAATGTCAGAAAAGGAAATTCAATTGGCTACAGCCAAACTTATAAACTTAAAAGAGACTTAAAAGTTGCAACAATAGATTTTGGTTACTCTGATGGATTTCTTAGAAGCGGAAGTAATAAAGCATCTGTTTATATAGATAAATTTCAATGTAGAATTTTAGGAAGAGTTTCAATGGACTTGATCACGATTGATGTGTCGAAAGTTCCCAATAATAAATTGTATCTGGGCAAACCTGTCGAAATAATTGGAAGTAATCAACGATATGAGAGAATTGCATATGAAACTGGGACTAATGAACACGAGATTTTAATTTCTTTAGGCAGGAACTTAAGAAAAGTATATATATAAGTCATGTACGAAGCTCCAATTAAAGATTTAAATTTTGTAATTAAAAATCTTATAGATTTAGGCAAACTAAATAAAGTTAGTGATTATTCTGAATTTTCTGATGATTTAGTTGAAGCCGTTCTTGAAGAGGCAGGAAAAATAGCTTCTGAAGTGTTAGACCCTTGTAACCTTTCAGGAGACCATGAGGGCTCAAAAAGACTCGATACTGGTGAAGTCGTAACTCCTAAAGGCTACAAAGAGGCTTATGAGAGTTTAAGAGATGGTGGGTGGTTTGGCTTAGAGGCCAAAGAAAAATTTGGTGGTCAACAGATACCAGTAACTTTATCTGCCGCTGTTAATGAGATTTGGCATAGTTCTAATATGTCATTGGCGCTTTGCCACCTATTAACACAAGGTTTAATATATGCATTGCAAAAATCAGCATCAGAAGATCAAAAAAGCTTTTATATACCAAAATTAGCATCAGGTCATTGGACAGGTACGATGAATTTAACTGAACCACAATCGGGAACAGACCTGTCTACGATTAAAACTAAAGCTATTAAAGAAAATGGTCATTATAAAATCTATGGACAAAAAATTTATATTACCTATGGGGAACATGATTTATCTGAGAATATTATTCATTTGGTTTTAGCCAGAACACCTGAAGCGCCAGAGGGTAATAAAGGTATTTCTGTTTTTCTTGTACCTAAATTTATTCCAAATGATGACGGCAGTATCGGCAAAAAAAATGATGTAACCTGTTTGTCTATTGAAAAAAAACTTGGTGTTAAAGGTTCTCCTACTGCAGTTTTACAGTTTGGTGAACAGGATGGAGCTATTGGTTATTTGGTTGGAGAAGAAAATCAGGGTTTAAATATCATGTTCGAAATGATGAACCATGCAAGGTTCTCAGTTGGAGTACAAGGACTTGCTGTTTCTGAAAGAGCTTATCAACAATCTAAAATGTATGCCTTTGATAGAGTTCAAGGAGTTCCGATTGATGGTCAGAAAGGTGATCCTATTATTCATCACCCAGATGTGCTTCGATTATCCTCGACTATGAAATCAGAAATCGAAGCTATGAGAGCTCTTGCAATTTATGGAGCTTTTGCTTTGGATATGACTAAGTCAGAAGAGAGTGAATATTGGGAAACAAAATCATCTTTAATGATACCTATTATTAAAGGGTGGTTGACTGAAAGGTCACTTGAGATTACATCAAATGCTATTCAAATTCATGGTGGAATGGGTTTTATTGAAGAAACAGGAATCGCACAACATTATAGAGATGCTAGAATTCTCCCTATATACGAGGGCACCACTGCAATTCAAGCAAATGATTTAGTTTTTAGGAAGACGCTTCGAGACAATGGTAAAAGCATATTAGAATTAATTGATGAAATTAAAACTGATACAGAAGCATCTGCGAGTTCAGATCGATTAAAAGAGTTATGCAAAAAAATGGATAGTTCAATTGACACTGCAAAAAAAGTTGTTGAGCACATTGTTTCTTCATCTAATAATAAAAAAAGACCTGCTGTATCGAGTGTAAATTATTTAATGATGTTAGGTTATATTTTTGGAGGTTGGATGATGATTAAAACTGCTAAAAAATCACTTGAATTAAAAGATAAAGGTGAAATTGATAATGAATTTCTGGACGCAAAAATAGCTACATCAAGCATTTATGTATCAAGTATTTTGCCAAAAATTGATAGTTTAGCTTCCATAATTTTGCATGGTGATGAGGATGTTTTAGCTATGAAGCATCAATGGTTGTAATTTGGAAAAATTTAAAAATAAATTAAGTAATTTTTTTAGTTGGCTATCAAAGGCAGAATTAGTCGAGTTAGACTCAGTGGATACTAGCGAAGATCCAATCAGACCAGATATTGACAATGAATTTCGCACCTCGTATGGCCGCAAGATTTATGGATTAAAATCTAATGAAGATGTTGAAGGGTTCATTTGTCTAGCATTCTGTAACGATGTACCACAAACAATGAAAGAATTAGACTTAATGAGCAAAAATGCTTTTCATGAAAAAAACGCAAACATTGCTGTAGCCTATACTGTTTGGTCAAGAAAAAGAGGAGCAGGTAAACAAACTATTTTTACAACAAAAAAGCTTGTTAAAGATGAAATGAAAAATATAGATCGCTTTATCACACTCTCTCCTTTGACACCTATTGCAACACATTTTCATATAAAGCATGGTGCTAAATTAGTAAATATCAATGCAACTTCGCAAAACTTTGAATACGACTTTAATTAGGTCCCAGAGTAAATAGGTCCACCCCCACCCTCAGGAGTTACCCACTGAATATTTTGAGAAGGTTCTTTAATATCGCATGTCTTACAATGAATACAATTTTGAGAATTAATTTTTAAAATTTTTTTCTGGAGGTCATTATCAAATTCAACTTCATACACACCTGCGGGGCAATACCTTTGGGCAGGTTCGTCGTATTCTTCAATAGTAAAATTAGTTGACAGATCTTTATCATTAAGTAACAAATGGTTAGGTTGATCATCTGCGTGGTTAGTTCCTGATAGATAAACTGAGCTGGGTTTATCAAAAGTAATAACACCATCATATTTAGGATAGGTAATTTTTTTTGCTTTTTTAGCTGGGATCAAAGATTCATGATCAGCGTGCTTATGTTGAAGGGTAAAGGGAAGTTTACCTCCAAATATTTTTTGATCTAATCCAGTAAAAATCATTGCAGGTATCAGGCCCCATTGAAAACTGGGCTTTACATTTCTTGCTTTGTATAATTCTTCAAATACCCATGAGTTTTTAAATTTTGACTCATACTCTGACAGTTCTTTATTGCTATTTATGTGATCATTGATGACTTCTGCAGCAATTATTCCACTTTTCATTGCGGTATGTGATCCTTTAATTTTTGGCATATTTAGAGTGCCTGCATCACATCCTATCAATAATGCCCCTGGCATATGCATTTGTGGAAGGCTCTGCAATCCTCCCTCTATTAGAGCTCTTGCTCCATAAGAAATTCTTTTACCACCATCTAATAATTTTTTGATATCAGGGTGTGTTTTAAACTGTTGAAATTCATCATAAGGAGAAAGGTATGGGTTCTTATAATCCAAACCGATTACGTAACCTAGGTATATTTGATTATTTTCAGCATGATAACAAAAACTACCTCCATATGTATCACTTTCAAGAGGCCATCCCACACTATGTGAAACTTTACCAATTTGATGATTTTCAGAATTGATCTCCCAAATTTCTTTAAAGCCTATACCGTATTGTTGAGGAGATTTATTGTTGGAGTCTAAATTAAATTTTTTAAGGACCTCTTTTCCCAGGTGACCTCTACAACCCTCTGATAAAACTGTAACTTTACCTTTAATATTAATCCCAGGTTCATAATTATCTTTAGGTTTAAAATTTTTGTCTAAACCCATATCACCTGTTTGAACACCAATTACCTTTTGATCGTTATCATAAAGTAATTTACTAGCTGCAAATCCTGGAAAGATCTCCACTCCTAAGTTTTCGGCAAATTCACCTAACCATTTACAAAGATTAGATAGGCTAATTATGTAGTTTCCATGATTTTTTAAAACATTTGGTAAAAAAAAGTTTGGCACCTTCATACTTTTAGTTTTTGTATAAAATAAAAAATCTTCTGATGTTACTGATGTATTGATTGGACTATTAAGTTCTTTCCAATTTGGAATGAGTTCATCTAAAGCCTTAGTTTCAAAAACATTACCACTTAAAATATGAGCTCCGACTTCAGATGCTTTTTCTAGTACACAAATAGACAAATTCGTATCGAGTTGTTTTAGTTTAATTGCTGTTGATAAACCAGCTGGACCAGCTCCAACTATTACTACATCGTAATTTAATTCTTCTCTCTGCACTTCGCTCATAATGTTGATTATATATTAAATATTACGATTCTATCTGATTAAGTAGATCTAACTCTTTAATAATTTCAGGTATTGCTTGAAATAAATCAGAAGAAAGTCCGTAGTCAGCTATATTAAATATCGGTGCCTCTAAATCCTTATTAATAGCGACTATGACTTTACTTTCTTTCATACCCGCTAAATGCTGTATTGCACCGGATATACCTACGGCAATATAAAGCTCAGGAGCAACCATTTTACCAGTTTGACCAACTTGATATTCATTGCCAATGTATCCTGAGTCAACAGCAGCCCTCGAAGCTCCAACAGCAGCATTAAGTTTATCAGCTAAATCATATAATAATTTAAAATTATCAGAGTTTTCAAGTCCTCTGCCACCAGATACAACTACCCGAGCATTACCCAATTCAGGTCTGTCACTCTTTGATACTTCTCTACTTACAAATGTTGTTTTAACCTCTGAGTCGATGAAAGAAATATTTTCTACAGCAGCATCACCCCCTGTTTCTTCACATTTTTCAAAAGAAGTGGGTCTGACAGTCATTAAATTAATTTTTTGATCAGTCTGAACATAAGAAATAGCGTTTCCCGCATAAATAGGTCTGATAAAAGTATCTTGGGACTCTATACCTATGATATCGCTTATTTGTGTGACATCTAACAGAGCAGATACTCTAGGTAGCAGATTTTTTCCAAATGTACTAGAAGGTGCTAAAATGTGTGAATAGTTTTCAGCTAAATTAGAAATTATAGGAGATGATAATTCTGGTATTTGATTTTCTAATTTCTCATGATCACAAATAATTACTTTTTTAACTAACTGTATTGATTTTGAACTTTTAGCAAGATCTTCAATTTTATTACCTAAAATTAAAAGATGAATATCTTCGCTTAATTTTTCGGCAGCACTAATAGTATTAAGAGTTGATGATTTTAAATTTTTGTTATCATGTTCCGCTACTACAAGTACAGACATTTAAATTACTTTTGCCTCGTATTTTAGTTTTTGAACCAATTCTTTAACATCATTGACCATAATACCTGCTTTTCTTTTTGGAGGCTCAATTACTTTTAAAGTTTTAATTTTTGATGATGTATCAATTCCAAGAGTGTCAATATCAATTGTCTCAAGAGGTTTTTTTTTAGCCTTCATTATATTTGGAAGAGAGGCAAACCTTGGTGTGTTTAATCTTAAATCACATGTTAAAACAGCTGGAAGTGAAGTTTCTAGGTTTTCAATACCTTCATCTATCTCCCTTGATATAAAAACTTTATTATTTTCAATTTTTAAATTTGAAATAAAACATCCTTGTGGCCAATTTAATAATGCAGATAAAATCTGACCTGTTTGATTTGAATCATCATCGATAGCTTGTTTACCCATTAAAACGAGATCTGGTTTTTCTTTATCAATTATTATTTTTAGTGTTTTAGCAACTGCTAATGGCTCTAATGTGTTTTGACTTTTGACCAATATAGACCTATCAATTCCCATAGCCATGGATGTTCTTAAAACATCTTGAGATTTATCATCTCCAATAGATACTGATATTATCTCATTCGCAAGACCCTGTTCCTTAAGCTTTACTGCCTCTTCAATGGCATTTTCATCTGGTGGATTAACAGACATTTTAACATTTTGTGTTTCTACTCCACTATTGTCGCTTTTTACTCTAATCTGCACTTTGTAATCAACAACCCTTTTGACAGCAACTAAAACTTTCATTTGAATTTCAATAAAATAAACTAAGTTAAACAACTTACAAGATCCAAAAACTATGACAAATATTAAGAAGAGGAAGATCTATAAAAATATTTATGAATTATTTATTAAATATACCAATAAACTTGATTTTAAGGAGATAAGAGAAAACTACATTTATAATGGAAATAGTGTCTCAGCTATTTGTTTTAACAAACAAGATCAAGTTTTTTATTTCATAAGACAGATGAGACCAAATTATTTTTTTAATAAATTTTCATCCTACCCTCTAGAAATAGTAGCAGGTGGGATTAAAAATAAAGAATCAAGTAGACAAGCTATTATTAGAGAAATCAAAGAGGAACTTGGAGTCAAACCGATTTCGGTAAAAAAGTTGGAGTCACTCATTATTGCTCCAGATATTTTAGAAGAAATTACTGATATATATCTTGCATACGTACCTAGAATTACAAACTTTAAAATTATAAATCCTAATGAGGGAGAATATATAAAGATAATCCCGATGAAAAAAAAACAAATTTTAGAAATTTTAAAAACAAATAAAACACAAAATATTGTTACAAAATACGCTTTTTTAAAAATAAAAGAGCTTAAGATTTAATCTTAATCATCTCTTTATCATAGATAGGATAAAGATGCACATTGCAGGGAACTTTTTTAGTAGCTATCTCTAATTCGTAATTACCATTTTCTACAAAGTTTTGATCAATAACATCTATACTTCTTATGTACCCATAACCAATAGATTTGCCTATGGTGTATCCGTAACCCCCGCTTGATAACCAACCTACTTGTTTACCATCTCTAAATATAGTTTCTCTTCCTAAAAGTATTTGATTTGGATCATCACACGTAAAACCTGCAAAAATCTTTTTCAAACCTTTTGATTTTTGATTTAAAAGTGCTTTTTTTCCAATGAAATCTTTGTCAGAGTTAATTTTAGTTGCCCATCCTAATCCAGCCTCAAGAGGGGTATGGTCCGGCCCGATATCTGAACCCCAAGCTCTGTAGCCCTTTTCTAAACGACAACTCTCTATACATCGATATCCAGCATTAACTAGTCCAAATTGATTTCCATATTCCATTATCTTGGAATAAATTTCTGAGGAAAAATCTATTGGGAAATGAAGCTCCCAACCTAACTCACCCATGTAGGTTATTCTAATTGCATAAACATCTTTTGATGCAATTTTGATTTTTTTACATGTAGCAAATGGAAAATTATCATTTGATAAATCTGTATTTGTTAGCCCTTGAAGGATCTTTCTAGAATTTGGTCCCATTAATGAAAAAACTGAATTATCAAATGTTATATTTTTAACTTCTACTTCTAAATTATTTGGAATATTTGAAATTATCCAATCATAGTCATGGGTCATAAAACCTGTTCCAGTTATAATATAAAAGGTATTTTTATCTATAACTGTTATTGTTAAATCACATTCAATTCCACCATCGTCATTCAACATTTGGGTATAGATGGTCGAACCGATTGGTCTATCAATTTTATTTGCACATAAATACTCTAAAGCTTGTAGTGAGTCTTTACCTGATACAATAAACTTAGCGAAAGATGTTTGATCAATCAGAACAGCACTCTCTCTTGCGGCCTTTACTTCATTTCCAACAAATTCAAACCAATTTTGTCTGTCAAAGGAATAAATATCCCGAGGCTCACTTCCTTTTGGTGCAAACCAATTAGGTCTCTCCCAACCCATTTTTTCACCAAAGCATGCATTTGAGTTTTTAAGTTTTTCATAAATTGGAGATTTTTTAAACTCTCTCACTGAGGAGTTTTCCTCAAAAGGCCATGCCATAGTGTAATGTTTAGCATAAGCCTCATAAGTTCTTTTTCTTACCCACTCCAAATCTTGATGGGGTTTTCCAAATCTTCTTATATCAACTGGCCATAAATCGTAAGGTGGTCTTCCATTAGCTACCCATTCTGCAAGTGCCATACCCGCTCCACCTCCAGCAGCTATCCCATATGCGTTGAAACCTGCGCCAACATAAAAGTTTTTCAATTCAGGACTCTCTCCTAAAATAAAGTTTCCATCTGGAGTAAAACTCTCAGGTCCATTTATTAATTCTTTGACCCCAGCAGTTTCAAGACTAGGGACTCTTCCAAGAGCATTATTCATTATTTGTTCAAAATGATCGTAATTTGAGTCTAAAAGTGAAAAATGAAAATCCTCTGGGACTGATTTTTCAGCCCATGATAAAGGGTTTGGTTCATACCCTCCCATTGCAAGGCCCCCAACTTCCTCTTTAAAATAAATTAACCTGTCAGGATCTCTTAAAGTAGGAAGGTCTGATTTAACACCCTCTATTTTTTCAGTAACCAAATATTGATGTTGAAAAGATACTAAAGGGACATTAACTCCAACATCTTGTGCAAACTGTCTGGTCCACTGACCACAACAACAAACAATTTTTTCACACTTTACTTTACCTTTAGATGTTTCAATACCTTCAATTACACCATTATTTATAATTACCTTTGATACTCTAGTTTCCTCAAATATTTTTGCTCCTTTGTTTCTAGCTCCTTTAGCCAATGCTTGTGAAATATCTGTCGGATTTGCTTGTCCATCTGTAGGAAGGAAGGCTGCTCCATAAACATCATCTATATTCATGATTGGCCATAAATCTTGAGCCTCTTTTGGAGTAATTAGATCCATCTCCAAACCAAATGAATGAGCTGTAGTAGTTTGTCTTAAAACCTCCTGCCATCTCTCTTTATTACAAGCTAGTCTTAATCCACCATTCATCTTCCATCCTGTTCCTAATCCTGTTTCTTTTTCAAGCTTGTCATAAAGATCAACAGAATATCCTAATAATTGAGTAATATTTGCATTTGTTCTTAATTGGCCAACTAGTCCAGCAGCATGCCATGTACTACCAGATGTTAATTTACCACTTTCAATAAGTACAACTTCATGTCCTAAATCAGCTAAGTGATATGCAGTAGAGCAACCCACTATACCACCCCCAATTACTACAATTTTTGAACTATCTATCATTATAGTTTATCAAATGATTCCTCAAATTTTTTGAGATTATCTGAAGTATACTCAGCATAATTAAATTCTATCTTAGAAGTGATCTCAGAAACCATACTCCACATTGTCTCTCTTAATAAACTAGCAGTTTTCATTGCGTTATATTTAATTATTAAATCTTTTGATGTTTTTTCTTTAAAATACATTTCTAAAACTTCATTTTCTAGATTTTCATCTAAATCATTATTAGAAGATAAACCTCCTATATCAAACAAAGGATCATTAAAACCACCATATTCCCAATCTACTACCCATATTTTTGAACCATCATCAAGAAAATTTGCAGCCAATAAATCATTATGACCAAATACAATTTCTCTTGGAGAGGAGAGTTTTTCTAACTTTTCTGCTTTTTTTAACAAACTTGGAATTAATGAAATGTGAGAGCTATTATTATTTAATAAGTAATTTGAGTAGTACTTTATGACATAAAAAACCCAGAAAATTTGAGGCTGACCTGATAACTTGTTAGGTATTTCATCATGAATTTTTCTTATGATCGGAACAATTTTATTTAAATTTTCTCTTACAGTTTTTGGTTCAAGAGTTTTACTTTCAATGAATTCTAAGACCAATACTCCAGGTTCATTATAAATTAATTTTGGAGACACCCCTATTTGATAAGCTGCTTCACTAACAATAATTTCGTTTGATCGATAAACTAGATGTTCTGGTATATCTGAACCTAATCTAACAACTGATTTAGAACCAGAGTCTGATACTAGGAAATTAAGATTTGTAATTCCTCCCGCTAAAGGTTCAATATTTTCAAGATTTTTCCATATTGGAAGACTCTTGATTTTATTTTCAAATTCCATTTGATTAAAACATACTGATCTTTGAATTATTTTCTACGGATAAAATCCAAAAACATTGTGAAATTTTTTTATAGAATTTTTTTTAAAAGCTATAATAATCTAGATATTTATTTAGGAGGTAGTATGGATCTAATACAGAGACTCAATGAAGGACCTATTTTGTGTGCAGAAGGCTATCTTTTTGCAATGGAGAGAAGAGGATATTTACAGGCAGGAACTTACGTTCCTGAGGTTGTTCTTGATAATCCTGAAGTAGTAACTCAACTTCATAGAGAGTTTATTAGAGCTGGTAGTGATGTTGTTCAAGCATTTACTTATTACGGTCACAGAGAAAAGTTGCGTTTGATTGGAAAGGAAGAATTATTAGAACCTCTTCAAAAAAATGCATTAGAAATTGCAAAAAATGCTGCAGCTGAGTTTCCCCAGTTAGATTTAATGATAGCTGGTAATGTAGCTAATACTAATATTTATGACCCTGATGACAAACAATCTCACATTGATTGTCAAAAAATGTTTGAAGAACAAATAGCTTGGGCAAAAGAAGCTAATGTTGATTTTGTTATTGCTGAAACAATTAATTGGACTGAAGAAGCTAAATTAGCATTAAAGGAAATTAAAAATGCAGGTTTAATAGCTGTCGTAAATCTTGCTATACCTAAAGGTGACAAAACAAGAGAAGGCCATAGTGCTGCAGAAGCCTGTAAAATTTTGGAAGACCATGGTGCTGATGTAGTTGGCCTTAACTGTTATCGTGGTCCTGAAATGACAATGAAACTGCTGCCAAGCATTAGAGAAAAAGTCTCATGCCATGTGGCTGCATTACCTGTTCCATATAGAACAACTGAAGAATTCCCAACACACATGTATATAGAGGATCCAAATTGTAATTGTTTAGATGGTAATGTTTCTCACATTGCTCTTGATGGATTAACATGTAACAGGTTTGAAATGGCTGAATTCACCAAACAATGTATGGACATCAATGTAAATTTTATTGGTATTTGTTGCGGTGCCGACCCTCATCATGTAAGAGAAATGGCAGTTGCTATGGGTAGAAAACCAATTTCTTATAAATATTACCCTGATATGAGCAAACATTTTTCTCATGGCACAGAAAGCAGTCTTAAGGACATTAACAAAACTAACGAATGGCTTAAATAATTAATAAGACTTATAAAAAATAAATTTTAGATGAGTATATGGGGAAAACTTTTAGCTGGGACTTTTGGTTTTGCTCTTGGGGGGCCAATCGGAGCTATGTTAGGTGTAATAGCGGGTCACAGTGTTGATCGTATTCGAAACCAAAAATCTGACTCTAATATAGCCTCTAATTCACCACAAGAAATTATAACGATAGGTATAATTATTTTAGCAGCTAAACTGGCTAAAGCAGATGGTCAAGTTACAACTGATGAAATAAGCGCCTTTAAAGAAAAATTTAAAATACCTCCTGATTTTCAAAGCGATGTTAGCAAAATATTTAATGAAGCTAAAAAAAGCTCTGATGACTATCATCAATATGCTCAACAAATAGGAATGCTATTTCGTGGACAGCCTCAAGTTTTGGAGCAAATTTTAAACTTGCTTTTTTATATCGCAGAGGCTGATGGTGAAATTAGCGACTCAGAGATAGTATTTATTCAAAATTGTTCTGATTATTTTGGACTAAATAAAGCTCAATATGAAAGCATAAAAACTATTTGGATGGATAAACAAATTGATCCATACAAAATTTTAGGAGTTGAGAAAAGTTTTTCTGATGGTGAAATTAGAAAGAGATGGATACAGCTAAGCAAAGAGTTACACCCTGACCAATTAAGGGCACAGGGTGTTCCTCAAGAATTAATCATTAAATCTGAAGACAGACTATCCGAGATAAATCAAGCCTACGATAAAATAAAAAGTATTCGCAAAATCAATTAAACTTTTTTTAACTGATCTGCTTTGGATTTGCCTTTGTCTTCAACAACTTCAAATTCGACTTTGTCGCCTTCATCGAGGCGGTCTAAACCTGCTTGTTGAACAGCTGTGATGTGGACAAAGATATCTTTATCTTCTCCATCAGGGGCAATAAACCCATATCCTTTTTTTGGGTTAAACCATTTCACTGTTCCTGTAGCCATTTATAGTCCTTTCTTAATCTTAAGTAGTAAATATTTAGCGTATCCAAACATAGTTAAAAATTTTATGAGATTTTTTAATTAGTATTCAAATAGTAAGCCTAAATATTGGTAAACTTTTTATAGCAATTTTTCTAAATTTAAAGTTAAAAATGGTAAACCGGACCGCTACCTTTACCAATTTTATACAAACTTCCTTTAATTATGGCTCTTTTTATATAATTTCTTGATTTTTTGACAGAATTTAAAATATCTTCACCTAAAGCTAAATTCGAAGCAATTGCTGACGATAAAGTACAACCAGTTCCATGTGTATTTTTACTTTTAATGATTCTAGACTCAAAAAAATGAATTTTTTTATTTTTTTTTAAAAATAGACAGTCGAATATTTTTCCATTTTTGATTAGACCTTTGATCAGTATATTCTTAGCGCCAATTTTTACTAAAATTTGAATTGCATTAATCATATCATCTTTACTATTAATCTTGGTATTTGTAAGAATTTCTGCCTCCTCCAAATTAGGAGTAATTATCATAGATTTTGTTATAAGGTTTTTAGTTAAACTTGATATAGCGCTTTTCTTTAAGAGTAAATAACCAGATGTTGACACCATAACAGGGTCTAAAACAACTTTAGATATTTTATGGTTGTCAATAAATTTTGAAATTTCTTGAATAATTTTTTTATCACTTAACATACCAATCTTTATTGAGTCTGGTTTAATATCACTACACGTCGTATTAAGTTGTTCTCTTATAAACTTTGGGGTTGTATTAAAAATACTTTTTACCTCTTGAGTATTTTGTGCAGTTAAAGCAGTAATTACAGACATCGCATAACATTTAAAGTATGTTATAGTTTTAATATCAGCTTGGATACCCGCCCCTCCTGATGAGTCAGAACCTGCAATTGTTAATACAGTTTTATATCTTTTCATAACTTGAAATAATTTTACTTACATCCATACAATTCTTTTTAATATTACCTTTTAATAAAGAGGATATCATAGCAACTCCATGGATTTTTAGTTTAAGTATACTATTTACATCACTAATATTGATTCCTCCTATTGCTATTAAAGGAATTTTTGTAGCTTTAGCACAAATTTTAAGCCCGCTTAAACCAAAATAATTTTTCATTTCTTTTTTTGTATTTGACGAGAAGGCTGAAACACCTATGTAGTCAACTCCCTTTAACTTTTTTACCTTTATGAATTCATTTTTATTACTTGCTGAAACTCCTATTATAGCTTTTCTTCCCAATATTTTTCTAGCTTGATTATAGGGTAAATCATCCATACCAACATGTGCACCATGAGCATTTATAGATTTTGCAATATCCACACGATCATTGACAATGAGGGTTTTTTTAAATTTAACACAATCTTTTTTTAAATCTTTTCCTAAGTTGTATAAATCAATTGTTTTTAAATTTTTAAACCTTAATTGAATACAATCGATCTTACTCTCAAATATTATTTTCAAATAATTATCCAACTTACTTAATGGTGTAAGTTTATCGTCAGTAACAAAACAAAATTTAAACACTAGTAATTTTTAAATTATCTAAAATTTCTTTTTCTGTAATATTATTTAATTTGTTCAAGAAATTTACTTGAAAATCTCCTGGCCCTTCTGATTTTGATGCTGCGAGTTCTCCTGCGATTGAAAAAATAGCCGCTGAGCTTATCGCAGATTTGTATAAACTTTCACC
The DNA here is from genome assembly GCA_902611415.1 of uncultured Alphaproteobacteria bacterium. GTDB lineage: Bacteria > Pseudomonadota > Alphaproteobacteria > HIMB59 > HIMB59 > HIMB59. The sequence goes on along the minus strand of CACLZM010000001.1, from coordinate 26,004 downwards.
TACAGCAGCAAATGCTCCTACTATGCACGATAAAGAGCAACCGATAGCTGTAACCTTCGTCATTACACTTGATCCATTTGAAATTTTAGTGACATCATCTTCATAAATAATGAAGTCGTCTCTACCGCTTATAAATACAACGCAATTATTCTCATTAGATAAAATTTTTCCAGACTCAATAGCTGCGTGACTTTCAATTGATGAGTCAACTCCCTTTGAAGATATTTTATTTTGATCTACTAGTGATTGAATTTCAGATGCGTTTCCTCTGATAATTAATTTTTTAGAGCTTTTAATAATGTCAAGAGAAGTTTGAGTTCTTAACTTACTCGCACCTGAACCCACAGGGTCTAATATGATTGGTTTTTCTTGTTCAACATAATATTTAGAAGCCTCTAAAAAGCTAGGTCTCCAATTATCGTCTAACGTTCCAATATTATTAACAAGACAAGACGATATAGCAGCTATTTCTTTAAGTTCATTTGTTGCATGAGACATCAAAGGAGATGCTCCGATAGAGAGAAGAATATTAGCGTTTATGTTCATTGCCACGTAATTTGTAATACAATGTACAAGCGCTCCTTTATTCCTTAAGTTTTTTAAATCATTATAAATATGTTCCATTATATACCTTTCCTTTTCATCAAAAGTGTCAATATTGTTGAAAATAGAATTGGCACTAAAAATGATGAGAATAATTTATAGTTATTAATAAATGTGAAATTAATATTTAGAAAATCGCTCATTATATTTTTGCTGAATGAGGGATCAGGAAATATTAATACTCCCAGTAGTAAGCTCAAAAAAGAGATTATATATATTTGTTTTGTAGAGATATTAAAACCAAATAATCCCAACAGAAAAGGTAAAACTAAGCAACAACAAATTAAATCAGCAATTAAGAAAACGTATAAGACATTGTAGCCTTGCGAGGATAGTATGAAAACTGCCACCAAGAAAACAAATATAAAGTATAAGTTTGAAGAGGATTTTAAGGAGTAACTTGTGCTTAGGGATACAATCTGAGAATTTATCGCATTTATTAATGTATCAATACTACTTAATACAAGGGAAGTAGCTAATATTACAAAAATGTATTTTATAAATGAAGTCTCGAGTAAACCGAAAAGTTTCACAAATGTTAAATCAGGATCGTCCATTGCGTAAAGTGAGATTGAAACTAGTCCAGAGTATCCAATGAAATAAACAATTATAAATATAATTAAAGCAGATATAACTAAACCAATACTAAGTGTTTTATTATCTTTAGCAGCATAAATTCTTTGCCAATTACCATGGTGAAAGAGATTTGTAAATGTAACTGCTATTAAAAAAGTCAAACCTGTTATCCATAGGAATTGATTATTAAAATCAAATAAATGTGCATTTTCGATCATAAATGAAGAGTTATTTGAAAAGTCTTGGAATGGAATTTTAAAAACTAAAAACAAACAAATTCCTATAATGAATATGAATTGAATTAAATCGGTGAATATTGTTGCCGACAACCCTCCAATTAGAACGTACGATGAAGCAATTAATATAATTATCATTGAAGAAATCCAATAAGGTGTATCATTTAAAAAATTAAAGAACTTTGAGATAGCTGTAATTTCAGCTATTAAGAAAACTGTCATATAAACTAACGAAACTATTATAACAAAGTGGGATAAGTTCTTGCCAAACCGATTTTCGATACAATTGTGAAAGCCTGTTGAGTTTGGAAAAACCTTTCTTACATATTTTCCTATAAAGATGAATAAAACTAAAGGCATCGCAGCTCCAAGTGCATAACCAATCACATTACCCATTCCACCCCAAGTAGCTGCTGCGGCAGGAGAAAATATTATCCAAAAACCCAATGCAGAAGATACAAAAGAAGATATTGAAAAAAATAAGTTATATTTATTTTTAATAACGAACTTATCATCTGATAATTCATTTTTTTTCAAAAAAAAGAATGACCCAGTAAAAATTAATCCAAAAAAAATTAAAAAAAGAATTTCCATCTAATTTGTTCTTGTTTTAAAAGTATTTAAGGGAACTTCCTACGCCAGAATTACCTGGATCAGGTTCGAGGGTTAAGTATTACCTTTCTCAGCCTTTCAGCACCCCTTAAACCTTAATATTATCAAACTAACTAAAATAAATCAATTATCTTTACTAAAAACAAATTTAATATTAAAAACATCACATGAAAATAATTGAAAACTTCTCTGACTCTAAAGGAATATCTAGTAATTCAGAAGACTTCATAAAATTATATAAACCTAGTACGGGTGAGGAATATGCGCATGTTCCAAAAACAACAAGAGATGAGTTTGAAAAAATTATTAATAAAATGAAATTAGCACAACCTTTATGGGCTAATACACCCATTACGAAAAGAAGTGAAATTTTATTTAAATTTAAAAATTTAATTGAAAAAAATTTTGATTTAATAGCAAAAATAATATCTGAAGAGCATGGCAAGGTTTTTTCTGATGCTAAAGGATCTTTACAAAGAGGTCTTGAAGTAGTTGACTTTGCATGCGGTATTCCTCATTTATTGAAAGGAAATCACTCAATTAACGTTGGAACAAACGTAGATTTGTTTGATATTAAGCAGCCTTTGGGAATTTGTGCTGGTATTACACCATTTAATTTCCCAGCTATGGTTCCAATGTGGATGTTTCCATTATCTATAGCATGTGGAAATGCCTTTATGTTAAAACCCTCTGAGAAAGTTCCTCAATGCTCTTTAAAACTTGCAGAATTAATGAGTGAAGCTGGTCTTCCTGATAACGTCCTCACGGTCGTAAATGGCGATAAAAATATTGTAGATCTAATACTTCAGTGTGAAGATATTTCTTCAGTAAGTTTTGTTGGCTCAACACCTGTTGCTAAGTACATTTACACCGAGTGTTCAAAAACAAATAAAAGAGTTCAAGCTCTTGGTGGTGCTAAAAACCATATGCTTATAATGGAAGACGCGAATTTAGAGGATGCAGTAAATGGACTAATTGGAGCAGCTTTTGGATCTGCTGGTGAACGTTGTATGGCAACATCAGTTGCTATGCCTGTTGGAAATATTCAAAAACCATTTATGGATTTGCTAAAGGAGAAGACAAGTAAAATTAAAGTTGGGGGGTCTTTAGACCCACAAAGTGAAATGGGACCTCTCATTACAAAGGAACACAAACAAAAAGTTCTATCATATATTGAAAAAGGTGTTCAAGAGGGTGCAAAATTAGAGTTAGATGGAAGAGGAATTAGTCTTCAAGGTTATGAAAATGGTAATTTTGTTGGTCCTACAATATTTAATAATGTTACTGATGGTATGACTATATACAAAGAAGAGATTTTTGGCCCTGTTTTATCTGTCCTTAATATGAATAATTTTGAAGAGGCTATAAAACTGATTAATAAACATCAGTTTGGCAATGGCACTTCTATATATACATCAAGTGGTTCATTAGCGAGAAATTTTATGAAAAATGTCCAAATAGGAATGGTTGGGATAAACATTCCTATTCCAGTTCCAATGTCTTTTTATACTTTTGGTGGCTGGAAAGGTTCAATATTTGGTGGTCATGGAATGCACGGAGTAGAAGGGATTAATTTTTATACCAAACGTAAGACAATAACATCGAGATGGCCAGATGATGTCGCAGGGGCTTCACTCAACATGCCAACTATGAAATAATGAATTATGGACAAATTTAAAGACAGACAAAAAGCCTTTGAAGCAGAGCAAAGCCAAAAAGAGCAAACAGAATTTGAAAAAAGAAATTCAAGAAATAAAATCTTTGCTCAATACATTTTAGATGATATTGGACAATCCGATAATTCAGAATTACTTAGAGAAATAATATTATCTGATCTTGAGGAACCAGGAGATGAAGACATAATACGTAAAGCCTTAGATGTATTAGATCAAAATAATGGTAGCCTGACTAGAGAAGATCTAGTAAAAAAACTTTCAGAAATATAATCTACCAAGACCCATTATTTTGCATACTGGCCCAAGGCTCTTTTATTTCAAGGCTCTCACCTTTTTGAAGTAACTCTATTGATATGCCGTCTGGTGATTTTATGAATGCCATATATCCATCTCTAGGAGGCCTGTTTATCACAACATCCTTTTTAATCAGATTTTCACAAACTTGATAAATATTATCTACTCTAAAAGCTAGATGACCAAAATTTCTGCCACCTTTGTATTCTTCTTTGTCCCAATTGTAAGTTAATTCTAAAAGAGGTTTCTTTTTACTATCAGCAGTGTCTTTATCATCAGGAGCACAAAGAAAAATTAGAGTAAATCGACCCTTTTCACTCTCTTTTCTCGAGTATTCAATTAGTCCTAATTTATTACAGTAAAAGTCAAGTGATTGCTCAATATCACTTACTCGAACCATTGTGTGCAAATATTCCATTAAGATTAAATATCAAAAAATTTTAAATCTGTCTAAAAATTTCTAAAATTGCTTATTGCTACCAAGGACTATTTTTTTTCGAAGGACAGTTTCACGATAAAATATATATCCGACTGAAAGTAAAATTAATGGACCTCCTAGTAGCACCTCTTTCGAGAGAAACTCACCAAAAAAAATATAACCAATGACAAATGCCCAAACAACAGAAGTGAAGTCTAAAGGAGCAAGAACAGAGGCTTCTGCTAATTGAAAAGATTTTGTAAGACAAAATTGAGCAGTAAACCCTAAAAAACCCGAAGCAATTAGAAAAACTAAGTCTAAATTATTTGGCCATATCCAATCATCACTATAGAAAAATAAACTTGAAACTGTTCCAAATAAAGTAAAGGCCCATACCGTTAAAATATTATTATTAGTTATTAATATTTTTTTTAGAATTATCACTGCCATTGACAAAAATATACTAGCTAAAAGTGGTAAAACAGAATAGTTGTTTAATAAATTCACGTCCGGTTTCAAAATAATTACTACTCCTATAAAACCAATAATAATTGCAATTACCCTCCTATATCCAATTTTTTCACCTAGAAAAAAAATTGATAATATAGATATAAAAAAAACAGATGAAAAACTGATTGTTTGCATTTCGATCAGCGGAACATATCTAAGAGATATGAAGAAAAGACTCATTGCTGAAATTCCTACTAAACCTCTAAAAAAATGAAGTTTATAATTATTAATAGAAGATATTTTTAGATTTAAATAATAAATGACAACTACCAATGGAATAAGAGCAAATAGATTTCTGAAAAAAACTACCTCAAATAATGGTAAGTCGTCGCCTGTTGCTTTTATACATACACTCATTAAAACAAAAAAAAGCACGGACAAAGACTTGTAGATAAATGCTGACATGTGGTTAATCTAAATATATTAAATATGAATGAATTTACTAATAGTTAATGGATATGACAAAAACGGATGGGGTAAACTAGCTAGATATGGATTACAACCAATATGTGAGTTTTACAGAGACCAACTAAAAATAATTAATTCAAAAATAAAAACTACATTCATTTATCCATCTATGAACTTAGATGAAAATTATGATGAAAGTTTCATCAAATCATTTACCGGCATTGTGTGGACAGGTTCAAGTCTCAATATTTATGATAATACAAGAGAAATTAAAAACCAAATTTCTCTCATGAAAAAGTTATCAAAGTTAAAGGTAAATATGTTTGGTAGTTGTTGGGGTATGCAACTTTTTACTGTTGCAAATGGTGGCGCAGTTAAAAAAAATCCTAAAGGAAGAGAAATTGGAATAGCCTATAATATAAGTATTAATAAATATGGTGCGCATCATCCAATGTACAAAGATAAGCCCTTGATATTTGATGCTTTTGCTTCTCATATTGACCATATATCACAAAAGCCTAATAGTTCTCATGTTCTGTCAGACAATCATTACTCAATTCAGTCTCTTGTAAGCAATAAATTTTGGGGTACCCAATATCATCCTGAATTTAATTTCAAATACACAGGACAAATTTTAAATGCAAGAAAAAATATTTTACTCAAAGAAAAACTATTTAGTAAAAATCAAATACAAGGGTTAATCAAAGACCTTAAAAGACCTAGTAACAAGAGTTATAGTCAATCTTTGTTAAAAGATACGTTAAGACACAAAGAATTAAAAAATTGGCTAAGTTATTTAAGAAAGAATTAATATAATTCTTTAAATTCTTTTAGATTATTACAAACTGAAAATAAATCTTTAAAGTTTTTATAAGCAAATTTGGAGTTCATCACTTTTTTGTATTGATTAATTATATCAGACCAATAATTATTATAATTAAACAAAATACATTTTTTACCCTTTATAACACCCAATTGAAGAGCACTGATTACTAAACTAATTTCTTCTATTGTACCCCCACCTCCGGGTAAAGCGACAAAACTATCTGACAATTGTAAAAACTTTTTTTTTCTTTGCTCCATTGTTTTCGTAACATATATTTTGTTAATTTTTGTGTGAATTTTCTCGCGCTTATCTAGAAAAGATGGGATGATACCAGTTACATGGGTGTTATATTTTAATGCTGTCTTAGCAACAACACCCATTAATCCATTTTCTCCACCTCCATAAACAATGTCATAATCATTTTGTGCCAGATATTTTGTAACTGTTATAGCTAAATCTTTAAAATTTTTGTTTGATCCAAACATAGATCCGCAAAATACGGCAACTTTATGTTTAGAATTTTTTAATTTCATATAGATTTACTGTACAACAATATTGAAAAAAATGACTAAAAAAAATAACATTGAAGAGCTTAAAAAAGTAAGAAAGAAAATTGATAATATTGATAACAAGATTATTGAGCTGATTGGTGATAGATTTAAAGAAATACACAAAGTCACTAAATTAAAGGAAAATAGAGAAGAAATAATTGATCACGAAAGAATTACTCATATTTTAAAGTCTGTTCAATCAAAAGCAAAAAAAAATAAAATTGACGCTGAAATAATTGTTAGAATTTGGCAAATTTTTATACAAGAAGCTATTAAACTAGAGTCCGCAAAAATAAAAAAATAATCACACCAAAACGATTACTAACATTATAAATAAAATTGATATTAGAATTGTGCCTGCAAAACTTGGTGTTGTAACTTTAATGTAGGATAAATTACTAAATTTATAAGATTTACTTAATACTTGTTTAAAAGATGAACCTAAATTTTTATATAATCTATCTGTTAATATACCTATTTTTTTTAATAAGGGTTTACCAATACCAGGTAACATTTTTCTGTAAAACCAATCAGAATTTAAAACAGTTGATCTAATCTCGGAGGGATAAAGTTTAAATTTAACTAAAAATAAAAATGCAATAATTGCAAAAACTAAAAGTTGTAGCTGACTTATTACATGGTCTAAAGTATAGGGCTGATACTCAACTGCGTGTGGAAGTATTTGATACAAATATTTTGGGAATACACCTATAGCAATACATAAAAAAGCAGCGATGCCCATTGCAATGAGCATATTAATTGGAGCCTCTTTAACTTTCTTCTTCCTCTCGTGTGCAAAAAAAGCAAAGTAAGGTATCTTTATCCCTGAGTGCTCCAAAACACCTGCGGAAGCAAAGAATAAAATAAAGTAAATTAAAACCATTCCCATACCTCCAAGCGAGGACATTATTAAAGATTTGGCGACAAATCCGCTGAACAGCGGAAATGCAGAAATAGACATGGCCCCTATAATGCAAAATATTGTTGTGAATGGCATGTATTTGTAAAGGCCACCTAATTCAGAAGCTTTTGTTGTTCCAGCTCTGTATAAAACAGCACCCATACTCATAAACAAAAGAGCTTTATAAATTATATGAACGAACGCATGCGCTACCGTTCCATTAAGAGAAAGTTCTGTCCCAATACCAATACCAACAACCATAAAGCCTAATTGGTTATTAAGACTAAATGACAAAACTCTTCTTAAATCATTTTCTATGACTGCAAAAAATACAGGAAAAGCTGTCATTATTGCACCTATCCAAATCAGTGAGTCAGTGCCTGGAAAAGTTCTAGCTAAAGCATAAATTGCCAATTTTGTTGTAAAAGCAGAAAGTGCCACTGTGCCAGTAACCGAAGACTCAGGGTAAGAGTCTTGTAGCCAACCATTTAAAAGAGGAAATGCAGCCTTAATTCCAAAAGCAATAAATATAAAAATTCCAAAATTTGTTTTTAAATCTAGAACAGCTAAATTATGGTTTCCTGTTTGATATAGCATTAAACATGCACCAATTAAAAGTAATACACCTGAAGAAACTTGAATGATCAAATATCTCATAGCTGCATCTTTTGCTGCTTTTGTATTTCCAGCAAAAACTATAAAGACTGAAGTAAGAGCTGTTGCTTCCCACCAAATAAATAAACTAAAAAAATCTCCTGCGTGGAGAGCACCAATAGCAGAGCCTGCATAAGCTAGTGTCGCCATGTGCTCCATTAAATTTTTACTGTGCCAGCTAAAAATTATTACAAGTATAGCTGCAATATGAAAAATAATAGCAAATGGAAGAGTTAAACTATCTGATTGATATAATATTAAATTTAAACCAAGTATGTCCCACTCTAAAAAAGTTCCATAACCATTAAATAAAGATAAAGCTGATAAACCCACCGATAATAACATCGCAGGATGTCTAAAGTATTGAGGAATGGTTGGCAATAAGAATGAAGTAATTATCATAATTAAACCGGGAATAAAATTACTGATCATAATAATCCTCCTTCCTCATTAAGAATTTCCTCAGCCACTTTCCTAACATGACTATAAAAACAAAACTTACAAAACCGAAAAATGCTGGGAAGCCATATATCTCGGCAAAGGAAAAGTATTCATGTCTGTGAAAAGTAAAGTCTAAAAGAATTAAAAGTGCTCCGATTATAAGTATGTACTTTGTAAAGCTTTTACCCATACTCTTTAAATCATTTTTTTTCATTTAATTCACTATTACTCCACTAATATTATTCAAAAAATAGTTTGCATAAAAAAAGAAAACTAAACAGCCTAAACCTGTAATTAATGGTGGCCAAACAGTTAAAGGGGCTTTACTTAATTTTATCTCTTTCTTAGAGTTTTGAGTGAAGCCTATTACTACAGGCTGTAATAGATAATAAATATTTAGCAATGAGGAAATACCTAAGATTATTGCAACGATTATAAATTCTCTCTCAATAGAGCCCATGATTAAATAAAATTTACTCCAAGAACCAATAAAGGGAGGAACCCCAATGATAGATAGAGCTCCTAAAGTGTAAGCAAAAAATATTAACGGTAATTTGTAGCCCATACCTTTTAAGTCACTTACCTTTTTAATATGGGCAGTTACATAAATAGCACCTGCACAGAAGAATAGAGTTATCTTACCTAAAGCATGAGTTATAATATGAAAAGATGCTCCTTTTAGAGCTAAAGATGAAGCCAAAGCTGCTCCCAAAATAATGTAGGAAAGTTGACTTATAGTAGAATAAGCTAATCTCGCTTTTAAGTCATCTTTTGTTATCGCTATGATACTAGAAGCCATTATAGTGAAACATGCTAACCAGACTAACCAGTCAGAGCCTTTTGTTTGAAGTAAAAAGTCTGGACCAACAATATAAACAACAACCACGAGAAAGCTAAATACACCAGCTTTTACTACAGCAACGGCGTGGAGTAATGCAGAAACTGGAGTTGGCGCCACCATTGCAGCAGGCAACCAACGATGAATAGGCATAATTGCTGCTTTACCTATACCAAACACAAGCATAGCTATTAGAAAAGATAGGTACTCTGCTGGGAATTTATTCATAAGTATTCCCCCATCTTGAAAATCTAAAGTCCCTGTTTTAAGCCAAATCCAAAATATAGCTGGTAAGAAAAATATTAAAGAGGTACCCACTAAAATCGACAAATAGAGCCTTCCTGCAGATTGAGATTCAGCGTTTTGCTTATGTCCAACTAAAGGGAAAGTTGAAAAAGTTAATATTTCATAAAAAATAAATAAGACTAGAAGATTTCCAGACCAAGCTATTGCCAGTGCAGCATGGATTGCGATTGAATAAAAAATTACAAATCTTGTTTGATTTTTTTCACCAGCACCCCTCATATAACCAATAGTGTAGATAGATGCCAATATCCATAATGAAGATGCCACTAAACTAAAAATAGATCCAAGAGCTGATACTTTAAAAGCAAAATCTACCCCATCAAAAAGTGTAAAAAAAGTTATTTGATATACCTCATTATTTTGTATTCCATGAAAAATTTTTAAACTGATTACAAAGGTAATCAGTCCTCCAATTATACCAAAAGAGTCTCTTAAGTTATTATTATACCTACAGACATAAGAAAATAATGCTGCAAAAAGTGGGGTGATAATACCTAGTATAATTAAAAACGAATTACTCAATTTTGATAACCTGATATTAAATAGTCTGCGGACAAGTTAGAAAATTCAATTATTGGTGTTGAATATATCCCAAAAACAATGATTGAAATTGTAACTATCCATATTGGTAAATAAATATAAGCATCTTCTTTTTCAGATTTAAATTTAATTTCTGAAAACCACATCTGTTCCACTATTTTCCAGAAATATACAACAGCTAATGCGGAGCTTACCGCAACTAAAGCGATTGAAAAATACATTTGGTTTGTATAAAGAGCTTGAAATAAATATAATTTTGAAATGAAGCCATTTGTTAGAGGTAATCCAATTAAAGATAATCCACAAATTAATAAAGCAAATGAAGTTATGGGGTATTTATAGCCAAAACCTTTTAAACTGTTTAGGGTTACTCTATCCTTATAAAGAATAGCGAAGTAACCAACAGCCATAAATAATCCTCCTTTGATCAAAGCATGATTAAATATATGCACAAAGCCTGAAGCTACTCCAATGTGGTCTTTAAGGCTAAAAGCCAGTGTGATGTAACCAATTTGTGCAATTGAGGAAAATGCCAAAAGTTTTTTTATATCATCTTGATAGATGGCTATTACAGTCCCAATGAATATAGCGAGTAAAGATAGAGGATATAAAACAAAATCTAAAAACAAACTTAAATAGCTCGGATAAATTATGAATACTTCGTACAAAAGTCTCACAAAAAAATAAAGAATTGTTTTTGTCGCTAAAGCAGCCAAAAGTGTTGAGACAGCTGATGGAGCATAACTATATGCAGGTGGTAACCAAATATGGACAGGAAAAATTGCAGCCTTTACCATAAGACCTATGAGCATGAATGACATACCTGCGAAGATAGCTAACTGACCATCGGAATATTGGGCCAGTTGAATTACAAGATCATTCATGTTCAACGTACCTGTCATAGCGTAGGCAAAGCCAACCCCAATTACATAAAATGTAGCCCCGATCGCCCCGATAATTAGATAATTAAAAGCTGCGAGTAATGCTTTTCTATTTTGTCCTGCACCTAAGGCAATTAAAGAAATAGAAGCTAATGCAGATATTTCTAAAAAGACAAATAAATTGAAAATATCATTAGTTAAAATAATCCCGTTCAGGCTTCCAACTGCCAATAACCACAAAGAATAGGCCTTTCCAGAGTCCCTATAGTCAATTTCATTCAAGAAGATTTTTCTTGAGTAAAATGTTGATACCAAAACAAAAATTGAAAATAACAATTGAAGTCCAATATTCACCCCATCTATTTTAAAAGAAATACCCCATGGTGGTTGCCAATTTCCAAACTCATATATAATTAAACCAGAAACAGAAATTTCTTTAAGAAGATGTAAAGATAAAAATAAATGTAACAACAAAGTGATGATTGAAATTATCCAAGGCCATATTTTTGACGAAATAAATGCAATAATTGCAGAAATAAGTAGAGGTAAAACTACTACCAATGCAGGAGCATCGTCTAAAAATATATCAAACATTTATTTATCTGACTTTAGCTCCAAAAACTCTATTTCTTTTTCTTCAATTGTTTCGTAGTTCTTGTAAATTTGTAATACTAAAGCTAATCCAAGCGCTGAAGTAGCTACTCCAACGACGATAGCGGTCAGTATTAAGACGTGTGGCAATGGATTTGAATAAGCATTTGCCATTTTTGTTAATATAGGGGCGGTTCCATCTAAAACTTTTGCGAGTGATACAAAAAATACAAAAACTGCAGTTTGAAAAATTGCTAAGCCAACTACTTTTTTTAAATAGTTTTGACTTGTGATGATTATAAATAATCCGCCAACCATAAGTAAAATAAAGGCAAAATGGTTCCAAAAATATATAAAATTACTCATTTATTTCCCCAAAGGAAGCAAAAGAGTGATACAAAGCAATCATTACAGTTGCAACTGTAATGCCTACTCCTAGCTCAACTAATATAATACCAATATGTTGACCAGTTGATGGGTCTGATGACAAAACATTGTAATCTAAATACATCCCATCAAGAAATATTGAAACTATTCCGACACCTGCATATAACAAAACACCTAAGCACATTAAATATCGATTGATCATTATTGGAACTAAAGTTTCTCCTTTTGAAAGCCCAAATATCATTGAATACAATATAAATGCTGCCGCTACTATTACCCCAGCCTGAAATCCACCGCCTGGTCCATAGTCACCATGAAATTGAACGTAAAGCCCAAATATAATAATCGGTGCAAAAAGAATTTTGCTAACAACGCTTAATACTGGACTAGATGAAATTTTATCTCTCATTTTTTTTATTTTTTTTAAAATTAGTTTTACGATTAAGAGTGTTGCTAGTTAATAAAGCAATGACACCTAAGCCTGCAGTAAATATTACTATTGTTTCTCCCAAAGTATCGAAACCTCTATAACTTGCTAAAATATTAGTAACAACATTAGGTATATGAAAAAAATCTTTACTTTCCTTTAAGTACTCTGGAACTACATGAAGATGTATTGGTGCATTAGGATCTCCTAATAGAGGGAGGTTTGCAATTATAATAATCAATATAAGTGATATCGCTACTGCAAGAATAATGCTCGGAAATAAGTTTATTAATTTATTTTTTTTTCCTTCTGGTAATTTTGCAGCAGCCATTACCATTAAAATTGTTGATATACCAGAACCAACTGCAGCTTCAGTAAATGCCACATCAACCGCATCTAAATTCACATATATAGCTGAGCATAACAAAGTAAAAGCGCCTGTAAGTGCAACAACACTTATTAATGAAGTGGTTTTAAAAATAAAAAAGGTTGTCACCAATAGAAGGGAAATTAAGAAAAAATTAATTAATAAAAAATTCATTTTTTATTTTTTCCTCTTGGTTTATACCCAGACTCATGAGCAAATAGAGCTATTGCATGGCCTGTTACAGGGCTAGTGAATATTAAAAATAATGGTATTAATAAAAGTTTAAGGCTTAATAAACTAAAACCTGAATAAATTATTAAAGCTAGGACAATAAAACCCGATCCCAGTGTATCAATGAGACCAGCAGCATGAATTCGACTAAATACATCGGGTAACTTTATTAAGCCCAGACTCCCAGATAAAATGAAGAAGCAGCCAATTGCTAATAAGACCAAAGAAATCAACTCGATATAATTATACGACATTACCTTTTTTTCTTTTTATTTTGTAATACCTAAGTATTGCTATGGTGCCTAAAAAATTCAAAAGAATATACATCAAAGAAATATCGACAAAATCAGGTCTATCAAATGCAAAACCATGAACACTGATACCTATAGCAATAATAGTCCCGATGCTTGATATAGATAATATTCTATCAAAAGGGGTTGGTCCTTTGATTGCTCTTACTAAACATAATGCTACAGAAACCCCCAGAACAATTAATGTTGCAAAAAAAATCATTTATCTAAATCCGTAATTACTTTGTTCATATCATCTGTTTGCAAGTCTTCTGATAGCTTCTTACTTAATGCGTGTACTAGAAATGTTTTTTTATCTACTTCTATTGTTACTGTACCCGGAGTAAGTGTTATAGCGTTTGCATAGTTTGCAATACCTGTTCTATTCTTCTGAGATGCTTTAACACTTATTAGTTGAGGAGAGTATTTACCATTCCATATTAAAGCTGTTGTCGTAATTCCAGATTTAAAAATTTCTTTAAATAGCCAAATCCAATAAAATGGTAATCTAAGAATAATTTTTAAAGGAAGAGAGTCTTCCTCGAGAGCTTTGGCTCTATAAGACATCCAAAAAACAAAAAGAACACTGACTAGTCCAAAAAAAAGTAAAAGCGATTTAAGGTAACCAGATAAAATAAACCAGAATACAAAAAGTATTATGAAATAAGTTATAAATGATAAAGTCTTAAGTGAATCTTTATTAAGTTTAGCCACTAAAAGCTATTATGAGAATAAATCACCCTCTGTAAATACTGCAGTATTCATGTCTTTAACAAATAATTTACCTTGGTCTGATTTAAATCTTGATACCTCAATAAATCCACCTTTAACTGCGATTCTGACGTTTTCAGCATTAATTGATATGATTTGACCTGGAAAATGCTCAGCACTTTGCTCGTCAATAAACTTAGTGTCATAAAAGACATACTCATCACCCATGAATTCGGCCCATGCACCAGGCTGAGGGTTGCAACCTCTTATTAAATTGTAAATTTCATTTCCAGGTTTTTTCCAATCAATTCTTGCATCACTTTTTTTACACCAAGACTCATATGTTGCTTTAGAGTCATCTTGAGGTGTCTTTGGTGCATTGCCAGACTCAATTAAATTTGCAGCTTCAACACAAGCTTCAAGACCTAATGGAAAAATCTTTTTAAAATAAACATCTCCTAAAGTATCATCAGGACCAATATCAACTTCTTTTTGAAGTAATATTTCACCCTCATCTAGCCCATCATTTGGATAAAAAATTGAAAGACCTGTTTTTGTGGAGCCACCAATTATAGGCCAGTTTATTGAACTTGGGCCTCTATGGAGTGGAAGTAGTGAGGGGTGAAAACAAATAGATCCATGAGTGGGAATATCTCTTGCTCCTTCAGGTACAAAAATTATTACATAAGCCATGACACATAAATCCGCACCATGAGACTTAATTTGGTCTAGTACCTCTTGGTCTTTAAAATTTGAGGGTTGGTAAACAGGCAAACTCACACTTTGAGCGTATTCTTTAACAGGATCGACTGGTTTACCCTCTTTGTCAGGTGCACAATATACCGCTACTACTTCATGGTCTGTTTCTGTGTGAAATTTTTCTAAAGCACTTTTTCCAAATGCCTGTTGCCCCATTAAAATTATTTTCATTATTGCTCCTTAAATTAAAATATATCTTATACTGCTCCGGCCTCTCTTACAGCTTTAATTTCATCGTCACTCATCTTACAAAATTCTTTTAATATCTCATCAGTATGCTCTCCGAGAAGTGGAGATCTTTCAACTTTTGCTGGGGAGTCAGATAACTTAATTGGATTACCAACAGTCAAATATTTCCCTCGTTCAGGGTGATCGACTTCAACTATAGTATTAGTGTCTCTCAGGCCTTGATCTTCAGCTAATTCTTTTAGAGATAATATTGGGCCAACTGGTATATCTAAAGGGTTACATATATCCATAACCTCAAATTTAGTCTTGGTCATTGTCCATGACTCAATTGTATCAAATATTTCGTTTAACCTTGGTAGTCTTTTAGCAGGAGTTGAGTAATTTTCATCCTCTTTCCATTCGGGTTTACCAATAACATCACATACTTTTTCCCAAACAGCCGCTTGGGTAATAAAATATGTATATGCATTAGGATCCTTTTCCCAACCCTTACATTTAAGAATTCTTCCTGGCTGACCACCACCTGAGTCGTTACCTGCGCGAGGCGTAGAGTCACCAAACGGAATGTCCTCTCCAAATTGAGAGTATTCTTTTAAAGGTCCTCTTGAGAGTCTTTGTTGGTCACGAAGTTTAACTCTACAGAGATTTAAAACTCCATCTTGCATTGCAGCAGATACTCTTTGTCCCTTTCCTGACTTTTCTCTATGGAATAAGGCAGTAACTATACCCAATGCTAAATGTAGTCCTGTTCCACTATCTCCTATTTGTGCACCGGTGACTAAAGGAACTTCTCCAAGCATACCTGTTGTTGAAGCAGATCCACCTGCGCACTGAGCAACATTCTCATAAACTTTACAATCTTCATATTTGCCAGGACCAAAACCTTTAACGGACGCATAAATCATTCTTGGATTTATTTCTTGAATTTTTTCCCATGAAAAGCCCATTCTATCTAAAGCACCAGGAGCAAAATTTTCTACCATGACATCACACTCTTGGATTAACTTAGTAAATATTTTTGAACCCTCTGGTTTCTTTGGGTTTAATGTTATGCTTCTTTTATTTGAGTTTAGCATTGTAAAGTACAAACTGTCTGCATCAGGAACGTCTCTTAGCTGACCTCTTGTAGCATCACCCACTCCTGGTCTTTCAACTTTTACGACATCTGCACCAAACCAAGCTAGTAATTGTGTGCAAGTTGGTCCGGACTGGACGTGTGTCATGTCTAATATTTTGACACCTTTTAAAGCTTCCATAGTTTCCTCCTAAAGTTTATTTGTACATAGTCTGGTTTTTTGTACCAGGAGCAAATTCTTCTTTATCCACCCAAATATTTACGATTGCAGGTATACCTGACTTTACGGCTTCTCTGGCTCTTTGAAGGGCAGGTTGTATTTCTTTTGCTTCTCTAACAGCTTCGCCATGACCACCAAAGATTTTTGCAAACTCATCAAAGTTAACATCACCCAAGATATTTCCAACATTTCCTTTATCTTCACCATACTTCATAATTTGACCAAATCTGATCTGGTTTTGAGCAGAGTTATTACCAATAACTGTTAAAACAGGTGCTTTGTGTCTGACAAAAGCCTCGAAATCCATTCCGGTCATCGAAAAAGCACCATCACCACAATATAAAAGAATTTCTTTTTCAGGTGCAGCTAATTTGGCTGCAAGCGCGTATGGTACTCCGACACCTAAAGTTCCAAGAGGCCCTGGGTCCATCCAAGCACCAGGCATTCTAGGTTGAACTGCTTGAGCGCTTATGGTTACAACGTCTCCTCCATCACCTATGTATATAGTATCATCATTTAAAAACTGGTTGAGTTCCCAAGCTACTCTATAAGGACTAATAGGAGATTTATCTGTTGTAAATGTAGGCATCAATTTTTCTAAAGCTGCCTCTTCTCCAGATCGAAGTTCATTAAACCAATCTGATCGATCTTTTTTTGTTCCTGCTTCAGAGATAGCCTTTAGAGTTGTTCCTATATGTCCAACTAAACCAAGTGATATATCTCTATTTTTTCCTACAGTTCTATAGTCCATATCAATTTGAATAACAGTTGCGTTAGGATTTAATCTTTTTCCGTAACCCATTCTAAAATCAAAAGGTGTTCCAACAATTATAATACAATCTGACTTGGTAAAGGCATTTCTTCTTGTTCTGTGAAAGTGATGTGGGTCTCCAGGAGGCATTGAACCTCTTGCAGCACCATTTAAATAAGCAGGGATATTCATATTTTTAACAAAGTCAATTGCATCTTTAGTAGATTGGCAAGTCCAAACCTGTTGACCTAAAAGTATGCATGGTCTCTCTGCATTTGAAATTATGTCTGCAGCTTTTTGTACATCTACTGGGTCTGCTAATGTTTTTGATGAAGCACTATATTTTCCAGCTTCTGGTAAGACGGCTTTGCTCATTGGAATTGAAGAGTCAAGTATGTCTCTAGGAATTTCTAAAAATGATGGGCCAAAAGATCCATTTCTAGTTTCCCTAAAAGCCATTGATACCATGTCTGCACATCTCTCGGTTGACATTACAGTTGCTGCAAATTTTGTAATTGGTTGCATCATGTCTACGTGGGGTAAATCTTGTAAAGATCCCATTTTATGTTGTGTGAGTGAACTTTGTCCTCCTATTAAAAGCATTGGGATTTCAGCTCTAAAAGCATTTGCTACTCCTGTTAATGCATGTGTCGTGCCTGGTCCAGCAGTTACAACTGCACACCCAGGTTTACCTGTCATTCTTGCATAACCATCAGCTGCATGAGAGGCAACTTCTTCATGACGTACGTCAATAATTTTAATTCCTTCGTTTAGACATCCATTGTAAATATCAATAATGTGTCCCCCACATAAAGTGTAAATAACCTCAACTCCCTCTGCTTTAAGGGCTTTAGCAACCAGCTCTCCGCCAGTTATCATTTGTTCGTTAGATCCTGTAGACATTTTTTACCTCTCCCTGGTGGTATAATGTATACCAGATTTAGAGGTCTTGCAAAGAATTTTGCCTTATGAATTAATGCTTTCTTGTATCTTATCAACTAAAGTAAGTGCATGATTTTTAAGAAGTTTTTCTGCTTTTGATCCCTGGCCTGCGACAAGAGATCTAACAATGTCATTATGTTCATCAATTGATTTCACAGCTCTATGTGACTCTATTACAAATTTTTTCCTCAAGTATTGTAAATGAATTAACTGTGACTCTAAAATTTCTCCCATTAATTTTACTTTAGTTAATTTCATAATTTGATTATGAAATTTAATATTATCATTTGAGTAGTTATCAAGTTCAGACAAAACGTTCTCTTTTGAGTAATGACAATACTTATTTAAACTTTCAATCTCATCTTTAGTGGAATTAGCAATAATTAAATGAGCTGCATAACCCTCTAGACCTGCCCATACAGTTACAATATCAATCAATTCTTTTTTTGATTTTCTGTGCACAAATACGCCTCTTCTTGGAACTGTTTTAACAATTCCCTCTTGCTCTAATTTAGCAACAGCTTCTCGAATAGGTGTCCGACTAACTCCTAGCTTTTCAGACAATTGTCTTTCATCTAGATGAAAATCACTTTGTTTTAAATATATATTAAGTGACAAAATATATTTTTTTAGTGAGTCGTATACCTTACCTTTTAGGTTTACCGGTCCTATTTTTTGGATCATTTAAGTAGTCTGTGCTTTTTTAAAAAATTTTCTATAGAGAGGGCCAAATGCTGGCATAATTAAAAGTACAATTGCAATATACATTATGATTGCAGCAATAGGTTTTTCTGACATATCAAAGAATATTCCCATACTACCATCAGATAAAATTAGAGACTGTCTTAAAGCTTTTTCAGCTAATGGACCAAGAACAATAGATAAAACAGCTGGTGCCACAGGGTAATCTAATTTTCTCAAAATGTATCCAGCAAAACCGAATAGCAACATTAACCATACGTCGTGAAGACTTTGTGTAGGTGCATAACCGCCTGTTACACAAAGAACAAAAATAACCGGGGCCAAGATGGCAAATGGTATCCTTAATACCATTAAAAATGCTGGAATTAACGCAATATTTAAAACCAGTGTAAAGAAGTTAGCAATGTAAAGACTACCAATTAAGCCCCAAACAAACTCGGGCTCTTGAGTGAATAAAAGAGGGCCTGGTGTAAGTCCCCATAAAATCATCCCCCCAAGTAAAATAGCAGTTGTAGGTGACCCTGGAATACCTAATGTTAACATAGGGAGCATGCTTCCAGTGCTAGCAGAATTATTTGCGCATTCTGGAGCAACAACTCCAGCAGGGACACCTGAACCAAATTCTTTTGAATTTTTTGATAATTGTTTTGTAATTCCATATGACATAAGTGATGCCGGTGTGGCACCTGCAGCAGGGAGAATTCCTACAAAGAAACCTAGAAAAGAACCAATGTTCATAGCCATTATAGTTTTTTTAAGAGCGCCAAATGCTCTTCCAACTTCCTTCATATTGACTGATAATTTTGACATTTGAACTTTACCTTTTGTTTCTTCAAGGGTCCAAAGCATTTCGCCAATTCCGTAAATTCCGATAGCAAGTACAAGGAAATTAATTCCATGAAGAAATCCAGGGATATTAAAGAAAATTAATCTTGGCTTTCCTGTAATTAGATCTAAGCCTATAGTTGATAAAGCTAATCCAATTAATATAGAAAAAATAGTTTTTGGAACGTCATCTCCACCTAAGCCAACAAATGTTGCAAATGCCATTACCATTAATGCAAAGGTTTCAGGCGCATTAAATCTTAGTGCTACCTCAGCCAGAGGTGGTGCAAATAAAGTAAATAAAATAACGGATACGGTACCACCAACGAATGAACCGACTGCTGCTGCAGTTAAAGCTGTCATAGCTTCTCCTTTAACAGCTAAGGGTCTTCCATCAAAAACTGTAGCTACTGCAGTTGAAGCTCCAGGTATACCTAGCATAACTGAACTTATGGCACCTCCATACATAGCGCCGTAATAGACAGCTGCTAAAAATATTATTGCTGCAGTGGGTGGTATAATAAATGTAATTGGAATAAGTATTGCAACACCATTAACTGAACCGAGACCAGGCATTGCACCCACGAATAAACCAATTAGACAGCCAAATATTAAAAGACCAAGGTTTAAGGGTTGAAAGGATACAAAAATTCCCTCTAAAAGAAGTATAAATACATCCATCTTTTATGTCTTTACTTTACCAATCTCATTATGAATACATAAAATCGTATACTGGATAAAATAAGGGCTCTGAAATACCTTGAGGTAAAGGTATTTTTAAAAGCCATTCAAAAAATAAAAAGGTTAAAACTGGTGTGATTAAAGAAAATACAGATATAAATAGAACACTTTTAGAACTAAAATATCTAAGATAAAAAGCTAAAAAAAAGATAAGTGAAAAGTAAATTCCCAAGTAGCCTATTGCTAAAACTAAAATAACTAATGAAATAATTGTTACTGCAATATATTTGAATGCTTCAGCATCAATAAAAGGTGAGTCATCTTTAGATTGTGGTGACCTCTTTAGAACAAATTTTATTATGGTGAGGACGGTACAAATAAACATGCCAAGAGAAAGGTAAAAAGGAAGAAATCCCGCACCCATGTTTTCTTCCGCGTTCCATGTAATTCTATTCTCAGCACTTTTAATCATCAGAGCGATTGAGCATAACGCTAAAATAACCGCCACTGCAATTTCTGCTCTTTTGACAGTTATTTTGTTTGTTATGCTCATATCACTCTTAATTTAAATATTAGTTAAAGTTTTTAATGATCTCACCGTGCTTAGCATATTCGATTGCTAAGAAATCTTTAAGACCAAAACCCTCTAACCAGCTCATTAACTTTCCATCGTCGATGTTGAAAGTTTGGAACTCGTTATCATGATAAACAGTGTGAAGAAGTCCTGTGTAGTACTTCTCTACCTCTGCATCAATACCAGCTGGAGCCATAAATGCTCTCATCATGTAGTATTCAAGATCAGGATAACCTAATTCATATGAAGATGGTACTTCAGGGAATGCAGGATTTCTCTCAGGAGTCATCATAACTAATGCTTTTGAGTCACCTGATTGATAGAAACCCATTTGCTCTGAAGGGTTGTTTAATGTGAAGTCAGACTCGCCACCAACAAGTCCCTTTGCCACAGCACCACCGCCGCTGTATGGAACATACTTAGCATCAAATCCAAATTGACCTCTCATCATACCAAGAAGTAATTCGTCCTCAGACATACTTCCTGTACCACCCATCACTAGACCATTTCCTCTTGCGAGGTCGATGAAATCATCAAAAGTTTCAACACCAGCAGTGTTCTTACCTTCTGTTGCAATCCAAACTAAGAATGTATCAGTGATAAGTCTTGCTAAAGGTGTGAAATCATTGAAGAAGTCGATACCTAATTCTGGTTGGTTAACCGGTGTTGTAAGAACGTTGTTAAGAGTGATGATAAGTGTGTGCTCATCACCAGCTTTTTTCTTAACATAAGTCATTGCCTCACCACCTGATCCACCAGCTTTGTTAATTGGAATCACAGGCTTAGACGCATAGTCATTCTTTTCAATAACACCTTGAACTAATCTAGCAATTTCGTCAGCTCCACCACCTTGACCAGCTGGGATAATAAGTTCAACTGGCTTCTTTGGACTAAAAGGCTTCGCAGAAGACACTGAACTAACAGCGACAAGTGAAAGTGAAACAATAACTAATGCTAATTTTTTGATTATTGACATATTGTTTCCTCCTATAGGTTAAGCAGTACAATAAACTATTTAAGAGAATATTAAAAATATATTCTTAATTTAGGATTTATTTAAAATTAGAAAAAAACCTTGTTTTAGCATTGATTTTCTTGACATTTACAACAGTGATTGTGTTATTTAATTGTATAATGTATACAAAATACCACAGGCAGTTAAATTGAAGTTTATAAATTATAAAGATGGAAGTTTGTTTCTAGACGAAAAAGAGATCGCTG
This sequence comes from uncultured Alphaproteobacteria bacterium, assembly GCA_902611415.1. Classification (GTDB taxonomy): domain Bacteria; phylum Pseudomonadota; class Alphaproteobacteria; order HIMB59; family HIMB59; genus HIMB59. The sequence goes on along the minus strand of CACLZM010000001.1, from coordinate 3,790 downwards.
ACCCTCTTGATGAACAAATCCAAATTGAAATTCATTTCTCTGGAATAAACAGAGCAGATATTCTCCAAAAAAACGGACATTATCCACCTCCCTCAGGTGAGAGTGAAATTATTGGATTAGAGTGTTCCGGAATAGTTACCAAATTAGGAAAGTCAGTAAAAAACTTTAGTTTAGGAGACCAAGTTTGTGCAATTCTTGGAGGCGGTGGATATGCGGAGTACGTTAATGTTAATGAGAAACAAGTAATGCCATTACCAAAAAATTTAAATTTACATGAAGCTGGCTGCTTACCAGAGACCACACTCACTGTTTTTGAGAATATTTTCAATGTATCTAAATTTCAAAGAGATGAGGCGATTTTAATACATGGTGGAAGTAGTGGTATCGGCACAACTGCTATTTCAATTCTTAAAAACTATACAAAAAATATTTTTGTAACAGCTGGTACGAGTGGGAAATGTAAGAGTTGTATCGAATTAGGAGCCACTGATGCTATTAACTACAAAGATACAGATTTTGAAGAATATTTTAATGAGAAAAAATTAAAGGTTGATGTAATATTAGATATGGTTGGAGGAGATTACTTAAAAAAAAATTTAAAAATATTAAATTTTAAAGGAAGACTTACTTATATTGCTGCTCTTGGTGGGATTAAAGGAGAAACTAATCTTTTACATATAATGAATAAACAATTAAAAATATCTGGATCAACATTAAGATCAAGATCTCCCTCTGAAAAGGGAAATATTGTTGATCAGGTTGTCAAAGAAATATGGCCTTTGATAGAGAATGATAAATATAAACCAACGATTTTTGAAACTTTTAATATGAGTGATGTAAATAAAGCACATGAGGTTATGGAAAAATCTGACCATATAGGAAAAATAGTTTTAAGCATAAAAGGAGAAAAAAAATGAATCTGCACGAATACCAAGCGAAAATATTATTAAAAAATAATAACGTTAGAGTTTTAAATGGCTACCCAGTATTAGATGATAGCGATATAGAAGCTGCTGTAGACTCTATCCAAACTCCCGTTATGGTTGTGAAGTCTCAAATTCATGCAGGTGGAAGAGGTGCTGGAAAATTTACAGATTGTGGTGATGACAAAGGTGGTGTGAGAGTTTGCTTCTCAAAAGATGAAGCCAAAGACAATGCAAAAAAAATGTTTGGTAAAACTTTAGTTACAAAACAAACTGGTCCAAGTGGAAAACAGGTAAATAGACTTTATATTGAGGAAGGGTGTGATATCAAAAAAGAGTACTATCTAAGTATGCTCGTGGATAGAGCCTCATCTTCAATTTCAATCATAGCCTCTACTGAGGGTGGTATGGAAATTGAGGAGGTGGCAGAAAAGCAACCTGAAAAAATTATTACTGTTAATGTCCCTGGGGACAGTATAATTGACCAAAATAGTTTAAATAAATTAACTGAAGGTCTAAAGATTGATCAAGACTTATCAAATGATTTTTGTGATCAAATTCAAAAAATTTACAATAGCTTTTTGTCTTCAGATGCCTCTTTAGTAGAAGTTAATCCTTTTGTATTGACTGGTGAGGATAATTTTTTGGCTTTAGATGCGAAGGTATCGATAGATGATAATGCGCTTTATAAACATAAAGATGTAGCTTCAATGAGAGATGAAACTGAAGAGGACCCTGCAGAGATTGAGGCTTCAAAACATGAGCTTAACTACGTCAAATTAGATGGTCAAATTGGATGCATGGTAAATGGAGCTGGTCTTGCGATGGGAACAATGGATATAATAAAATTACATGGTGGCAGTCCTGCAAATTTTCTAGATGTAGGAGGAGGAGCTACAAAAGAAAGAGTGGCAAAAGCTTTTTCTATAATTCTGCAAGATCCAAATGTAAAAGCTATTTTGGTAAATATTTTTGGTGGCATTATGAAATGTGACATTATCGCTGAGGGTGTGGTAGCTGCAGCTAAAGAGCTATCTATTCAAGTTCCATTGGTGGTAAGATTAGAAGGAACCAATGTTGACTTAGGAAAAGAAATTTTAAATAAGTCTGGGTTGTCAATTATTTCGGCAGATAATTTAGAAGATGCAGCTCAAAAGGCAGTTAGGGCTTTAAACTAAAGGAGAAATTATGTCAGTATTAATTAATAAAAACACAAAAGTTATTTGCCAGGGTTTTACTGGTTCTCAAGGTACATTTCACTCAGAACAAGCTATAAAATATGGAACTCAAATGGTTGGTGGGGTGACACCAAAGAAAGGTGGCCAGGAGCATTTAGGGCTTCCTGTGTTTAATAGTGTTAAAGAGGCAAAAGACAACACAGATGCAAATGCAACTGTAATATACGTTCCACCACCTTTTGCAGCTGGTGCTATAATTGAAGCGATTGATGCAGACATGGAACTAATTGTTTGTATAACTGAAGGAGTTCCAGTTCTTGATATGATGCAAGTAAAAAGAAAATTGGAAAAATCAAAATCGCGTTTAATTGGACCCAACTGCCCTGGAATAATTACACCTGATGAATGTAAAATAGGCATTATGCCAGGTCATATTCACAAAAAAGGAAAAATAGGAGTTGTTAGTAGATCTGGCACACTAACATATGAAGCAGTAGCACAAACTTCTGCAGTAGGTCTGGGTCAATCGACTTGTATTGGTATTGGGGGTGATCCTATTAATGGAACAAACTTTATAGATTGCCTTGATCTTTTTTTAAAAGATCCCGAAACTGAAGGTATCATAATGATTGGAGAGATTGGTGGAACTGCTGAAGAGGAAGCTGCAGAATTTATTAAAAAATCTGAAATAAAAAAACCAGTTGCTTCTTTTATAGCTGGTGCCAGTGCTCCTGCTGGAAAAAGAATGGGTCATGCAGGTGCTATTATTTCTGGTGGAAAAGGCACAGCAGAGTCAAAGTTTAGTGCTTTAGAAGAAGCAGGAGTTCATATATCCAAATCACCAGCAAAGCTAGGTGAGACAATCAAAGAAGCTTTAAACTAATATAATTTAGCTTCTTTGGCTCTTAGTTTGGTTAAAGCAAGAACTGTATCAATTGTAGGTGTTGGAACATTTGTAATTTTTCCAAGCTCTTGAACAGAGGTGATTAAAGCATCAATCTCCATAGGTCTATCGCGTTCTAAATCTTGGAGCATAGATGTTTTATGTTCGCCAACTGCTTTAGCTGCATCAATTCTTCTCTCAACATCGAAAGGCTTGTCTATTCCTAAATTTTGAGAAATTGCATGAGCTTCATTCATCATATTTTTATGACGGCTCTGACTTCGTCGTTACTACAAATTTTGACTAGTGTAGATGTTGTAAGTGCACTAATAGGATTAAGAGAAAGATTACCAAAAAGTTTTAACCAGATATCACCTTTTATATTAGGTCTTATAGGTGCTTGAAAGCCTGCTTTCTCTAAAGTTTCAGAAAGATTTTTAATTCTATCTGTTTCCTCTCCATTTATTTCTCCTAGTTGAAACTTATCTCCCTCTAAGTGCTGAATAACGCCAGGTTTGATAACTTCTGATGCGGGATTAACTATACAGCCGATGATTTTTTCAGGGCCAATTCTATCCCATTGACTTCCATCTGGATCAACTGAGGTAACTTTTTTGTCTTTGAAATCAGCATTAGTGTGATTGTAGAAATACCACCATGGGATACCATTCACACCCCAGACAAATGAAGTATCATCTTTCATAAGAACTTCAAATGCATCAAGACAACCCGGAACTGAATGAGCTTTTAGAGTAACAAAAATATAATCTTGCTTTCCAGCTTTTTCGGCTGTGTCTACACACTTT